>NZ_JBLNKX010000008.1:0-205051 GCF_048158725.1 Flavobacterium arabinosi
AAGTAATCACAGGAAGTTGATTATCCCTTACGATAACGGTTTGGACAACTTCAACTGCTGCATTACTGTTAGCATCTGATACATTCCATTTAATCGTTGTGGTTCCCACCGGATAAACAGCACTCAATGCCAATGCATCGCTTCGAACGCCTTTTGCTGCGCCTACAGTACAATTATCTGTGGTAGATGCCGAAACAGCTACAGTTGCTCCGCAAACATTTAAATCAACATTCACATTTTTATCACCGTTAGAAGTAATTACTGGGATTTGATTATCTGTGACAGTAACAGTGAATGATTGTGCAGCATTTTCACATGGATTGCTAGCACTAATTGTAACTGTAGTTACACCTAAGTTCAATATACTCCCAGAACCTGTTCCTTGTCCATTTCCAGTAGTCGCACCAGAAAACGAATAAGTCACGTTTGGTGCAGGAGCACCCGTAACATTAGCAATATAAACTGCAGTTGCAGAGCAATTATTGCTATCAGTATTTATAACCATGTTAGAAGGTACAGTCAAAGCAGCAGCAACGCAGGTAATCTCAGCCGTTACACTAAAAGTAATTCTGGCATTATCACAATCATTACTGATTACAGTTACAGCAGCGTTATAACTAGTAATATTTAGAGCATTAAAAATTAAATCAAAATTTGCTGAGGAATTTGCTGCTATCGATGTTGGCGCACCAAATATACTAAAGTACTGATTATCATCTCCACTTATTAAAATTTGCGATACATCCAATGCATTAGCACCAGCATTACTTATTGTAAACGTCTTAACATTATTAGCATTCGGGAATACAGTACCGAAATCACTCGAACTCCTATTTGAAATTGGTGTAGCGCCTTCAGTTATTCCAATTTCAGGAGCTCCGTTTGAAACTACAATTGTTGAAGATTGAGCAGAACATCCGAACAAATCAATCACTCTGACACTATAATTACCAGTTGTAGTGGTAGTATAAATTTGCTGAGTAGCATTTGCTATATCTACCCCATCTTTCATCCATCGATAGGTAGATGATTGAGAAGCTGTCAAGTTTGCCGAACCACTGCATAAATAAACATTATTTCCTTCTAGTATATTAACAGTTGGGTTTTCATTAACCGTTACCACCGTAGGAAGTGAAGTTCCAGAACAGCCACCCGCATTTGTAACTTCTACAGTATAAGCACCTGTTTGTGTTGCTGTATAATTCTGACTGGCTGCTCCACTAATGGCAACGCTATTGTTATACCATTGATAAGAATCTCCTGGATTCGCTAAAAGAGGGATAATCTCACCTTGACAAACAGTGGTTTGGCCCGAAACAATAATTGCCGCAGGTTGCACATTTACTATTGCATTGGCCGTAGATTCATTCCCCGCATTATCTTTTACAGTAAGGATCACTGGGTTTTCACCAATATTCAAGCATGTAAAGGAAGTTTTAGAAAGTGTTATAGTATTAATTCCACAAGCATCAGAAGAGCCGTTATCCACTTGAGCTGCAGTAACAGTCACTGTTCCATCTGGAGCCAATGCTACAACCACATTTTGGGCAATTGCAGTTGGTGGTGTATTGTCTGTCTGTGAACTTGTGTTTCTATGAAACAAGATACGATTAGAACTTATTCCAGAAGTAGCGATATCTGGCACAAAATCACCATCTAAATCACCAACAACAATACCCGAAACTTCTGCTTGCGCGCTGGATGTATAATCAACTCTTGAGGCAAAAGTTGGAGCTCCTGGACCTGTAGTAGTATTCCTGTAAACTGAGAACACGTTCATTTGCAAAGATTTAGTCACAACATCAGCATATCCATCACCATCCACATCACCTACTCCAATTCTGTAGTTACCCTCTGGAGATGGTAGGTTGACAGTTGGTGCGAAAACGATATCACCGACAGTCGAAATATTTCTCCATAAGGCAACATTAGTTTGTCCGCTAAAATTACAAGATGTAAAATCTATTTTACCATCTTTATCAAAATCAGCAATCTGAGCTCTATAAGGAAATGTACCAAAACCATCCGCAGGATTAGAATCAGAAGCCCAGTATTCAGGTGCTTCAAAAGATGGGGTCGTACTTCCAACAGAAGTAGTATTTCTAATGGAAACAGCTCTGTTTGCATTACCTTGTGACGCGATAAAATCCGTTTTACCATCTCCATCAATATCTGCTACTTGAATACCGGTACAATTTGTTCCCACATAAGCACAAACTTGGGCAGGCCCGAATGAAATATTACCTGGCCCTGTACTTGTATTAAACGCAACAGTCACATTGGATCCATTTTCGCCAATGATATCAATTTTACCATCGTTGTTAAAATCACCTGCAGCAATTTGATAAGAACTCACACTTGGAATAGTTTGAGCAGGTGCCATCGACACATTACCTATTGTACTTGTGTTCCGATTGACATAGTTGGTAGAAAGTAAATCTTTATAGCCATCACCATCAAAGTCGGCAGCATAAATACTCGAACCTCCTCCCACAGCGATATTCAGAGCAATAAAGCTAAGCATACCTGGTGTAGACTTGTTAATAGCAATTGATAAACCGCCATTAGATGAAACCACTTCAGGTTTTCCATCAAGATCTAAATCCTGTGATAACATGTTATATGCTCCATAACCAACACTTAAATCGTAAGCTCTATTATTATAGGTTTGAATTTCCAACGGAGTTGGACAAAATATACCATTAAAAGAAACGCTAGAATAAGCCGTAAGATAACATTGGTTTGTAACTGATATTGGAGCAGTAGAGACTCCAACAGGTACAATAACTTCCAGCTTTCCAAATGTGGCACTAACAACAGTGGCTCTCGTAGATCCGAAATACACCACATTATTAGTGATCGTATTAGAATCAAAATTTGCACCAAAAATTGTAACTATACTTCCAATAAACCCAGTATTTGGCGAAAAACTATTGATTACAGGTGCGGTACACGATTGCGCATAAGATTGTGTGCTTACTCCCAAGCATACAATGATTAATAAGATTGAAATTATTTTTTTCATGATCCTGTATTATAAATGATCGAAATTTTCATTGTAGAAGCATCTATTCCCTCTGGCACATCAAACCTTAGATTGGCATGATTCTCTGAACTGCAGGACGCGATAAACATATCTCCGATTTTTGTTTTGAAAAGAGCAATTTCCACCTGAGCCTCATTGCCGGCTGCATCTTTCAAAGCAAGCTTAAATCCAACTTTTGGATAAGTCCCTCCTTCGTTAAAGGCGTTCATAATGACTATTGCTTTTGATGTTGGGCTGCACTTTACCACAGCATATGAAACATCAAAATAAAATTTCGCCTCTTCAAGTCGGGTCCAATTTTGGATATACTTTGGTTCTGTTTGATTTGACTGAGCATTGATTGTATTATAAAAAACACAAAAAAAGCTCATAATGAAGAGTAATTTTAATTTCATATTAGTTTATTTAAATTTATTTTGCAACAAAAATAGAAGAAAAAAAAGTGGAGAAATAGCCCATTAGGACATATCGATAGCCTATTAAGACCAGTTGTTATTTTTTAAATATTGAATCTATAAAAATCGATCTATAAATTCACTAAATCAATCAAAAACAGTGATTTATATTTTAATATTTAAAAAAAATGAAAATGAAATAAATTAATAAAATCAGAAAAATAGTCCTAAAAAAAATAAAATAATTTGTTAAAATAGCCAAAATCCATTTATAATGGCTATAAAAAACGTACTTCTGACGGGAGTTTGTCAAAGCGTTTTTTAAAATTGGCTGTAAATTTACTCGCGCTTTCATAACCCGTTGCAAAAGCAATATTTTTTATTTGCATATCGGTATTTGTAACCATTTGCATAGCGAGAAGTAAATTTTTTTCTTTATGGTATTGCAACATAGAAATCCCATGAACAGACTTAAAAGTCAACTTTAGTTTTGTAGGGGACAAGTTCACCTGTTGGGCAATATTATCTACACCTTGAAAAGGTGCCGTTAGATTATCGGTAATTAATTTTTCAGCCTTGGCAATTTTCCTATAATCCGTTGTATTTACAGGTATGTAATTACCAATGCGTAGGTCGACAAATGCATTCTTAAAAAAAGTGGAAACTAAATGAAGTGTTTGAGATTTTAAAATTGATTTACTCAATTGATCTGTTTTAACCGTTTTTAAATTCATCCAAATTTCTTTAGATAATTCACCTGCATTAGGCACAATATCCTGATAAGATATAAAGCCTTTGTCTGAATTTAAAAAACTTTTAATTTGGTTGTCTTCGGGCAAAGTTTCAAACGAAAAATTTTTTTCTGCCCATTTTTTACTGAATCCGTAAAGGTAAAATTCACAAACAGAACCTTTATAAAAATAAGCGCCAACTTCGGTCCCTGGTCTTTTGAAACCCCAATATTTGCTTGAAAAAGGGGTCTTATCAGCAAATGTATTTTGCAATTTCACTTCGCTCTCAAAAACTGTAAATGTAAGTGTGTAATAATCACTAACAAAGTCCTCGTCATAAATTGCTTTTAGCATCACATTTTTCTTAAATGTAATATTTGTTGCAATAATCCAGAAACCCTCTTCAATCTCCCTATAACGCATAACACCTTTAGAAAAAGGATTGTTTCTGTAAACCGCTTGTTCATCCCGAACGTGACGGGAAGAGGGGGAATTGATAATACTTTTTATTAAAATTTCAGGAGAATTAGATAAATAAGGCAACTCAAAGAAACCATCCCTGTAAAAATTTATATTCTCTTTTATGAATTTAATCCACTTTGCTAAACGCATATTTGATAGGTATAAAATTTTAATTAACAGGAATTATTATAAGAATTTATTATGTAAATATAGATTAAATGAAAATACAAAATAGGCTGTTGCAACATATTTTATTCGATAAAAGCATCTACAATTTAATTATTTCTAAAAGCTGATGGCAATTTCCCGAAACGTTCTTTGAATGTTGCCGTAAATTTACTCGCACTTTCATAACCTGTTGCAGTTGCTATATTTTGAATTTGAATATCCGGATTTTGAATCAGTTGCATAGCCAGAAGCATGTTTTTTTCTTTGTGATACTGCAACATAGAAAACCCAAAAACCGTTTTGAAGTTAGATTTTAATTTTGTAGCCGAACTATTTACCTCAGATGCAATACTTTCAATGCCTAAAAACGGAAGATGCAAATTATGCAAAATCATTTTCTCGGCCTTGGCCACATTATAATAATCTAAATTACTTAACGAAACATTATCTAAAATGCGGTTATCTTCAAAAGAATTATTAAAAAATTCAGCAATCAATTTTATAGAATGCTTTTTTAAATCTACAGTATTAAATTTTCCTTCAATTTCGGTTTCTAAATTTTTTGACATTATTTTTGCTAAACCATGTGCTTTTGGAGCGATGTCTAACCAAGTAAAAAAACCTTTTTTAGTATCTAAAAAATTCTTAATAACCTCTTTTTGAGGAAACTTGTTAGAAGAAAGATTTTTATTAGCCCATTCCTTATTAAATGCGACATTAAAAAACTTACCTGTTGTGCCTTTATAAAAATAGGTTGTCACTTCTGTTCCAGGTTTGTAAAAAGTCCAACAAGTACTCAGAAGTATGCTATCACTTAAATTTTTAAAAGCATATTTATATTTAAATACAGAAAAAGATAATATATAATAATCTCTTAATTGATTTTCATCATAAATAGCCTTAGCAATTATATTTTCTTTGATAGTTATATCGGTTTCCAGTAGCCAAAAACCGTCTTCAATTTCACGATAGCGTATTATACCTTTACAAAAATAATTATTTGAAGAAACTGACTGTTGCAAAGATTTATGATTTGTTATCGGTAATTTTATTAAACTATCCAACATAACTCGTGGTGAATTAGACAAATAGGGTAATCCAAAAAAATCATCTTTGAGAAGGAAAAGATATTTTTGAATATGTTTAGTCCAATTATTTGAGGTCATAGATTTAGTTATTAAAAGAAAATCGAATCAAATTCAAAAAATAATTTGTCAAAATAAAAGTTAATCGCATTAAAATCGAAATTTATTTGATAAACTACTAAGACGTAACTTTATTTTCGATTTTCAAGATTGAGGCAGTAACAAGTAATTCCTTGCTGTGTCTTTTTAATTGATTTACTAATTTTTAAATTTGTTTTTAAAACCTAGCTTTAACAAATAAAACATGTAATAAACGACTTATTTTACACAATAAATAGCCAAAATTAGCCTGCTAAACCAAATCAAAATTAATAACCTATAAGGAGGTAAAGATACTTGTTTATCCGTTAGTACATAAAATTCTCATCGAATATGTCATTATTACTTTCAAATTTAAAAAAAATCACTAATCAAATCAACAAACAATAAATTGACATTTGTTAATTATCAATTATCTTTGCATAAACAACAACCTAATGAATTATTTTTCTTCTGATTTTAAACTGGGAATTCTCGGTGGCGGACAACTCGGCAAAATGCTGTTGTTTGACACTCGAAAATTCGACATACAAACTTATGTTCTTGATCCAAGTGATGAAGCACCATGTAAAATAGCTTGTGATAAATTCTTCAAAGGGGATTTAATGAATTTTGAAACCGTTTACAATTTTGGAAAACTGGTTGATGTATTAACCTTTGAAATCGAGTTGGTTAATCTTGAAGCTTTAATAAAACTTGAAGAAGAAGGGGTAAAAGTATATCCCTCTCCCAAAACGTTGAAACTGATTCAAAATAAAGGAATTCAAAAAGATTTTTATACCAACCATGCGATTCCCACCGCAAATTACAAGCGATTTGGTAATCTAAAAAGTGTAGTAGTTGCTATACTGGATTCTAAATTGAAGCTGCCTTTTGTATGGAAATGCACTGAATTCGGTTATGATGGAAACGGGGTAAAAGTCATTCGACAAATTTCAGATTTAGACAATTTAGCCAATGTGGAATGTATTGCCGAAGAAATGGTTCCTTTCAAAAATGAATTGGCGGTTATCGTTTGTCGCAATCCATCGGGTGAAATAAAAACCTATCCTGTGGTAGAAATGGAATTTCATCCAGAAGCAAACCAAGTAGAATACGTGATTTGTCCTGCTCGAATTGATGCTGCAGTTGCTAAAAAAGCAACCGAAATTGCATTAAATGTTTCGGAGAAATTCAATCATGTTGGACTTTTGGCAGTCGAAATGTTTCAAACTGAAGATGATGAAATCCTAGTTAACGAAGTCGCTCCTCGCCCACATAATTCTGGACATTATTCCATTGAAGCCAGTTATACTTCGCAATTTGAAAATCATTTGCGCGCCATTCTTAATTTGCCTTTAGGAAATACAGCTAGTAAAGTGGCCGGTATCATGGTAAATCTATCTGGTGCAGAAGGTTTTTCTGGAGATGTAGTTTACGAAAATATTGAAAAAATATTAAGTTGGGAAGGAGTTACACCTCACATTTATGGCAAGAAAGAAACACGCCCCTTTAGAAAAATGGGACATGTTACTATTGTAAATAAAAATATTGATGAAGCCAGAAAAATTGCTGAAAAAGTAAAAAATACGATTCGGGTAATTAGTACTAAATTGAATAATTAAAAGATTTAATGATTTAAAAATTACGACAGGTCTAATTTAGTTCTGGGTAATTTTTCAATCTTTAAATTTTTCAATCTTTAAATAATAAATAAAATGAAAGTAGCCGTTATAATGGGAAGTATTTCTGACATGCCCGTAATGCAAGAAGCAATAGACATCCTAAAAGCATTTGATATAGAAACAGAAGTTGACATTGTTTCCGCTCACAGAACACCAGAAAAATTATTTGATTTTAGTAAAAATGCACATCATCGTGGGATTACGGTAATTATTGCCGGTGCTGGTGGTGCTGCACATTTACCCGGAATGGTCGCTTCGATGTCACCGCTTCCAGTAATTGGCGTTCCTGTGAAATCCAGTAATTCTATCGATGGTTGGGATAGTATTTTGTCTATTCTTCAAATGCCGGGTGGTGTTCCTGTAGCAACTGTTGCACTAAATGGAGCAAAAAATGCTGGAATTCTTGCCGCTCAAATCATAGGAAGTCACAACAAAAGTGTCCTTGACCGAATAATACTATATAAGACCGGATTGAAAGAAGCGGTAGATATAGCTTCTGAAACGCTACATAAATAATAAAGAAAGCTCCATTACGGAGCTTTCTTTATTTCAAATCGGGAATCATTTATTCTACACTTACTGATTCTTCCAGAACTCCTTCAAATTCCGAAGCAATGATATCTTCTTTGTTCAACCAATATTCTGAAGTAGTTAAAGTATAATTTACGTTATCCGAAGTTGTCAAATCCCACAAAATATCTTCGGCTTCCGGAAAAGGTGCATTTTCATTCATCGCATGATCAAACAATCTTTTGATAAGAGTACTATCAGACAAACCGTTGCTTAACAATTTTAAAACATTTTCTTTCGTTAATTCGTTTGCTCCTTCTGATGTCGTCATACTGCACTCAAGAATTGTGGCTTTTGCATTAGGGAATTTACCGTTATATGCTTTAAAAAGTAATTGGTTCACATGAAACAAAGTCGAATGCAAACCTATTTCAGGATATTCTTCACAGACTTTGTCTAAAAACATATCGTTTGAAATTTGCTGAATTTGACCTTCATTTAAATCTTCTGATAATTTGTATTCCAATACAATTACGGCAGCATCTTTAGGTTCAAAATCAGAAATTGCCATAAATAACAATTCTCTTAAACTGGCTGTATCAGCATCAGAAGCATCCGGATAATCGAATTTTTCAAGCAGTTTGATATAATCTTCATTGGTCCAATATTCCTCGATTTGATCTACAGTATTGACGCTTTTTATTATAATTTGATAGTTCATATTTTATTTATTTTTTTGATTCGTTTCTTCAAAAACCAATCTTTTTTTTTACAATTTAAGGCTTTATTACTGTCAAACGAAATAAATAACATTTAAATAACACAATCCATTCTAGCATTTTAGGATAAATCAATTCCTTTAGCAACCTCATTTTTTTCAATAAACACCTACCTTTGTTATCTTTAAACATCGAATTATTTTTATCAAAAAAAATACAAATGAGCATCCTAACACACCATTTCAATACAAAATATAACACTGCCCCTTTTTCGAAAATAAAGAACGAAGATTTTCTTCCTGCTTTTCAAAAAGGAATCGAATTAGCAAAAGCCGAAATCGATGCTATAGTAAGAAATCCTATAAAACCAACTTTCGAAAACACCATTGAGGCATTAGCATTCAGCGGAGATGTTTTGGATCGAATTTCAAGTATCTTTTTCAACTTAAATTCAGCAGAAACGAATGATGAAATTCAAAAAATTGCTCAGGAAGTTTCCCCTTTATTGTCTGAATTTGAAAATGATGTTCGCCTTAACCCTGATTTATTCGCCCGAGTAAGAACAGTTTACGAGCAAAGAGATAAGCTTAATCTAAATCCGGAACAAACTACGCTTTTAGACAAAAAATACAAAAGCTTCTCCAGAAACGGAGCCAATTTGCCGGAAGACAAAAAGAATCTTTTGCGAGAAATCGACAAAGAATTATCGAAATTGAGTTTGCAGTTTGGCGAAAATGTTTTAGCCGAAACCCAAGCCTATGAATTGCACATTACCAATGAAGCAGATTTAGCTGGTTTGCCGGAAGGAACTATAGAAGCTGCTCGTTCTTTGGCTAAAAGCCAAGAAAAAGAAGGATGGATTTTCACGTTGGATTATCCAAGTTATGTTCCGTTTGTAACCTATGCTGACAATCGCGAATTGCGCAAAAAAATGGCAATCGCTTTTGGTGCCAAAGGTTTCCAAAACAACGAATTTGACAATCAAGAAATTGTGCTTAAAATTGCCAAATTGCGTTTTGACAGAGCACAAGTTTTAGGATACGCCTCGCACGCTCATTTTGTACTTGAAGAAAGAATGGCAGAAAGTCCGGAGAAAGTAAAAACATTTTCGAATGACTTATTGGAAAAAGCAAAACCTGCAGCTTTGAAAGAATTTGCACAGTTAACTGCTTTCGCAAAAGAGCTAGACGGTATTGAACAACTGGAAAAGTGGGATGGCGCTTATTATTCGGAGAAATTGAAGCAGCAGTTATTCAATTTGGATGATGAAATATTAAAACCGTATTTCCAATTAGAAAAAGTCTTAGACGGTGCTTTTGCAGTAGCACAAAAATTATATGGAATCACTTTCGAAGAAATTTTCGAAGTGGATAAATATAATGAGGAAGTAAAAACATACGAAGTAAAAGACGAAGAAGACCAATTAGTTGCCGTATTTTATGCTGATTTCTTTCCAAGAAAAGGCAAACGCAACGGAGCCTGGATGACGTCTTTTAAATCGCAATACATAAAAAAAGGAATCAACGAAAGACCACACATTTCCATTGTGTGTAATTTCACGAAACCTACAGAAACAAAACCATCATTATTAACTTTTAACGAAGTAACGACTTTGTTTCATGAATTTGGCCATGCGTTACATGGCATGTTGGCCAACACCACTTATCCAAGTTTATCCGGAACAAGTGTTTATTGGGATTTTGTAGAATTACCAAGTCAGATTCTCGAAAACTGGTGTTACGAACCGGAAGCATTGGCTTTGTTCGCATACCATTATCAAACTGGCGAAATGATTCCGATGGAATTAGTCCATAAAATTAAAGAAAGCGCGAGTTTTCAAGAAGGAATAGCAACGATGCGCCAATTGAGTTTTGGGTTTTTAGACATGGGATGGCACGCACAAGATCCATCCAATATCAAGGACATTAAAGCTTTTGAAACCGAACAATTTACAGCCACACAATTGTATCCTGATGTAAAAGAAAATGCGATGAGCACTTCTTTTTCCCATATTTTTCAAGGCGGTTATTCTTCTGGATATTACAGCTACAAATGGGCCGAAGTTCTGGATGCTGATGCTTTCGAATATTTCCAAGAAAAAGGGATTTTCAATAAAGAAGTAGCAACCAAATTCAAGGAAAATGTGCTTTCTAAAGGCGGAACGGAACATCCGATGATTTTGTACAAACGCTTTAGAGGACAAGAACCAAAACCAGAAGCGTTGTTAAGAAGAGCGGGATTGGTGTAATTTTTTTGAATAAAAATTAACTATATAATATTTTAGGACCGAAGTTTAAAAGCTTCGGTTTTTTTATTAAAATAAAATCAATAACGACCACCAAACAATTGGCACGCTTTCCACCCAAAAAGAAGTATATCTTTCGAACTACTTTAAAAACTCCCTAAAATTTTCCTTGCTTACTACCAAAAAACTAGGTTGATACGCTTCTTTAAATGATTTAGGCAACTTCGCTTTTTTAGCGGAAGCCCATTTGAATTCAAAAGCACTGACTGTATCAGCATTAGTTTCAATGTAATCTATTTCCTGTTGTTGTGTAGTTCTCCAAAAGTAAGGTTTAGACAAACTTTGAGAATAGGACAGCTGTTTAAATCGCTCTGAAACTAAAAAATTTTCCCACAATGCCCCTTTATCCTGCCTAAAGTCTAATGAATTGAAATTTCCAATCAACATATTCCGAACACCATTGTCGTAGAAATAGATTTTTCTGTTAGCCTTTATTTCATTTCTCAAATTTTTACTAAAACTATTTAATCTAAAAATCACAAAAGCTTTCTCCAACAAATCTATATAATTATTAACCGTATTTTTATCTACACCAACTAATTGTGCTATTTCATTATAACTTACCTCACTACCAACCTGAAAAGCTAATGCTTGTAAAATCTTTTCTAAAACTTCCGATTTCCTGATGCCCGCTAAACTCAAAACGTCTTTATATAAGTAGCTGGAAACAAGGTTTTTTAAAATTTCATATTCATTACCAAAGTTATTGATCACATCCGGATACATTCCGTATAACAATCGCAATTCCAATTGTTGTTGCGCTTTTATGTAACCTACATTCGCTTCAAATTCATTCCACGAAATGGGATACAAACGGTATTCAAATTTGCGTCCCGTTAATGGTTCTTGTGTAACATGATTAATGTCAAAAGCCGATGAACCGCTAACAATTACTTGCACATCTTTGATTTGATCAACGATAATCTTTAGTTTCAAACCAATAGTAGGAATACGCTGCACCTCATCAATAAAAACATATTTATAATTTCCAATAATATTTTTTAAGGTTTCGGTATTTGCATTAGCTAAAGTATCAGCCACAACCGCATCATCACCATCAAGAAATAAAAACGGAATATCCTTTAATAAAGAGTTAATCAATGTAGTTTTACCTACTTGTCGCGGACCAATTAATACAATAATTTTTCCCTTCCCTAAATTCTTCTCTATTATAGACGTTAAATCTCTACTAATCATAACCGTAAATTTTAACCAAATATAGTACAATTATATCGTATTCACCAAATTAATACTATTTTTGGTGAACATATTCACCAAATTTACATTGTTTTTGGTGAACGTATTCACCAATATTAGTGTTTTTTAAAGAATTAAAAACAAAATCCACCAAACAATTGGTACGCTTTCCACCCAAAAAGAAGTATAATATTTCGAGCGTTTTTCATTGGCAAAAAGCAGAAACGCAGCAATCAGAATCACTATTATCAAGTTGACAATTAATTGATTTGCATCAAAATTACTTTTTAGCAATTCCAGAAAATAAAATGGAATTAGAAGTAACAATCCCAACATTTTCGTTCGCTTTACCCCTATTTGTTGCGGTACGGTTTGCAAATGTGGATCATCATTTGCCAAATCAATAATTTCAAAAATAAGCACCAATACAAAAATCAGGATAAATCGCTGTATGCATTTCAGATAGAAATCAAGTGTTATCGAAACATCGGCATTCAAAATAGGCAAAGCCAAAGTCACTCCCACCCAACACAACGCCACAATATAGATTTTTACGCCAGCCCAGTTTCTGGCATTTTTTTTATTTGGAAAAAAAGGAAGCGTGTACAATAAAGTGATACTCAAAAAAGCGATTGCTACGATTTGGGTAATCCGTTGCAACTGAAAAAAATAAAAACCAACCAAAAGAAGCGCTAAAAAACTAAATACGGCGATGATTTTCAACTCCTTGCGCATCTTTAATTTTTTGGCTCTAGCCAAAGCATCATATTTTACGAAATTATATCCTACAATTGTTCCAAAAAAAACAAAATTAGCTATTGGTTCATCCGAAGAAATCTGGAACATGTGTTGCGTCATTCGCACTAAGGCATAACACGACAATCCCACGTGAATACTGCTATTGATATAAAAATTGAATAGTTGTTTAAAAATCTTCATTAGACAAAATTAATCAATTGTGAACAAATACATCATTTAGTTGAAAAATCAATAAAAAAGGAGACCCAAAATACCTTTTAGATTATTAATAATACTTAATTTTGCACCACTAAAAAAACAACACCTACATTTTTATATGAAAACAGATGCTTTTGCTTTAAGACACATTGGTCCAAGAGAAAACGACCTACAACATATGTTGAAAACTATTGGAGCGGAAACGCTTGACCAATTGATTTTCGAGACAATTCCTAGTGATATTCGTCTAAAAGCTGATTTAGATTTAGATCCGGCAATGACCGAATATGAATTTGCAAATCACATTCAAAAATTAGGGAATAAAAATAAAGTTTTTCAATCTTATATTGGTTTGGGTTACAATGCAGCCATTATTCCTGCAGTTATCCAAAGAAATGTTTTTGAAAACCCGGGATGGTATACTGCTTATACGCCTTATCAAGCTGAGATTGCTCAAGGCCGCTTAGAAGCAATTTTGAATTTCCAAACTATGGTTATCGAATTAACCGGAATGGAAATCGCAAACGCTTCTTTATTGGACGAAGGAACTGCTGCTGCAGAAGCAATGGCATTACTTTTTGATGTTCGTTCTCGTGACCAAAAGAAAAATAATATTTGTAAATTCTTCGTTTCCGAAGAAATATTACCTCAAACTTTATCGGTTTTACAAACGCGTTCTACGCCAGTTGGTGTTGAATTAGTGATTGGAAATCATGAAGATTTCGACTTTTCAACGGAATATTTTGGAGCTATACTTCAATATCCCGGGAAATTTGGACAAGTTCATGATTATGCAGATTTTATCGCTAAAGCTGCCACAAACGAAATAAAAGTGGCTGTAGCTGCTGATATTTTGAGTTTGGCAAAATTGACTTCTCCGGGAGAAATGGGTGCTGCAGTTGTCCTTGGAACGACACAACGTTTCGGAATTCCGTTAGGTTATGGTGGCCCACATGCTGCTTATTTTGCTACAAAAGACGAATACAAAAGAAGCATGCCGGGAAGAATCATCGGTGTAACTGTAGATACTAATGGTAATCGTGCGTTGCGTATGGCGTTACAAACGCGTGAGCAACACATTAAACGTGACAAAGCCACTTCAAATATATGTACTGCACAAGTTTTATTATCCGTTATGGCAGGTATGTATGCGGTTTATCACGGACCAAAAGGTCTGCAATATATCGCTAATAAAGTACATGCTTCCGCAGCTACATTGGCAAACGCATTAGAAAAATTAGGTTTACAACAAACCAATACTGCTTTCTTTGACACTATTGTTGTTAAGGCTGACGCCAAAAAAGTGAAAGCAATTGCAGAACAAAACGAAATCAACTTCTACTATATCGACGAAAATACCGTTTCTATTTCTTTGAATGAAACGACAAGTATTGCCGATCTAAATAAAATTATTGCTGTTTTCGCTTCCGCAAAAGAGACTCAGGCAACGACAATTGAAAGTTTATCAGAAACCAATCATTTTCCAGAAAGCGTAAACAGAACATCAACTTTTTTACAACATGATGTTTTCAATAAATACCATTCGGAAACCGCTTTGATGCGTTACATCAAAATGTTGGAACGAAAAGATTTAGCTTTGAATCATTCCATGATTTCATTGGGTTCTTGTACCATGAAACTGAATGCTGCTTCTGAAATGTTGCCTTTAAGCATGCCACAATGGAATAATATTCACCCATTTGCACCATTAGACCAAGCGCAAGGATACCAGGAAATGTTGGCTAAATTAGAGCAACAATTAAATGTTATTACTGGTTTTGCAGGAACAACGCTACAACCTAATTCAGGTGCCCAAGGCGAATATGCCGGATTAATGGTAATTCGTGCGTATCATCAATCAAGAGGAGATCACCATAGAAATATTGCTTTAATCCCATCATCCGCTCACGGAACAAATCCGGCTTCAGCGGCTATGGCAGGAATGAAAGTTATTGTTACCAAAACATTGGAAAACGGAAATATTGACGTAGAAGATTTACGTGAAAAAGCAATTTTACACGCAGCTAATCTTTCTTGTTTGATGGTAACATACCCGTCAACTCACGGTGTTTTTGAAAGTGCTATTAAAGAAATAACACAATTAATACACGATAACGGTGGACAAGTATATATGGATGGCGCCAATATGAATGCCCAAGTAGGATTAACAAATCCTGCAACTATTGGTGCTGACGTTTGTCACTTGAACTTACACAAAACGTTCGCTATTCCTCACGGCGGCGGTGGACCTGGTGTTGGACCAATATGCGTTGCTCCACAATTAGTGCCATTTTTACCATCAAACCCTGTAATTCCTACAGGAGGAGAACATGCAATCACAGCTATTTCTGCAGCTCCTTGGGGTTCCGCTTTAGTTTGTTTGATTTCTTACGGTTACATTTCAATGTTGGGCGCTGAAGGTTTGAAACAATCCACTCAATATGCAATTTTAAATGCAAACTACATTAAAGAGAAATTAAACGGTCATTACGATACGTTATATTCTGGAGAAATGGGTCGTGCAGCTCACGAAATGATTTTGGAATGCCGTCCTTTCAAACAAAAAGGAATTGAAGTGACTGATATTGCAAAACGCTTGATGGATTATGGTTTCCACGCGCCGACTGTTTCTTTCCCAGTTGCCGGAACTTTAATGATTGAACCAACGGAGAGTGAAAACTTAGAAGAATTAGATCGTTTTTGTGACGCGATGATTTCAATCAGAAAAGAAATTGAAGCTTCTACTATTGACGACAAAAACAATGTTTTGAAAAATTCACCACATACATTGGCCATGCTAACTAATGATATTTGGGACTTCCCTTACAGTCGTGAACAAGCAGCTTTCCCATTAGATTATATTGCTGAAAATAAATTCTGGCCAACTGTTCGTCGTGCTGACGATGCTTATGGCGATAGAAATTTAGTTTGTTCTTGTGCGCCAATTGAAGCGTATATGGAAAACTAATTTTAAATTAATTCAATAAAATGTCTCGAGAAATCGGGACATTTTTTTTACAACTATAAATTCATACAAAATTCAGAAAATAGTACAATGCAAATTCTTAAAACATTCATTTTACCAATTGCAACAATTAGCAAAGAAATATCGCATCGATTTTTGCAGTTTGTAAAAAAATAATCAATATTTTTGCCAATAAATTATTATTTCATAATTATATGCATGCATAATAAATATTGTGAGTGTAATAACTTTTTAATCATTAAATTAGCCTGAATTTTTGGAAAAATAACCCGATGAAAATAAAAATAACTGGAATAGGAAGTTATATTCCTGAGAAAAAAGTAAGCAATACAGACTTTGGCGAACATGTTTTTTTAAACGAAGATGGAACCGCCTTTGGTTATCCTAACGAAGTTGTCATAAATAAATTTAAAGGAATAACGGGAATCGAACACAGACGCTATGCCGAAGATCAGCACACCTCGTCTGATTTAGCTTTTTTTGCTTCTCAAAAAGCAATTGAAAATGCTGGTATTGACCCGGAAACTATCGATTATATCATCTTCGCACACAATTTTGGAGATGTAAAATACGGCACAACGCAGTCAGATATGATTCCAAGTCTGGCCACCCGTGTGAAACACAAACTACAAATAAGGAACCCAAAATGTGTTGCCTATGATATCCTTTTTGGATGTCCAGGTTGGATAGAAGGCGTTATGCAGGCCAATGCTTTCATCAAATCAGGTATGGCAAAACGCTGTCTGGTAATAGGCGCTGAAACCCTTTCGAGAGTAGTCGACGCACATGACAGGGATTCGATGATTTATTCTGATGGCGCAGGTGCTTCTATCATTGAAGCTTCTGATGATGAAACAGGAATGTTGGCTTATGAAAGCGCGACTTATGCGAATGACGAAGCTAATTATTTGTTCTTTGGAAAATCATACAATCCTGATTTAGATCCAGACATTCGTTACATAAAAATGTATGGTCGCAAGATTTATGAATTTGCTTTAAGCCAAGTTCCAGCTGCAATGAAAAGTTGTTTGGACCAGAGCGGAATAGCCATTGACGACGTGAAAAAAATCCTTATCCATCAAGCCAATGAAAAAATGGACGAAGCGATAATCCAACGTTTTTACAAATTACATGACAGACCAGTACCAAAAGACATCATGCCTATGAGCATTCATGAACTTGGAAACAGCAGCGTAGCAACCGTTCCTACTCTTTTTGACTTGTTAATTCGCGGAGAAATAGAAAACCAGTCCATCGAAAAAGGCGACGTTCTTATCTTTGCATCCGTTGGAGCGGGAATGAATATCAACGCATTTGTTTACAGATATTAATCATCTCAGGAATTTGGCAATCAGGAGCTAATCCGGCTGTACATTACAATTCCTCACTACAAAACTTGTTTTTCTAAGGTGCAAGAAAGCTTCTTTTAGTCGCTTTTTGTACCTTGAAAAACTACATTTTGAAGCTCCGGGATTTTCATTCCCATCCGGGCTAAAAAACAGTGCCCAAAAACACATTTATTACTATATTTGTGCCTTCGTGCCCTTGCGGCAAAATCAAAAAAACATGTACGAAAAAACGTTTCCCAATAAAAGATTCAAGCATACTTTAGAATTCCTAAAAAAACACATCTCCACGGATGAATCCATATTAGATTTAGGCGTAGAAAACCCCTTTTCTAAAATCATGAAATCGGAAGGATTTGCTGTTAAAAACACAACGGGAGAAGACTTAGACACGGACCAAACCGTACTTTCAACAGAAAAACAGGATGTGGTAACTGCTTTCGAAATCTTTGAACATTTACTCAATCCGTTTACCATTTTAAAAGAAATAAAATCCGACAAGCTTTTTATATCCATCCCGATGCGTTTGTGGTTTTCACCGGCATATAGAAGCAAAACTGATATGTGGGACAGACATTACCATGAATTTGAAGATTGGCAATTGGACTGGCTATTGGAAAAAACAGGTTGGAAAATAATCGACAGAGAAAAATGGACCAATCCAGTGAAAAAATTTGGTCTTCGTCCCTTATTGAGAAAGTTCACCAACAGATATTATATTGTTTACGCTGAAAAAATAAAATAATGAATTATTACATTGTTATTCCGGCTCATAACGAAGAAGCATTTATTGCTTTAACATTGGAATCTTTGATTTCTCAAACCGTTTTACCAAAAAAAGTAGTCGTAGTCAATGACAATTCCACTGATAAAACTGCCGAAATTGTAACAGCTTTCGCCAAAGAAAATCCGTTTATCACTTTGGTAAACAAAACTTCAAGCGCCATACATCTCCCGGGAAGTAAAGTCATTCAGGCTTTTCACAAAGGTTTCGAAACATTGGACGAAGATTACGACGTTATCGTAAAACTGGATGCCGACTTAATTCTGCCCAACAACTATTTTGAAACTATTTTAAATATTTTCGAAAAAGATGCGACAATTGGAATGGCTGGCGGGTTTGCTTACATCGAAAAAAACGGTAAATGGATTCTGGAAAACCTAACGGATAAAGATCATATTCGTGGTGCTTTTAAAGCCTACCGAAAAGCATGTTTTCAACAAATAGGGAATTTAAAACCGGCTATGGGTTGGGATACCGTTGATGAATTACTGTCAAAATTTTATGGTTGGAAAGTAGTTACCGATGCTTCCTTGATCGTAAAACATTTGAAGCCAACAGGAGCTAATTATAACAAAACAGCCCGATACAAACAAGGCGAAGCATTTTACACTTTAGGCTACGGATTTTTAATCACATCGATTGCTTCTGCAAAACTGGCGATGATGAAAAAGAAACCGTTACTCTTTTTAGATTATATCAAAGGTTTTTGGAAAGCCAAAGCTGCTAAAACCCCTTTATTGGTAACTGAAGAACAAGCAAAATTCATTCGCAAGTATCGCTTAAAGAAAATGAAAGAAAAGATTTTATAGCTTCAGCAATTAAAAAATTGTAAACTGGAAAGTATAAACTGCTAACTAATCCTTAATTTAGCCCATAATCGCAAAAAATATGATGCTCATTCGATATATAACGCAGATAGGAAGATACTTCTTAATGCTGAAAGAAATTTTCAATAAACAGACGAAATGGTCCGTGATGAGAAATCTAATTTTCAAGGAAATTGATGATTTAATTATTGGTTCCCTTGGTATAGTGGCTTTCATCTCATTCTTTGTCGGAGGTGTTGTAGCCATTCAAACGGCATTAAATTTGACCAATCCTTTAATTCCAAAATATCTTATTGGTTTTGCTACCAGACAATCCGTAATATTAGAGTTTGCACCGACCTTCATCTCCGTGATTATGGCCGGAAAAATGGGGTCTTTTATTACGTCTAGCATAGGAACCATGAGAGTTACAGAACAGATTGATGCGCTGGAAGTGATGGGAGTCAACTCTTTAAACTATTTGGTTTTTCCAAAAATAATCGCTTTATTATTATACCCATTCCTTATTGGAATCGCAATGTTTCTAGGGGTTTTGGGAGGCTGGATGGCTGGTGTTTATGGCGGTTTTACATCAAGTTCGGAATTTATAAATGGGGCCCAGATGGAATTCATTCCTTTTCATATCGTTTATGCTTTCATTAAAACATTAATATTTGCCATGTTGTTAGCCACAATCCCTTCTTTTCATGGGTATTATATGAAAGGTGGCGCACTTGAAGTGGGTAAAGCCAGTACGGTCGCCTTTGTTTGGACATCGGTTTCGATAATACTATTCAATTATATTTTAACACAACTGTTACTTGGCTCATGATAGAAGTAAAAAACATAGAAAAATCATTTGGCGATATCAAAATTCTTAAAGGAGTTTCGACGGTTTTTGAAACTGGAAAAACAAATTTGATTATTGGACAAAGCGGATCTGGAAAAACGGTTTTGCTAAAAAGTCTTTTAGGAATCCATACACCAGAATCAGGAACAATTTCATTTGATGGCAGGATTTATTCTGAATTAACTCCCGATGACAAACGAGATTTACGAACTGAAATAGGAATGGTTTTCCAAGGAAGTGCTTTATTTGATTCCATGACTGTAGCTGAAAATGTTGGTTTTCCGTTAAAAATGTTCACTAAAGACAATAATTCAAAAATTCAGCAGCGCGTTGACTTTGTACTAAAAAGAGTCAACCTTACTGACGCGCATAATAAATTACCGTCTGAAATTTCAGGAGGAATGCAAAAACGGGTAGCTATTGCCCGCGCTATTGTAAACAATCCCAAATACCTGTTTTGCGATGAACCTAACTCTGGATTAGACCCAAACACAGCTATATTAATCGATAATCTTATTAAAGAAATCACTGAAGAGTACAACATCACAACGGTTATAAACACGCATGATATGAACTCAGTGATGGAAATTGGGGAGAAAATTTTATTTTTAAAAGATGGTTTAAAAGCTTGGGAAGGAACCAAAGAAGAAATTTTCAGAACCGATAACGAAGCTGTTGTAGCCTTTGTTTATTCTTCAAATTTATTCAAAAAAGTGAGAGAAGCCTATTTGAAAGAGTAAAAGCACCCTAAATTAAGCTTTCTTTTTTCCTTAATAACAACAACAACTATATTTGACAAAGGTTTTTATACGCAACTACGTAATAAAAAATGATTTTTTGCTACCAATGCTTTTAGAAGAAGATAAAACGAAACAAATAACTGTAATTTTTATACATCATTTTTTAAAGTTATGTTTTACACCAATATTGATTAAATTATTCATAACATGTTGATCATTATCAAAAATAAGCGCTGGTATTTTTGCTTTTCGTCCTCCAAAATAGGTTTCAAAATCAACATAGATGGCAGTTTTATTGTTTAAAAAATAATTGAAACCCAATCCTGAAATTGAACTTCCATAATTTTTCGGATAGTCGGTTTTTAAATTTTCAGAGTAATTAGTATAACTACTTTTGGTTTCAAAACTGTGCGCATACCCCATTTTCAAACTTCCGCGAAAGTTTTTAAAAATTCTAAACTCCCATTTTATAGCTACAGGAATAGAAATAACGGCTCCCTTAAAAACACCGGAATACGCATCGCTTCCTAAATCAAACCAACTGCCACTATGAGTATTTGGTTTGAAAAATGAAACTCCCGTTTCAAAATATTTAATTTGCCCAGTCAAACTCCAATGTCTCCCCGTATAATATTCTGCCAAAACCCCTCCTTGAAATGATTTATTGGACTCGCCTAGCTTGAAAGAGGTTATTGTATTCAAACCCATTTCTGCGCCAAAATACCAATTCCCTTTTGGACTGACGATTGCGGTTTTTGTAGTTTCTTGTGCGTTTATCAAAAAAGGTATGAAGATAAATACGAAACAAATGATTGCATTTTTCATATTTTTATTATTCAAAATGATGATATTTTAAAGAACATGAGCAGAGTTGCAAATAGGAATAGTAGGTTTTTCATGACTATATTCTTTTATGTGAAGGCGAAACAATACTGTGAATATAAGATAAAATTTACATAAAATCACCTTAAAAAACCTTTTTCACATTTACATGAATAAAAAATAACTAATAATCAGGTTATTATAGAATTATTCTACATTCCAAAAAAATACGAGAAGCGTATTTGAAAGAGTAAAAGGCTAACTTGATTTCAACAACTCCACCTCAGCATTAGGATTAAACAAATAGGTTTTTCCAGAACTCATTTCCAAGCATTCAAAACGCTTCGTTCGGATTGCTATTTTCTTGAAAATTTTTCCGCTTTGGATTCGGAAAACACTGCCATACGGAATTTCGAATACATAGTTTTTATCATTTTGTTGGTCAAATTGTTTCAATGCCAATGCCAAAGTAGCATCAGTATCGCTACTGGCTGTTGGATTTTTGAAATGTCTCGCCAACAAAGGCAACAAGTGATTCGGAAAAATCTCCGGACGAATATAGGGAATCATTAATCGTTGAAAGGAATACTTCCACTCGTTTCCATGGGGTTTAATATGTCGCCCAAATTTTTCAAAGGCAACCAAATGTGAAATTTCATGAATCAGCGTAATCAAAAACTTGTATTTATTCAGGTTTGAATTTACTGTTATTTCATGCTTTCCATTCAAACCTTTTCGATAATCACCATGACGCGTCTGCCTTTCGTTAACAATCTTAAGATGCACTTGATTGGCAACAATAAGTTCGAAAACGGGTTTTACTGCATGTTCTGGAATGTATCTGGCTAAGGTTTCGCTCAAAATAGTTATGAGTTAGGAATTAAGGGTTCGTAGAAGAAACTTGCAACACTTTACCGTTGAAATATTTATTTCCCGTCAACGTAAAATTAAAAATATAATCTGCCATTTCGCTTGCAGAAATAGGCGCTTGATAGCCAGGAAAAGCTTCTGCCAACATTTCAGTTTGAACAGAACCTAATGCCAAAACATTAAAAGCAATGCCCCGCTCTTTATATTCCTCTGCTAACAACTCTGACAGTGTAATAACGGCACCTTTACTTGAACTATATGCTGCAAGTCCGGCAAACTTCAAACTTCCCTGAATTCCGCCCATAGAACTTATCGTTACGACATGGCTTCCTTTTTGTAAATAAGGCAAGCAAATTCGGGTCAAGTTAGCAACCCCAAAAACATTGACTTTATAGATATTTTCAAAATCTTCCTGAGACGTTTCTGAAAAGGGTTTCAACAATAAACTTCCTGCATTGTGAACGACAGCATCAATTTGTTTCCAAGATTTAGAAAGAAAATCTTTAACTTTTTCCAATTCAGACTCATTGGACAAATCAACCGAAAGACATGTGATATTTTCATTCCCTAATAAAGTCTGAGGAATTTTTCTGGAAATAGCCAGAACCTGATGTCCAGCCTTGGCAAATTGCAATGCCAACTCATATCCTATACCTCTGCTCGTTCCTGTAATAATAATATTTTTCATGTAGCAAAAATAAACAAAAACACTAAAAAAAACATCATTTTAGCTGTAGGTATTGTTTCGAATATAAAAATAAGGTTTTCTATAATTTTGCTTAATTTTGCCGAAACAAAATACGATTTGAATTCGCATAAAATGATAGAAAACATACAATTTGAAGTAGCAAAATTGAGTGATATTGATGGAGTATTAGCATTACAGGAATTATATCTTGTCTCTAATTTATCTGAAGAAGAAAAAGAATTTGGTTTTGTTACCACTCCGTTTACAATTCCTCAATTAACAGAAGTAATAACACAAGAGGGATTGTTTTTAGCCAAAGACAACAACAAAACGATTGCCTACATATTTTCTGGAAGCTGGGATTTTTTCAATCAATGGCCTATATTCAATTACATGATTACGCTATTACCTGATCTTAAATTTTTAGATTTTGATGCTACTACAACCAATAGCTTTCAATATGGGCCTATTTGTATCGATAAAAAATACAGAGGAAAAGGATTGATAACGCCTCTTTTTGAATTCATGAGAAAACACGTTGTTAAAAAATATTCATTGGCTTTGACTTTCATTAACAAAACTAATATTCCATCAACAAAAGCGCATACCGAAAAACTAAAATGGACAATTATTGGCGATTTTCAATTCAACAATAATAACTACTTTATTTTGGCTTACGATATGAATCAGCCTGTCTCTTAATATTTCTAATTCATATGAATTTCATGTGTTGGCGTATTAGCCATTTGCGTTACGGCAGGTAATAATTCCTGAATAAACGAAGTCATATGAGGTAAATCCATTACGTTAAATTCATCTGAAACATGATGGTAGAATTCGAAATTTTCAAAATCGAAAGTACTCACAGATTGGCAAGGAACCTTGAAAACATTGTAAAAAGAATAATTATCTGATCTGTAAAACAATTGATATTCGGCTTCTTTAGGTAAAAACCCAATCGTATTTTTTCCTGTATATTCATTGATTTTACCCGCCATATTCGATTTGTCAAAACCTGTAATATATGCTAAATAAGACCTTTTCATTGGCACTCCAATCATCTCAATATTGAATTGCGCGTACAAATTAAAGTTTTGCGCTTTCAGCTTTTTGGCTAAATGTTTAGACCCTAACAATCCTTTTTCCTCTCCTACAAAGAACACAAAAAGAATACTTCTCTTATTGTTTTTAACACTACTGAAATATTTCGCCATTTCAGCAACTGCAGTCGTTCCCGAAGCATCATCATTCGCACCATTATTTATAAAATCTCCATTTATTCCTTTTTTATTAATTCCAATATGATCATAATGTCCGCTAATAATAACGAATTCATTTTTTAGCTCAGGATCATTTCCTTCGACAAAACCTACAATATTAAAAGCGGGTTCTTTAAAATTAGACAACGTATCGCGATAACTAGAAAAATAAGGTTTGACATTATTGTCTTTGAAAAACTGTTCCAAATAATCTGCCGCTTTTACCATTCCCTTTGTCCCGGTTTCTCTGCCTTCCAATTCGTCCGAAGTCAAGAATTTCAATGTTTCTGCAACATCATTTTCTTTGACTATATATTCAGCTTCTAATAGTTTTAATCGAGTATCGCTTGTAGCTTGAGCCGTGATAGAAGAATTTCGTACACATCCGAATAGAACGAACGGCAGCAGTAAAAATGTGTTTTTCATGGTTAATAATTCTTTGGTTAAAAGGAGCAATCTTATTTTAATTGATAGCATCAAAATCTTATTTCTTATAATATTTTTTGTAGACTTTATACATTTGAATCAGAGCTAAAACTACAAAAAATAACGGAATAATTACTGGCACTATATATCTTGAAAAACTAGCCGTGTTTTGGGAAAATAAATTTAAAATAATTACTAAAGCCAGCATTCCAAAAAAAGTCCCAACCAAAGTCCCAAAAACGTAATAATATTTAAGTCTTTTCTCGATAGCAATATAATTTCCATTAATCAAATAGAGATTCCATCCCGTCCAGAATGGCACTTGAAGAAAATTGATACCATTCAAAAACACACCAATTAGAAAAGGCGAATACTTTATAATTTTCTCTAAATCATTATGATTTGCTGCTGTTTGATTCGAATGAGCATAAAAAGAATATCCCAGAAACAGCAAAAAGAAGACCGCAAAAAAATCGATAATTTTCATCAGTTTTTTATTGTTTACCAATTGATTTGCAAAAATCAACGTGAAGTAAATTACAAAAACCTCAACCGAAATAACACCCAACAAATAAAAAATCAAACTATTAATTCCTAATTCAGCATAAATTTCGAACCCAATAATATTTAAATATCCCAGTGGAACTGAGCCGATAAAACTCACCAAGAAACCAACGAGAATATTTTTTATAACTTTCATTTTATTAGAAATTTACTATTCTATTGCTTTGCTCTAAATGCAGACGATATTCTTTCATCCCTTCCTTGTGTGGCAAATACGGATTTCCGGATTTATGATTTTCAACACTTATTTCATACATATACGTAATATGCCGGGCAAGTTCTTTCCACGCAAATAGCAACGAATGTTTTGGATCATAGATATGCGTGGGTTCACTTGCAGCTCCATTCAACTCGACAATAGCACAATTTTTTCCTTGTTCCAAATCTTCGAAAGTAGTGTACATCACATCCAATCTTCCGAAATAAAAACCCGGAATTTGCAAACACATTTCATTGATGGTTTCGTTTAATTTTGGAGTTATCCAATGGCTTCCGTCAATAAATTTTGCACCTCGTGCGTGATTCCCGTACGGTACTAAATTTAGTTTTTCCCCTTTTGGCAAAACCTTCAATAATTTCTTACCGTATTCTTGCTGCAATACTTTAAGTTGCAATTCGTAACGAGGGTTTTTCTTGATTAACTGTTCAATAGTTGCAATTCCATCTCCAGTGATTATTAGAAATTCTTTGGAAACTATTCCTGTTATTTTACCAATTTTCTCGTGTGGATAACGTACATAAAAAATTCCAACTTCATTTTCGAAAGGAATTAAATCTTGCACTACAAAATCAAAATTTGCCTTTTCAGCATATCTTTTTAAGTCGGCAACAGTATCTATTTTTTTGACTCCGGAACCACGCAAACCAATATCAGGTTTTGCAATCAATGGATATTTTATTCCCGAAAATTGGATTATTTTTAGAATTTCTTCCACTGAAGTTCCTTCTTTTATGAGTTCCGTTTTTGGGTAATATTGCTGTGGAATCAAGTCGTAGATCGCTTTTTTGGACTCCATCATAAATCCTCCGTTTTTTATCGTTGGATTAGCCGCGTTAAAGAAAAAAATCGATTTTGCTTTAAGTGAATAAAATGCCCAAAGAAAATAAATTGGAATATAAACAATCTGAAACGGCCAATATTCCCAATGCGTAATCTTATGAAAAAGTAATTTCAATTGAGAAAATTTTAAATAGTGATAAATGAAGTCTTGTACTCTTTTTGTGCAATCAAATCGCAATGCAATATAGCAACTTTATTTTTTTCGATTACAGATTGGGTAATACTCAAGGTTTTCATTTCGTCATTTCGATTGATAACCAATCCGTTTTCCTGATTTTTCTCTTCGGTATAGCGATGAAAATGAAGCATCTCTGTTTCTGATATTTCTGGATTTACATCCAAAAAAGTATAAAACCAATTGGTACGTTTCTCCCTAATTGCCGCTGGATATAACGTTGACGACGACCAAATGTGATTTTTATGACTATCTAAAAGAGTCGTTTCTTTCTGATTTCCATTCCATCGCAATTGAAACAGCTCCTTATTTTGAAATAAAACCAATGTAAAAGGTTCTATGTTTTCCAAATCAATTTCGTCCCAAAAATCCTTCGGCGATACGCTGCTAATAATATCAAGCACAATTAGACCGCGACTTTTCCTGTAAGGAAGCACTACTTTGTGTTTTTCGTCAGCACCATTTAATAAAACCAAAACAGTTCCATTTGCATCGACAACAAACCAAGTTCCACCAGCTTTTGGGTCTTTTGGAAAAATGACATTCTTACCGTTTATGGTATAATCTCTGGGCGGTATTGCCGATGGTCTAATTATTTTTTCATCTCGATTTGAGGTAATGATAATTGTGTCATTGACATGAATAAAACTTACTGTGCACATTGATTCCTGTATTCAATTGTAGAACGGGCAACTCCAAAATTCTCATCGACCGTGATATTTTCACATTTTAAAATAGCCACTTTTATCAGCGCCTGATGATGAATACAATGCTCTAAATTATAGAGCAATTCTCTATAATAATTACTTTGAATTCGGATTTCCTCACCGTCAATCATTTGTTGCAAATCGATATTTTTATTCTCTTTTTCAAGATTATTTTTTATTTCTAAAATATGATGAATCGCATAATTCACATCCGTTTGAATCAAAATATTGCGCGCCCTTTTATCATAATTCACAATCCCTAAATCGTATTGATTTTCAAGACACTGAAACATTTCGATAATATGCCTCGTATGTTCTCCTATACTGGCATTACTCAATTCAGTACATGGATTTGAGTAATCTTTATTCGATAATTGATTGAGCAAATCAATCAATTCGTTTAGACTATTAGTAATAGAAGGTATCAGCATATTATAGTTTTAATTTTAATAAATTTGGCAGTTTATCTCTATTTAAAAAAATTAAAGTAAGACAACTAAATAAGGTTATGTTAGCCAACGCAAATAGCGTTCCACCATCACCCTCAACTTCAATTCCCAGAACAAACAGATGTGAAATAATAGCTCCGACCATTATACTAGAACCTAGCAATGCTCCATATATTGTAGTTCTAGGCATTAAAATTAGAACTACAGTAATCAATTCTAAGATACCAGTACCAATTCTTCCATAAGGTTCCACTCCCAAAGCAGTAAAAATATAAATACTTTCCTCGGCACCAGTAAATTTAAAATATAGGGTTTGTGATAAAATTACTGCCACTGCAATCCTTAAAATCCAAGATAAAATAGTTGTTTTCATCACATTCTTATATTTATTTCTTAAACAAAGATATTTAGAATCAAAAAAGCCATTTGTCAGCTAGTTTACAATACGTACGAAATAATTGAAACTACAGTTTTGAAATATCCGAGATAACGATTTCTTTTCGGTTATAAATCAGTGTTCCGTTGGTTTCCATTTCATTGAGCAATTGAGTTGCAGTCTGTCTTGAAGTACAAATAATCTGCGCAATATCATTTTGTGTCAGATAATTTTCAATCACCACTTTATTATCTACTCTTTTACCTTCTTTTTCAGCCCAATCTTCCAGTAAATATATTAAAAAATCGTTTTAAAAAATAAAACCCTTTCCAATCGAAATTGAAAAGGGTATAAATAACTATAAAATTTTATTTATGAAACTAATGTTCTTGAAATCACAATACGTTGAATTTCAGAAGTTCCCTCATATATTTGAGTGATTTTAGCATCACGCATCATTCGTTCCACATGATACTCAGCAACATAGCCATTTCCACCATGTATTTGAACGGCTTCAATAGTAGTATCCATAGCGGTTTGAGAAGCAAATAACTTCGCCATTGCTCCAGATTGTGAGATATCCATCCCCAAGTCTTTTTCAGAAGCTGCTTTAAAACACAACATTCTGGCAGCCATAATTTGAGTTGCCATATCGGCTAATTTAAAAGCAATCGCTTGGTGTTTGAAAATCTCTTTCCCAAAAGCTTTACGTTCTTGAGAATATTTTAAGGCCAATTCATAAGCACCGGTGGCAATTCCTAAAGCTTGGGAAGCAATTCCTATCCTTCCGCCGTTTAGTACGCTCATCGCAAAATTAAACCCAAATCCATCTGCTCCAATTCGGTTTTCCTTTGGCACTTTAACATCATTAAACATTAAAGAATGCGTATCAGAACCACGAATTCCCATTTTTTTCTCTTTTGGACCAATATCAAAACCCGCCCAACCTTTTTCAACTATAAATGCATTAATCCCTTTATGTCCTTTTTCAACATCAGTTTGAGCAATTACAATATAGGTTGATGCCGAAGATCCATTAGTAATCCAATTCTTGGTTCCATTCATTAAGTAATAATCGCCTTTATCGATTGCAGTTGTTTTTTGCGAAGTCGCATCAGAACCCGCTTCCGGCTCAGACAAACAAAAAGCGCCAATTACGTCTCCTTTGGCAAGAGGAACCAAGTATTTCATTTTTTGTTCTTCATTGCAGTACTTTTCTAAACCTGCACAAACCAAAGAGTTATTTACAGACATTACAACTGCTGTAGATGCATCTATTTTAGCAATTTCAGTAATGGCCAAAACATAAGAAACGCTGTCCAATCCGGACCCACCATATTTAGGATCCACCATCATTCCTAAAAAACCAAGCTCAGCCATTTTTTTCACCTGCTCCGTTGGAAATTTAGAGAATTCGTCTCTTTCAATAACACCTGGCAATAATTCGTTTTGAGCAAAATCTTTAGCTGCTTGCTGAATCATTAACTGCTCTTCGGTAAGATTAAAGTTCATAACTATATTTTGTTTTTTATTAAAATTTCAACTCTACAAATAAAAGTAAAATTACTCAATTACAATCCTTAAATTTACAGCTTTAGAAAGTTTTTTATGTTTTCTGCTTTTTGCCGTAAATTTGACTATTGTTCCTATTTAAACTAATTAAATTACTTTTTATTTAAAAAAAGCATTCAAAGATACTTTAATATTATGAAATTATCAATTTTGATTTAGAAATTCATTCAATGAAAGAAGATTACTATAACGTTATCGGAGTAATGTCAGGAACTTCGCTTGATGGTGTTGATTTAACACATATTCAATTTAAAGTACAGAACAATAAATGGGCTTTTGAAATACTTGAAAGCGAAACTATAGCCTATAGTGCAAGTTGGATACAAAGTCTAAAATCTGCTGTGGATTATTCTAAAGAGCAGCTCGAAAAATTAAATCAGGATTACACCCAACTTCTCGCTTCCATTATTGCAGCTTTTATCGAAAAACATAAAATCGAAAACCTGGACGCCGTTTGTTCTCATGGCCATACTATTTTACATCAACCACAGAATGGTTTTACGCTTCAAATTGGTAATTTACCTGAAATCGCTACTTTAATTCACCAAACGGTAGTCTGCGACTTTAGAGTACAAGATGTCCAACTTGGCGGTCAAGGTGCGCCTTTGGTTCCTGTTGGCGATCGAATATTATTTTCTGAATACGATTATTGCATGAATTTAGGTGGTTTTTCGAATGTGTCATTTGAACAAGACCAGCAACGAATTGCCTTTGATATTTCACCAGTAAATACCGTTTTGAATTTTTACGCCAATCAATTGGGATTCGATTATGATGATAAAGGTACCATTTCAAGAACTGGAAAAACTGAAACTAATTTGCTACAGCAGTTAAATGCTTTGGATTTTTACCAAAAAAAACATCCTAAATCATTGGGTTTTGAATTTGTAAAAGAAACCGTTTTACCTTTAATCGAAAGTTTTGAAATTGCTATTGAAGATAAATTACATACGTTCACTGAACATGTAGCGTTACAAATTGCCTTGGCTTTGCCAAATAAAAACGGAAGTCTTTATATAACTGGCGGTGGTGCCTATAATGATTTTCTTATCGAACGTATTCAGTCCTATTTACCTGAAATGAAAATCATAATTCCGTCAGCTAAAATTCTCGAATTCAAAGAAGCGTTGATTTTTGCGTTGCTTGGCGTATTAAAATTGCGAGGGGAAATCAATGTTTTGAGCAGTGTTACGGGTGCCAAAATGGATCATAGCTCTGGAAATGTTTATTACTCAAAATAATATCAAAAATACATAATTCGCATTATTCTATTTTTTATATTTGTAAAAATTAAACATATCGCAATAAATGAAAGATTTATTAAAGAAATTCGAAAATAAAGAACCTGAGATAGTTTTCCATTGGAAAGATGCTGAAACCGAAGCCGAAGGTTGGACTGTGATTAATTCTCTTCGTGGTGGCGCTGCTGGCGGTGGAACTCGTATGAGAAAAGGGTTGGATATGAATGAAGTTTTATCTTTGGCAAAAACAATGGAAGTGAAATTTTCAGTTTCAGGACCTGCTATTGGCGGAGCTAAATCTGGAATTAATTTTGACCCAAATGATCCCAGAAAAAAAGGCGTTTTACAACGTTGGTACAAAGCGGTTTCTCCTCTATTGAAAAGCTATTACGGAACCGGAGGTGATTTGAATGTGGATGAAATTCACGAGGTAATTCCCATGACGGAAGAATGTGGCGTTTGGCATCCGCAGGAAGGCGTTTTTAACGGGCATTTTAAACCTACCGAAGCGGATAAAATCAACAGAATTGGTCAATTGCGCCAAGGTGTGGTTAAAGTAATTGAGAATCCAAAATTCTCACCAGACGTTTCTCGAAAATATACCATTGCAGATATGATAACCGGTTTTGGCGTTGCTGAAGCAGTTCGTAATTATTATACTATTTATGGCGGAGATGTAAAAGGCAAGAAAGCCATTGTCCAAGGTTTTGGAAATGTAGGTTCGGCCGCAGCATTTTATTTGGCAGAAATGGGAGCAAAAATCATCGGTATCATTGATAGAGATGGCGGACTGATAAACGAAGAAGGTTTTACTTTCGAAGAAATAAAAGCGTTATTTCTTGCTAAAGACGGAAACAAACTGGTTGCCGAAAACATGATTCCTTTTGAAGAAATCAACCAAAAAATCTGGACAATAGGCGCTGAAATATTCACTCCTTGTGCAGCGTCCAGATTAGTTGCTCAATCTCAAATTGACAGCTTGATTGCTAATGGTCTTGAAGTAATTTCATGTGGTGCGAATGTTCCTTTTGCCGACAAAGAAATATTTTTCGGTCCAATCATGGAAGATGTAGATCATAAAGTGAGTTTAATTCCTGACTTTATTTCTAATTGTGGAATGGCTCGCGTTTTTGCTTATTTCATGGAAAAGAAAGTGCAAATGACGGATGAAGCTATCTTTCAAGACACATCGGAAACCATTAAAAAGGCAATTGAAAAAGCACATGATTTGAATCCAAGCAAAACAAATATTAGTGCAACAGCCTTTGAAATTGCATTGAAACAGCTTACTTAAAAAAAAGCATTCATCAAACATATTGAAACTGGGATTAAGTAGATTATTCAAAATCTATTTAATCCCTTTTTCTTATTTTCAATTTTAAATAAAGCAAACTTATTTATATTCCTTCAGTAGCTTTTTACTCTTGACAATTTTTAGTACTTTTCAACGTTTTTTAGTAATACACTTTTTTAAATTTAAAATACAAATGAGTTCCACCATTTCATCAGACCAAAAGAAATCTTTAGCCATATCCATTCTTTTGTATGCGACAATGTTGTTAATTTTATTTTTCATCCGCTTTTGGCCACCAGCAAACCTGGCGGAACTTGCAGGCGGCGGAGGTGGCGGAGGCGTTACCGTGAATTTCGGAGACAGCGATTTGGGTTCTGGTGCGAATTATAAAAGTGAAGTGCTGCAAGTAAAAAACCAAACAAGACAAACGCCAACAAAATCAACTCCTGACGAAGCTATTTTATCGCAGGAAAACAGTACCGAAGAAAGTGTTGTCATTCCCCAAAAAGAAAAAACTACAAAACCTATTGCTGTTGTAAAAGAGAAACCAAAACCAGTGGTTGTAAAACCTAAAGTTTCTAACAATACAAATGACGCGTTATCCAGCATTCTGAAAGGTTCCAATAAAGGCGGTGATGGCGATGACAAAGCAGCCGGAAATAAAGGAAAATCAAACGGAAGTTTAAGTTCTAATGGCTATTATGGAACGGGTGGTTCTGGAGGAGGAACAGGCGGTGGAAATGGTACTGGAACCGGAATAGGAACTGGCAGCGGATACGGCTCCGGTAGCGGTGGAGGAAACGGAAGTGGCTCTGGTGGCGGTAGCGGCTACTCCCTAGGAAACAGAAAAGCAGTTTCGAAACCGGCTCCTAAATACACCTGTAACGAAGAAGGAAAAGTTGTCGTTGAAGTATCAGTAGACAGAAATGGACGAACTATAAATGCAATTGCCGGTGTAAAAGGAACAACGAATACAGCAAGATGCTTGTTAGACCAAGCAAGAATAGCAGCGATGAACACTAAATGGGATGCCAGCAGCGATGCCCCGGAAAAACAAGTCGGAAAAATCGTTTACAATTTCAATTTGAATTAAAATAAATACAATCCTAATAAATAAAAAATGCCTCGATAAAAGTCGAGGCATTTTTTTATATAGTTCATTTCAAGTTTAAATCAATCCGAACAAGTAAAACTCATATTTAAAATCATTTTCTTACTTTGCACTGGTAGCGATCACAAACTTCAGATTGTTTTTTACTCCTATTTGCAAAACATCAACTAAATCCTGAACTTGCAAATTAAATGGAATTCTCACCACAACGGTTTGATCCTTTTCACTATTCATTTTAGACATTAAAGTCGTTTCTAACTCCTCAAATGTTACAGCTTGTTTGTCGATATAGAATTTCTTATCTTCTGTGACTGACAAACTGATGTATTGCTTGTTGGTTTTCTCGTTAGCCTTAGCTTTTGGCAATGTCATTTTTATAACATTTGGATTCGCCAAAGTAGATATAATCAGAAAAAACAACAACAAGAAAAACATAATATCACTTAATGACGAAGTAGCCACTTCGGCATGAAATCTTCTTTTTCGTTTTATAGACATGTTACGATCTTTGAATAATATTTACGAATTCCAGTATCTGTTTTTGAATTTTTAAAGCAAAATTATCAATTTTTCCGTTTAATAAATGGTACGCACTATAGGCAATAATACCAACCAATAACCCAGAACCACTACTGATCATTTTCTCGTATAAACCTCCAGAAATATTACCAATGCTTATATTCTCAGTAACTGAAATACTGTAAAATATTTTAATTACTCCAGAAATAGTTCCAATAAATCCTAATGTAGGTGCAATCCCCGCAATAAGTCCCAATTGACCCAAATGTTTTTCCATTTCTCCAATTTCAATGTCTGCAGCGCGATCCATATTAGATTCAATCTCCGTAATAGGCCTGCCAATAACAAGAATTCCTTCTTTAATAATGTTACCGGAAGACGTGTTGCTTCTTTCGGCTATGGATCGTGCCAATTCCAGATTCCCGGAATTTAGATTGTCTCTGACATCTGACATCAATCGATGATCCATTTTAGATGCTTTATGAATGTACATCGTACGTTCTATAATTAAATAAAAAGTATAGAATAATAGAATTGAAATTGGGATTAAGAAGAACCCTCCTTTTAAAATAAATTCCAAAACAGAGATTTCAGTATTTGGAGCAATTTTCTCGATTACTACGTTTGACGCAGCATTAGCAATAGTGTCGGCCTGTAATTGTATAAAACTAAACATATATTATTATTGATTTTTACTCATTAATTCTAAAAATTATTTCAATTTTGCAATAAAGATACTTTTCGATGTACTATTAAACTAAAAAAATCGAAAAATATTTTAAACAACTACTATTTTATTCAAAAAATGAACTATCAGGAAACTATAAATTGGCTATTTAACCAACTACCGATATACCAACTACAGGGCGCTTCGGCCTATAAAAAAGATTTAACCAACACCCATTTACTAATAGATCATCTTGACAATCCTCAAGAAAAAATAAAATGCATTCATATTGCAGGAACCAACGGAAAAGGTTCTACTTCGCACATGCTGGCTTCGATACTTCAGGAAGCGGGCTATAAAGTGGGATTGTATACCTCGCCTCATTTAAAAGATTTCAGGGAGCGCATCAAAATTAACAGAATGGAAATTTCTGAAGCATTTGTTACTGATTTTACAAATAAGCATAAAGCGTTTTTTGAAGCAAACGACATGAGTTTTTTCGAAATGACCGTTGGATTGGCTTTTGATTATTTTGCAAAAGAAAAAGTGGACATCGCCATTATAGAAGTTGGAATGGGCGGAAGATTAGACGCCACCAATGTCATTACGCCGCTCGTATCCGTGATTACGAATATTGGATTGGACCACACCCAATTTCTTGGCAACACACTTGAAGCTGTTGCTTTTGAAAAAGCGGGAATTATAAAGCCAAATATTCCCGTGGTTATTGGAGAATATACTCCTGAAACCAAACCTGTTTTTTTGGCGAAAGCCAAAGAATGCAACTCCACAATCTACTTTGCTTCTGAATTGATTTCAGAAACCTATTCTTCTGATTTAATTGGCGATTATCAAGTGCATAATAAGAAAACTGCCCTACAAACAATTGCTGTTTTAAATGAGCAAAAAGAATTCAAAGTCTTCCAGGAAGATATCAAATCTGGTTTATTGCTGGTTGTAAAAAACACAGGACTTCAAGGAAGATGGCAACAACTAGGCGAATCCCCAAAAGTTATTTGCGACACCGCACACAACAAAAACGGACTGGAAATTGTCATGAACCAAATTCAAAAAGAAGCTTTTGAGGCTTTACATATTGTTTTAGGAGTCGTAAATGACAAAGATTTGGACGAAGTTTTACCTTTATTTCCAAAGAATGCTACTTATTATTTCTGCAAACCAAACATTCCACGTGGTTTAGACGCTGCCATTTTACAAGAAAAAGCAAAAAAATACCATCTTAACGGAAACACATACCGCTCTGTAACAGACGCTTATGTGAACTCTAAGAATAATGCCACAAAAAATGATTTTATCTTTATTGGCGGTAGTACCTTTGTAGTAGCTGAATTGCCTTTAAATAAAGGGGTTTAACTTTGGGCAATAATTACCTTCAAAAATAAATTATTTATTTTTGCAACTAATTGACTCATAATTAGTTAAATTTATGTGACTAATCTTATTTATTACTCACTTAATTCTTAAACTATTATGAAAAAGAAAGACAATTTAGCATTGATATTGTTAATTTTAACATTCATGTTAAGCATTGGTATGTTTGCTCAAGAAGACCCAAAACCTGTATTTATTACAGTGACGACATTACACAGGAATCTGGATACGGATAGGAAAGACTGGAAACAAACCGAACAAGAGTACTTTGATAAAGTTACCAGCAAGAACGATTTAATAATGGGATCCGAAATTCTTAATCATTATTATACAGAAAACAGTTCTGAGGTTTTACTGGTTTCCGTCTTTAAAACTTGGCAAGATATCGAAAAAGCAAATGATGTTTCCGATGAATTAATTAAAAAAGGTTGGCCAGACGAAAAAATCAGAAAGGATTTTTTTGATAAATACAACACTTATTATTCTAAAATGCATTCCGATGAAATTTATTCTTCCATTGCAGGCTCTAAAGAATTCAAACCGACTTCAAAAGAGCCTATGGTTGTCTATATACGAAAATCACAAATGTCCTTGAACGGACAGGGAAAAGGCATGAAGGAATATAACGAAAAAGTAACCATGAATAACCCTTATATCAAAGGATATTACCCGAATCGTCATGCTTGGGGTGCTGACAGCAGGGATTTTCTCGAAGCTTATTATTATGATTCCTTATCCGATTTAGAAAAATCCAGTGATAAACAAGATGAATTAATAAAAACTGTTTGGCCCAAAGAAGATGACAGAAAAGTGTTTTTTGATGGATTGAACAAGGCATTTACAGGAATTCATGGTGATTTCATTTACCATAACGAACCCACGCTATCCAAATAAATTATAAATTTTCAAATAAACTCCGTTTACAGATTGAAAGACGGAGTTTATTTGAAAATTCCATCAAACCTAATAAACTAAACACCAATTAAATATAAACTCTTTCGAAAAAATATTAAAATTTGTGCAGAAATATTTTGGATAAGCAAAAAACAAGCTTATATTTGCACTCGCAATAAGGCAATAAAAATTACTAAATTGTACTAGGGCGATTAGCTCAGCTGGTTCAGAGCACCTCGTTTACACCGAGGGGGTCGGGGGTTCGAACCCCTCATCGCCCACAAAAAATCACAAACCTTCAAAATCATTGATTTTGGAGGTTTTTTTTTGGTTATATTTTTTTATCATTATTCCCCAAAATTAGTCTGTGTCTTTATTTACAGCGTTTATTTGATTCGAATCCCTTACATTTCTGGTATAAATAAGGCTAATGATAATCCACCAGTCATTTATTGTTTAAAACCTATGAAATGTTGATATTACGTATTGGCTTTTGTTGAAAACTAGTTATAAAATGGCCTTTTCAAAATGATTTTTTTTTGAGAAATACCTAAGCACTGATTTTTCTTTTACTTAAAGCAATACTAAAAAGGTGTGCTTGAAAACTATCGGTTTATAATTTTATGGCGGTGTTTTGTTCCCCAATCTGCAAGCTCTTTAATAATCGGCTCCAAAGTATGCCCATAGTCGGTGAGCTCGTACGATACTGTAATTGGTTTAGTTGTGTTAACTGTTCTGGTAAGGAGTCCATTAATTTCCAGATCCTGTAATTCTTTGGACAACATTTTTGCTCCCAGACCGTTAATCTGTCGCTGTAAATCTGTAAAATTCTTTTTACCATAGAGCAAAACACTTATTACTTTGATTTTCCATTTGCCACTTATAAGATCGAGTGTATCCTGTATTGCAAAAAGTATTTTGGAACAATCTGCCTGTTCTAGAGCTGTTGATTTATCTTTTTCCATTGTTATTATATTAGGATACCTACTTTACTAGAGGAAACCCATATCGAAAGTAAAGTTACTATATTATACCTTTGAAAAATAATAATTACTTAAAATAAAGTAAAATGAAACTTAAAGATAAAATAGCTATCGTAACCGGAGCTTCTAAAGGTATAGGTGCAGGAATAGCCAAAGCACTTGGTAAAGCAGGGGCTACGGTTATAGTTAATTATGCGTCAAGCGAGAGTGATGCTGACGAAGTCGTAAACGAAATTCAAATTTCGGGAGGCAAAGCAATTGCCATTCAGGCTGACATGAGTAAGTCGGTTGATGTTAAACAAATGTTTGATAAAATAAAAATGGAATTTGGAACTATTGATATTCTGGTAAACAATGCAGGGGTTGCAGTATTCGAAATGATTGATGATTTGACCGAGGAAGCTTTCCACAAGCAGTTTAATTTAAATGTATTGGGATACCTTTTGGCTGCTCAAGGGGCTGTAAAGCTTATGGGCGACAATGGTGGAAGTATTATAAATATTAGCTCTATCCTTAGTTCTGATCCGTATATGGCATCAAGTGTTTATTCAGCTACTAAAGGTGCTGTGGACACCTTTACTTTGGCTCTAGCAAGGGAACTCGGGCAACGTAAAATAAGGGTAAACTCAATAATGCCTGGTCATACAAATACTCCTGGAACTGCAGGAAATTTTGAAGGCGAATTAGGTGAAAAGCTGATTGCAGGAACACCGCTTGGCAGATTCGGAGAGCCAGAAGACATCGCCCCGCTTGCTGTATTCCTGGCTTCTGATGATGCACATTGGATAACTGGTGAATCAATAAGGGCATCAGGTGGCGTTAGAGGTGTTGGCTATTAAGCTTCTTAAAAATTCAATAACGAAATGATCGGTATGGCAGTGAAAAATCCATTCCGATTTTTTTCTTGCATTGCACTGACGCTTATAAAGTCTTCATATGAGGTCTTAATTCCACCCAAGTTTGAATATTCACTAACAGACATGGAGAAAACCTTACTGCCTGCTTAAGCACATTAATTTCAATGTGATAATTTTTAAAAGTACATTTTATGTGCTTTTAAAACGATTGTTTCAATATTTTTCTATCTTTGCCCAGATATGCCAAAAAATGTAAAATTTGATGAACAATTAGCGATTTCAAAAGCTATGGATGTCTTTTGGAAAAAAGGATATAGCGGTGCGTCTATGCGCGACCTTACCGAAGCAATGGGAATCAATAGCAGTAGTCTGTACAATACAATTGGTGATAAACATCAATTATTTGTCAAGTGCATTAAAAATTACACGGAGTCAAGAAGGGATGCTGCTGAAAAACAATTTCAAAATATTTCAAGTCCAATACATGCTATTGAGCAGTTTATCAATGGAGCTGTGCACAGTATTACTAATGAACCTAACAGCTGCCTGGCTATAAAAACTACTTTTGAAATGGCCATTGATGATTCAGAAATTCAAAAAATACTGAGAAGTGATAATAGCTTTACTTATAATTTAATATTAGATTTAGTTGAAAAAGCTATTGCTATAAAAGAAATTAGAATTACTGATGATGGTGAAATGCTCACGAATTACATCATAAATAACTTTACTGGATGGCACGAATCATTTATTATCTATCAGGACAAATTAAGAATATCCAAAATGGCACAATTCCTAATACAAATACTTAAACAATAATTTTTTTATTTACATTTAAAACAAACGTTTCAAATAAATGATACATTTACTCAAACCATAGAAATAGTACATTTCAAAAAGGCGATTTTAGCTCAATTCACGATTGCGGTAGCCTTTGGAGCAAACTAGTATGTAAGGGCGGAACGAGTCCGACCAGTAAAAAAATTATAAATACCCATTACTAAAATGAATACTAAAAAAAACAAATTGCTTATTTACGGAGCTACAGGCTATACAGGAAAAATAATTGCAGCACGAGCCAAAGAGTTAAATCTTGATTTTGAAATAGCCGCACGTGAAGAAGGCAAAACGAGTGCTTTGGCAAAAGAATTAAATGTGCCTTTTCATGTTTTCAATGTAGAGGATGATAAAGGTTGGCAGAAGGCTCTGGCTGACAAATGCGTTTTGATCAATGCGGCGGGTCCATTTCAATTTACGGCAAAACAGGCTATGAATGCCTGCTTGAGAGCAGGTGTACATTATTTGGATATCAGTGCTGAATTAGAAACGTATCAATTAGCAGAATCTTTGGACAAAGAAGCAAAATCTGCGGGAATACAGCTGATATCAGGTGCAGGGCTTTTTGTGAGTTATGATGCTCTTGCAGTTCACTTATCCAAATTAGTTGCAGAACCACAGGAATTAAAAGTTGGTTTCAGGCATTATGGTGGCTTTTCAAAGGGTTCTATACTGAGCAGTAAGAATATTGCCGATTTAGGTATTTTGGTGAGAAAAAACGGGGAAATAATTGAAAATCCAAATCCACAATCCAAAGTTTTTTCTTTCGGTAATGAAGCTATTGAATGTCTTCCAACTCCTTTAGGAGGTATTGTTCTGACTTATAAATCAATAAGAATACCCAATATAGAAGAGTACTTCTCATTAAAATTGCCTACTATTGATATGCCGGAATTGACAGCGCAAAATCTTCCAGATGGTCCATCAGAAGAAGAGCGTGCTTCAGGAAGAAATGGGCTTTCGGCAGAAATGAGAGGTAAAAATGGAAAAGTGGTAAAAGCGTACATAGATGCTCCATCAGGTTATGCATTAACTCCTCTTTCTGTTGTTGCAGTTGCCAACCGTATCTTCAATAATGATTTTAAAATTGGTTATCAATCACCAGGATCCGCTTATGGTGAAGAGATTTTGAATGATATTCCAGATCTCTATCTATATGATTTATAAGAAATAATATAGTTGTATTTATCACCAAAATGGTAACAATTCAAGCTATTTTGGCGAATTACATTTTAGAAATTTTAACCACTTTTACTAATAGTATAAATTGAAAATATAAAACATGAGTTACTGTAATTACATACCGATGATGAAAGAGCCGAGCCGAACTCTTCATAAAAACTATCACGATTATCACTACGGTTTCCCTATTCACGACGACGATGAATTGTTCGGGCGTTTGATTATGGAAATCAATCAGGCAGGATTGAGTTGGGAAACCATTTTGAAAAAGGAAGAAAGTTTCCGTAAAGCCTATGATAATTTCAATATTAAAAAAATAGCGAATTATACCGAAACAGATTGTGAGCGATTACTAAACGATGCTGGAATTATCCGCAATAAGCTCAAAGTAAATGCCGCCATTGAAAATGCCAAAACCATACTTCAATTGCAGGATGAGTTTGGTAGTTTTGAAAAATGGCTCGAACATCATCATCCCAAAACTCAAGAAGAATGGGTAAAATTATTCAAAAAAATATTCAGGTTCACTGGCGGTGAAATTGTAAATGAGTTTCTAATGAGTATTGGTTATCTTAAAGGGGCACATTCGGAAGATTGTAGCGTGTACCAACAAATTTTAAAAATAAAACCCATGTGGCTACAAAAGTAATAACAATGGACATACACACTTTTATCAATAATTGGATTGAAACCAGTAATACTTTCGACACCAATAAATACTTGGATTTCTATTTGCCGGATGCCGTTTTAGACGATACATCTGTTGGAAGAAAATTTATAGGTCATAAGGAAATTAAAGATTATTTCGACAGTTACTTCATAGGTTACAATACGAATACCGAAATAGTGCAATTGGAAATTTTAGATGAGTATCACGCACATTCAGAAGTTGAGTTTGAAGGCGATTTTCCGGAAGGAAAAATTGGAGGGACTTTTGAATTTACCTTTAAAAATGGTAAAATTTCATACTTAAAAGCTGATTTAATTCACTAAAAATAAAAGGAAAATGATCCAAAATAATTTTGACAAAATCATTCAGCTTCTATTTGTGCTTTCATTTTTTTACAGGAAAATCTAAGTTTTTACGAATTTATAGCAGTGGCTTGTGTAGTAATTGCTTCTGCAGGATCAACTCTGACAGCAAAACGATAAATTGTTTTATTGCTGCTTTTTATATTAAGTTTTTGGAGATTTTAATTATTTCTTTCAATATCAGCTGCTTTTTTTTTCAGGACTAGAGACTTTATGGAATTTATCGTTTAAATTGAATCCCTAAATATAAAATTAAACGGATTTTTTACTTTCCCTATTTCTTTATTTAAAATCATCCTTGCTGCAGTTTCCCCCATCATTTTAAAATCTGTTGAAATTACCGTTATTCCTAACAACTCTTTTAAAGGAGTATCATTATAAGAAATAACACCTATGTCTTTCCCTAATTGAAATTCATAATCTCTAATTTGTTTTATTAAACTAACCAAGTCAGATTCTTCAATTGTTATAAACAAATCTCCTTTTATCAAAAGCATATCGTCGCATATCTCATTCAGGATTTCAAAAGCGATATTATATTCGACACAAAATTTCTTAAATCCATCTAAAATTCTCCTTGGATATGGATAAACAGCCTTCTCTGGATAAATCAATATTAATTTATCATACTTAGCTATTTTAAAAAGACCTTCATTTAAAGCATTATAAATATCATTTTCAAAATCTTGGTAAATCTCAACGATTCCATCGGCTATTAAAGGATTTTTTTCATCTAAAATAATAAGCTTTTCCTGTGGTATTTCTTTTATAATTTTGAATGCTTTATCAGTAAGACTCACATGCTTTAAATCTTTTGTTTTAAAATGTGGCATGATAACATACTTGTCATATGCAAACTTATTTTTATCTAATAAATTTAAAAATAAGGTTTCGTCAAAATGATATACATGAAGATCTACTTGTGAATTTCCTCCTATATTATCAATAAAAGAATTAAAAACACTCATCTTATACGAACTTAATTTATTAATCAGAAACAAAATATTTATTTTAGAGACTAATTTTGTTCTGGTAACATAATAGCCTTTGCCCATGATTGGGGAAATTACATTTCTCTCTTTTAAAATATTATAGGCTTTCTCTACAGTATCCCTTGATAGATTAAATTCCTCGCTAAGCATATTAATTGATGGAATTTTCTGATCCATTAAAAGTCTTCCAATGGATACATTATAAATAACAGAATCTACTATTTGCTTGTATTTAGGCATCCTAGAAGTTTCATCAATTTCAATATATTTAAATGTTTCCATTAGAATAGTTTTTTGGGGTAAAAGAGCAAAAAATCAATAACTGAATATTGGTAGAAATGGTTGTTTATTGAGTAACCGTTTAGTGTTTTATTGAATTACTGGCAGCCGTTGGAACAGTCGCTTTTTGACCTATTATAACATCATTCATGGTTACATTTTCGGAGTTCAGGATTGTCAGTCCGTTTTTTGCCGATTTAATTTCTATAGTATCCAAATATACGTTCCGCACTTTCTTTTGCGGATAGCCCTGAATAATAATCGCCGTTTCTCTTGCTTTTGTACAGCTAATATTGGACAAGAAAATATCGGACACATCCGATGGAAAACCACCACTGCCCTCGCCCATATAATTAGCCGTGATGTAAATACAATCTTCAACCTCATCCAATTGGATGTTTCTGGCATAAATATTTTTAATAAATCCGCCTCTATCCGCATTCGTTTTTAAATAGATTCCCCTTTTTAAAAACCCACTTGTCTTACAGTTATCAATAAAAATGTTTTTGACACCAGCCGACATTTCACTGCCAATAACAACTCCGTGCAATCCTTTGAAATTACAATTGCGAATCACGATATTTTCACTTGGGGTTGCACTGTTGGCTCTGCCTTCATCGTCTCTACCCGCTTTTATTGCTATATTATCATCTGCATTATCAAAGTCAATATTCTCTATCAAAACATCTTTGGCATATTCTGGATCTATTCCGTCATTGTTGGCATTAAATGCTTTGTATTTCAAACCTCTGACGGTAATGCTTTCTGATTTTAATAAATGAAGACACCAGAATGGCGAATCTTCAATTTTTATATTTTCTACTAAAATATTTTTACAATTAAAAAACTGAATCAGTTGTGGTCTTAAAAAATGTCCAGGACCAAATTTTCTATCCTTCAAAGGCATATTGCTATGATTCATTTCTCGACTTAATTTTTTATCCTCTCCTTCTTTTGCTTTGTAACTATTCCAAACTTTACTTCCTTCTCCATCAATAATTCCTTCTCCAGTTATGGCGATGTTAGTGCAACCATAAGCATAAATAAGTGGGCTGTAATTATAAATCATAGTTCCTTCCCAACTTGTCAGCACCATTGGTAAATAATGTTTAGGATTCTCACTAAAACGAATTTTGGCTCCTTTTTCAATTAATAGCTTTACATTACTTACAAAGTGGATGGGACCGTTTAGCGTGTAAACTCCTTTAGAAACAACGATTGTTCCTCCATTATTTTTTTTACAAAGTGCCATGGCTTTATCAAATGCAGGTTTGGCATCACTAATGGAATCTCCTTTTGCCCCTAGTCGTGTTACTTCAATTTTAAAGGAAGGAATTTGAGGTAATTGAATACGCTTGACAATAGAATCAACTGTATCAGATGGAAAATTACTGTTTTGAGCAAAACAGTTTAAAGAAATCAGCAAGAAAATAAGGAATTTATATTTCATGATTTTTAATTTTAAAGTTGATTATAAAAACAACTTTGTTTGAGGAATTATTTTGGCTTTAAATTCGATTCTATTATTTTGTTAGAAAAATCCAATCCTTAAATATTTTTTCAATTGTATAATCTGATTGAAATTGTTGGGCTGTTAATGCGTGTGACCAAGGTACTCTGGATTGCAAATCAGCTCCCACACCTGTACATTTATATTCTGCATAAAACGTAGTGCCTTCAGCTTCTGGCCTACCCCAATTATGCCACCCAGCAGGTTTGATGTGATTGCCAATTTTACATTTAATAAAAACCGTTCGGGCATAATTTTCCCATGGTCTTCCTAAATAAAAAGAGTTATTTGAAGCGTTACTTGTTAATTTACAATTCCGAAACACAAACCCATACGAATTACCCTTAGGTGTATTTGCCGCCGTAATATAAGACCCTCCTGTTTTTGCAAAAATCTCACAATTGTCAAATACAGCTGTGGATGCTCCAAAAATGAAGTCTGTGGTCCCTTCTATATAGCAATTTTTATAATATTGCCTGCTTCTGTTACCATGAGAATAAAGCGTATCTTGAAATCCAAGGAATTTGCAGTTATTAAAAATCACTTTATCGCCGTCAATTCTGACGGCAACGGCCTGGCCTACCGGACCGGAAGAGTTTTCAAATGTGATATTTTCAGCTTTAAAATTATCTCCATTAATAGCAAAACTATAAGATCCCGAAGTTCCTATGTTTTGTCCTTTTTCATTTTTTTTGGAAGCATAATCGTCATAGGTAAGAATCGTTTTATTTTTATTCTCCCCTATTAAAGTGATATTAATTTTATTTTGAGCCAGGATTAATTTCTCTTTATAAATCCCATTTTTAATAAAAATTACAGTCTCTTTCTCTTGTAGAAAAGGCACTGCATTTATGGCATCTTGAACCGTTACAAAATCTCCGCTTCCTTTAGAATCTACAATTATATCATATGATTTAGTTGCAGTTTTACTGGAAACCCCGGCAGAACAGTTAAGAAAGAGCAGCGAAATAATACCAATATATGCGTTTATCATTTTCATTTTTAACAAAGTATTAGACCTCAATCGCTTTAAGAATAGTATAAAATTATACTTTTGAATACTGATTATTTTTTAATTGCTTTTTTTAATTTTGCAACTAAAGGACTGTCCATTAATCTAATTTGATTGACAACCAACTGTGCAACTTCATTGGCTCCTTTTACACAAAGATGGGTATTGTCTTCCTTTCCTTCCGGGTAATAAGGAATCTCTCCCGCTTTATAATGCAAATGCAATTTTTTGGATTTTTCAGGTCCATAAGACATTTCCAATAATTCCGTATAATATTCTAAATCGATAAATGGCACGTTGTATTCCTGGGCTACTAAACGAGTTTCTAAAGGATATTCGCCATGCGTTGCGATCAAGACTCCATTTTCATTAAAATTCCTTCTCACTATGGAAGAGAACAAAATGGGAATAGCACCTTTTTCTCTACTTTCATTTACAAAACGGATTAAGTTATGGCGATAACTTGTATGTGGATTGGTATATCGAGTTGAATCGGCAAATTTTTCATCATTATGTCCAAATTGAATAAAAACATAATCGCCAGGTTTTAAAGCTTTATAAACGGAATCCCAACGTTTTTCATTTATAAAACTACGACTGCTTCTGCCATTTACTGCTCTGTTATCCACCTTTACATCATCATTGAAAAAGGAAGACAGCATTTGTCCCCAACCTCTTTCTGGATTTACTTCCGGCTTAATTTTATTAGCCATCGTAGAATCTCCTATGCCATAAATAGTCGTTTTTTGAGCCAAACAGTTTAGCGAAATTAGCAGCAATAACAGGATTCGGTATTTCATGATTTTGTTTTTAAAGTTTAAAATTGCTTGTTTGTTGCTTTATTTTAATTTCAAATTCCATTCTTTTATTATGTTGGAAAAATCCAATCCCATAATATTTTCGACAGTGTATTTATCTGCTTGCGCCTTTTTTAATTGATGCGACCATAAAACTCTTTTTTCAGGACGATACCCTTCTCCGGAACAATTATATTCCGCATAAAAAGCCGTTTTTACAACTTCAGGCTTGGACCAATCATTCCACCCTTCAGGCTTGATGTGTTTTCCCATTTCACAATTAATAAAAACCGTTTTTGCATAAATGCGCCAAGGACGTCCCAGATAAACTTCGGTTGCCTTTGCATCAGCAGTCAGTTTACAATTTTTAAATACAAAACCATATTTAACTCCTTCTGGAGTAGATGCAGCCGTTATGTAAGAATCTTTTAAACTATGAAGGGTGCAGTTTTCAAATAACATGGTGGCTTGACCAAAGATAAAATCGACAGTTCCCTCAATATAACAATCCTTCAAATACTGTTTGTTGTTAGTGCCACTGGCATACAAAGTATCCTGATTACCCAGAATAATACAATTCGAAATCAAAACTCTATTAGCATTTAGCGCCAAAGCCACCGCTTGCCCTACTTGTCCGGATGAATTTTTTATGGTTAAATTTTGAGCCACAAAATCAGCCCCTTCCACTAAGACCGTGTAGGTATAAAAAGTACTGTTCCTGCCTAAATTAATCTTGCTAAAATAATCCCCATACGTAATAATAGTTTTCTCTTTACTTTCTCCAATTAATGAAATATTGGGATTCCATTCGTGAATTTTTACTTTCTCGTTATAGATTCCATTTTTCACAGTAATGGTAACCCGTCTATAAGGGAATGCGGGTGAATTATTTATCGCTTCTTGGATACTTGTATAATCGCCACTTCCGTCTTGAGCAACAATAACATTAAAGTCGTCTTTAACAACAATTTTATTCTGTTTTATAACTGTTTTAGTATCTGCGATAAAATGCTTTTCTTTCCACTTTTCATATTTTGCCAGTACCTCTTTTGGCTCATTTGTGTACCAGGAATATCCATTTCTGCGTTCCTCACCAATTTCAGCTAACGACCCTTTTTTTATACCATCCCGATCACAGAAAAAAGGAGTATTGCTATCCAGTTCCATAAAACGAGCCCATATATCTGGAGCATTCGCATCTGAAACCATTTTCTTGTCGTTTATTTTACCTTTTTCATCATAAAAACGTTCTTCTCTTAGCCCTTTTATTTTTGCTTTATCAAACCATGCTACAGCAAAATGTACTGCATTTATTATTTCTTTTGATGGATTTTCAATTGACATTAATAGTAATACAATTTGTGCTGATTCTTTTCCGCTTAAAGAGGGTAATTCATAAGCACGCGCTTTTGCCGGAGCCAGAGTATATTCATCGTGTTGCGCACACCAGCCTGTTAAAACCCCATTCTGTTTGTATTGTGTTTTTATAATACAATCTATTCCTTTATCGAATGCTACTTTGGCTCTTTTAACCGTTTCTTCAGATGGTTTTATCGAAAAATAATCTGTTTTATCAACAATTTCTTTTAATACATTCAGGATATTCACCATGGAATCATCATTATACGTAATGTGCGTATAATATCCTTTTTTTAACGGGTAAAACTGAGGCCATCCCCCATTTTCATATTGCGCTTCTAATAAGTAATCAAGTCCCGAAAGGAAAGCCTTTTTATAGCTTTCATCTGGAACCTGTCTATAGATTTTAGATAAAAACAACATTTCTTGTGTTGTTGCTTTATTGTCGGTTGTTATTTCCTTTGTGTCGGGTTTAAGGGCAATTAATTTTTGCTTTTCTACCTCGCTTAAATGAATTTGCATCGTAATGTTTTTGGGCCAACCTCCAATATTACGTTGGTACAACAATACATTTTCGGCTACATCTTTTGCATTTTGGGTTGCAAACCAAGTATTATCAGGATTGTTAATTACACTACTCCATTTTATATTAAATAGTTGTTGTGAATAAGCATTTGTAATTACTATAATTGTAAAAATAAACGTTTTGATAATTTTTAACTTTCCCATAATCTAGTTTTTACTTTGTTATTCTGAACCAGTCAATACGAACACTTCCTGCGTCATTTATTGTTCCGTTTCGAAGTGCTAAAAAACCTAATTTTGCACCAATCCATTTACCTTCTTTTGCAATAAAATCGGTTCCTATGGCTGTGTATTTTTCACCATCTTCACTATAAAAGAAATTGCAAATACCACCCGCTTTTACTTTTACTTGAAGGTAAAACAGGTTGCTTTTTAATTTAATAGCTTCACTTTCTGTCTCGATTGCTTTTTTATCTGCATTTTTACAGATTACTTGTGACATAGAGAGTTGTCCTGCTGATTGTTTTACTTTCAAATAACTGTAGTCAAGCCCCATTATCAACAAACCAGTTTGCTCATCATCAAAACGGGCATTGAAAGTCATTTTTGTCGTCGCTGTAAATTCTTCGGCAGGAAATTTTTGTAATAATAAATTCCCTACATCAAATAAATTAGTTGCTTCTTTTGGCATTGGACGACAATACATGGTATAATATCCCATCTCTGAAGGAAGCCCCCAATACACCTGTTGATTTGCATGCCATTGCCATTGCAAACCTAACTTAGAAGTATTAAATTCGTCTGAATCATTTGGAGTTAAAATAGGATACGTTTTTCCTACATTGGGCTTTTTATACGTTAATACCGGCTCGCCAATACCATCTCCATCTTTATCATCCCCTATTACCGGCCAATTATTGACCCATTTCATAGGCTGCAAATGGACAATTCTTCCGTATGCACCCTTGTCTTGAAAATGAAAAAACCAATCTTCCCCAGTTTTAGTTTGTACCCAAGCGCCTTGATGTGGACCATTAACATTTGTTTTTCCCTGATCCATAACCTTTCTCTTTTCGTATGGTCCCCAAATATTTTTCGATCTCAATACCGTTTGCCATCCGGTAGGTACACCTCCTGCAGGCGCAAAAACATAATAATAGCCATTATGCTTGTATAATTTTGGCCCTTCAATTGTTGTTTCACCATCATGTCCGTCAATAATTATAACGTCATCATCATTTGCAACAGTTCCCTCAGCATTTAAACTACAAATTGCCAAAAGGCTTTTAATTCCTGCTCGGCTTCCCGCAAAAGCAAAAGCAAGATATACTTTACCGTCATTATCCCATAAAGGTGAAGGATCAATTAAACCCTTGCCTTCTTTTACCAAAATTGGTTTGGACCAAACGCCTTTCGGGTCTTTTGTCTTGATCATGTAAATTCCATAATCTGGATCTGGATAATAAATATATAATTCCCCATTATGGTATCTTATACATGGTGCCCATACCCCATTCCCATGCTGTGGTTTGTCAAAGACATCAAAAGGAGGCTGTTTTGGAAGTGCATAATTGACCAATTCCCAATTTACCATATCTTTAGAATGTAGAATAGGCAAGCCAGGAACACAATTGAAAGAAGAGGATGTCATGTAATAATCATCTCCAACCCTAACAACATCCGGATCAGAATAATCAGCATGCAAAATTGGATTTTTATAAGTTCCATCTCCATTATCAGCTACCCATACTAATGAATTACTGTTAATTATTTTTGCTTGTCCAAAAATCAGTTGATTAGGAAACAGTAAAATACAAGTAATAATCAGTATAAATCTCATAGGTAAAGAAATTAGGATTAACTGTTTCATTGTTTTAAAATGAAACAGTTTTAGTATGCTTTAAACTTAATTGGGTAAGTCTATTTTATTTATTCAACTCTAATGCAGCCAATATAAATGGACCTGTAGCTTTAGGATCATTATCCTTTTTTCTTTCGTTTACATAATATTCATAAGATCCATCTCTGTAAGGACTTCCGCCAAGACCAGCAACGGCACAAGCTTGTGTTATAGTAATTTCTCCATTGGAATCCACTTTTATCAATTGTCTGGTCAAACCATCAAAAGCTTTAGTGGCAACTGTTTTAAATTTTTTTGGCAAATATCCTTTGTTTACCCCTTTTGCCAAAGCATAAGCAAACATGGAAGTTCCTGATGATTCCAAATAGTTTCCTGCTTTGTCTCCCTTATCAGTCACTTGATACCATAAACCTGATTTATCTTGAAATTTTACCAAAGCATTCGCAACATTATTCAAATAACCAACTAATTCTTTTTGTTTTGGATGATCCTTTGGGAAGTAATCCAAAGCATCTACTAAAGCCATTGCGTACCAACCGATTGATCTTGACCAAAAATTAGGTGAATTTCCTGTTTCTTTGTTTGCCCAAGGCATTTGCTTACTCTCGTCCCAAGCATGGTACAACAATCCTGTTTTTTTATCAGTAGCGTGCAATTGAATAAGTTCAAATTGTTTTGCAATATCATCCAGTTTTGCTCCTTTTTCAAAAGTAACAGTATATTCTGCATAGAATGGTTCACCCATATACAAACCATCTAACCACATTTGGTTTGGATATATTTTTTTATGCCAAAATCCTCCACTGGCAGTTCTAGGTTGCTCTGCTAGTTGCTTTCTTAAAGTCTGCATTGCAACTAAGTAACGGTTGTCTTTAGTGGTAGTGTACAAATTAAATAACAATCGTCCTGCAACAATCATATCAATATTGTAAGCTTCCATTTTATAAGTATTAATCGTTCCGTTTTTATCGACCAAGACATCTACGTAGCTTTTGATATAGTCGTAATATTTACTATTACCCTTTTCTTTATACAGTTGTTCAAATGAGGTGAGTACTAAACCATGTACATAATCCCAATGCGGTGCTTTAGCATCATCAATCATGTAAGATTGCTGATGGCGTTTCATAATAGTAAGAGCCATACGCTCTGACCATTTTAAATTAGCTGAAATAAGCATTTCTTTCTTAGTATCAACTGATTTAGTATCTGTTTGAGAAATGGTTTTACAGCTCACAAATAACACTGTAAGAATTATGCTCAACGCAGTAAAACAATTAGTTTTAAGACTATTTTTCATTTAAAATATGTTTTTATTATTAGTATTATTTTCAAAAATAACTTTTATTTATCCAGTTCAATTGCAGCTAAAAGAAAAGAGCCTAGACCATGAGAATTGTCCACTTTGATCTTCTCGCTGATGTAATATTCATAAGAACCGTCTCTATAAGGTTTTCCTCCAAGTCCTGCACTTGCACACACTTGAGTAATATGTATTTCCCCATCAGCATCAACTTTTATAAGTTTTTTTGTCAAACCATTAAAAGCTTTATTGGCTACGCCTTTAAATTTTGAAGGTAAATATCCTTTGTTTACCCCTTTTGCAAAAGCATAAGTAAGCATAGATGAACCTGACGCTTCTAAATAATTCCCTTTTTTAGTTGCCAAATTTGGAACCTGATACCACAATCCTGACTTATCCTGAAACTTGCTTGCTGCTACAGCAAATTCATTTAAATACCTTACTAATTCTTTTTGCTTCGGATGCTCTTTTGGAAAATAATCCAACACATCAACTAATGCCATTGCATACCAACCGAGCGCTCTTAACCAAATATGAGGTGCCGTTCCTGTTTCCTTATTTGCCCAAGGCATTTGCTTACTTTCATCCCAAGCATGAAAAAATAAGCCTGTTTTTTTATCAAATGCATGGTCGTGCAGCAATTCAAACTGATGCGCAACATCATTCAATTTCTCCCCATTTTCAAACGCAACAGTATATCTTGCATAAAATGGCTCTCCCATATACAAGCCGTCTAACCACATTTGGTTTGGATAGATTTTTTTATGCCAAAAACCACCGGATGCTGTTCTAGGATGATCATCAAATTGTCTTCTCAATGTTTTTAATGCCGTTAAATACCTTTGGTCTTTTGTTTTATCATACAGATTAAAAAGTATTTTACCTGCATTAATAAAATCAATATTATGATCTTTGGGATTAAAATCTTGAAAAGATCCGTTACTATCAATCAATTCATCGGCATATTCTTTGATATAATCGAAATATTTTTGATTTTTAGTTGTAGTGTATAATTTCTCATAACCCGTCAAAATCATGCCAATTTTATAATCCCATTTTGGCTTTTCATGATTATCAATCTGCCAAGCTTTTGGATGGCGTTTCATGATTGACAATGCCATTCGCTCTGACCATTTTAGTGTAACCGGAATAGCCATTTCTTTTTTTGGCGCAAGAGTTTTAATTTGCTCTTGTGTACTAGTTTTACAACTTACAAAGACCAATCCTACTAGTAAGATACACGATAAAAATCTGTTTCTAAAAAACAATGATGAATCATCCCGAAACTGGAAGGAAGTTTCAGGTCTCAGTTTGCTGTTTCCAATTAAAATTGGTCGTTGTAAACTAGGATAATTAATTAAAAACAGATTTTTATCGGATATCCAATTTAGCAATTGTCTCACATAAAAACCTATTTTATTAGTATCGCTTTCCATTTAAATTAAATTTTATTCTTATCATTCAATTCTTTTAGTTTTTGATCTAAATAAGACAAAAAGGCTTCTTTGGTTTTGATTCCATTTGGTTCTTGCTCCCAAGCCCCTAAGAAATAAAACGAAGTCGGTTTTGTTGTAGGTTTAAAAACTAAAAGATAATCAAATTCAGCATCAACTAAATTTTCAATTGTATTGGTTTGATAAAAAATAGCCATTCCTAAATTATCAGGCACTAAAGATTGGGTACCATAAGTAGCCAAATAAGCCCATTTTTTATTTTTACTTACTTTTTTAAGTAATTCGGTATTTTTTTGTTTTACGATTCCCGTACAAATTCCAGCTATTTCTTTTGATGCATGAATGGTATGTTTGGTATAACGCTGGTCAGGATTAATGGTTAATTCAGATGTGAAATCAATTTTATCCGAAGCTGTTTTCCAACCATAATACTGCACCTTTACATTGGAACTATTTGGTTTATTTTCTACTTTTGCAATTGTGGAATCTACTGCATAAAAGTGTAATCTTTCCTTGTTAAGATACCGATCGATAGAACCAACTCCGATTCCTTTTCCTGCTTTTAGAATATCAGCACCCCAATCGCTCATTTCATGATAGGAATCAAAATTATCCTGTCCCACTTTTGGCAAAACTATTGCTTCGGTTTTTTTTCCAAAAATATCAATTGCATTTCTCCAATCGAGATACAAGCGATACCCTATTTTATTACTTTCCCAACCAGCTCCTTCATATCGAATATCGAAAGAATGATCCGTATGTTCTGGAGCAACCTTTAACCTCTGAACATTTTTAAAAGTACCCCCAATGTATTTACGTCCTTCCCATTTACCGCCCTCTTTTACAGAGATTTCGGCATAGGTCTTAGCTTTTGCTGATAATTGTTTTTCTTGTGCTTTACAAGAAAACAGAGATACCAATAATGATGCGGCAATACTTTTTATTATTTTCATTTTTATGTTGTATTAGAATTATTCGTTTATTGTAATAAAAAATTAAATTTCTTCATTATTTAAAAAAGGAGCTTGACAAACCAATCAAGCCCCTAATAAAAAACAAAAAAATCAAACCAAAAATCATTTTATTATGTTAGTTGTGGATCTATTTTATTTTGGGCTCTCTACAAGCGTCCCATTAACATAAGTATCGATTAATTGGAGCCCTTCTACATTTTCAATAGAATAAGCCTTACCAACCTTCTCAATCTTTACGTTTTTAAATACCACATTTTTAATAGGAGCTTCTTTAAAGCCTTTCGCCAAAATACCATACTTCCCACCGTCTTTTACCTTTATGTTTTCAAGAAAGACATTTTGTACTCGAGGAATAAAATTTCCCGACTGACTTCCATATACATTATAAAACATATCTATTATCAACACTGACTCTTTCACTTGGCCAATGTCTAAATTTCTCACGTACACGTTTTCAATCAAACCCCCTCTTTTAGAATTTGATTTTAGTCTAATAGCTCTATCTAAATTAGGGCTATCCATAACACAATTTTCTACAAAGACATTTTTTACACCCGCAGATATTTCACTACCCATAACAACGCCTCCATGACCATCAATCATTTTGCAATTTTGAACAATTATATTTTCACTTGGTATCGCAACTCGCCTTCCATCTGCATCTCTTCCAGACTTAATAGCAATACAATCATCCCCTGTATTGAACGTACAATTTTTTATAATGACGTTTTTTGAATATTCCGGATCACATCCATCATTATTAGGTCCATGACTTTGAACCGTAACCCCATCCACTGTAACGTTTGTAGACTTCATAGGATGGATTACCCAAAATGGCGCATTAATAATTTTCACGTCCTTTAAAAGCATATTGGTACATTCAAAAAACTCTATAAAATTTGGTCTCAGATAATGTCCTTCTCCAAAAACCCGCTCCGAAACAGGAACTCCTTCTTCAGCCATAGCTACCAATCTTACTCTGTTAGCAGGGTCTCCTTGACTTGGCATTCCTTCTTTCCAGCCATATCTTTTACTTCCGCACCACCACAACCATTTTTCGTTGTTTGCCTGACCATTCAGTATTCCTTTCCCGGTTACAGCCACATTATTTTTCTTGTAGGCATATATCAAAGGCGAATAATTCATCAATTCTGTTCCTTCCCATGAAGTATGAACAATCGGATAATCAGCGGTATTAGTACTAAATAAAATTTCAGCACCTTCTTCTAAATGAAGATTTACATTATTTTCTAAATGTATAGGACCCGTTAAATACTTACCAGAAGGAACCAAAACTTTCCCTCCTCCATTTTCAGTACAAATTTGAATTGCTTTTTTAAATGCTTGCGTATTATCAAAAACACCGCCCGCTTGCGCTCCAAAATCAGTGATTACATATGCTTTATTACGAAAAGAAGGCTCCTTTACACCATCAATTATATGCTGCATGGTTTTCCATGGATTATCACCTACAATGGATTGTTGTTGCTTTACCCCACAGGAAAGAAAAAACATTGAAAACAAAACAAGAACGAAGTTGTTTCTTGTAAAAAAAAGATTTCTTACCATTTGATTTTATTAAATTTTTAAATTAACCGTATTCTTTTATTGAAAAAAATCATGTCGTGCAATCGATTACACAAACGTAAATATTAATTTCCAATTAACCAAAATAAAATCGATTAAAATATTATTCTTATAAAAAAAAACACTTATTAATACACTTATTATAAAAATCCTGCTTTAAAACCACATTATTACTATTAGTTCTTTATTAAAATAGCTACAAATACGAGTAATTGTTAAAACTTTATGCAATCGATAACATTAAACAAAAACAGACATAAAAAAACATTAATTTTGCTAATCTTAACAAACATTAATTCATTGTGAATAAAAAAACAACAATTTACGACATTGCAAAAAAACTAGATACAACTGCCGCTACGGTATCTCGGGCTTTAAATAATAATCCTAAAATAAGTGCCAGCACTCGTAAACTAGTTTTAGAAACAGCGGCTCAAATGAATTATAAACAAAATAAGCTTGCCTTAGCCCTACAAAGCGGCAAAAGCGGGAATATAGGGGTCATTGTACCACGTATCGACAGTAATTTTTTTGCTTCTGTTATTAGAGGAATTGAAGATGAATTACAACCTGAAGGATATCATGTTATTATATGCCAGACACACGAAAATGAGAAAAGGGAAATCGAAAATATAAATACGCTATTAAATGCACAAGTGGATGGTATTTTAATGTCTGCTTCGAATGTTTCTAAAGAAAACAATTCCATTATCAAAAGAGTTATTGAAAAAAATGTACCATTGATCTTTTTTGACAGAAAGAAAAATATTGATGGCGTCAGTTCTGTTACAATAAACGATTTTGAAGGAGGATATTTAGCCACCAAACACCTTATAGGAGAGGGCTGTACTAAAATTGCCCATTTAACAGGTGATCAATCTTTAGAGATCTATGAAAATAGGAATAACGGATATAAAAAAGCGCTACAAGATAGTGGTATCGAATACAACGAAGATTATATAATTCAAACGAAAAGTAGTGTAGAAGCAGGAAGACAGGCTGTAGAAAAATTATTAAAGTTAAAAAATCCGCCAAATGCCATATTCTCCTCCAGTGATTTTGCAGCTTTGGGAGCCATCCAAGAACTAAAAGAACAAGGTATAAGAATCCCAGAGGACTTTTGTGTGTTTGGTTTCGGTAACGAACCTTTTACAAAATTCATGGAACTTTCTATATCCTCAGTCGATCAATCGCCTATGGAAATGGGTAAGATGGCAGCACAAGTATTCTTGGAACAAGTAAACAGTACCGAAAAGTTTAAAATAGAGAAAAAGGTAGTGTTAAACCCTGAATTACATATTAGAAAATCATCATTGAGACACGCTCTTTAATAACATAAAAAAAGTGTGAAGCTATAAACTTCACACTTTTTTTTATCTTAAAAAATTGATTCCTCTTTTACAAAGAAACACCTCTTTTCCAAGGAATAAAATCATTCTGATTTAAAATAGCTGCTTTGGTTTTAATAGTACCGCTGGCAACATTTATAATGAATTCCAGCATTTCATCTGCCATTTCATTAATTGATTTTTCACCTGTGATAATTCCACCAGTGTCAATATCGATAATATCAGACATTTTTTGTGCTAATTGAGTGTTAGAAGATATTTTTACAACTGGCGCAATTGGATTTCCTGTCGGAGTTCCTAAACCTGTTGTAAACAATACCATATTCGCTCCGGAACCTACCATTGCCGTTGTACATTCTACGTCATTTCCAGGGGTACATAATAATGTAAAACCTGGTTCATTGATATATTCTCCATAATCGTAAACACCTACAATTGGTGAAGTTCCTCCTTTTTTAGCAGCACCTGCCGATTTCATGGCATCCGTAATCAAACCGTCTTTAATGTTACCTGGCGATGGATTCATATCAAATCCAGAACCTGCATCAACTACGGTTTTTTCATACCATTGCATTAATTCTAAGAAACGTTTTCCGTCTTTGTCATCCACACAACGGTTTACCAATTCTTGTTCTACACCACATAATTCCGGAAATTCAGAAAGAATTGTTGTTCCTCCTAAAGCAACCAAGTTATCAGATAAAACACCTAATGTTGGATTAGCAGAAATTCCAGAGAATCCATCAGAACCACCACACTCTAAACCAATTCTTAATTTTGATAATGGAGTAGGAGTTCTTTTAATTTTATTCGCTTCTTTGATAGCCGCGAAAGAGTCTTTGACAACCGTATTCAACATATCTTCAATAGTTCCAATCTGTTGTTGGTCGTAAATCAAAACCGGTTTATCACTGTTTGGATTAATGGCTTTCATCGCATCTTGGAAAATAGATATTTGCAAGTTTTGACACCCTAAACTCAAAACAGTAGCACCAGCCACGTTTGGATTGTTTACGTATCCAGCCAAAAGTTTTGCCAAAGAGTGTGAATCCTGACGAATTCCACCACAACCACCTTGATGTTGGATGAATTTTACTTCAATATTTTCAAACAAATCTACTTCGTTTGATTTTGTAACAACATCTTCAGCCCCTTTTTCAGTATTTACTAAAGAACGTAGCAACAATTGGTAATCGTTTTCTTTAGGTTTGGTTAGTTCTTTTTCGAAAATTCCTTTTAAGATTTCGATGTTTCTGTTTTCACAAAAAACCAATGGGAAGAATAACCAAACGTTCTCCGTTCCTACTTGTCCGTCTGTTCTTTGGTATCCTTGAAAAGTTCTGTCTTTCCATTTATCAACATTAGGAACAGTCCAACCGATAGTTTCCGTTTTAGCTGTTACTTTTGCGCTTTCATGTTTTACATTTGTAGTAGAAAGAAGCCCACCTTTTGCAATTGGTGCACTTGCTTTACCTACTAAAACACCATACATAATAATTTTTTCTCCTATTTCAAAAGGATACATTGCAATTTTATGCTTCATTTTCACATCGGTCTCGATAGTGATATCTTCTCCTTCAAAGTTGATAACTTCGCCAGCCACTAGATTTACTAATGCAACAGCAACATTATCTGAAGGGTTTACTTTAATTAATTTTTTTTGCATGATCATAATTATATACTAATTGACTTATTTTCATATTGTTTGTTAAAGTTAACAAACCCTTTTTCAACTCCATTTTCTTCAATTTCAGTCAAAGCTACTACTAAAGCTTCTGATAAACCTTTAATCTTTGTTAAATCTTCACCCCAGAATTCGGTATTAGCTAAAATTTTAGGTACAACCAAATCTAAAGTTCCTAATTGCCAAGCATTTTTAAATGCTTCAACTATCTCTGGAGAATCTTTTACAGGTAATACTTCGTTATTCCAAGTTCCTTTGTAGAATTGGATTAAACAAGCTAATGAAAAAGTTAAATTAGTAGGAAGTTTTTTATTCGCATTATAATGTTGCAATAAACTAGGTAAAACTCTTACTTTGAATTTTGAGATAGAATTTAAAGCAATATCAGCAAGTGCATGTTTGATAAATGGATTTTTAAATCGATCCATTACCTCTTCAGAATAGGCAAGGATTTCATTTTTGTCCATATCGAGGGTACCACTAATTTCACTAATAATGCTGTTTACGAATTTTCCAGTAAAATCTCCGTTAACTGTTTCCATTACTAATTTATTACCGTGCAAAAGTGAAACAGGAACCATTGCTGTATGCGCACCGTTTAAAATACGAACTTTTATCATTTTAAAAGGTCGTATATCGTCAACGATCTTCACATTCAAATTCGTTTTATGAAAAGGCAATTTTTGTTTTAAAGCATCTCCGCCTTCAATAGCCCAAAGGAAGAATGGTTCAGCAGCAACAATTAAATTGTCTTGATAATTTAATTTGCTATTGTATTCTTCAATTTCAGCTCTTGGATATCCAGGAACAATTCTGTCCACCAAAGTACTGTGGTAGGTACAAGCGTCTGAAGCCCAAGTTTTAAACGCATCTCCTAATTGCCATAAATCGCAATATTGCAAAATATACTTTTTTAAAGTCTCCGAGTTATAATCAATCAATTCACAAGGGATGATAGTCAATCCTTTAGAAGCATCTCCATTGAAATGTTTGAATCTTTCATATAATAAAACAGTCAACTTTGCAGGAAATGAAACCGGTGGTTGCATCTCTGGAGTGTCACTTTCGATAAATTCAATTCCAGCTTCAGTAGTATTTGAAACAATAAATTGAAGTTCCTCTTCTTTGGACAACGCCAGATAATCAGCAAAATCAGTATATGGATTTATAGCTTTTACAATATTGGTAATTAACTCAATATCCTGTATTTTCTCTCCTTTTTTGATTCCATTCATAAACAAAGTATAAAGACCATCTTGGTCATTAATCATGTTTATCATACCCTCTTTCAATGGCTGAACTATTGCAATTCCCGCATTGAAATCAACTTCTTTATTTAGTCTTTGAAAAGCGTAATCAACGAAAGCTCTTAAGAAATTACCTTCCCCAAATTGTACTACCTTTATTGGCAACTTCGTTTCTAATCCTAAATTTTTTCTATTTAATTTTTCCATTTTATATTTAAATAATTCGGTTTATATTTATGTTTTCGAACAAGCTTTAAAGCGAATTGTTCTTTTATTTTTTTCTAACTTTATCAATTATAGCTAAGGTTTCTTGTACTTTCAGCTTCAATCCATCATAATCTTTATTAGCCAAGATTTCATTAGAAATAAGTTGAGATCCAATCCCTACACATGTTACACCTGCGTCAAACCAACCTTTTAAGTTGTCTTCAGAGGTTGAAACACCACCAGTAGGCATGATGCTCGTCCATGGGCATGGTCCTTTTATTGCTTTTATAAAATTTGGCCCGTAGATATCTCCAGGAAATAATTTTACAATCTCACAACCCAATTCTTCTGCTCGTGCAATTTCAGTAAGAGTACCACAGCCCGGAGACCACAATACTTTTCGACGGTTACAAGCAATCGCAATATCTTCCCTTAAAACTGGAGTTACTATAAAATTAGCTCCTAATTGCATATAAAGTGAAGCTGCTGCGGCATCCGTTATAGAACCAACTCCCAAGATCATTCCCGGTAATTCAGCTAATGCATATTTATTAAGCGCTCCAAAAATTTCAAAAGCGAAATCACCTCTACTGGTAAATTCCATCAGACGTGCTCCACCATCATAACAGGCTTTTACAATTTTTTTTCCTAGTTCAACATCGGTATGAAAAAACAATGGAACCATCCCTGTTTTTGCCATTACACTTGCTACTTCTATTCTTGAATATTTTGCCATAATTTTTTATTTATCTTGAAACTAATCCGGCGGAATCACCATCTAGCATATTTTCAACTTCTTTTAAGGTAACTAAATTGTAATCTCCTGCTATTGTATGTTTTAAACAACAAGCTGCAACTGCAAAATCTAACGCTCTTTGATCGTTATTTGGATATTCCAACAAACCATAAATTAATCCACCCATAAAAGCATCACCACTACCTACGCGGTCTACCACGGGAGTCACTTCTTTTACGGCTGCATTATAAATGGTTTTACCGTCAAATAAAACACCTCCAATTCTTTGATGAGAAGCACTTACAGAATAACGCAATGTAGTTGCCACTGTTTTTAAGTTTGGACATAATTCAAACAACTTGGTATACAAAGCCGGAAGTGTTTTTTCATCTTGATAATTCGGATTCACTTTAGCTATTCCTAACATAAAATAAGCCGTATCAATATCTCCTAAAATCACATTACTGTATTTCAATAGTTCAGGCATCACCTCACTTGGGGTTTTACCATATTGCCATAATTTAGACCTGTAATTTAAATCACATGAAATAGGAATCCCTAATTTATGAGCTATTTTAACCGCTTCTAAACAGGCTTCAGCAGCGCTCTCAGATATGGCTGGCGTAATACCACTCCAATGAAACCAAGTAGCACCTTCTAATACTTTTTCCCAATCAATAGCACCTTTTTCAATGGTTGCCATAGAACTATGAGCACGGTCATAAACTACATTACTTCCTCTGGTCCCAGCACCTGTTTCAAGAAAATAGATTCCTAAACGTTCTCCTCCATAAATTACATTTTTGGATTCTACATTCATTTTTCGCATTTCTTTTAACGCGCAAGTTCCTATTTCATTATTGGGAAGCCTTGTTACAAACTCTGCATTTACACCATAATTAGCTAAAGAAACAGCCACATTAAATTCACCTCCACCATAGGAAGCTGTAAATGCTTTTGCTTGCTCAAAACGCAAATGCCTTTCTGTTGAAAGACGTAACATTATTTCGCCAAAAGAGACTACTTTATTCATTATATATAAAATTAAATGTTTGTCTATTTCATAAAATCTTCTCTTATAGGACTAAAAACGTCTATAAGCATCCCTTCTTCCAAGCAAACAACACCGTGTATTTTATCAGAAGGAATATAAAAGGAATCTCCTTTTTTTAATATTCTTGTTTCATCTTCAATAGTTACTTCAAATTTACCTTCGGCAATATGAGTAACTTGAGTGTGATGATGATTATGCAAAGGTCCTATTGCTCCTTTGTCAAATTTAACATTGACCATCATAACCCTATCATCAAATCCTACTATTTGACGTTGCACGCCTTCACCTACAACTTCCCATTGGGTTTCTTCTTCTTTAAAAAAAAGATTGCTTGCCAAATAGTTCATAATTAATATAAGATTATAGTTCTTCTCTTAAGTATTAAAATTTGAAATACTCTTTCGCATTATTATAACTAATATCTGAAACCATCTTACCAATCCACTCCATATCATTAGGAAGTTCGCCTCTTTTAATTTCATCTCCTAAAAGATTACAAAGAATACGTCTGAAATATTCATGTCTTGGAAAAGACAAGAAGCTTCTTGAATCCGTTAGCATTCCAATAAAACAACTAATCAATCCCATGTTAGAAAGTGCGTTCAATTGTTTAGTCATTCCGTCTTTTTGGTCTAAAAACCACCATCCGGAACCAAATTGTACTTTCCCTTTAACGCTTCCATCATTAAAGTTTCCAATCATGGTAGCCATAACTTCATTATCAGCAGGGTTCAGATTGTAAATAATTGTTTTTGTCAATTTATCTTTACTGTCTAAAGCATTTAAAAAACCGGATAATTTTTGAGCCTGTGGATAATCTCCAATAGAATCCCATCCGGTATCAGGACCTAAAATTCTATGCATACGTGCATTATTATTTCTTAACGCTCCTAAATGGAACTGCTGAACCCATCCATATTGATGGTACGTTTCACTTAAAAATAATAAAATAGCACTTTGGAACTTTAAAGCTTCCTCATTACTAATTGCTTGATTTTCTCTTTTCTTTTTGAATATTGAATTTACTTCACTTTCTGTAAAGTTTTCAAAATAGATTTGGTCTAAACCATGGTCACAAAGTTTGCATCCATTTTTATCAAAATATTCAATTCTGTTTATTAACGCCGTACACAAATCAGCATAAGAACTAATAGAAACGCCCGCTACTTCACCTAAAGTATCTAAGTAAGCATTATACCCGTCATTTGAAATTAAAATAGCTTTATCTGGTCTAAAAGCAGTACTAACTTTAGTTTCAAAAGAGCTTTTTGCTAATTGTTGGTGGTATTCTAAAGTATCAATTGGATCTTCAGTAGTACATACAAATTCTGCATTTACTTTTCGAAGCAAATTCTGAGTACTATATTCTGCCGAATTTATTTTGGCGGAAGCTTCAAGATATATTTTCTCTGCAGATTTTTCGTTTAATAAATCATAAATATCAAAATAACGTGCCAGTTCTAAATGCGTCCAATGGTATAATGGATTACGCATTGTGTATGGAACCGTTTTTGCCCAATTCATGAATTTATCTTTATCCGATCCGTTTCCTGTAATAAATTGTTCATTTATTCCAAGAGTACGCATAGCACGCCACTTGTAATGATCTCCATTTATCCACACATTTGTAATATTATCGAAAATAGTATCTTCGGCAATATGTTGTGGTGATAAGTGATTGTGATAATCAATAATAGGCTGATTTTTAGAATAATTATGATATAATTCTTCAGCGTATTTATTCTCTAATAAAAAATTATCGTTTATAAACTTTGTGCTCATTATAAATTTCTTAAATATTAATTTTCATTTGAAGGTTTTCCGATGGTAGCTAAAATCCCACCATCAACGTATACAATTTGCCCATTAACAAAATCACTCGCTTTTGATGCTAAAAAGACGGCTGTACCTGCTAAATCTTCAGGATTACCCCAACGCGCAGCTGGTGTTCTATTAATTATAAAATCATTAAACGGATGCCCATCAACTCGAATAGGTTCCGTTTGTGTTGTTGCAAAATAACCTGGTCCTATCCCATTTACTTGCACATTATATTTTGCCCATTCTGTGGCTAAATTTCGGGTAAGCATTTTTAAACCTCCTTTTGCCGCAGCATAAGCAGAAACACTATTTCGTCCCAATTCACTCATCATAGAGCAAATATTAATTATTTTACCTTCTTTTCGCTCAATCATTTGCTTAGCAACTAATTGTGACATAATAAAAGGCCCAACTAAATCTACATCTATCACTTTTCTAAAATCATTAACAGGCATTGTTATCGCCAATTCTCTCTTAATAATTCCAGCGTTATTGACCAGTATATGAATCTCTCCTAACTCTTTGGTAATTAATTCAATATTTTCTGCAGCCGCTTTTTCATCCGTCACATCAAATAAATATCCAGACACAGTGTATCCTTTGCTTTTATAATACTCCAGCGCTTCTTCCATTTTACTTGGAGTCGTCCCTGTAATTACAAGCTCTGCTCCAGCAATTGCCAATCCTTCAGCCATTGCCAAACCTAAACCATGAGTTCCTCCGGTTATGAGCGCTCTTTTCCCTTTTAAGTTAAATAAATTCATAGTCAATTATCTTAATTCATTAGGTGGACAAATATCCATATCACTATAATCTAAATTTTCTCCAGCCATTCCCCATATAAAAGAATAATTTGAAGTTCCCGCACCAGAATGGATGGACCACTCAGGAGACAAAACCGCTTGGTGGTTTTGCATGAAAATATGTCTTGTGTTTTGAGGCTCACCCATAAAATGGCAAATAGTCTGTGGCGCCTCTATGTCAAAATAGAAATAAGCTTCCATACGTCTGTTGTGAGTGTGAGCAGGCATTGTATTCCAAACATTACCCGGTAACAATTCCGTAATCCCCATTTGCAACTGACAGGTTTCAACTATACTATTTACTATTAGTTTGTTTAAAACTCTTCTATTGGCAGTTTTTTCTTCTCCCAATTGAATGATTTCAGCATCTTCTCTTCCAATTTTTTTATTTGGAAATTTTTTATGAGCCGGTGCCGAATTAATATAAAATAAAGGTTGCTCCCCATTTGCTCCAGAAAAAATAACTTCCTTACAACCTTGGCCTACATATAAAGCTTCTTTTTTTTGTAAATCATATTGCACACCGTCAACAGTCACCGTTCCGCTTCCTCCTACATTTATAATTCCCAATTCTCTTCGGTCTAAAAAGTTTTCAGATTTCAAATAAGGAATCGTTTCTAATTTTAAACTTCCACCAACGGGCATTATACCACCAACAATATACCTATCATACATAGAATAAGTCAGTTGTATTTCATTTTCAACGAATAGCTTTTCAATTAAAAATTGCTCTCTCAACTCGTTTGTTCCATATTTATTTACGTCATTAGGATTTGAGGCGTATCTAAAAGAAAAATTTGTCATAATAAATAGTTTATGTAATCGATTGCACAAATATACTTTTTAATTGTATTAATTTATATATTTTTTATAAAAAAAATTGTTACAACTGTAAAAAAAACAACATAATTAGTGTCATTTGATAAAATTTAAAGGAAATTATTTACAATTATGAGATAAAACCAGCTTAATAAACGAGTTAAATTAAATATTCCTAATAATCTTGTCCATGATCCAACTGGTATGTAATCCTGATTCTCCACTGGAGGGATGCACCATATTTCCAAGCAAATGTTCCCGCATATTTTCTACGTGATAAAGCTGAACATTCTCCGGATGTTTTATAACTAATTCCATTTGGCTTTGTTTAGTAGTCATTCGAATTGGGTTTTCATCAAATACAGAAAACTCGATCTTCCCTTTACTACCCATAATTTGAACATGATCTTCCCGTATTCCCGAACCAAAATTCCAACTACCTGTTCCCGTAATTCCAGATTCATGAACCCAACAAGCAGCTACAGCGTCATTTGCAGTATACAATCCCTGCTGATTAACAGCAAAGCCCGATACGGCTTTTACGGTACCCAATAAGTACACAAATAGGTCTAAACCATGACTGGCTAAATCATCAAAATAACCACTTTGTGCTACTTTAGAATCTGTCCTCCAATTGTAATTCCCTGATAAATCAACATCAGATGCCGGTGTGCTAAAATTCCAGCTAATGCATCTGACATCACCTATTTCATTAGCATCAAGCCACTTTTTTACTTGATTAAACCGTGGCAATGAACGTCTATAATAAGCCACAAATAAGGGAATATCCTTTTCCTTAAATGCGTTGTAAATTATCAGACTATCTTCATACGTTGGTGCCATTGGTTTTTCAATACAGCATAGTTTTCCGGCCTGAGCCACTTTAAGTCCATAAAATTTATGAGAATCAGGAGGAGTAGCGATATAAATTGCATCAATTTCAGGATCATTAATCAAATTATCCGCATCTGAATAGGATTTGTCAATCCCATGTCTTTTTGCATAATCCGCACTTTTAAGCGCATCCCGTCTCATTACAGCTGAAAGCTCAAACCCTTTAGTTTTTTGATATGCTGGCCCACTTTTTATTTCGGTTACATTACCGCAACCAATTATACCCCAACGAATTATTTTTGATTTCAGATCTATATTCTCCATTCCTTGTTTATTTAAAATTATCCTATTTTATAAAAAACAGGACCAACTAAGCATTTAAATTTTATTTCTCTTAAACACAAAAAAAAGGACAAAGCATTCGCTTTATCCTTTTTTTTAAAATTTTTATTTCTCTAAATTACCATTTACCAATCTCCAAATATTTAAGGGATTTCCATTTCTGAGTGCAATAGGCAATAACATATCCGGATAATCTTGATAACATATTGGTCTGGCAAAACGCTTAATAGCATTTGTACCTACTGATGTTGTTTGGGAAGCTGTAGTTGCAGGATATGGTCCTCCGTGCACCATGGAATGGCAAACCTCAACACCCGTTGGATAGCCATTAATTAAAATCCTACCTACTTTTAATTCCAAGATATCAAATAATTCTCTGAATTCAACAAAATCAGCATCAGTACCGTGGATTGTTGCTGTAAGATGTCCTTCAAGATTTCTGGCAGCATCAAGAATCTGTTCTTTTGTTTGCGCTTCTACAATTATGTTTGACGGACCAAAATTCTCTTCTGCTAATACCTGATTTTGAAAGAATGTTGCTATTGATGTTTTAAAAATCCTTGCTTCGGCACTATTTAGAGACTCCACTGATTTTCCAGTGGCAATTACTTCAATAGTATCAATTTCCAAAGTGCTTTTGATTTTTTTATCGTAGGCTGCATTAATTCCTGCCGTTAACATTGTTGAAGCAGGAACTTCATTTATTTTAGAAATTAAGTCCGCAACAAATTTATCGGCAGCATCAGATTGCTGAACAAATGTCAAGCCTGGATTAGTACAAAATTGTCCAACCCCTTGCGTTATTGATCCAGCCATTCCTGCTGCAATCGCTTCTGCTTTCTCTTCCAGAATACCCGGCAAAATAAAAACTGGATTTGTACTTCCCATTTCGGCAAAAACTGGGATAGGTTCTGATCTTGTGTTTGCAATATCAAATAATGCTTTTCCACCTTTAAATGAGCCTGTAAATCCAACTGCTTTTATTCCCTGGTGTTTCACTAAAGCTTCACCTACCGCATTGGTATTCCCTTGTATTAATGAGAAAACACCTTCAGGTATTCCGCAAGCGTTCATCGCTTTTTCTATAGCACCCGCAACCATTGCTGATGTTCCAGGATGTGCGGGATGCGCTTTTACAACAACAGGACAACCTGCTGCCAAAGCGGATACCGTATCTCCTCCTGCTACAGAAAATGCCAAGGGAAAATTACTCGCTCCAAATACTGCTACAGGACCCAAAGGCAGTAACATATGTCGGATATCTGATTTAGGTAACGGAGCTCTATCCGGAATAGCCGTATCAACACGAGCGTCTACCCAAGAACCTTCCCTTACAACGGAAGCAAATAAATTTAATTGACCAATAGTTCTTCCTCTTTCACCCTGTAACCTTGCCAATGGCAATGCAGTTTCCAAATGACATCTTTCTAGAAGAGCATCTCCAAGGTTTAAAATTTCTTCACCAATACGCTCTAAGAAATTAGCGATACTGTTTTTATCTTTCTTTCTGTAAACATCAAAAGCTTTAGTAGCTTTTTCTACTGCAGCATCAATCTGGCTTTCCGTTGAGTTTATAAACGCTCCGTCCAATAATTCATTGTTGGTAGGATTTACTGCGTAGAATTTTTCGAGATTACTCATTTGTATTTTTTTATAGGATTTATTAACTTCTGAAAATAGCAGCGGTTAAATAAAAATTAGCTTTTTGAGAGAGACATTATATTAATTCAGAAGTTCTTCTTCTTTATCAATAATTTTTTGAAGTTCCAATAACTCCTCCGCTGAAGGCATAATTAATGGCGCACGAACATCTCCCGCACTTTTGCCTATTAATTGACAACCCGCTTTAATCAAACTCACAGAATAGCCTTGGTTTTTACTTCTCAAGCGAATAAAAGGAACAAAAAATTCTTTTACTATACGGTTTACTTTTTCAGTATCCCCCGCTCTAAGGGACTTATAAAAATGATTTGCCAGTTTTGGAACAAAATTAAATACTGCTGAAGAATACGTATTTACCCCAATTGACAGATACGCTTCCGAAATAATTTCTGCGGTTGGTACGCCTCCAATATAAACTAAGCGACTTCCAATAGATTTAATTGTAACGTTTAATTCTTCTATGTTTCCGGTCCCGTCTTTCAAAGCGATAAAATTTGGACATAAATCTGCCAATTTTTTTATCTGTTCGCCTGACAATATCCCATTACCGCGGTTGTAATAAATCACCGGTAATTTTGTGTTTTGCATTATCGTTTTGGCGTACTCCACTATTCCGCTTTGAGGACATTCTGTTAAATAAGGCGGCATTAGAAGTAAAGCATCAATTCCGGCCTCTTCTGCTATTTTTGCAAATTCTATGGCTTCGGGAATACTTCTTCCAACACTTGAAACAGTTGGTACTCTTCCATTAATAATTTTAGAGGTTACCCCAACGATTTGTTTGTATTCTTCCTTTGACAAGGAAAAAAATTCACCTGTTCCCCCTGCTACAAAAACAGCCGAAACTTCGTGACTTACAAACCATTCCAATCTGTCGGCAAAAGTGACTGCGTTAAACTGACCATTTTCATTCATATCCGTTATTGGAAAAGATAACAATCCATCACGTAATGCATTTTCAATTCTTGTATAAGATAATTCCATTGTAAATAATGTTTAAAAATTTATATTCAATTTCTATGTCAGTGGTCCTGGATTAAACAAAACCAAATCATTGTGCAATCCTAATATATCGCAGGCAACTTTTTTCTTTCCGCTGGCTACATCCAGAATTAAGAAAAATAATTCCCAACCCATTTCCTCAATTGTTTTTTCACCTGATGCTATCTGTCCTGCATCCAAATCAATTAAATCAAACCATCTTTGACTTAATTTAGAATTTGATCCCACTTTAATAACGGGCACCATCGACAAACCATAAGGTGTTCCTCTGCCGGTCATAAATACATGCATATTCATACCTGATGCCAATTGCAGTGTACCACAAACAAAATCACTGGCGGGTGTTGCAGCAAAAGACAATCCTTTTTTACGAATTTTTTCACCAGGTCCAAGTACGTCTACTATTGGACTTTTCCCTGATTTTGCAATAGAACCCAACGCTTTTTCCACTATTGTACTTAAACCGCCTAATTTATTACCCGGTGTTGTATTAGCACTTCGATCCACCTGACCTTGCAAAAGGTAATCATCATACCATTTCATTTCATCCAAAAGCGCTCTTCCCACTGTAGGATTTATTGTTCTTGGGACTAATAAATGAATGGCATCCCTAACTTCGGTTACTTCGGAAAACATAACGCTTCCGCCCACCCGAACTATTAAATCTGTAGCAAAACCTGCAGCTGGATTAGCTGTCAAACCAGAAAAGGCATCACTTCCTCCACATTGCATTCCTACCACTAAATCTGAGGCAGGGCAAGTTTCTCTTTTACGTTTGTTTAAGCTTTTTAAATGGGTTTCGGCAGTTTTCATAAGTCCCTTCACCATATCATTAAATCCATGAAAGGATTCATCTTGCATATAAGTTATACTAGAAATTTCATCAGAATCGTCATTGTTTTCAGGCAAAAGACTTTCAGGCCTTAATTTTTCACATCCTAATCCTATAATCATTATTCCTCCTCCAAAATTTGGATTTGCTGCAATATTCTTAATGGTCCTAATTGGAACAATTGCTGCAGGAGCATTAATAGCAACACCACATCCATAAGAATGATTGAGTGCTACAACATCATCTACATTTGGATATAAGGGAAGTAATTCTTGTTTAATTTTCTTAACCAGATGTTCGGTTAAACCAGCCACACATTGAACACTGGTAGTGATACCTAAAACATTCTTGGTACCGACGCTGCCGTCTGAATTTCGAAACCCCTCGAAAGTATATCCTTCCAAAGGTTCTACAACAGGAATACTGTTCTCTGATAAGGAAATAAATTTCAAATCAGGTGGATTCGGCAAGTCCATTTTAGACTCCTCTATCCATTCTCCTTGCTTTATTAATTTATTTGCATATCCAATAGTTTGACCGTATCGGATAATTTCTCCTCCCTTATTTATATCGGATAATGCAACTTTATGTCCTGATGGAATATACTGCAACAGCTTTATTCCGTCTTGAATTAAAGTTCCTTCAGCTAAACCAAGAGTATTAGCCACAATGCCAACATTATCTAATGGAGTAGTTTTAATTACTATGTTATTTGTTGCTTGCATTTAAATAAAAGGTAAAAATTTTGAAAGAATCATAATTAGAATTAAACCCGAAAATCCCATAACCATTGACAGAAAAGAAAAATGACGAATCGTTTCCTTTTCTTCCATCGCACACATTTCGGTTACAATCCAGAAAGCGCTGTCATTCATCCAAGTGAATATTTTAGAACCACAACCTATAGCCAAGGCAACATAAACTGGATTAAATTCCAGACCTGCGCTACTAATACCACTCATAACTCCTGCAGCTGTTACCATCGCAACCATTGCTGAACCTTGTACCGTTCGAACTGCAGCCGTTATAAAAAATGCTAAAGGCAAAACAGCCATCTGATAACTTGCTGCCAAACCACTTAAACTAATTCCGATTCCTGTCTGTTCCAGCATCTTTCCAAATACACCTCCTGAAGTGGTTATAAGGATAATCACTCCCGCACTACTTATAGATTCGGTGATTACTTTTTGGAAACTCTTAGTATCCTTCAACCTTGACCATAATAAAAATACCGCTATTGCTGCAGAAATTGCTAATGCAATATTAGGATCCCCTAAAACAGCAAAAGCCGAATTCCAGTACTTTTCAAACGAACTCAAACTGGCCTGATCTACTTTGCTTGACATTTCAGAAAAAGTATTGACCGTAATTAAAACTAAGGGCAGTATGACTGGCATAACAGAAATCCATAAACCCGGTAATTCTGAATTGTCTTTTTCGGCTAAAGTTTTCAGATCTTCAATACTGATATCTGGAGTATCACGCATAGGTAAATTCCATTTTTTATTAGCCCAAAGTGCATAAACATACCCACACAAACTAGTGAATATCCCAACAATGAACCCTCCCATTATCATGGTTCCGGTATCAATACCTAAGGCTTGAGCAACAAACAATGGTCCTGCAGCTGGCGGCACTAAGGAATGAGCCATAACTCCGCCGGCAATAACCATCATTAAATAAAGACTGTATTTTTTAGGACTATGGATTCCTAAACTTTTTATCAAAGGCAGCATCAGATAAAAAACAGTTTGAAAGAATACTGGAATTGCCAATAAAAAACTACCACACATTAAAGCCAATGAAGCATTCTTCTTTCCAAACAATCCCAAGAAACTGCGCACAATGCGTTCAGCACCCCCACTTTTCATCAAACAAGCTCCAATAATAGAACCTAAAGCGATTAAAATTCCTATTTTTCCACTGGTATTCCCAAAAGCATCCGCTAATCGTTTTCCGATTCCCTCGTTTGACAACGACTGAGAATCTTGAATTGACATTCCTTTATGAATCGCATATTCATAAATAAGGTCTGAAGAAGTCAGCAAACCGGTAACTAAAGCTGCGAGTAACAAAGAAATAACAGCATGTAGTTTTAATACGATGATACAAAAAAGGACTACTAAAGTTCCTATTAAAATGATAAAAATTGGATCCATATAATAATTAATTACTTTATTTATCTAAATTTAATTTGTTTCTGTGAGATTCTATTTTACTGCAAATTTGATTTTATTGAAAATTATTGCGATTCAAATTTTTATTTCAATCCATTAAGTTGAATTGAAAACAAGCCTTTTTTCACTAAATATAAAGTATAGGTTTAAGCCTCAGAATAGTACCCAATAGGCATACTCTAAGTTTTCAATCAGTAAAAAGCGGCTTATAATGAACTAATATTACAAATCCGTAATTGGAGCATATTTAGGAACTAATGATTTCATTACAACCCAACCTGTTAAGTAACAAACCGCACAAATGGAGAAAATGATAAAATATCCAGCTTCAATCCCTTGAAAGCCCATAAAAGCCATATTAGTTTCTTTGGTATAATCAAATAATAATCCTGAACCTTTGTTGATCATAGTAGAACCAATACCACCAGCCAGACCACCAATACCAGTAATGGTAGCGATTGCTTTTTTAGGGAACATGTCTCCAACTGTTGTAAAGATATTAGCCGACCAAGATTGGTGAGCTGCACCTGAAATACCAATTATAATTACCGGCAACCAATAGCTAATATGTCCCAAAGGTTGTGCTATTAAGGCTAATAATGGGAAGAATGCAAAAATCAACATGGCTCTCATTCTACCTTCATATGGATTCATTCCTTTCTTTTCAACAAAATAAGTTGGCAACCAACCTCCGATGATAGAAAGCAAAGTAATCATGTACAGAACAAATAGTGGCAAAGCGGCTTCTGTAGAATCCATTCCGTAAACAGAACTTAAATATGCAGGCGTCCAGAATAAGAAAAACCACCACACACCATCTGTCATAAACTTACCAAAAGCGAAAGCCCAAGTTTGTTTATACTTAAAACAATCCATAAGAGATACTTTGGTAGCAGTTTCGGGCACGTATCCTTCTAGTTTACTATCAGCAATGTCATCTTGCTGGATATATTCTAATTCAGCAGCACTAACTTTTGTATGGTTTTCAGGTTTATCATACATAAAAACCCAAAATCCCATCCAAACAAAACCTAAGGCTCCTATAATAATAAACGCCATTTCCCAACCAAAAGATTTTGCAATAAATGGAATGGAAATTGGAGCAGCCAATGCCCCAACAGTAGCACCAGCATTAAAGATACTGGTAGAGAATGCTCTGTCTTTTTTAGGAAAATATTCAGCTGTAGTTTTAATAGCGGCAGGAAAATTCCCAGCCTCACCTACTGCCAAAACAAAACGAGCAAAAATAAATAAGGTAACACTCACGTTAATTACCATCCCAGTATCATTTACATTACGAATTACTTCTTTTGCTCCTTCAAAACCAAGAAACCATTCGCCTGTTATTATCCCTGCTGTTGCAATACCGCAAAATGCATGTAAACAAGCTCCTATAGACCATATTCCAATAGCCCAAAGAAATCCTTTTTTGGTATCTAACCAATCTACAAATCTTCCTGCAAATAATAAAGATACTGCATAAAATATTGAAAATAAGGCCGTAATATTTCCATAATCGTTATTGGTCCAGTGGAATTCAGGTGCAATAAAATCGCTCCATGTCAAAGAGAGCACTTGTCTGTCCAAGTAATTGATGGTAGTTGCAAAAAAGAGCAAACCACAAATTGACCAACGGTAATTACCAATACCTTTATTTGTTTCGTTCATAGTTTCAATTATTTATAGAAAATTAAATATTAAATTAGTTTTGATTACATCTTGATTCACTAAAAAAGTTGCAATAAATCCAACTTCATATTAAAAATAAATACTAGCCTTAAAATTAATCTATTAGACCGGTTTAGCAAGAAATCTAAATTGAATTAATAGGTAATGTAATCGATTGCACAAATATACTTTATAATATTTATATTCCAAACTTTTTAAATAATATTTTAAATATACAGCATAAATAAACATATAATATAAAAAAAACATTGTTAAATTAAACATTTTAGAAAATAAATGTTAAAGATAAAATTTACATAAAATTAGCTAATTTAAACAATTCGGACCGTAGTTGAAATTATATATTCCACAAAATCAGACCAGTAAAGCGCATTATTTTTACAATAAAAACAGGAATTTACTCTTTTAAGGAGAAAAAATCATTCATTTAACCTTTATGACTTTCTATCCTAAGGACAGTTTGGAGGCTTTGGAAGGGATCAAAACAAAACAAAACCATAAACTCCCGCACACTAAAGTGTCTTATTTACATTTGTAAGTGTTGCACAATCCAATCTTATTTTTACATTTGTAATTGTCATTTTGACTTTTTTACATCTAAAGTGACACTATAAATACTAATTACAAGAAATAAAATGAAGAGATTAAAAGGAATAACTTGGAATCACACCAGAGGCTTGTTACCAATGGTAGCAACAGCTCAGCGTTTTACCGAACTAAATCCAGGAATCGAGATTAGCTGGGAAAAAAGAAGTTTACAAGAATTTGCTGATGCTTCAATAGAAGATTTAGCCAAAAGATTCGACCTGCTGGTTATTGACCATCCATGGACGGGTTTTGGAGCACAAACAAATGCCATCCTCCCGCTATCGGATTACCTTTCTGCTGAATACATAAAAGATCAAGAAATAAATACCGTTGGCCGTTCTTATGGAAGCTATGTTTTTAGCGATAAACTATGGGCGTTACCAATTGATGCGGCAACTCCGGTAGCAGCGGCGCGATTGGATATTTTAGAGAAACAAGGATTAAAAGTTCCTCAAACTTATGCCGATTTATTGGCTTTAGCCAAAAAAGGATTGGTAGCTTTTGCCGGAATTCCAGTTGATGTCTTAATGAGTTTCTATATGTATTGCTGCAGTCTTGGCGAAGCTCCGTTTCAATCTGAAGAAAAAGTGATTTCTCCAGAAACAGGAAAAAAGGCATTACGAATGTTTAGAGAATTAGCACAATTAATTGATGTTGCTAATTTTAACAGGAATCCCATTCAGGTGTATGAAGCCATGGTAAACTCGGACGAAATAGCCTATTGCCCTTTTGCATATGGATATTCCAATTATTCCAGAATAGGATACAGTAGAAAACTGCTTCATTTTTATGATTTGGTAAGTCTAAACAACCAACCTATGATTAGCTCTTTGGGCGGCACAGGTTTAGCGGTTTCTTCATTTAGTGAACATATTCCCGAAGCAATTAAATATGCTGAATTCACAGCTTCATCGCAAGTGCAACAAAATATATTTGCTGACAATGGCGGACAACCAGGTCACCTACAAGCATGGAAAAGCGACAGAATCAATCAATTGACCCACGACTATTTTAAAAATACTTTGCCAGCCTTAGAAAGAGCTTTCTTGCGTCCAAGATATTCCGGACACATGTATTTTCAAGATCATGCCGGCGATGTTGTTCGTGATTACTTGATGAATGGCGGAAACGAAGACGTTGTTTTAGAAGAATTAAATGCGCTTTATGTGAAGTCTTTAAACTTACAAACTACATGAAACCATTAGAAGGATTAGTAGTATTAGAATTCTGCCAGTTTTTGGCAGGCCCGTCAGCGGGATTAAAATTAGCCGATTTAGGAGCAAGAGTAATAAAAATTGAACGCCCTATAAAAGGCGAAGCATGCAGACAACTCAGCATAAAAGATCTTTTTGTTGACGAAAGCAGTTTATTGTTTCACACCATCAATAGAAATAAGGAATCGTTTGCTGCCGATCTTAAGAATCCTGAAGATTTAGCTTTAGTGAAAAAACTCATCGCCAAGGCTGATATTATGACCCATAATTTCAGACCGGGCGTAATGGATAAAATAGGTTTAACCTTTGCGGATGCATTAGCTATTAATCCCAAAATAATCTATGGAACAATTACTGGTTACGGCGAGAAGGGTCCATGGGCTAAAAAACCGGGACAAGATTTACTGTTACAATCGCTATCGGGCCTAAGTTGGTTAAGCGGCAGGAAAAGTCAAGGACCAGTTCCTTTTGGTTTAGCTGTGGCCGATTTAATGTGTGGCAATCATTTTGTACAAGGAATTTTAACCGCATTACTCAAAAGAGCAAAAACAGGAAAAGGAGTTTTGGTAGAAGTGAGTTTACTTGAATCTGTTTTGGATATTCAGTTCGAATCGATTACCTCCTTTTTGAATGATGGCGGACAATTGCCTGAAAGAGGAGATGTTAAAGGAAGTGCGCATGCCTTTCTAAGCGCTCCTTATGGCGTTTACCAAACTCAAAATGGCTATATATCCCTAGCAATGGGCGACTTGCTTTGCATTGGAAATCTATTGGAAATTAATTTAGAAAAATACGCCGACAAGCACCAATGGTTTGCTTCGAGGAATGAAATAAGAGAATTGTTGAGCGCCAGACTAAGTACACAAACCTCCGAACATTGGCTGGATTTATTGCAAAGTAAAGGTGTTTGGTGCGGAAAAGTCTTAAATTATGATGACCTGGACAATCAGTCTTTTGTGAATGATTTGCAATTGAAACAAACGGTAAAAAATTCAGCGGGAGAAACATTGGTCACAACCAGAAGTCCTATTCAATTGGACGGTGAAATTTTAGTTAACACTAAAGCTGCCCCAAAAGTTGGAGAGGATAATTTAATAATACATGAACAATTTTTAAACGAGTAGATGAAACCATTAGAAGATTATTTAATAGTAGATTTTAGCCAGTTTCTTTCAGGCCCATCAGCCAGTTTGCGATTAGCTGACTTAGGAGCTCGTGTTATAAAAATTGAGAAACCCGGCACTGGAGACATCTGCCGAACCTTATATACTTCTGATTTGATAATGAATGGAGAATCTTCCGTATTTCATACCATCAACAGAAACAAAGAATCGTTTGCCATAGATTTTAAACAGCCCGCTGAACTCGAAAAATTAAAAAAACTGTTGGCCAAAGCAGATGTGGTGATGCATAATTTCAGACCTGGAGTGATGGAACGAGTGGGCTTAAGTTATGATGACGTAAAAGAAATTAATCCAAACGTAGTCTATGCAGAAATTTCTGGCTACGGTACAAAATCCGAATTAAAAGATTTACCTGGACAGGATTTATTATTACAATCTTTAACCGCCTTAACATGGTTAAGCGGAAATCAAGATGATGGACCGGTACCAATGGGTTTATCGATTGTAGATATGCTGGCTGGAGCCCATTTGGCACAAGGAATTTTAGCGGCATTGTATAGAAAAGCTGTTCATAATATTGGGGCAATGGTTCAGGTGAGTATGCTGGAATCTGCTTTTGATTTTCAGTTTGAAACCATTACTACCTATTTTAATGACGGTGGCCAATTACCCGTAAGAACAAAAAGCAACAATGCGCATGCGTATTTAGGAGCACCTTATGGAATCTACAAAACCAATAATGGCTATTTAGCTTTGGCAATGGGGTCTATTCCGGTTTTGGCTGCGCTTTTAAAATGCGAGGCACTTTTGCAATTTCCTGAGAATAAATTTGGTTTAAGAGACGAAATTAAGAATATTCTAGCCACTCACCTACTTACTCAGAATACTGAATTTTGGTTGGGTATTTTGGAACCTGCAGATATTTGGTGTGCGAGTGTATTAAACTACCAACAATTGTTTACAGAAGAAGGTTTTAAAGTTTTAGATTTCGTACAGGAAGTTCAAATGATAGATGGCTATTCGTATAAAACTACAAGATGCCCAATCAAAATAGATGGTGAATTTTTTACTTCAACCAAAGGTTCCCCAAAATTAGGACAGGATAATGAGAAGATTTTAAAAGAATTTATTAATTGCTAATGGAAAAAATAAGAATAGCAGTTAGAAAATTCGGACCTTTTGAAAGCACGTTACAAAAGCTATGGGATTTATTTTGCCAAGAAAATAACATACGTATTGAAGCTGAAATGATTCCTTTGGAATTGCATGACTTGTATGAAGAAACTATCACAAATAAAGGCTTAAAAAACGGAAACTGGGATATTGCACACATGAATACCGATTGGATATTTGAAGCTGTAAATGAAAAAGCAGTTCAAGATTTAACGCCATTCATTGCTCAAAATCCCCCTCAAAACTATCCTGACGGATGGCATCAATCTTTGCTGAATTTACAACAAATTAACAACGGAACATATGGATTACCTTTTCATGATGGACCGGAATGTTTGATTTTCAGAAAAGATTTATTTGAAAATACTGCTGAACAGCAAAATTTCAAAAAACGATTTGGCTATGAATTGCATCCTCCAAAAACATGGGCAGAATTTACCCAAATAGCGGAGTTTTTCAACAGGCCAGAAGAAAACCTTTATGGCTGCGTTTTTGCAAATTATTCTGACGGTCACAACATGGTTTTTGATTTTTGCTTGCAATTATGGACCAGAGGAGGATCATTATTAAATGCTCAAAATCAAATTGACATCAACCACTCCGCGGCAGTTGAAGCTTTAGATTATTACAGAAACATAGTCAATAATAAAAATGCTGTTCATCCCAAATCAAAAGATTTTGGTTCCGTAGAAGCGGGAATGGCTTTCGCCAAAGGAGAAGCTGCTTTGGCAATCAATTGGTTTGGTTTTGCATCGATGTGTGAAGTAATCGAGGAATCAAAAGTGAAAGGCAAAGTAGACATTACGGAACTTCCCCACGATAAAAACAACAAAACAGCTTCGCTGAATGTGTATTGGCTGTATACTATTGGCGCAGGAAGCAAGCATCAAAAGCTGGCATATGATTTTCTACGATTTGCCACCACACCTGAAGGTGATAAATTATTAACGGAAGAAGGAGGAATTGGCTGTCGCAAATCCACTTGGAATGATCCCGAAATTAATGAGACTATTCCTTTTTATCACAAATTAGGAATGCTTCATGAACACGCTTTAACGTTACCACAAACCCCCGTTTGGCCGAAAATTGCCGAATTGATAGACAAAATGGTACTTAAAGCATTAGAAAGCGATATTCCATCTGGAGAACTCTTGGAAGAAACGCAAAATACTATTCAAAAAATTATTTAAAAAAACATGAATATCCCTTATAAACCATTATTACCTAAAACGCAACAACCAATAATCATTATTGGAGCCAGTGGAATTGTGAAAGATGCCCATTTGCCTGCCTATGAAATGGCTGGGTTTAAAGTTTTTGGTATTACAAACAGAACACTTTCAAAAGCACATGATCTTGCCCAAAAATTCAAAATAGACCATGTTTTTGAAAACGTTGCCGATGCAGTAAAAAATGCACCCGAAAATGCTGTTTATGACATTACGGTTCTTCCCGATCAATACATAGAAATATTAGAACAATTGCCAGATGGTGCTGCAGTACTTATTCAAAAACCAATGGGTAATGATTTAGCACAGGCCCGTGAAATTGTAGCCGTTTGCGAAAGAAAAAAATTAGTGGCGGCGATAAATTTTCAATTGCGTTTTGCCTCTTTTGTCAGTGCAGCCAGACATATTATCAACCAAGGAATTATTGGAGAATTATACGACTTAGAATTCAAAGTTACCGTTAATACCCCATGGGAATTGTTCCCACTTATCAAGGAACATCCAAGATTGGAAATCCTTTTTCATAGTGTGCATTATATCGATTGTATTCGTTCGTTTTTAGGAAATCCTAAAAGCGTGATGGCAAAAACAGCCAAACATCCGTTAAAAAAATTATCTTCGAGTAGGTCTAGTATTATTTTGGATTATGGCGAAACTATGCATGTGGTAATTAATACCAATCACGATCATCATTTTGGCCCTAAACATGAAGAAAGTTATATTAAATGGGAAGGGACAAAAGGAGCAATAAAAGCTAAGATGGGCTTGTTGATGAATTATCCTGACGGATTGCAAGACTCATTTGAATATGCGCTACCCCTTGAAGGCAATGAGAAAGAATATGAATGGAAAAAAATCGAGCTCGAAGGTTCTTGGTTTCCGGAGGCTTTTATCGGCACCATGTCAAATTTGATGCGCTTTAAAGAAGGCTCTGATCAAATCTTACATACAAGTGTGCAAGACATTTTAGAAACCATGAAAGTGGTTGAGGCTTGTTACATCAGTAATAAAAATGGCGGCGTTTCCTTAGATGAATTATAAAAATACGATTCGCTTAAAATATTGTAAAAAACATAATAACACAATTTAAACTACATAAGGAATATAAAGTCGTATAAGCTGAAATATAACAGTAAAAAACTTAAATGACCATATATTCCTTATTTGGTTAACAAAACAACACTTAAAAATATGTATTTTAAATCCACATTTTTCGAAGAGTATCAAATCGACGATAAACGAGTAACATTAGGCAGAACCATTACCGAAACCGATTTTGTAGTTCATGCAGGCCACACGGGAGATTTTTTTCCGCATCATATGGACGAAGAATGGTGTAAGACACAACCTTTTGGTCAGCGTATTGCCCATGGAACCATGGTTTTCAGCATTGGTATTGGCTTGACCGCATCCGAAATTAATCCAGAAGCATTTTCCAAAGGATATGACAGAATGCGATTTGTGAAACCCGTACACATAGGCGACACCATCCATTCCGAAATCACCATTTCCGAAAAAGGAGAAGCAAAAAGACCCGAAATGGGCACCGTAACAGAACACGTTGAAATCATTAACCAAAGAGGCGAAGTGGTATTGGTGTGTGATCATCTGTTATTAGTAAAAAAGAAATTACCCTTAAACCAAAAAATATAATCATGCAAGTAACGAACCAAATGGGCGATCAACATGAAGTGCCAACAGAAAAAGGAGTAGGAGCTGGAAAAAAATACCTTTTGCCTTTTATTTTAATTACCAGCTTGTTTTTCCTTTGGGGAATGGCGCACGGTCTAGACGGTATTTTGATTCCACATTTAAAAAAAGCTTGCCAACTCAACAACAGACAATCTACATTGATAGATACGTCCATCTTTTTTGCCTATTTTATAATGGCTATTCCAGCTGGGCTTATTATCAAAAAAATAGGTTATAAAAACAGTATTATTACTGGTTTATTAGTTTTTGCCGCAGGAGCATTTCTTTTTGTGCCAGCTGCGAATAGCACAAACTTCGAACTTTTCTTATTTGCTTTATTTGTAATTGGTTGTGGATTGACAATTCTTGAAACCAGTGCCAATCCTTATGCAGCCATATTAGGCCCTCCAGAATCGTCTTCCAATAGATTGAATTTGGCCGCTTCGTTTAATGGTTTGGCCGTAACCATAGCTCCTTTTTTGGGAGGCATTTTTATACTCTCGGGAGTCAACTATTCGGCAGAACAAATGACAGCCATGCCAGAAGCAACAAAAGCTGCTTATTTTTTGGAAGAAGCTGCAGCCGTAAAATTGCCTTATATCATTTTGGGAAGTATTTTGGTTTTGGTGGCCATCTTGTTTTATTTCATGCATTTGCCTTCGATGAAACCACAACATACTGAGGTCGAAGTTAAACCTGGATTTTTCTCTGTATTAAAGTTTTCTCATTTAAGTTGGGCAGTTGTAGCACAGTTTTTTTATGTGGGAGCACAAGTTTGTGTAACCAGTTTTTTTGTTCGAATAGCTCAAAAAGAAGCCGGGTTAGATGAAAAAACAGCCGCTTATTACCTTGGTATTTATGGTTTCTTGTTTATGGCGGGTCGATTTAGCGGAACATTCTTTTTAAAATTCGTCAAAGATTATATATTGCTTTCCATCTATTGTGTAATAAGCGTTTTTCTTTGCTTGGTTGCTATTTACGGATCAGGAATTTATATAATTTATGCATTAGGCGGCATTGGATTTTTTATGTCAATCATGTTTCCAACGATTTTCTCTTTGGGTCTGGTAGGATTAAAATCCAATACCGAGACAGGTTCGTCATGGTTGGTAATGTCAATTGTAGGTGGTGCGATACTTCCTTACGGAATGGGAACTTTAATTGACATCAAACACGATGATATCCAAGCCGGATACATCATTCCTTTAGTTTGTTTTTTAATAATCCTTTATTTTGGAGTATTTGGACATAAAGTAAAACAACCTATTTCAAGTCAACTTCCCGAATAATAAACGACTATTTAATTGATAACTTATTTATCAAATATTTAAACCGAAAGAAAATAAACTAAAAATTAAAAAATAATATAATGAATTATAAAAATTTAATTGGACAGTTACCCAAAATAGGAATCAGACCCGTAATTGACGGAAGATTGGACGGCGTAAGAGAATCGCTTGAAGAATCCACCATGAATATGGCGAAAATCGCCGCCGATTTCCTCGAAAAAAATTTAAGACATGCCGATGGCAGTAAAGTGGAATGTGTTATTTCGGATTCCTGCATTGGAGGCGTTGCCGAAGCGGCCGCTTCCGCCGACAAGTTTTCGAGAGAAGGTGTTGGCTTGAGTTTAACCGTAACGCCTTGTTGGTGCTATGGCAGCGAAACCATCGATATGGATCCAATGATTCCAAAAGCAATTTGGGGTTTCAATGGAACCGAACGCCCGGGAGCTGTTTATTTGGCTGCAGCCTTGGCGGGTCACAATCAAAAAGGGATTCCCGCATTTGGTATTTATGGTCGAGATGTTCAAGACAGCGATGACACCAGTATTCCTGCCGATGTGCAAGAAAAATTATTGCTTTTTGGAAAAGCCGGTTTGGCAGTAGCCACGATGAAAGGAAAATCATATTTATCAATGGGAGCCGTTTCCATGGGAATAGCGGGTTCTATCATTGATCCTAATTTCTTTGAAAGCTACTTAGGAATGCGTTGTGAAAACATTGACATGACCGAATTCTCCCGAAGAATCGAACACGAAATCTACGACAAGGAAGAATATGAAAAAGCCTTTGCCTGGACAAAAGAAAAATGCAAAGAAGGAAAAGATTACAATCCTGAGAACAGACAAAAATCAAGAGCCGAATTAGACAAGGATTGGGAATTTGTAGTCAAAATGGCATTAATCGGTCGTGATTTGATGATTGGAAATCCTAAACTAAAAGCATTAGGATATGGCGAAGAAGCCTTGGGAAGAAATGCCATTTCAGGCGGTTTCCAAGGGCAAAGACAATGGACAGACCATTTGCCGAATGGCGATTTTATGGAAGCCATTTTGACCTCATCCTTTGACTGGAACGGCATCAGACAACCTTTTATGCTCGCTACAGAAAATGACAGTTTGAACGGAATTTCAATGTTGTTTGGTCATTTATTGACAGGTGCAGCCCAAATCTTTAGCGATGTGAGAACCTATTGGAGTCCTGAAGCCGTGAAAAGAGTTACCGGTCACGAACTTAAAGGAGACGCTGCCAACGGTTTTATACATCTTATTAATTCCGGTGCTTCTGCATTGGACGGAACAGGCGAACAAACCATAGACGGAAAACCAGCGATGAAACCTTGGTGGAATATCACCGAAAGTGAAGCGGATAAATGTTTAGAAAACACCACTTGGGGACCAGGAATGCTGGAATATTTTAGAGGCGGTGGCTATTCTTCCACTTTCAAAACTAAAGGAGAAATGCCGGTAACCATGTGCCGAATCAATATCGTGAAAGGCATCGGACCCGTATTGCAAATCGCTGAAGGAAAAACTATTGAACTTCCTGAAGATGTCCATAATACTATCAATGAAAGAACCAATCCAACTTGGCCAACAACTTGGTTTGTCCCTAACTTAACGGGTAAAGGCCCATTCAAAGATGTCTATAGCGTGATGTCCAATTGGGGAGCCAATCACGGCGCCTTTACTTACGGACATATTGGTGCTGATTTAATCACTTTGGCGGCCATGCTCCGAATCCCGGTAAACATGCACAATGTTCCCGAAGAAAAGATTTTCAGACCAAGTGCTTGGGCTTCTTTTGGTATGGATCCAGAATCTTCTGATTATAGAGCTTGCTCCACTTACAAGGCATTGTATGAATAAAAACTGATGATTATTGGGGCGTTCCCACAAGGGTCGGGCTGTACGCTATATCTTTTATTCCGCTATCGCTCCATAAAAGGATGCCGCTCCCATCCCTAACGCAAACCCCAGAAACATTCAACAATAAAAAACAAAAGGCTAGTTTGAAATACCGAACTAGCCTTTTAAGTTTTGTAAGAAAAAATGATTGTATTTAAGGGAAATGTAACCGAAGCAAGACAAAAATTAAATAATGGCAATAATTACAATTAAAAGACCACCTGGCGAAAATAGAACTAAGGATTATGAAATCTATATTGACAAACAAAAAGCGGGTATTATTTCTGATGGTGAAATTAAAGAAATCAGCATAACGAACGGACGACACTTAATCAACATAAAAATTGGTCAGTTTTATAGTCTAGAAATTACAATTGAAACAGCCGAAAATAAAAATACAACCTTAAAAGTTGTCGGATTTAAAAACATAAAATGGATATGGAGAATTACAATAGGAATTTTTGCACTTCATTTTATTTTGAAAATGACAATTAACTATAGATATTCAACATTTTTATTTCTTCCTGTATTTCTATTTTTTGTTTACTACAAAAGATTAGGATGGAAAAAATATTTGACCCTTGAAGAGATTTAATTTTGTAACACAAATGCAAATTTACAATCCCTACCCATCTTTACATTTATAAAAAACACTAAATTTTAATTAACCCCATGAAAAATAAAATCATCTTAACAGTAGCATTATTTGCATTATTCCTTTCGAATACTACTTCAGCACAGGAACAAACTGACTCTAAGCAAACCCAGAAAAAGGAATTGACCCAAGAAGAAAAACAAGCCAATTCTAATCAGGAGCAAGAAAAGAAAGCTGCCGAATGGGTTGCTTCCTTGAATTTGAACGATGCCGCAAAAGTACAGAGACTCCAGACAGTAATAATTACACATTTGAAAGCGGTTCGCGACTGGAACAACGAACATCTCGGCACTACCGTGCCTGCAGGAATTAATCCAACAACTGGACAACAACTCAGCGACCTGGACCGACAGATTATTGCTCAGTCATCCATGCCAAAAACAGTGCATGAAAATCTGATGACAGGACTCCGCAAAGAGCTGAAAGAAGAACAGGTGGAACTTATCTTGGATAAATATACTATTGGAAAGGTTCAATTTACTATGGCAGGTTACAAATCCATTGTTCCGGACATGACAACCTTGGAAGAGGAAACTATTCTCAAGTATATGAAACAAGCCCGCGAACAAGCTGTCGATTATAAGAGTATGAAACAAATATCTGCCATCTTCGAAATTTATAAAACTAAATCGGAGCAGTATCTAAACAACAATGGCCGCAACTGGAAGCAAATGTATAAAGCTTTCACTGATGCCATAAAAGCAAAAAAAGCTGCTGAAAAAACAAGTAAATAAATTTATAAATTAGGAATATAAACCCGCTCCACAAAAGCTTCAACTTTGAGAATGTGTAAATCAGTCTCTGACTGTTCTGCAAAAAGTGGGCGGCAAAACGACAGACAATATTGGATAAAGAATAAAATAATTAAATCTAAATTAATAATTATAGTAAAGATAGTATGATTGCAAAATTGAGTGAAAAGAAATCGTATCCTTGGATAGTTGTAGGGTTATTGTGGTTTGTGGCATTGTTAAATTATCTGGATCGCCAGATGCTTTCTACGATGAAACCGGCAATGATGCTTGATATTCCAGAGTTGGCCAAGGCCGAAAACTTTGGCCGCCTAATGGCTATTTTCCTTTGGATTTATGCCTTAATGAGCCCAATTTCCGGTATTATTGCAGACAGGATGAACCGAAAAAACATGATTGTTTGCAGTCTCTTTGTCTGGTCGGGTGTTACGATGGCCATGGGTTACGCCACTACTTTCAATCAAATATATGTATTACGTGCGGTTATGGGTGTCAGCGAGGCTTTCTATATTCCTGCCGCTTTATCATTGATAGCCGACTACCATCAAGGCAACACCCGTTCTTTTGCTATAGCCATTCATACTACTGGAATATACTTAGGGCAAGCGCTGGGTGGATTTGGCGCTACTGTTTCTGAACATTTTTCTTGGCATTTTACCTTTCATTCTGTCGGTCTGATTGGTGTTATTTACAGTATTGTGCTGATCTTTTTCATAAAAGAAAAGAAAGGGTATGTTCATGATCCCTCCCAAAAATTATCGATGGGAACAGAATTTAGGCAAATGTTCAAGGGACTGGGCATCTTGTTCGGGAATATATCTTTTTGGGTTTTACTATTTTATTTCTCGGCTCCGAGTCTGCCTGGATGGGCGGCCAAAAACTGGTTGCCAACATTGTTTTCAGAAACACTGCATCTCGATATGTCACTTGCAGGTCCTATGGCTACCGTTACCATCGCAATGTCATCTTTTGTGGGAGTTTTGATTGGTGGTTTCATTTCAGACAAATGGGTAATGAAGAACCTTAAAGGACGTATTTATACAAGCGTAATCGGTTTGACTCTTACGATTCCGGCACTCTTTTTATTGGGTAATGGAACCAGTCTTGAAGCCATTTTAACTGGAGGAATGCTATTTGGTCTTGGATTTGGTGTCTTTGACACCAACAATATGCCTATTCTTTGCCAGTTCGTATCACCCCGTTATCGTGCTACTGGATATGGTATCATGAACTTGGTCGGTATTTCTGCGGGAGCAGTTATTACTGAATTTTTAGGAAAAGCTGCTGACAGTGGAGGAATGGGCCATATATTTGTATTATTAACCATCGTGGTCGTTGTTGCCATTATTTTGCAGCTTGTTACCTTGCATCCAAAAACGGTAAACATGACAGAAAATAGTATTAAATCTGAATAAACATTTATAAATACCTAACTATTTAAACCATTTAAGGGATATAAGTTCATCTAAGCTAAAACTTAAATGACCTTATATCCCTTAAATGGTTAATTTTTATTTTTTTTAGTAATTCGAATTACAAAACTTTGGCAATCTCGGCTTCGATTTCCTTGATATTTGCAATTACCTTCGTCATTTCTTTTTCATCAAATGTGGTAAATGGCGGAGCTATATTTGCCTCAACAATTCCCAATGCCGACAAAGCGCCTTTCAATCCTTTCAGATAACTGGATCCATAAGATCCTACAGTGTAAATTTTAGTACTAATTTCCATTACCAGGTTTTGTAATTCGTCAATTCGAGCAAAATCTTTGGCTACTGCTGCATTGTATAATGCTACATATAACTTTGGAAAAAGATTGGCACCTCCGTTAACTCCTCCATTACCTCCCATCAACACAGTTTCTGCCGTGATTTCTTCTGGACCTACCAGAAGGCTAAAATTTGTTTTTAGTAAATAACAAAGCGATTGAAAATAAACCGCATTGGCCGAACTGTCTTTTAAACCAATGATATTCGGATGTTCAGACAAACGAACCACTGTTTTTACATCGATATTTATTTTGGTATGCGAAGGCATATTATATAAGAAAAGCGGCAAGGTAAGTTGGTCCGCAAGACTCCAATAATACTTGTATAACTCTTCCTGTCCTAATCCATAATAATAAGGCGGTGCAGCAACGACAGCCGCAGCTCCAGCTCTTTCTGCTATTAAAGCCAAATGGATGCTTTCCTCAATTGAAGTATCTGTAATACCCACAAATACCGGAACTCTTCCATTTACAGCTTTACAGCTTTCAATAATGAGTTGTTCTCTTGTTTTATAACTTAAACTCGTTGATTCACCAGTTGTCCCCAGAATAAATATTCCATGAACACCTCCCGAAACCAAATGTTCTACAAGATGCTGAACCCCTTTGACATCCAATGTAAGATTATCTGATAATAAAGGAGTTACCATTGGTGGAATAATTCCACTAAAAGCCTGTTTATTTGTTTGTGCTGCCATTATATTAAAATTTATTTATAATTATTTTTTAATTTACTTTAACTTTCTAAAGTTTTTATTTTGCTTGAAGAGTTGTGACAAATGAAAGAATCTGAATTTCTAATTTGCTTCAGACCTTTTAAACTGAACGGAAACAGCTTCCTCCTTATCCCCTTTTTTACGCCAATAATTTGCCAATAAAGAACCGGAAACATTCATCCACGGGCTAAATACCGCAGAAGCCAATCCTAGCGTAGCCAATTTCCCCATTGATCCAGCCAGTCCCGATGCCATTCCTCCGTTTTGCAAGCCTACTTCAAAAGCAATCGTTTGACAGCTTTTTTTGTCCAAACCACTGACTCTACTCAACCAATAGCCGAAAAAGTAGCCCGCTCCATTGTGTAAGACAGAAGCCAGAAAAAGTAAGAATCCAATCTGGATTAAATTATCTCTTCCTGCAGCAGTGGTCACCAATGTAAAATAGATAATACCAAACATCGAAAAATAAGGCATAATCGCATCTATTTTAGGGTACACTTTATACAGCAAATGGTACAATGAACCTACAATGAAAGCTCCGCACAAGAAGTTAACGATTTCTAATATATGTGCAGCTGTACTGTCGTCTGCAAGTCCGAAAGAATCTCCAACGAGAAAAACAATACCAAGCCAAAGCGTTGACAGGATAGTCAAAATAATTATCCTTTTTTGTGCTACAATACCGTAGGTTTTTAAAACATCATGCACCATTGCTGCTGCTAAAGGCACAAGGACAATTTTAATAATTTCCATCATCATATTAAAAAAATGAACCTCTACCAGAGTACCCGCAAATATTTTCATTAAAAACGGAGTCATAATGGGCGCTGCCAAAGTGGACATTGCCGTTACGGTAACTGATAAAACTAAATTTCCTTTGGCAATATAGGTCATCACATTTGAAGCCAAGCCGCTACTACAAGATCCAATTAAAATAATCCCTGCCGCTATTTCGGGTTCAAAACCAAAAGTCTTGGCAATCAAAAAACCCATAAGAGGCATAATGGTAAAATGACCCAGCAAACCAATAAGCACCCCTTTTCCCGATTTTCGGATTCCCGTAAAATCCTCAATACTCATTTGAGTTCCCATTCCGAACATCACCATTTGAATAATGATTAGGATGAGCCACTTGTTGCGCATATCGAAACTGCCAACGTGCAAGAATACATCTGGATAAATTAACCCCGCACACACTGCGGTAATAATCCAAAAAGTATATTGATAACCGCTTAATGCTTTCAGATGTCCAACCCCAATGGCAATACTTGAAAAACCAAAAATCAATCCCAGTTTCCATATGACATCCATTTGCTGCAACCAGCCCAAACCAGCAACAATGAAAAATATTGGGGCAGCCCAAAGAAAATATTTACGCATACAATTTGTATTTAAATGTGTTATGTATTTTTTAGATGATGGCTATAAAACCAAATCCTAACTCCTAGCCCCGATTGCAGTGAAAATCCTTTTGTGCCGGTGTTCGGCACAAAAGATTGTAACGGAAAGCGGGACGATATTGCCAAAAATGCCAAATCTTTCTGCTCCAAAATCACTAATTGAACTTTATTTTAAAAATAAAGCTCCGCCAATTTTTTCATAGCAATGGCCGGACTTGCCAAAATCGGCACTAATTTTTCTTCCGCACTTAGACTATCTACAACGCGAGCCATAGAAGCTTGAGCCAAAACAATTACATCCACTTCTTTCATTAATTCTTTTAAAGCTTCGGCTACCATTTCATCATGCTTTGCGGCTTCTCCACTCATTAAAGCTTCAAAAGCGCCTTCGCATAATTTTGCAGTAATCGTTACATTTTTGCCTGCCAATTCCGCTCTTCTTCTAACCAAATCGCTGGTTGGTTCCAATGTTGTAGGCAAAGTGGCAATCACCCCAATTTTATTGCTGATTTGCACGGCTTCATCAGCCATAGCTTGATCCACTCGAATTACAGGAACACCACTTAATGTAGCTGCTGTTTCAATGGCAACGCCAATAGAAGAACAGGTTACCAATATTACATCGGCTCCAGCAGCTTCTGCAGCCTGAACATGACTAACCACTCTAGCGGCCGTATTGGGCATTAATTTTCCTTTTTTGATAACGTCTTTTATCAAGCTGTCATCCACAATATTAAAAGTTTCTACACCTTTTAAAAACTCGCTGCTTAATTGTTGGAACAACGGAACCAATGTTGCCGATGTATGTACAAAACCTAATGTTTTTGCTTTCATAATTTTTCTCCTTTTAAAACTTTTATAAAATAATCGGCGGTACCAACCTGGCCACCCTTAAAATTCATTTCTATTCCATTTACCCATTCATTGTCCGAAACAGCCTTACAAAGCGGCGCTCCGGGAGCTAATGGAGCAATCATTTCCAGTGCCAAAATATCCAATTCGGATGCGGCATAACTGGAAGTGTCGCCACCGGCAAAAAGGATTCTTTTTATTTTGACGATCTTTAGTACTTCTTTGGTTATTTGCCCAAGAATACTTCCGTAAATTGTACTGCATTGTTTTTGAATGTCATTTGCTTCCACTCCTTTTGCTGCTAAATACAATTCAGTTTCTGCAATACGCGGGTCGTTTGGTCCTGTACTTGTATGCAGTATTGTGCTTTTACCATTATTGAAATTGGCTACAATTTGAGAAACTATACTTTTAATAACTGCTGCCTGATTTTGAATGTCGATAGCATTGCTCTCTAATGCAATTTCCAGAAATCCATTTCCTAAAGCATATTCAATTTGTTTTGAAGTAACCGGGGAACAACTTCCCGATAAAACGAGTAAAGGTGAAACTTCTCCCTGTGATTCAAATTCTATTTTGTTTCCTATGATTTTTTTATCTTTCCAATCCAATCCCAAAGCCATTTCAATTCCGGATGAACCAACAGAGAACAATGTTTTTTCTGTTGCCAATTGGTTAAAAACACTTCCAATAGTTTTCAAATGTTCCAAATTAAAACCATCAAAAAACAGAACATCCGCTTTGTTGTTTGCAACTGCTTCGAGAACTTCTGGCACACCCTTTTCGATTGTCGTCAGGTTAACAAGACTTATGGATTTGACTGTTTGCTTTGCCAAATGTAGTGTCAAGTCGGCTTCGTGAGCGGGTGTAACGGGATGTTTACTCATCGAAGGATGTCGGTCGATGCGGTAAATTTCACCGTTTCCTATAGTTCCCATACGGGCAAATAGATTTCCGAAAACACAAAATCTTCCCAAATGTGGCGCTGATGGCGAAACCAATACCGTTTTTTGATCAAAGACTTTACTTCCAATTTCAATCGCTTTACCAATATTACCAACGTGTGGCGCGGAATCGAAAGTAGAACAAACTTTATAATGAAAATGTGCCGGCTCAAAACTTTTCAGGTTTTCGAAAGCGGGAAAAAGTTCCGCTTCCATTTCTGAAGGCGATAACGACCTGCTTTTTCCGGCCAAACCTATAGCCTGAATTCCTTGAAACCGGTCTAAATCCTTTTGTTCTGGTTTTCGAAGAAAGAGAACTGTTTTCACTCCGGCCAATGTCAGGAATTCAAGGGCATCCGTAGACCCTGTGAAATCATCGCCATAATAGGCCAATAGTAATTTATCTTTCTGTTTCATTATTTAGAAAATTTCTTAACCGATGCTGCAAATTCTGGATATTGTTGTGCAATTTCTTCAACAGACAAACCTTCAACAGCTCCAGTCCAAGCTTGCTGAAGCGCATTTACTCCGGCTTTTGGTCCCATTGGATGTGCCAAAATTCCGCCACCTGCCATATACAATAAATCGGTGGTTTGTGTTCTTCTATAGGTTTCAACCGCTTGTCCACCCCATTGTCCAGAGGACACTACGGGTAAAACTTCATATCCACCCAAAAATGGTTTTAAACAAGATTGAATAGAAGTGACCACAGAATCATCAGACTCCCAAAATTTATTCTGAATTCCGTTTACGTGCAGTTGATCTACGCCTGCCAAACGCTGAATTTTTTGATAAGCAGGAAATTCTATTCCCAACAAAGGATGTCTGTTCAACATTCCCCAGCCGTTTCTATGACCGTGAATTACGAGGTCGCCTTGGTCACAAATTTTCTTTGTACCGCTTAAACCTACACTGTTGACACTAATCATAGCGCAACTTCCTTCTTCCTTTTTAATCAAGTCGTATTTTCGTTGCATCTCATCAATTTCATCGCTGATATTGAAGGCATACATTACTTTTTTTCCTGTTTTTTGTTCGTTGTCACGGATGACTTTCATAATCGCTTTTACTCTGTCATCGAAAAGAGAATTGGCGGCAGATCCCATCAACTCATCATCTTTTATAAAATCAATTCCGGCATCAATCAATGATTTTACCAAAGTGGCGGTTTCATCAATACTCATTCCTATACTTGGTTTTATAATCGTCCCAATCATTGGTCTATCAACAACATCACAGGATAATTTTGAACCTTGAATCCCAAATTTCGGCCCTTTAAAATGATTTTTAAAAGAATCAGGAAGTTCAAAATCCATCAGTTTCAAACCGGTAAACTGGGTTATCTCGTATAAATTCCCCTGCAAAGTACTAATCAAAACAGGTAAATTGTAACCAAAATTTTCAATCGACCAGCTTACTTTTACTCTTGCTTTCTGGTATTTTTTCCCTGGAATACTTCCTCCTGGAATAGAAGGCGTGTCTGATAAATCCAATAATTGAATGTCTTCCACTCTTGCTGCAAAACGTTTTTTCAATTCTTCGGTTTCACCCGGAACAGATACAAAAGTTCCTGATGATTGTTCACCAGCCAAAACTGCCGCAGCTTGTTCTACATTATAAGGGGTTTCGATAAGATATTCTGCAAAAACTCTTTCCATTATTCTGATTTAAAATATTATTTATCTGTTCTTATTCTACTTTTATGTCAATCGTTGCCGCTGAAATACTATTGGTTGACGAAGCTTTTAACTGAATGTTTTCCTTCTTGCCATTTGACTGAATGATGGCGATACATTTGCCATTATAGACTTTGCAGGAATTGGCTTTGAACGAATCTAAACCTGCCTGATAGCCATTGTCAACTCCAACTAATTTTCCTCCGCCGGTTACTTCAAAATTGATTAAATCATTGGCGTTTGGTGCTAAATTCCCATCGGCATCGGTAATGGAAACGGTTACGTAAACCAAATCGTAGCTATCGTTTTTTAGGGTTTGTTTGTCGCCAACTAAAGCTATTTTAGCTGCTGCTCCAGCGGTATGAATTTCCTTTTCCAAGACTACTACGCCGTTCTTTCTAGAAATAGCTTTTATCGTTCCGGGTTCGAATTTTACTCTCCAAGAAATATGCAAATCATCATTTTGCTTGGCTTTTTTGCCTAATGAATTTCCGTTTAGGAATAGCTCTACTTCATCGGCATTGTTGTAGTACGCCCAAACATCGACTTCCTGCCCTGCGGTCCAGTTCCAGTGTGGAAAAATATGCAAAACGGGTTTGGTCGTCCATTCGCTTTGGTACATATAATAGACGTCCTTTGGAAAACCTGCCAAATCTATAATTCCGAAATAAGAACTTCTTGCGGGATACGGATAAGGATCGGGTTCGCCCAGATAATCGAAGCCTGTCCAAATAAAAGTCCCCGCCATAAAATCCTGTTTCTTGATAGTTTTCCAATTATCCTCGTGCGTTGCTCCCCAATAGGATTTTACCTGATCGTAAGCCGAAACGGTGAAATCTTTATTCCCGTCAAACGAAGCATTGTGTTTTGGTGGCCAGATTTTCATCACGTCCGAAGGGAAATCGTAATGTCCGCGGGTTTCAAGCGCCGAAACACTTTCGGAGGCGATTATTTTTTGTCCTTTGAAACGAGTCGGGAAATCTTTGTAATCTTCGTGTTTGTAATTGAATCCCAACAAATCCAAAGCACCCGATTGATAAATGAAGTTTTTCTCTATAATATTCTCTGTCAAAGCGCTCGTAACGGGACGAGTGGTGTCCAGCGATTTTACGATTTGAACCAGTTCTCTAGTAATCGCAATTCCGGTGCTGTCAAATTGTTCCCTGATTTCGTTCCCAATACTCCACATCATCACTGATGGATGATTACGGTCTCTTTTGATAAAATCTTCCAAATCTTTTTTGTGCCACGCATCCCAATCTTTATGATAATCATTGGTTACTTTTTTCTTTTTCCAAACATCAAAAGCTTCATCCTGAACGATAAAACCCATTTCGTCACACAATTGCATCATTTCTAACGAATGCGGATTGTGCGCCATTCGGATGGCATTGGTTCCCATTTCTTTCAGAATTTTCAGTTTTCTTTTGACTGCGTGAATGTTTTCTACAGCACCCAAAGCGCCGTTGTCGTGATGCAGGCAAACACCTAATATTTTGGTCGGAACACCATTTAATGAAAATCCTTTTTCTGCATCAAAACTGAAAAAACGGAACCCTAAAGGCGTTTCGTAATTATCGACTGCTTTTGAATTTTCATAAATCGTAGTGACAATTTTGTATAGATTCGGATTTTCAGTATCCCACAATTTTGGCTGATTCACGTTTAGATTGTGAATCTTTTTTGCATTGGTGTTGGCACCGATTTTTTCTGTTGTAGTGGCATTTGCTACTTCTTTGTTATTCGCATCCAAAATAGAAGTTACCAATTGGAATTCTTTTTCAGCATTTGTTTTATTTTCGATAGTTACCTCCAAATGAACCGAAGCTTTTTCTGCCGAAACTTCCGGCGTTGTCACATAAGTTCCCCATTGTGCAACGTGCAGTTTTTCGCTGGCAACCAATCGTACATTTCTGTAAATTCCAGAACCGGTGTACCATCTGGAATTGGGTTGCGCATCATTATCGACTTTTACGGCAATGACGTTTTCCTGCGTTCCAAAATGCAGGTATTGTGACAATTCGTAACTAAATGAAATGTATCCGTTCGGGCGAATTCCTAACGAATGTCCGTTTATGAAGACTTCGCTGTTTTTGAAAACGCCGTCAAATTCTATCAAAACGGTTTTGTTCTTCCAATTCTCAGGAAGCGTAAATGTTTTACGATACCAACCCATTCCTGCAGGCAAAAATGCTTGTGCTTGTTTGGTTGGATTGTCTTTATTAAACGCTCCTTCAATGCTCCAGTCGTGTGGCAATTGCAAATTTCTCCAATCGGCAGTTTTGAAATTGGCATTGATAGCTTGAGGATAATCTCCTAATTTGAAATTCCAGTTTTTATTAAAATCTTCAACAATTCGGGCTTGTTTTTTTGTGGATGCACAGGCGACAAGAAGCAACAATACGATTGCTGTTCCGACTTTTTGTAAAACGTTTTTATGCTTATTCATAAACTTATTTTTTTTATACTATTCTAATTTTCAGACTGCTTTGTCATTTCGACGAAGGAGAAATCACATTTGTTGCTCTCGTTATGTGATTGCTTCGTTCCTCGCAATGACGATTATTGAAACTCAAAAGAATCCAAAAGCAAACCTTTCATATCCTCAGATTCTATCGTGATTTTATAAATTCCTGCGTTGATATAACCTCCTGAAGTGGTATTCAATATTTTCCATTTTTCTGTGGAAGGAAAAAACTCAATGGTGTCATTTCGCATCAGAATTCCGTAGGCATCTTCCATTTTGAATTTGACTTTTAACGGCGTATCGTTTCTGTTCATAAAACGGAAACGCATCAGATAAATTCCCGCTACTCCCGGTTTTACTTCAAATTGAATACTGTTTTTCGATTTTTGTGTAAATTCGATGTAATCCGCTTTTTTGAAGTTTCCTTTTTCGATTCCTGTTCCAGTGGTTTTGGCAGTTTCCGCTTCCAAAAGCACAACTGGGCGTGAATCGTCTTTTTCGCCCATATCATAGGTTGGAATAACAGCAATAGTACTTTGATTTTCTGAATTTTTAAAAAGCACTTTTTCTCCTTTTTTGACTTTTTTATGAAAAACAGAAAATTCTACTCTATCTGAATTTTTAGCCGTTTCAGGCATTTTTTTGTAACCTGAAATAGAATCTTTTGATTTACTAAATAGATACACTTCAGAATCTTCTTTGATTACATATGAACCTGAAGCTTTCGAATTTGCTGAAAACTGCAAATAATCTGCTCCAAAAACTTCTGCAGGTAATTGCGTAAAAATAACTTCAGAATCTGAATATTGTTTGGAATTTAGATCCAGCCAAGAACCGATTTTAGTCTCTGAATTACTCGTAACATTCTGAATATTTCTTGGCGAAGTTGAAGCTCCTTTTATCGTTTTATCTTTGGTTGCAATCGCAATTGCCGCAATTATCGCCTGACCTGCTTTTACATTTGGGAAAGAGATAACGATTTTTCCGTTTTTGCTTTTCACTACAAATGTTTTCTTAAGTGCAGCATCGTGTCCGACTTCGCTCCAAATATCAAAATCTTTCAAAACCACATTGTCATTGATAGCTACGTCAAACAAACGCCAGCCTTTGCAATCCAGTCCGCCACCGGTTCCGTACCACGGTTCCGTAAAATACAATTCCACCAAATATTCTCCGTCTGGTGCTGGGAATTCGTAACGCAATTTGTCGATTCCATATCTGAAACTCTGAAATAATTTCCAATCTTTGGTTCCCGAAATTGGGTCGAAAGTACTTCTTTGACTCGCATAAAAATCAGGTAATTGCTTGAAATTATCCGTCCACGACAAAGAACCCCAGGTATTTTCTCCGCTTTTATGAACATCGGCCTGCCAAGTATTCCTAAAAAAATCCTTGATTTCGCTACCGCCACTATTCAATCTGTAAATATAATTGTAGTTTTTTTGAGGTTTTAAAATTGTTTCTTTTTTGGTTTCTAATGCGTTGAAATTTGGCGCTTTTGGCAAACTGTTCAAAATGATATAATCTTTGGCAACTGCTTTTCCGTTTACGTAACCTACGGCGTACAAAACATTGTATTGAATATTGACATTATTCCATTGGAAATGCTGACCCAATCCCGGATTTTTTAATTTTCCGAGTGATGATTTATTGACATCATTGAATAGTTCAACCTCATCGCAATTGGAATACACATCGATACCATTTTTGATTCCCGGAGCATCCCAACGATTCGGCCAGGTGTGCGAAACGATATACACCATTGGATTGGTTTTGTTCGAAACATAATTGGCGCGGTACATATAATAAGCGTCTAGAGGTTCTCCCCATATACTGAAGAGCCCTTTGTAATTGACTGGCCCAACCTTGTCAATATCCCTAAAACCTTCGCCATTTTGTACTCGTCCCGGATTTTCGTGCGAGGCAAAAAGCCAGTTGAATTGTCCCGCGATTTTATCTTTTACCGATTCGGCTTCACGGACTTTTATTTCCATTAATTGGGAGAAACGATTTTCGCTCAAAGTTCCTTTTTGGTCAAATTCGCCTTCGGTGTGCAGATCGTGTGAACGCCAGGCGCCATATTCTCCGTTTAATAATTGCTTGCTTATTTCAACGTTGTAGTTGAATGGATCGCCACCATAGGTTCCCGACCAGTTTTGCACAACATTCCAATCGGTTCCTTCACCTCCGTTACAGGTGGTTACAATGCGTTGCGAAGCCGACATTGGATCCATTTCGCGGATGATTTTGGTGCATTCTTCTGCAAATTCTTTTGGGATGGTGCTTTCGTTTTGCAATCCCCACATTACGACTGACGCATTATTTCGGCGTTCTTTAATCCATTCTCGCAATAAGGTTTTGAAATTCTCTTTGAATTCGGGTGTGTCGTACCAAATATGTGCTGAAAACTGACTCCAAAACAGGATCCCATTTTCGTCTAGTTCTTCCTGATATTTTAAATTGTGAGGCTGATGCGCTTCTCGAAAAGCATTAAATCCTCCCGCTTTTATTTGTTCGATTCTCGAATGAATTTGCTCGTCTGAAAACGAATGACTGTTTCCTATTAAATGTTCGTATTCGCAGGTTCCGTTGATGAACAAAGGTTCGTCGTTGATATAAAAACGATTGTCTTTTCCGTCTCTGCTCACCGGCCAGGAAACCCAACGGATTCCATAAGGTGTCTTTAATTCGTCGATTTTCTTTCCATTTTCAGAAATCGTGGTGACCAATTGATACAAATACGGATTGGCTGGCGACCATAATTTTGGGTTTGAAATTTCGGGAAGTGTTTGTGCTATTTCTTTTGTTTCGCCAACAAGGCTGTTGGTTTCGCTTTGAAAGGATGCTACTTTTTTCCCTTCTTTATCGAAAAGTGTATTGGTAATGGTTAGTTTTCGGTTGGAATTTCCGTAGTTTTTGAGTTCGGTGGTAACATTCAGAATGGCTTTTTCTTTGGAAACTGTTTTATCATTCCAAATATGTACTCCAAAAGGTTCTATGCGAACTTCATCCGTAACAACTAAAGTTACGGGTCTGAAAATACCCATTGGTTGTGAGCCTTCAGAGAATCCCCATTCGCCGGAACAGCCGCCACAAACCCAAGGCAAATCGGCAATAAAGGATGGATGGGATGCTTTGACTATTATATCATTTACTTTTTCGAAAGAAACGGCTTTTGTAATATCGACTGTAAACGTGGTTCTTCCGCCTTTGTGCGTGCCTACTTTTTTACCGTTTACCCAAACGGTTGCATACGAACTTACGCCTTCAAAATAAAGGAAAAGTCTTTTTGATATATCTTGTTTATCTAATTGTAACGTTTTGTGGTACCAGGCGGTGCCGTGTAAATTGCCGTGTTTTGTTCTTCGAAATCCATAATATTGATCCCAATTGTGTGGCACGTTTACTTTTTGCCATTGTTCATCAACCTTTGGATTGTTCACAAAGGATTCTTCCTGCTCTTGCAGCTTGTCCAAAACAATAGTTTCCCAAGAAGAGTTCAGCGAAACTTCTTTACGGAATTTCGCTGTCTTGTCATTGCTTTGCGACCAAGCAAAGCAACCAATAAATAAAAAATATACTATGTAATTTAATTTCTTCATTTGCTATGTTCAATTTTAACCCTATCAGGGTTTTGAACCCTGATAGGGTTGAAAGCGGAATCGTCATCTTAATAGAAAAGCCAATCAATCGCTGCTTTTTCTCCTTCGTCGATAAAACCAACATCACGGGTTGTAATGTTTTGATTCGCATCGATGAAACCTAAAATCAAGACTTTTCCTTTGCCTAAATCCAGTTTGTTTTCGCCCGGTTGAAACGTATAGGTGTGAATATTTATTCGTGGCAATTCCTTCAAATTCATCGCACTTGCCAGGATAACTTCGGCCTGACCGTGAGCATTTCCGGCAGCATCCGTTTCTAAACTTGGCGGAAATAAAAATCTTTTTTGGTCTGAATTGAAATAACCGACAACCAATTTTACGGCTTTAGTATTTTTGAATTTCAGGTGCGTTCCGTTCTCATTTTGTGCCGTTTCATCGAAAGTAATTCCTTTTAGATTTTGCAATTCAGGGGCTACTTTTATAAGTTCCGAAATGGGAGTTCCGTATACTTTTGTTCCTTTTTTAACTGGATAAGTTGCTTTGTTTTCGCTCAACAAAGTGACTTCGGCTGTTTGCCACAGTTTGCTTGCTGCCTTTTCGATCTTTCCACCTTTTGACGATTTCAAAAGGGCAAGATTTCGTTTGAAATTGGCTAACTCGCGTTCGTAATGCGGCAATAATTCTGCCCAGGTTTTGTTATTTCCGTCGTCTCCGCCAATTGGAATTCGGCGTTGCGCGGTTTGCATACTATTGGCGTACAAATAATGGTCTTTTGTCAAATTGACCAAAGTTTCATAATGTACTATGCTTTTTTCCAAATGCGGAAGGGCTTTATCCAAGTCGGAAATTTCGTTGGAATAGCTGTAACGCAAGACCAAAATAGCGGCTTTTACTTTCTCCGAAAAGAAATCGGCAAAGGCTTTGTAAGCGTGCATATCGTTTTTAAGACGCAGGAATTCTTCCTTGTCTTTGGTTACTTTTGCTTCTGCTTTATCGATAGCTTCAACGGCTAATTTTCCGTGTTGCGTGATTTCGGCAATGATTTGCGTTGGCAATTCCCCAACGTGTGGTTCTTTATTCCATTCTTTTTTGGCGTACTCCAAAAGCAATTCGCCAACTGGTCCGCAAGATTCGTGGAATCCTGGGTAAACGCGCCATTTTGCTGGATTAACCAACTGACTTTCGAACATTCCCAACAATAAGGTTTGACGATTTCCTTCGGTAATTCCGAAACGTCTTAATGTTTTGGGGGCAATTTCTCCGGCTTCTTCATAGGCTTTCAAAATATTATTTCCGGCTTCGGTATCGGTTCCGAATTTATCCGCCAATTGCTTGTCCCAATACTGAATTTCCTCATTTCTGTCTCTTTTACTTTCCCAGGCATATCTTGCCCAAGCCTTGTACCAAATCCAGTCACGATCCATTTCCAATAATCTCTTGTCGGTTTTGTCAGCCGTGTAAGGCCAGTCCCAATAGGATGATTGCGGATACAAATGCAGCGCATTGGCACCGTGAATATTATGCATTGCCTTAACCGTTTTTTGGATAAAATCCGGTGATCCGTAACGGAAAGGTTCCAGATTCGCCAAAATATGAACGTTGGAAATATGAACAGAATTCAAAGAACTTAACTTTTTGTGAATTTCTCCCCACGGACCACCCGGTGTATAAGTCGTCAACGACTCCCCATTGTACTTGTGCATTGTGTATAAATTTTTATACAACGGAAGCGATTTTTCCATTACCAAAGGCGCATCAGTATCGTGCGCACGAAGAATAATTGGCGGCTCGTCTGTTCTTCCCAAGGTTTTCATACCATCCTGAACGCCCGGAATGATGGTTTTTGTAAACCATTCCACATCATCTTCAACCGTATTTATGGCTTCTCCCAAACACACCAACAATCCAACATTAGGATATTTTTCTATGAAAGCTGCGATTGATTTTCGGGTATAATCGGCAATTTCTGGAGTAATCGGACGTGAACGATCTTGGGTTTTGATATTATAATGCTCCGCAAAAGGTTTGGAAACAATGATATTATAGAACATTTGAATAACCCAGATTCCTCTTTTGTTGGCTTCAACGGTAAGGTATTTATAGATTTCCTCGTTTTTTTTGAAATCCTCTTCGCTCACTTCAAGCGCAAACGGATAGTCTTTTAGTTTCACCAAAGAGGCAAAAGGATGACCGTTCCACAAATACAAGGAATTTAGTCGGTTATCGACCATCATATCAAGATACTTCGTCCACAGTTGTTTATCGTAAAACCAAGGAAAAGTTTCGGGTGTATACGGATATTCATAAACGTCTCTTCCCGGAAGATAGGTCGTTTTTTGCACTCCGATACAAGAACCTCTCAAGACCATTTCTGGGCTATCTTCGATATTAATCTCCGACGGAATTTCGCCTGAACTCTTGATACGATCTACCAATTCCATAGCTCCATACAAAGTTCCGGTGGCGTCTGTTCCTTCAATATAGATTGTGTTTTTTTGTGTACGGATTTGAAAACCTTCCTTTTTGGTTAGTTTGCTGTCGTCTATTTTAGCATTTTTAGAGTTTTGTTTCCAGAAATCAGTTCCTTTTTCGCCAATCACGATAACTTTGTCTTTTGATTTTTTTGGAGCTTTATCTGCAAAAACTACTTTCAATCCTTTGGAGGTTGCTATTTCCGATAGTTTTTCCGAACCAAAGTGAGCTCTAGGCGCTTTCGAATCACGAACGATGGTAATGTTTTGCGCTGATGCAAAAGTGATACATAATCCTAAAAAAAGTAAGCTTAAATATTTCATTTGTATTGTGATTTTTGTTTTGCCACAAAGACGCAAAGACGCAAAGTTTTAAAAGTCAATAATTTATTAAAACCGTTGAACATAAATTTTCTTTGTATCGTTGTGCCTTCGTGGCATTTAATTTTTAATTCTGAAAAATACGTTTTAGATAAGCGACATTTGCGCCATAATTTGCTTTTACGTTATGAACCTGAGTTACGTCTCTGGAACGTTCTACGATTAGCCAACCTTTCCAGTTCATATCGTCCAGCGTTTTCTTGATTTTTGGCATATCTACCGCTTTATCATTTTCCAACCAAACTTTATCAGTAGTTGAAGCGTGAATTTGTGCCAAATGTTTTTTGCCTAAAATTTTTAATTCGGTTGCAATATCTCTTCCATTATCTACCGCATTGGCAAAATTGAAGGAACTTTTGATGTATTTACAGCCGATTTCTTCCAATAGTTTTTTCTCTTCAGTGGCACTCAATGAAGTTTCAATGGCAATGACACCGCCTATTTTACCCACTTGTTTACCAGCCCATTTCAATCTTTCGATCACTATCGGACGTAATTCTGGATTTTTGACCAAATCACTTTCTGTACCCAAAGGCAAATAAGCCACTTTCACATTCATATTTTTCATTGCTTTAACGCAATCTTCAATCATCAGTGTTATCGATTCTCGTTTGGCAAAAGATTGAGCATAAAAACCAGACATCGCAATAGAACTGATTCCGACATTTAATTCTTTGGACTTATCCATAAATTTTTGTCTTTCGATTGGGTCGCCTAGTTTGCTGTCAAAAGTGGGTCTGTTTCCCAACCCTCCCATATCTAGTTCGATTCCGTCAGCTTTTATCTCGGCAGCTAAAGCGAAGGAACCCAATTTTTGTCTTTTTAGAATCATCCAATCGCAAACTGCCACTTTGTAGCGTTGCTTTTTCGATGACTGGGCCGAAACGGTACTACTAAATGTTCCTGCAAAAATGAATGTCAGAACTAAAGCAGTAGTTTTGATAAAATTATTATTTTTCATATTGTTTTTTTTACCCCAAATTCGCACAAATTTTGATTTGTAAATATTACTCTTCTTCCGCTTTAACGGCTTTTACCACTTTATTTTCATCTCCAGGCCAGATTCCGTTTTTGATTGGAAGTGCCACTAATTTGCTAGGGTCGATTTTTACGTATTTCAATTTTTCTCTTCTCCAAGTGTAAACGATATGCACCATTCCGTCTGAACTCTGAATCATCGATGGATACGAGTACTGGCTGATTTTGGAATCTTCTAAAACCAAAGCTGCATTCCAATGAATTCCATCATCAGAAATAGAAACATTCAACGGCGTTCTTGGACCTTTTGCCAAATCACCAGGAGGCAAAACGTGATTGTAAACCAACAGATGTTTTCCGTTTTTAAGCGTTACCGCATCGGTTCCAGAGTTATTGTTTGGCAAACCAATTAACTCTATATCCGACCAGGTTTTTCCGTTATCTTTAGAAAATGTACTAAAAATGGCTCTGTTTCTAGTTCTTCCAATGGCCTGAATACTTCCGTCTTTATGGAACAAAATACTTGGCTGAATGGCATTGATTTTTTGTTTTCCTCTAGATAAAGTGTCTCCCATAACCCATGTTTTACCAAAATCCGGAGTTGATTCCATACGCAAACGCCATCCATCACCTTCGATACTTGAAGGAAGCAATAGTGTTCCATTGCTTAACAATACTGGTTTATTTTTGATAGGTCCTAAAAACCCTTCAGGCATTTTTTCAGCTTCCGACCAAGTTTTTCCGCCATCAGAAGATCTTCTTAACATTCCCCACCATTCAGATGGTTTTGGTCCAATTTTGTAAAATAACATTAAATCACCACCTGGAATTTGGTACAAAACAGGATTCCAAGTTGGTAATCTTGGTCCTTCTTTCATTACACCATCGGCAACTTGAATACCTTCAGTCCATTTATCACTTCCTTTCAGTTTTCTACTTACATAAATACATACATCAGGATTTCTTTCGGCAGTTCCTCCAAACCAAGACGACACTAAATCTCCGTTGGTTGCTTCCACAATCGTCACGGCGTGACAAGAAGGGTAAGGTGCTTTTTCGTATATAAATTCATCTACTAAAATTCCTTCTTTCCAGGTTTTTTTCTCCAAAGCCGATTTACAGCTTCCCAAAAGTAATACGGTTAAAAGTAGAAGGAATGTTGTCTTTAAGGTTTTCATTATTATTGTTTTATATTATTTACATTTATCTCATAAGTTCCAGAAGGCAATTCAAGAACCAATTTATTGTTTTCTGTTTTATAGTTTTTTGATACTTTTTCCTTATTCACTTTTACATCCGAAGCATTCGCTGTTGGCAAATAAACGAGTGCCGATGAATTGGCCGGAATGGTAATTTTCCAAACTAAATTAGTTTTATTTTTATTCCAATCGCTTTTAATCAGACCGTAAATCGATTCATAAGATGCATTTACAAAAGTCAATCCGGCATTGAAATCAGGTTTCATAATGATTTGCTTGAAACCAGGCGTTTCAGGTTTGCTCTTGATTCCCGCAATATTTTCGTAGTACCAAATCAACAAATCGCCCAAAAGCATCACGTGATTTTGAGAATTCATTGTGGGGTCTGCAGTGTTTCCATTCCATAATTCCCAAATAGTGGTGGCTCCGTTTTCAACCATATAACCCCAACTTGGATAAGTTTTATTGGAAGCCAGTTTGAAAGCCAAATCCCCTCTTCCAAAGTTCGTCAGTGTTCGCATCAAAAATTGTGTTCCGATTACGCCTGTGCTGATATGACCTTTTTTAGTCACCTCTACTTCGTGAACCATATTTTGGAACACTTTCTCTTTTAAGTTTTCAGGAACCATGCCGAAAGCCAAAGGCAACACATTTGCTGTCACAGTATTATTAGCATAGCTATTCGTTGCGGTATTCAAATATTTGGCATTAAATGCTTTTTTGATTCTTGTTGACAAATCATCATAATGCAAAATATCGGTTTCAGCATTCGCGATTTTGGAAAACTTTTTCATTATGCCCAACAACTGATAATAAAACGCACTCGATAACAATTGACCATCGGTTAAACGGGCAGGATCTTTGGAACGAATCAATTCTAATGATTCCGGTGGAACGCACCAATCGCCATATTTATCCTTGTCCATTAAATCGTTTACCAAATAATTTTCTTCCATATACACCATCCATTTTCTCATAGATGGATATTGTTTTTTAATCACTTCCTTATCTGCAAATTGCTGGTACAACATATCAGCAACCGTGATGTACGTTCCCGGCCAGGTCACATTATCGCCATAATAACGCCAAAACGCCGGCGCTACATCGGGCAATCCTCCATCTTGGGTTTGGGAATATTTAATATCGTCCAGCCATTTGGCATACAAAGTCTGGTTATTGAATAAAAAACTTTCGCCATAAGCACCTGTGGTTCGGTCTCCCAACCAAGGCTGACGCTCGTTACGTTGTGGACAGTCGATTGGCATTCCTTTGTAATTCCCCCTGATTCCCCAATAAGCATTTTTGAAAATCTGGTTCATCGTGGCATCCGAAGATTCAAAAGTTCCGGTCGTTTTGATATCGTCATAAACCACTTTTCCGATGAAATTATCCAAAGTGGGTTTGGTCGTATAACCCGAAATTTCTACAAATCTAAATCCGTGAAATATAAAACGAGGTTCCCAAATTTCTTCGCCTTCGCCTTTTAAAGTATATACATCGGTTGTTTTGGCATCACGTAAATTTGCAATATACAGCGAACCATCAGCCTGTAAAGACTCGGCAAATTTCATCGTGATTTGGTCTCCACTTTTTCCTTTTACTTTCAGTTGCAACCAGCCTACCATATTTTGACCCATATCCAAAATATAGGTTCCCTTCGGAGTCGCTTTTATGGAGATTGGTTTTACCTCGCCCATTATTTTCATATTAGGCGTCATTTGCGCTTCATAAAAACCTCCTGGTTCTTGTACGTATCTAGCATTAACCCACGTCTTATCGTCGAAATTGGTTTTGTTCCAATCTTTCATTTCTTTACGGGCATCGTATTCTTCGCCGTCATATTCGTTGTTGGACAAAATAGGCCCGTCGGTAGTTAGCTTCCAGGTGTCGTCTGTTCGGATTATTTCGTTGGTTCCATCGGCATATTCAACAAATAATTGCAACGCCAGTTTCGGAAAACCAAATGATTTTATTTTATACGGTTTGTAATCCTGACGCATCGCAAAAAAACGTCCGTTTCCTAAAATCGTTCCCAACATATTTTTGCCTTCTTTCAATTGTGAAGACACATCAAAAACATTGTATTTTACGTTTTTGGTGTAATCTGTTGGAACGGGTGCCAATACTTGGTCGCCAATTTTATTTCCGTTGATGTATAATTCATACAAGCCCATCCCCATAATATAAACCTTGGCATTTTTAACTTGCTTTTTTAGATCGATTTCTTTTCGCAAATAGCGAGCCGATAATCTGGAATACTGGGAAACGCTATCTTCCTTCGACAATTTTTCATATCCAATCCAACGAGTCGATTTCCAATCAGAATAAGTTGAAATTCCTAGACTGAAATGTGCAGTTGTAGCCGATTTTATTTCTCCTTTATTGGTAAAAACGGTTACTTTCCAAAACGCATTTTGTCGGTCTCCCAACCTTTTTCCGTTGTAAATAATATTGACAGATTCGTTACTTACTACTTTTCCACTATCCCACAAATCGGCTTTGTTCGCATTCAGATTTTCTAATGTCGAAGCAACCATAATTTGATAGGCCGTTTGTTTTACATCATTCACATCAGACTTTATTTGCCAGCTCAAACGCGGTTGCACCACATCAATTCCTTCCGGATTGTTGAGCATTTCGCATTGCAGATTTGTAGCGCTGATTTTATTTTGGGCTTTTGCCAAAGAAAAACAGAGCGATACAATTAAGATAAATGTATATAGAAATGTTTTTTTCATAAGTTTTATTTTAAGCGGTTTAGACCTGACAGGTTTTAAAAACCTGTCAGGTCTAATACTAAATATTATTCCGATACTAATTTCTCCAATTTTTCTGAAACAGCAATTTCTTTTCCGTTTTTAAAAATTCTGAAACCTTTTCCTTTCTTATATTTCTCCCCTGTTTTATCCCAAAGAATCGTGATGATATTCCCGTGATACAACACATTATCCAAACAAAACCAATCCCATTTTTCCTGTGGAATCAACGGATTCACTTCAATTTTTTCATCAGCTCTTGGTCGTAAACCTACCAATCCCGTAATCATTAAATCATTAAAAGTTGAATGATTGTAATAACGGCTGCGCTCTCTGTCACCCATCAACCAATAACCAGTGGTTTCGTCTAAATATTCTCCCAAATACGGTTTCCCTCGATAGTATTGTGATTGTACATACAAATCCATTTGCTTAAAATAATCCGTTTTACCAACGCTATTTTGATTATAATTATTCAAAACATTGGCCAAAGCCGTCAAGGTTTGCGAACTGGCAAAAGGCCAAATTGCGCCGTCCCATTCGCAAGTTCCGGTTCCGTGCGTTCTAAAACGAGGGCTTCTGCGCTCAGCAGTTGTCAATCCAAAAGGGGCCGAAAACCCTTTCTCATCTTTTATTTGTTCCCAAGCTTTTTCAAAACCTTTATCCTTCTGCGGTAAATTGAAATACCAAGGAATAAACCCAATGGCTTCCCTTACTTGTGCCAACGTATCTTTTTCTGTAAAAGTCTCAAAAAATTCACTTTTAGGATTCCATAATTTCGTTTCCACCAACTGCTGAAGCGTATCAGCTTTCGCAGTAAAATAACTTTCTTGCTTGGCATCACCTTTTAGCTTTGCCATTTTTGCCAAAGCTTTTGCATTTCCGTACATATAACTGTTAATCGTGGGACGCGCATTTCTGAATTTTCTTGCCCCGCTCAACGATTCTTCCATTCCGTCTTTTACGTCAAACTGCCAGAACAATCCATCCTTGCGTTTTCTGTCACCTTCCCAAGCAGCGTATTCGGCAACCAAATCAGGATACATATCCAGTAAAAACTTGTCGTCTTTATTCACCAAATAACGGTTGTACAAGGCATCGGCTGTCCAACTGCTAAAGGTTCTCAGCTTTTTCATCGGCTTGCCATCATTTCCCCGAAACCACAAACGAACGTCCTGCTCCAAATACTGCGGATCGTGAACCCATCGAAACTCATTGATGTGATGACCCAGCGCACAACTGATCATATTGTATTTATCGGCATACGAACGATCCACCAAAAACTCCGTAATCGCAAATCCCTGCGGTGTTTTTTTGATGTGTTTTCGAGCGCTCCACCAACGGAAATAATAAATCTCCTCAAAATTTTGTTGTGGGCATTCAAACAAAGGAATATTGGATTTCATCCAAACCCACGCACTGTCATTCGGAATTGCAAATTTCAAATTCTCGTCTTCCATCGTGTTGAAATAATCAACATAATGCTTAAAATTATCAGCTTTCAAAATAACAGCCGTTTCCTTTTTTGAATGCCCCGTACCCGATTTACAACCGCTATTCACAGCAGCAATCAAGATTACGAAAGCAATTATTTTGTATTTAAAATGGTGTAACATATTCTATTTATTTTAATTTTTTGGGCGTGTCCCTCCGTAAAAACTCCGGGTCGTGCTGTACGTTCCCGCTTTTTTTTGATCGACTGAAAAAGCCAGTCAAAAAAAGAGCTCCACTACCATCACTTACGCGGACACAATATTCGTTTTTAAGACCTAATCTAATTTGCAGAGAAACTATACGTCTGTCCCGCTTTCATCTCCACATCATATTCGTTGTATTTTGGCAATTTCACTGTTTTAATAACTGCCTTTTCTGAAATGATTGGTTTCTTGACATTCACATCCAAAAACAATGGATTTGGATTTTTTCCTTTTGCTTTTTTAAGTTGGATTCCTTTGCCCGCTGTTAAGGTGTTTTCTAATCGCAGCCTACAATTTCCGCCTATTTTGGCATAAATCTTTACAGTCGAAACTTTATTATTTTTCCAAGTCATATCGATTACAAAACCACCTCGGGTCACCAAACCTTTTATGCTTCCATCTTTCCAAACACTTGGCAAAGCTGGTAATAACTGGATTGCTCCTTCCTGACTTTGCATCAACATTTCGGCAATTCCTGCAGTGCAACCAAAGTTACCGTCAATCTGAAACGGTTGGTGCGCATCGAGCATATTAGGATACGTTCCTCCGCCCTTACGTTGCTCGGGTGTAACTAAATGCAGCTGATCTTGCAACAATTTATAAGCGTGATTGCCATCTAATAATCTTGCCCAATAATTTACTTTCCAACCCATAGACCATCCGGTAGATTCATCTCCTCTTTGCTTTAAAGTGGTTTTGGCGGCTTCTATCAGTTCTGGAGTTTTGAAAGGGGAAATTTGATTGCTAGGAAACAAACCGTATAAATGAGAAATATGTCTATGCTTATCTTCTGGGTTATCCCAATCTTCCATCCATTCTTGTAATTGTCCATGTTGACCTATTCGCATTGGTCCCATTTTAGCTAATGCTTGGCTCAATTTTTGAGCAAATGAATCGTCTTCCGAAACTATTTTCGTCGCCGCAATCACATTGGTAAACAAATCAAAAATCAGCTGATTGTCCATCGTGGTTCCTGCTGCAAGAGTAGCTTTTCCTGAACCACCAGCATGTTCGTGTTCTGGAGAATTGGATGGCACCACTACCAGAAAGCCTGTTTTGGGATCAGCAACCATAAAATCAAGAAAGAAAGTAGCAGCACCTTTCATGATGGGATAAATTTCCTTGAGGTAATTTTTATCTCCTGTGTACAAATATCTTTCCCACAAATCTTGGCAAACCCAAGCACCACCTGTAGGCCACATTCCCGAAGTTGCAAAATCTACTGGACCTGTAATGCGCCAAATATCCGTATTGTGATGCAATACCCAACCATTTGCCCCATACATCATCTTGGCGGTTTCTTGTCCGGTGACACTTAATTCTTTTGCCATCTTGATAAAAGGCTCATGCATTTCAGAAAGATTGGTTACTTCCGCCGGCCAATAATTCATCTCGGCATTGATGTTCATTGTGTATTTACTTTCCCAAGGAGGAGAAAGCATATCATTCCAAATCCCTTGTAAATTGGCAGGTTGTCCCCCCGGTTGTGAACTCGAAATTAAAAGATAACGTCCAAATTGAAAATACAAGGTAGCCAATTGCGGATCGAATTGTTTGGAGAAATTTCGTATCCTTTCGTCTGTCGTTTGCTTAGCGATTTCATTTGTTCCTAAATCTAAAGAAACTCTATTGAAGAACTTTTGATAAAAAGCTACGTGCGCTTTTTTTATAGTACCGAAATCTTTGGTAATGGCTTGCGCCAAATAGGCTTTATTTTTAGCTACTTCATCTTCGGTAATGTCCTGATAATTTTTGAAATTAGTGGCAATTGAAATATATAGTGTCACTTCATCGGCTTTGTTGATACTAATGATTCCGTTGCTTGCAGAAACTTCACCGCCTTTGTTTTTGGCTTGAACTCTTCCTTGAAACTTCACTTTCCCTTTTTGTCCTTCAAAGGTACCTGAAACTCCGGACAATGCGATTTGATCGCCCTCAGTTGAAGGAACAGTTTTATCAAACGGACTGTTCATAAACACATTACAGGTAATATTCCCCGGCTGACTTGCCGACAATTTCACCACAATAACCTGATCTGAAAACGATGAAAGAATCTCCCTAGTAAATTCTACCCCATTTACAGTGTACTTCACTTTTGCAGTAGCATTATCAATATTTAAATCTCGGTAATAATCGGTATATTTTTGATGTCCCGGAAACGAAATATAGACACTGCCAAAAGTTTGATATGGCATTCCGTTATTGGATTTCGACATCATTTCTTTGTCAGTCAAAGCTTGTGCTTCATCGTATTTTCCATCAAAAATTAACTGCCTAACTACAGGCAAAGATTTCAATCCATTGGGATGCGCATTGCTGTTTGGCGAACCTCCCCAAATGGTTTCTTCGTTTAATTGCAAACGTTCTACCGACGGATCTCCGAAAACCATTGCACCCAAACGACCATTGCCCAAAGGCAAAGCTTCGTTCCAAATAGTAGCCGGTTTATCGTACCAAAGTTTTAGTTCCCCTGTGGTTTGTGCAGTTATATTCTGGAATCCAACAAGAAACAGTATCCCGAAAAAAACACTGGCAATTTTATTTTTTAATTTCATATACTTTATGATTTTTTTCTCCAAACATTTCATATAATTTGTTGATATCCTTTAAGGCATTGGCTGGTAATTTTTCACCTTTGTCGCCAAAAACGAATAGCTTTTCTTTGGGTTCCATCACACAAGTGGACTCGTCTATTTCGCCTTTGGCATTCTTCACTTTGTTTAAATCCAAACCTAAATATTTGGCCATAAACGGATACAAAACCATCCGTTTTGAAACCCCAAAATCATGTCCTTCATTGGGAAAATGCGCATTTTCTACTAAGTCTTTTTTACCATAAAAACCATAAGTCCGTTGGATAAAAGGAAATTCCAATTCCGGAACAGCGAGTGTCCAATCTTTTCCATCCGAAACAATCAATTGTGGTTTTGGAGCCATCATTGCTGAAATTTCAGCATTATTGGTTCCGTTACCACACAAATGAATGCCACGACCGCTTTCGCAAGGACATCCTCCCGAAAAATGAGACGAAACCATCACAACGGGAGCAGAAACCGTAATCCTGTCATCCAAAGCTGCCAAAAACATCGTGTGTGAACCACCTCCAGAACCTCCGGTAACGCCAACGCGAGAAACATCAGCTTTTTTAATCGTTGCCAAATAATCCAACAATCGTATTCCGCTTAGCACTTGCACTGTTGATGCAATACTATTTCGGTGTGTTTCTTCCGGAAATTGGAGCAAGGATTCACCCCAGGCAAACAAATCGTAACTCACTACTATTGCGCCCATTTTGGCCATTATAGCGCAACGGTATTGCTCATCATTTCTGTATCTTCCGTCTCCAAAATGTCCATCAGGCGTTAAAATAATAGCCGCTTTTTTGTTTAAAGGATAGGGTTTGTATATCGAACCCGTTACGTAAACACCAGGAAGAATTTCCAACCCAATGTTTTCAACGCTATAATCTTTGTAAATTCTTTTTGGAGTTAAAATTGGCTTTGATTTTGGCATTGGCGGTGCTTTGTCCAAACCAAATGAAGTGCGCATACAGGCTTTTAATTCTTTTTTTCGCGCTTCCCAATCGGATAATTTTGGATATAAATTCGTCAAAAAATCCAGACGTTCTTTTCCTTTATCAATAGAAACTTTATGACTTTCATATTTTCGAACCAGATAACTTCCATCGGGTTGCTTAAAATAAGTCAACTCAAAAGGAACTAAAACATTGGCCAAAGAAACTTCTAAATTGCCTTGTTCAATTCTCCAATCGGCATAGTCCAGTTCTTTTCCTTTCAATAAACCTCTATCATCCATAATGGTGATATGAAAAATAGTTTCAATCTTTTTGATGGTTTCCGTAACTGGTTTTCTGAAATTTTCATCAGAAGTTTTTGTCTGCGCATTTGCAAGTGTCAATGCAAAAATTGAAACTAGTAACGCACGCTTTATGTTTTTAATGGTAATCATATTTCTAAATTCTTTATAATTTGCACTCTATCGTATAAATTCCTGACCCTAATTTCAAAGTAGGTTTCTTTTGATTGGCATCAAAACCCAAATCCAATTTCAATTTTTCCAGAGATTTTCCATTTACTTTTATTTTCGTATTTCTCTCAACCGGTAATTTTACTGTCGCCGTTGTATTGGCTGGAACTTCAATTTTCAAAAATAATTTACCGTCTTTTTTCTCCCAAGCCGAAGCAATATTTCCGTAAATCGATTTATAAGTTGCTTTTACAAAAGTCATATCACCCACCATTTCAGGTTGAATAAAGAAATGTTTGAAACCCGGATTTTCGTCATCCGAAACAATTCCGGCTAGACTTTGGTAAAACCATTCTTCAATTTGTCCCATCATAAAATGATTCCAGGAATTTCCTTTGCGAGGATCCCATTGCTCCGTTAAAGTGGTCAATCCAAATTTTATCTGGAAACCATAACCCGGTGCATCATAGTGATTGTTCATTTTGTACATCATTTCGTTTTCGCCATTTCGAGCCAAAGCTTGAAATAAATAACGATTCCCAACATCTCCAGTTGTCAATCGGTCGCCTTTGGCTTTGATGTCTTTTAATAAATTATCCATCACCGCTTGTTTGTATTGCGGTTCCACGATATCCATAAAAACAGGAACAGCGTTGCTAAACTGGCTACTCGTCCCGTATTGTTTGGTTTCCTTGTTGAAAAATTCGGTATTGAAAGCCTTTTTTATATCAGAAGTTAATGTTTCATATTTCGCAATATCACCTCCTTTGTTCAATAATTTTGCTGCTTTTGCCAACAAATGTGCGCCATAATAATAATGAGAAGTTGCCGAAAGTGCAATCGGACTATTTTTTGAATAACCCGCTGCATGAGTTCCATAATCGTACCAATCTCCCAATCCGTACGAAACAATATGGTTTGTCGATTTCGTCCCTAAATATTCAACATACTTTTTCATTACAGGATAATATTTTTCCAATAAAGAAGCGTCGCCATACTGTTCATAATACATCCAAGGCAAAATCACGCCGGTTACGCCCCATTCCGGTGAATCGGTGAAATCACCTCCAAAAACAACATACTCGGGAGCGATAGTCGGAATCAAACCGTTTTCTCTTTGAGCATCGGCAATGTTTTGCATCGAACTGGGAATATAACTTTCTAAATTATAATTGAACATTAAACCTGGTCCGTTTAAATGAATTTCCTCTAACCAACCCAATTTTTCACGTTGCGGACAATCAGTAAACACACTCTGAAAATTACTTTTTATGGCATTGTTAATCAGTTCGTGCGTTTTGTTGAAAATGTCATTGGAACATTCAAAAGTTCCTGCTTCACCCGCAGAATTGTATATAAAATTAGATTTTAATTCTACAAGTGTCGGGAGATTTTCATTCTTGACCTCTTTATAATTGATGTTCTCCATCTGAACATATTGAAAACCATAATAACTGAATTTTGGTTGCCATTCTTCTACCCCATCACCTTTTAATTTGTAATCATAATAATATGGCTTACCTGTTTTTCCTTGTCCGACCGTTCCGTCTTCATTCAAGCTTTCTCCTACCCAAACCCGAACCGTTTGTCCTTTTTTCCCTTTTACTTTGATGGTTGTAAATCCGGAAAGATTCTGCCCCATATTGAAAACATAAAAGTTAGGTTTAAGTTCTTTAACTTCCTTGACATCATACTTTTTTTGTATGGTAATTGGCGGTGCTGTTTGCGCGCTCAAAATCCCTTTTGGAGCTTCCTGAACGACTACTTTTTTCCAATTCGAATCATTAAATCCTTTATTATTCCAACCTTTTTGTTCCAAGTTGGCATTGTAATCTTCTCCCCCAAAAATACTGTTGAAAGTAATCGGGCCTTTGCTGTATTTCCAGCTTTCATCAGACTTTATAATTGCTGTAGAACCGTCTTTATAAATCACTTTCATTTTGAAAAACAAAGTCGGCGGTCCAAAACTCACAAAAAACTTGGCATACCTTTCCGCAACCATATTGTACATTCCGTTTCCTAACAGCACTCCGATTACATTTTCTCCTTTTTGCAAGGCATCAGCTGCTAATTCATAGGTATTGTAATTGACTGTTTTGTCGTAATCTGTCCATAACGGCGCAAACTCGCTATTGCCTATTTTTTTGCCATTTATAGTCAATTCATAATGTCCCAATCCCGAAATATAAACTACGGCTTCCTTGATTTCTTTAGCAACAGCAAATGGTTTGCGAAGCATAATACTTCTGCGTGCCAAAGAATCCGAAGCATTGATTATCGCTTCTTTTTTTTCTTTTTTGAAAGTCGCCGTGTGGTAATTTCTGCCTTCCGGCAAATGACTATTGGCTTTTGTAATGGCGCCAATCCAAGTTGGATTCAAATCTGATTCAGAAGGCGCAATTCTGAAAGAAGCTGTTTTGCTCCAATTAGAAGACTTGTCGTTTTGATTCCAAACTTTAACTTTCCAGAAGTATTTGGTTTCGCTTTTTAAAAAATTCCCTTTGAAACTTATATAAAGATTTTTATTTGAAATCACTTTTCCGCTATCCCAAACATTGGCTTCATTATTCTGTAATTTTTTTTCGGAAGAAGCAACTAATACTTGATACGCCATTTGCGATACATTCGATCCTGTAGAAACCAACTGCCAACTTAATCTCGGTTGATTTTGAATGACAGCCAATGGATTTTCTGCCATTTCGCATTTTAAATGGTCAGCTGAAATTTGTCCATTAGAACTGAAAGTTGCTAAAAGACAAAGGAGGAATAGTATGGATTTAAAAGTATTCACTTTATATTTTTTAAGTTCGTTTTAGAGACCTAACAGGTTTTTAAAACCTGTTAGGTCTGAACACAGATTCTTTATTTCTTTATAACTTTTTTGTAACCAATGATTGAATATTAAAAACAGCTTCCGGAATTAATTTTCCTGCATCTGGCAAATCAACAAAATCTGGCGTATCGGGAGCCGTATCGGCATTTGGCGTATAACGCTGATCTCCGGTTCGGAACATAATGCGTGAAATACCATCTACCGGAGCATAGAATATCTTAAAAGTCTCTTTGCTATTATTTACTTTCACAGTGTAGGAACGGGAAGTAACATCCAATTTGACTGTAATCGTATATTCCTTTCCAGCCTCATATTTAGTAATTCCACCAGAACGAGCGCCGTGTTTTACTTTTAATTCTCCATCCGAATCGAACACCAATCGAATCGCAGGAAGTCCTTGTTTGTTTTGAAATTCAATTTGCAATAGACCGTGATTATTTTGCTCCGGTTTTACGGTAAAAGTCGCTTCCATTTTTTCTGCAAACGGAATCACGCGCTCTGCACGAGAATAATCAAAAGCATCCTGGTCTCTTAATGTCAGCCATTTTTTGCCATCGGTTTTCTTTTCTACTTTGGTGGAAGCCCAAGACAAATCGTATGTATTCCACATTTTTAATTCTTGTCCATTCGGAAGTTCATTAAAAACATCATTGGCATTTTCTTTCACTTCACTTGTCACCGGGACGGGAATCGAAGCCACCCAAATGTCTTCTTTGTTGACGCTATAACTTACCCAAAGTTTTCCGTCTGGAGGAGTTCCGTCAGTTTCAGGAATTCCACGAACGTATTGCGGCCCGGCAGACTTGTAGTTTCCTCCGTAACGCATCGGGCTTACTTCACCGTGAACCAACAATAAATCTTTATAATTTAACCCATCATCACTGGTTGAAATAGCCAATGGCCAACGGTATTCCGACGGATTATACACTGTAGCATACCGATTATCTGATGTTTTTTGTCCCCAGATTTTAGCATTGCTATTTACAAAACCAGGAGCTCTCACCGGACCATATTCCCAAGTTTTTCCTTCATCTTTACTAATGGAAGTCAGTGCAAATTTCCATAAACCCACCACATTTCCGTTTGGTAAATGGTAATAATTGAACGCTTTAAATTGCTTTTTAAGCGGAACTAAAGGATCATCCCTGTCGGCTTCTTCTACCCATTGCTGCATTAACAATGGTTTAGAAAGTAATTCGTCACAGGCTTTGATGAATTTTTTGTCTTTGCTTTTGGTATAAAATGGAAATGTTGTTGGCAGTGGATTCCCGTTTTTATTGTGTCGAATAAAATAAATTGGACCAAAACTTCCATCTTTATAAATTTCTCTTACCACACGACCAATTCCTTTTCCGTCATTAGGGTCGTCTTTGTGATCCATTGCAACGCCGTAATAACCTACAGAAAGTAACCTTTTATCTGATGAAATATAAAAGCCCATACGCTGGTGCATAACAGCATCCAGGTTTTTGGCAACTCCTTCTACTCCTTCTTTTTTAAAGCCGTCTGGAACGTGGTAAATCGGGAAAAGTACTGCTGGTTTTGTCCAAGTTGTCCCGTCTTTGGAAGTCATAATAAATGTTTGACCCGGCGGAATGTGTTCTCCCGTTGGATCACTCAAATAATGTAAATAAAAGGTATTGTTCCAATACGCCATCATCGATTGGTGGTTGTATGTCCATCCAAAACCATCCGCTTTTTCAGGATGTTCCCTGCTGGCTCGCATAATTTGGGTAGCGTGAACCCCAACCGCAGGACTCAATTGCCCGTGGTGGTAATCGACATTAGAAAGTGTTTTGCCTACATATCGTATGGTATCTTGTTGTGCTTGGAGCGCATTTATGCTGCCGCAAAAGGCGATTGTTAGCGCAATACTTTTTATTTTATAGAATGCAATCATTTGTTATTTTATATTATGTCGTCAGCCCTTGGGATTGGCAAACCATTATTTTTTCTCCATTAATCCTTTTAAAACTTTCTTCGAAATCGTGGTAATCGTTCCGTGTTTGTGTCCTTCCGGAAGTTTTATTTTTGAGGAAACATCTTCAAAATAAACAAAATCTAAAGTGCTTAAAGCTTTATAATTTTTTGAACCATAATTGTCATAATACAGCAACCAATTTTTACCGACTTTAACGACAGTTGGCCCTTCTGATAAATACTCCGTCAATGGTTCTGAACTTTTATTGAATGGTCCCAAAGGCGATTTTCCGAAAGCTACTTTTATGTTTCGCATTGGTCTGGTGTTGTCTTTCAAAACCAAAACATAATCTTTCTTTCCTTTTTTTACAATCACACAATCAATCACGCTGAAACCTGGCTCGTAATACAATTTCGTATCCGAAAAGGTTTTGAAATCTTTGGTTGTCACGTAATACATTCGGTGGTTATTTTTCTCTTCTTCCACTCCTTTTGCAAATCGAAACGGAATAGTAGAAGCCCAAATAATGATGTAACTTTTTTTTACATCATCATAAAAAATCTCGGGAGCCCAAACGTTTACGACTTCCGGCTCATTTTTCATCACCGGAATGTATTCTTGCTTCGACCAATGAATCAAATCTTTGGAACTCGCATATCCAAAACCGTTTCCGCCTTTCCAATCCGTTGTCCAAACCATATGATAAGTCCCGTCTTTTCCTTTTGTTATCGAAGGATCACGCATTATTTTGCTGGCACCGATTTCAGGTTTTAGAAACGATCCTTCAAGACCTTTCCAATTGTAACCGTCTTCACTGTACGCCAAGTACAAACCTTCTGTCGCCGGTTCCCTGAAAGAGGTGAAAAGGAAAATTTCTTTCTTTTTCTGGGAATAGCTTAGAGTAGAAAATGCTAAAATTATAATGATTAAAAATTTCTTCATTGCTATGGTTTTCCTCACCCCAACCCTCTCCAAAGGAGAGGGAGCCGAAACTGGAGCGTTGTTATTTTAAAAATTAATCCGTTATTTAATTCCTCTGTTTTGTCACCCTCCCCTTCGGGGAGGGCTGGGGAGGGGATTTATTCTACAATTGCTTTTTTATCCAAGTCTTTTCCTTTTTTCACAACGGTATTTACATTATTAAAAACATTGTTTTTCAGAAAGATATTTTTGGTGTCTTTTCCATCTGCTTCGATAAAAATATCGGTGGCGTTGAATGGAAAATTGTTATTGATCATAATATTCGAAGCATTATCAATTTTGATAACCGGAATTCCTTTTATTGGTGTTGATGAACCTACGTTGTCCAAAATGAGGTTTTTAGAATCGGTGATTTTGAAAGAGGAACCCGCTGTTGCATTGACTTTTACATCGTGAAATTCTACATCGGTTGCTGTAATTACCGTAAAACCTTCTTTGCCATCCATATTGATATTCGAAAAAGATATGTTTTGAATTGGCATTTCAGAAATTCCGCGAACAAATCCTGCTTTATTTACATTTCCGCCCGTAACATTGCTGATGTGAATGTTTCTAAAAATTGGCGTGCGTTCTGTAACCGGCTCCACCGCATTGTCTTTATCATAGAACAAATCCAAAATAATGGCTTCTTCCTTGATGTTTTTCATCACAATATTATCCACGCGAATATCTTCTACAACGCCACCTCGACCGCGAGCTGCTTTGATACGAATTCCTCTATCGGTTCCGTCAAAAACACAGTTTGAAATGGTAATTTTTTTGATTCCGCCCGACATTTCACTTCCAATTACAACTCCTCCGTGACCACTTAACATTGTGCAATTGGTAATCGTAACATTTTCAGTTGGTTTTCCGTATTTACGCCCATCTGCATCTCTACCTGATTTAATCGTAATACAATCGTCGCCAACGCTGATGTGACAGTTTGAAATATGAACATTTTTGCAGGAGGAAGGATTGATTCCGTCTGTATTTGGCGAATGCGGATTATTAATTGTAATTCCGTTTACAGTTACATTGTCGCAGAATTCAGGATTTATCGTCCAGAAAGGAGAGTTTTGAAATGTAACGCCTTCGATTAAAATATTCTTGCAATTGTAGGCTTGAAAAAAAGAAGGTCTGAAAAACTTCTTGTCAATCGTTCTTTGATAATAAGGAGAATACACAATACCCTTGTTTTGTTCGTCCCACATTTTTTGGTATTTGGTTAGTGGAATTGGTCCTTTAGCGCTTTCGATTCGGTACACTTCATTCCACCACGCTTTTCCTTGTCCGTCAATCACACCTCTTCCTTTGATGGTAATATTCTCGGCGTCTTTGGCATAAAATAATGGCGAAAAAGATTGCATCACGATTCCTTCATAACGCATTTCGACATACGGAAGGTAGTCATCAAAATTCTCTGAAAATTTCAAAAGTGCGCCGGAATCTAAATGTATTGTGATGTTGCTTTTCAGTTTTAGAGCACCCGTTAAATATTCGCCGGCAGGAAAGAAAATAGTTCCTCCACCGTTTTTAGATGCTTTTTCGATTGCTTTTTGAATGGCTTCGGTGCATTTTACTCCTTTATTGTTTCCACCTTCGTTTAGAATGTTTAGCCAGCCATCGTTACTGGCGAAAGCAGTATTGAATGCTGTAATGAAACAAAGGATGATTAGTATATTTTTAATTTTCATAGTCTTAATTTTTGGCACGCAGATTCAGCAGATTTTGGCAGATTTTTGATTACTTGGATGTTAAAATTAGCACCCAGTCGTTTCCATCCTCTTTTTTGCCAGTAGGCTGAAATTCCCGAACTCCTTTATTGGCTACTATTCCAATTTTGGTTTTTTGTCCATTTCTTGGATTGTACCAAGTTGCCGTTACTTTATCTCCAGCGATTTTACCCATATTCACTGCAATTTTTCTACCTGTATACGTATAAATCAAAGCATAATTTTTTCCTCTGGTAGCAACTAAATAATCATATTTCTCTCCTTGATTCGCAACTATAGACTGGTCCGGAACTCTTTCCAAATAGGGAAATTCGAGCATTAATTTTTTGATATAAACCATTTGTCCAGCACCAGATGCATTGATTGCAGACGTCCATAATTCTTTGTTTCCGTAAGCTGGTTTGTCTCCTTTTCTGAACATTTGCATTACCGCATTGTGTCCGTAAGTATAACCTGCAGCTCCAGCAAAAACGGACCAATAACCGTAACGTCTTACATCACTAGCTTTCCATAATGGTTGTAAAGTGTCGTGCAAACCGTGTGGAATTCCTTCGTAAGACGGTTCTCCGTCCAAAGTTGGTTTGGTTGGTTTTAAAGTCAAATCTCTTTGAACGAATTTGTAATTATCTTCTTTGAAAGAACCTGACAATGTATCCTGATCGTATCGACGGTGACCCGATTGAAACATATTGAAATCCAACCAAGTCGCAGTATGATAATCGTCAGAAGAATCAGTTCTTCCGAAAGGGTGAAAAGTCACTAGTTGATTCGGATTGTTGGTTTTTAATGTACTTCCGATAGCATTCCAGATGTCTTTAAATTCGTTACCGTGTGTGTCTCCACCGTTCAGCCAAATAATATTGGTTCTGTTTTTATATCTTTCGGCTAAAAACTTTGCATATTGAATTGCTTGTTCTTTACTCACTTTGTCTCCTTTTGAAACATTGGTTCCCCAAACCGGCACCATTGCAACGTAGATTCCATTTTTTTGAGCCACTTCTAAAGTGTAATCTACGTGATCCCAATAATCATATTCTGCTACATTCCTGAAATTATTTCCTGTAGTGGTTAAAGGCTTAGACACATCTTCATTTATCAAGGCTGCATCTCCATACACATTAACAGCATTTATATTATGTAAAACCATCACTTGAACCACATTGAATCCTTTTTCTTTTCGATCCTGAAAATATTTATCCACGCCTTCTCTATCTAATTTTCCGAATGTCAACCAACCTGTATCACCCAGCCAGAAAAATGGTTTTCCATCTTCGGTAGTAAAATAATGTTGATTTTTTGAAATTTTGAGTTTTAGCAAGTCTTTGTTTACCGATTTTGCTTTTTTGGTAGTTTGGGAATAGCCGCAAACCGCAAAAAACAACGAACAGCTTATAAAAAACGCATATATATAGTTTTGTTTTTGATTCATTTTTGAAAGTATTTTGAAATTATTTTTTTATTATGAATAGTACTTTTTCCTTCACATCAGAAGCGGGAATTACAACAGTTTTTCCTCCGTTGATGTTTGCATTTTTCGATACGCTTCCTGTGTAAACATTAATCGAATAAACTTCGAAATCACCTTTATAATTAGAAAGGTCAATTGAAATATCTTGCGAATTCTTCGCGTAAAAAAGATAGGATTTCCCTTTGTTTTCGAGTTTCCAAACTGCATCTAAAAACGTGTTTCCATTTACAAATTTCATACCACTAATCTCCGAATTGAAGGAAGAAATCTGAATTTTTGGAATATTTGGCAGCGACCCTCCCGCCATTAATACCGCCCATCCAAATCGTGAAGAACCATCGGTAGAATACAAGACTACTTTTTCTGGATACTTCTCACGATACTCTCGAATCGCACGATATACTTGGTCATCGGTTTCTTTTCCGGTTTTTAATTTTCTGGCGTGTTGTCTTGGTGCTAAATTTACGCCACCTTGTGGAGCATAAGCCGTTCCGTCTTCTTTGTAATACCAATAACGAATATCAATGGCATCAACTGTTTTGACTCTATTGGCATCGCTCAAAATAGCATCCTGAACATCTTTGGTAGCACTCAAGCCAATAATTCCTTTTTTACCCGTTTCGGTTTTCCATTTTTGGGCTTCATCCAGCCAAAACTGCATAAAGTGAAGTGGGCCAGTATATTCGGCACTTGTCAATTGAATAACATTGCTGTTGTCCTGGAAATTCTCGAATGATTTACGAATGAATCCTTGGTGTAATTTTTTTCGAACAGGGTTTGTAATATCATAAAACTGCTCCGCCATAAAAATACGTTTGTCTCCTGCATAAGGTGGCGGTTCCGGAAAACCAGTACTGTTTATATTATTCGCCGAACGCCAAGGAGAACTAGACCAATGCGCTCCGGCTTCTATGATATTGTGTTGAAAATATTGCTGATTGACCAATAATTGTCCGTTTGCTTCCGCCAAATTTGCAAATTGCGCCAAGCGAGTCCAATACCAATCATTGAATTTGGTCAAGTCGTATTTGCTTAAATGATCCCAAGCCAAATCTTGTCCACTTCTGGCAAAAGGTTGTTCGTAAAACGGAGGCCACACATCGGCATCAATTCGGCGAACACGTTCGTGATCGTCCATTCTTCTGTCGTACCATAAGCCATAATTATGTTCTAAGGCGATTATATTATTGGTACTTAAATAATCAACAACTTCATCGATTTTATCTGTAAGTCCGGTTCCGGTTCTTCCGGGAGCGAATCGGGTAATGTGCGGAGTCGATTTTTTGACATCTATATCCATTAGATTACCACGCCACCAAGCCACATTGGTTTGTTTTCCAGCGATTAATTCCCTTTCAAAAGTCAATAATCCGTTTTCTATCTTTACTTTAGAAGTGTTTTTGGAAATCTTATTTTGCTCGTTATTTTTTAAATCGTTGGCGTTTTTTAAGCCCGAATTAGCAATCGAAATTGGATTTGATTTAGAAACTTCGGCAATCCATTCCGGCAAACTCATTGCAGTTTTAACCGAATTTTTGGTTAATTCTAGAGCTACTTCAACCGACGGACTAGAAGATGGCTCTGAACCCAAATCATAAATAAATGGTTTCACGGGAAGTTTTCCCAAACGGGTTTCTAGCTGTGCATAAAACAAACTTCTTGGACTAATATGACCGTTTACATCTTTCCAATGTCCGTTTCCTGCAAATTGTCCCCAAACTCCAAAAGCCCAGTTTTGCGCTGTTGGCGGACTGTAACATTCTATTTTGGAAGCCGATGATTCCCAGATTACGCTGTTTGCAGCTGTCCAACCTGCTCCTCTTCCGTCTTGTTCCCTGTTATTGTAACTTAACGCTTGACCATCAATATTAGCAATGTCGAATAAAACTCCGGTTGCCCAACTTCCGATGGCTCCGCTATTTTCAAAAGGCAAATGCGATTCGCATTGTAAAAAAACATTTGGTCCCGTTGTTCCAAAACCTCCTACGGCAAAATCGTGGTAACCAAACTCGGAGTAACAACGTTGAAACAATGTTTGCTGACCTTCTGTATAAAAAGTATGTCTTCTGAAAGAAGCAATTTCTGAAATGGGTTCTGTTGCAATACAATCTTCAACGGTAATTTGTTGAGCCGTTTTTAGCAAAGAAATAGCTCCTCCCGAAAAATGCTTGAAATTCACTTGTTTTACCCAAGCATTTCTGGTGTTTTCGATGCTAACTCCCAACCATCTATGTTCTTCGTCTTTTAGATTTGAGGCATTAAAAGTCGATTTCATCAAAATATTTTCGATTCCAATCTGCTCAATTCTTCCTGACCAGGAATATATAGTCACTTTTGAAGCTCCGAAAACATCATCTAAAGCCATTGTTATTGGCGCATTTAGGGTTACTTCATTACCGTTAATTTTGGTTACGACTCTATTCCAAGTCATATCCCAGTCTCCTTTTTTCCAGCCAATCCAAGAGGTTTCTCCTCCAAAATCTTGCATATTCAATTCCTTGATCCAATTGTCGATCAAAGGTCTGCTGATGCTGATTTCGTCAGATACTTTTAATTTGGAAGCATTTTTTAATTGAATTTTTTTGGTTCCAAGTGGTGTGTAAGTGGTATTGAATTCGAAAGTATCTCCGTACTTTCTATCATCAACTCCTAAAACCCTAATTAAAGATTCTCTTTCCAGTCCGGTTCCTAAAAGTATCGTACCGTTTTCTGTGTTTCCACTTCCTCGTAAAACCACGCCCGATTTTTTGATGTATAAAGTTCCGTTGATTTTAAAAGTTCCTTTATCTAAAAGAACTGCACCACGAAAACCTGATTTGTCTAGTTTTAGATTACTGACATAATCAATGGCATTTTGTATTTTTTGGGTAGCATCCTCTTCTTGCTTTGGAACAAAAATTTTATTCTCCAAATTTGGAATAGCTTTTTCAGAAGCCATATATCCCGCATAAGAAAAGTCCGGAATTTGGTTTCCTTGACTATCCGCAGTAAAAGAAAGTTTTCCTTCTTTCGTTTTTGTAATATCAGGAAATGTACTTTGTGCCATAGTAATGTTGACACTAAAGAAAATAACAAAACAGGATAAAACGAGTATATCCTGTTTGCTTAATATTATATTTTTGAGTTGGACAAAATTCACTTTAAAATATTGTTTGATATTATGATTAAACCTAACAGGTTTTAAAAACCTGTTAGGTTTGGTCTAAATTTAAAAATTATTGCAACAATCCTTTTGACTTCGCCAGCGTGTCAATATTGTTTTCGTTTTTCGACCAATCGGTTTTTTGAGTTGGATCGATACCGTTAAAATATTTTTCCAAGTTGGTATATCCATCTCCATTCAAATCTTTATTGGCATCAGAAGCGTCTTTTGGATTCAATCCGTATTGGATTTCCCATTTATCAGAAATTCCGTCACTGTCCGAATCTTTATAGGCTTTTCCTTTGTATTCCGGATAACCGCCAACTTGGTCTGGACTGGTAATAATACCTTTTTTATAAGAATCAGCAGGCAATCTTCTTTTAATGAACTCTTTACCGATTGTATTCTCTAAACCGTCTTTAACCTCAATCTTTCCGGTACGAACTTGTTTAACAATTCGTTCGTCAACCGCATCTCTTTTTGGCAAAGTTGCCCCAACATTGTTCAACACAAATTCATACGCTTCTTCTGCCTTCATTATTTTAAACTGAGGCATTGCGAATGGTTTTGTTTGTTTGATTAATTCTAAATATTCTTTAGATTGTTCCAATGAAAGATCTTCTAATTGAATTCCACCATTCCAATTATCAGCAGTGACTTCTGGAGCTCCTACTATATAATTCCCCGAAACATATGCTCTACCAAAAGTTTTTGGTTTCATATAACCCGATTCCGGTTTCAAGATTCTATAACGAATAGGTTGATCTGTGGGAGTTATTGGACCTGGTTTAAAATAATTATTGATGATATTAAACAACGAACGGTAATCTCCTCCGTCTAGGGAACGATTCCACCAGTTGAATACCACATTATTCACAAAATTAAAGTCGCCATACATCCCGATAGAAGCATTTCTGGAAATATTATCAGCCCATAAATTTCTCATAAAGGTACTGTTCAAACCTCCGATAGTACTTCCAAAAGAATGATTATAGGTATCCAAGCCTTCCGAAGAAATCGTGTTTTGAATCGTAATATTTACAGCTGGCAATTTTTCCAAAGTTGATTTTTCATTCGCTTTAAACTGATGTCTGTACAATGAAATATTTTCGTCCAGTCCCCAGCTTACAGAACAATGATCAATAATGATATTTCCCATCGGATTTCCGCCAAGTGCATCATCTCTTCGAGTAACATCGGTTGCGCCTCTTCTAAAACGCATGTGTCTTATAATAACGTCGTGCGTATCTATCTCTAAGGTTTCTCCTGCTATACAAATACCATCACCAGGAGCTGTTTGTCCTGCAATTGTAACATAAGGCGCTCGCATACTGATGCGGTTTTTCAATCGAATAATTCCCGAAACATTGAATACGATTGTTCTCGCACCCACTGCTTCGCAAGCTTCTCTAAAGGTTCCTTTACCAGTGTCTTCTAGACTGGTCACCACAAATATTTTTCCGCCTCTACCTCCTTGGGTAAAAGCACCTCCGCCTTCGGCCCCAGGAAAAGCGGGAATTTCCGCAGGCACAAAATCTTTAGGATATGAAACCCAAGGCAAATAAGGTTTGCCGTGTTTTGCTTCTTCCTTAAGAGTCTTGGAGTTATTTGTCCAGATTTCCTTTAAACGTCTTTCTTCTTTTGCCAAAATGGTGTCAGTTTTAGCCTGAAGTTCATTGGAAATTACGGGATATTGAGCAAATACTGATGAAAATGACAGGCAAAAAGAAACTACCATAATAGCCCGCTTCATAATGTTTTTTTGAAAAATGTTAAGCATTACAATCGTTGTTAAGAATTAGAATTTATAAAATTTGGCAACTTACTTTTTTGATTTCTCCTTTTCTCGTGCTGCTGTGCGTGCATGCCAATCAGTACTTTCTTTGTTTAAGTCGTAGCCTTGTTTTGATAAATAATTATTGATTCTTCCTTTGTATTTACCAAACCAAGCGTGTTTTTCTTTGGAAGAACCACCGTCCATAGCTTGTTCTCTGGCTTCAACCAAATTTTTATAAATGTATTCTTTTTGTTCCTTAGTTAAATTAGGCAGCATATCTTGATATCCTGCGTAAGTAATTGGCAAAACACCATAAGTCATTCCGTCTTTAACTTCGGTGATTTTATCTGCATTTAATTGAGTTCCTAATTTTTTTAAATACGATTTATGCAGTTTATCAATTGATTTATTGGCTCCCGCTTTTAGTTTATCAATTTTCTCGTTTTGTTTTTCTTTTGATAAAGCACTGCTTTTTACTTTTGCAATTTCGGCATCTCTTCCATCCTGAATTTTACTTAAATCACGGAATTGTTGCGCAATGATATTGGTTACAGCTTTTTCTTTTTCGGTATTAGCCAAGGCTAATTTAGCAACAATTTTAACTGCTCTTTCATTTGTAACTTTGATATATTCTGGATCTTGATATTGTTGTGCGCTAACTTTACAAAGTGAAAGCAGCATAAATAATAGGCTAAGACTTAAATTTTTGATTGACATAATATTGAATTTTGGGGGGTTCATTATTCTATTAATTTTTAAAAGCATTTTATTTCATAGTTTGTATTACGAAATAAGAATGCTTTCTAAAATATTTATAAATTAATCTAACAAAGGTCTTGTTAAAGTCTCTTTATTGTTTGCTAAATCTTTCCAATCTACTTTTATGGCAGGATTTACACCATTGATGTAATCTTCAATATTGGCATAGCCATCGTTGTTTAAATCTCCTTTGGCATCAGATGGATCATTTGGATTTAAACCGTATTTTTTCTCCCATTTGTCTGGCATACCGTCTTTGTCGGTATCTAGATATGGTTTTCCTTTGTATTCTGGATATCCGCCTACTTGTGAAATATCGGTGATGATACCTTGTTTATAAGAATCCATAGGCAAACGTCTGTGCTCGAATTGATAGAATTTTTTTGACTCCAATCCTTTGGCATATTCAGGAACTCCTGATTTTACTGTTCTTACGATTCTTTCGTCAACTTTGTCTCTTATTGGCAAAGTGGCTCCTACATTTTTAAGTACAAAATCATAGGCTTCGTCTGCTGTCAATATGTTTTTGAACCAAGGCATTGGAAAGGGTTTGTTGCTATTCATTTTATCGAAATACGGTTTAGACTCTTCGTAAGTCATCAATTCTCCTTTTTTATTTTCGATTTGAACGCCGCCATCCCAGTTGTCTTTGGTCACTTTTGCGTTATTTTCCACTATGTTACCCACAACGTGCGCTCTACCATAAACCATGTAAGATAATTTACTTCTTCCTGATTCTGGTTTTAAAATTCTATAACTGATTGGCTCTTTTAAATTGGTTACAGGCCCTGGTTTGAAGTAATTATTGATAATGTTATAGTTTGCTGTATAATCGCCACCATCGATAGAACGATTGCTCCAATTAAATACCACATTATTTACAAAATTGAAAATACCGTTCCAACCGATTGAAGGGTTTCTGCCAGCATTATTGGCCCACATATTTCTAATAAAAGCACAATTCTCTCCTCCTAAAGTACTACCAAATGCATGGTTGTAAGTATCTAAAGCTTCTCCAAACAAACTGTTTTGAATGGTAATGTTTACTGTACCTTTCTTCTCGTCTGGATAACCAGCACCCGGACTATACATATGTCTGTACATTGACATGTTTTCGTCTAATCCCCAAGTGGCAGAAACGTGGTCTATCATAATATTTCCTACTGGATTACCTCCAATCGCATCATCTCTACGACCTACAAAAGTTTCTCCTCTACGAAAACGCATATGTCTTATAACTACATCGTGAGTATTTATCCATACTGACTCTCCTGCAACACAAATACCATCACCAGGAGCTGTTTGTCCTGCAATAGTTATATAAGGAGCACGTATGATTAAAGGGCTTATAATTTTAATTATTCCTGAAACATTAAAAACGACGATTCTTGCTCCACCTTTCTCGCATGCTTCACGCAAGGTTCCTGGCCCTCTATCTTCTAAGCTGGTAACGATATAAACATTTCCGCCTCGACCTCCATAGGTATACATCCCTCCACCTTCGGCTCCCGGGAAAGCAGGTATTTCTGCTTGTGGCAAATCATTTGGTCTTGACGCCCATGGGATGAATGGTTTTCCTTGCTTGGCTTCTTGTTCAATAATTACACTGGCCTTTTCCCAAGCCTCATCGGAACGCTTCGAAGCATCATCCATAATAACCTTGGATTTTGCTTGAACTTCAGGAGAAAGAGATGGGTATTGGGCTAGACATTTAGCATTTCCTACAAATAGAAGTGCTAAAATAAATAGGGACTTTTTCATGTTAATTTTAATTATAATGATATTTTAAACTAAATCACCTGCATTTTAGATACAGGTGATTGGTTTTTTTTTAATTTTTTAATACTATTTTACTGAAGAGGATCGAAATCTCCACCCCAACCTTTTGTTTGTTTCAAATATGGTGCTGTATCTAATAAACCTTGTGGAATACCAAAGAAATAATATTCGTTGTACCACTTAAAAGACCAGTTAGCAGGAGTAGTCGCCTCTATATTATCTCTTTCTACTATCTCGAAATAATTTGTATACAGATATTCTAAATACAAAGCTTCATTAGCAATAATTGTTCCTGGTAGTTTTCCTGTTGCCGGGATAGTGTATGGGAATACAGGCTCTCTATTAACTATTGGAGCAACTCCAGCTGCATTAGGTAAAAAAGGATCTAATGGTCCTACAAATCTAGCTCCAGCAGTATTCTTGGCTATGTAATAATAACCAGTTCTTCTAGTACCATTTATAGGAGTTACACCTAATCTTGCTGTAGTTCCTGCACTAGCATCAAAAAGTTTCCAACGTCTTAAATCATAAAAACGTTTTCCTTCGTAAGCTAATTCTATTTTTCTTTCATTAAGAACAGCTGCAAAATGTTGATTTCTAGAAGATACATTAGCTAAACCATAATCAGAAGAACCAACAACTAAACCAGCACGAACTCTAATGGTTCTTATTAAATCCTTTCCTTCAGATAATTTGTTAATCCCAATTGCACATTCCGCTAAATTCAATACTACTTCGGCAAAACGCATTTCCATAAAATCAGTTCCGCTATAAGCAAAACTATTAGCAATACTTGCTGATGGCGAAGTCGATTTGCTCAAATAAATAGCCGTTTTATTATCTCCTAATGTTTCAGTAAAAGTTGCTGGTGTAGCAGAAGCAGTTCCTGTTTTTGTATAAGCATAAGTCCATTGTTTAAAGGTAGTTTTTTCAGCATAACCCCAAGTTGCACCATTATATGCAAACGTTTTATAAAACCTTGGATCCCTGCCTTTATAAAATAAAACAGGATTATAGGATGCATTACCTACAATACTAGTACCATCTGCCATTGGAAACGCATCTACGATTTGTTTAGTAGGAGCTACAGAACCACCTCCTGTAATTTCTTTAGAACGACATGCTTTTTCCCAACCATTGTTTCTCTTAATTTGATCTGTAACTGAATTATTAAAACCGTAAACAATTACTGCTTCTGGATTATTAGCTTCTGTAAACCACATATCACCCCAAGCTTTACCATTAGCAGTTCCACCTACAGCAAAAAGTCCAGAACCATTCGCTTCTAAAAGTGTTTTTGCAGCTAAATTAGCATCATAAGCACGTTGCCAACGTTGAACGTCATCATTTGGATTAAAAAGTGGACTCGCCCATGTCAACAACACACGACCTTTGAAGGCAGCAGCGGCACCACTTGTAATTCTACCCCAATCTGCACCGTTAACCCATTTTACTGGCAATAATGATTTAGCCATATCTAAATCAGCAACAATTTGTTCGATACATGCAGATGTAGAACTTCTTGCAATTTGACTATCTGAAGCAGCATCTAAAATAGGGTTCTGTGCCGTTAAAACCAACGGAACACCACCATACAACTTCACCATATCATAATATTGCCAAGCTCTCCAAAAATACAATTGTCCTTTCAGTTGATTTTTTTTAGCATCATCTATTCCTGTATATTTATCAACTTCATTCAGGAAAATATTAATTTGTTTCATTCTAGTCCATGTATTATTTGCAATACTTGTACCCATTCTTGTCCCTAAATAGGGAAGGGAATTGGTTGTTGCATTTAATGACGCATAAACCTTATTATAATTAGTTTCTCCAAAAAGTTCATCTGAAGTTCTACTAAAGGTATCCCCACCACCTGCAGCAAGATCCCAAGTCATAGCGGCAGCATTATCCGGAGGCAAAATGGATTTATAGATATAATCTACATAAGCTGTAGCTAATGAAGGATCTTGAAAAACCTGTTCATTAACTCCTCCAAAATCTTCTTTCTCAGCAAGGAAATCATCATTACAACTCACTAGAGAAAAAGCTGTTACGATTGTAAACAACCCTATCTTTTTTATATTTTTTATTTTCATAACTTTATTTTTTTGATTGATCACTAATTAGAATCCAACATTAAGTCCTAATGATATCGTACGTAAAGTAGGATAAACATCATAGGCTCCACTACCATTTTTATAGGAATAAGGATTATAAAGATTAAACGGATTCAAACCTACTAAGTTAAGTTTACAAGAACTTAAATTCATAGCAGTTAACGCTTTTTCAGGCAATGCATATGCAATTGTAATATTTCTACAATTTAAACTAAAAGAATCAACTCTCCAAAAAGTAGATGTTGGATCCATGTTAATAGCACTAAAGTAAGGGTTTGGCATTGTACCGGTTGGATTAAGAACTGGATCATAAATATTATTCCAAATCTCAGGCTTATTAACCGTATTAGAACTTATAGTAGCTTTCAAAGGTTTTCTAGCATTAGTATCAATCTCAGACCATCCTCCACCAAATGAAGCACCTACAACAGCATTGATACTAAATCCTTTGTACCCAAGTTTTAAAGTAGTACCCGCACCGTATTTAGTTGATCTTCTTTTAGACAATTGAACTTGGTCATTTACATCAATGATTCCGTCTGGAGCAGCAAACTGTCCGTTACCCAAGTAAGCACCTCTAACATCTCTATAATAAAGAGTTCCTGGTCTAAGTGCTGTAGCTAGTGTACCAAAAACAGATTTAATATTATATTTAGTTACATAATCTGTTACATCTTGTTGTGTTTGGAACATACCCATATAATCGTAACCCCATTGACCATTATCACTAGACTGACCCGGTTTAGCGTTCCAAGGAAGCAAGATATCAGCAGCATTAAAATTACTCTGAATTATTTTGTTATCTGACCATCCAAAACGAAGATCTATACCGTAACTTACTTTTTTTGCTATTTTATCATTCCAACCTAATTCAAATTCATATCCAAAGAAATCTGCTTTTCCAAAATTTTCAGAAGCTACGGTTCCTCCAACAGTAAAAGGTACGTTTCCAGTACGCTCCATAAGAATATCAGTACCAATATTGTAAAATGAATCTACTCCAAAAGATAATCTATTGTTTAGAAATTTAGCTTCTAAACCAAAATCAGTTTTCAACTCATCGCTCCATGTACCATTAGGATTAGGAGACGCTTCCATTTTCATACCTGTAGATGCTCCAACGTTTGACGTTCCTCCAAAAACACCACCTTGACCATTTTGAAACGTATATCTTTGTCTCCACAACCAAGCTTTAGTATCGTCTTTTCCAACCTTTCCAATAGAATATCTAACCTTTAGGAAATCAACAACTTTAGATTTGAAAAAATCTTCTTTAGATATAATCCATCCTGCAGACACATTAAAGAAGCTACCCCAATAATTTCCAGGAGCAAATTTGGTTGAAGCATCCGATCTGAAAAGAACTTCAGCTAAATATTTTTCTCCATACGCATAATTTAATCTTCCAATATATCCTAATGAACCGGATTCATTTCTCTCAGTACTTCCATCTACTGCACCAAAAGCCGAACCAAATTGACCATTTGTGGCAGGTATTGGACCCGCTTTAAAAACAACTTCCTTAGTACCCTCTGACTCTGATCTTTCGATAGCAACTAAACCACTAATACTATGCTTCCCAAAATCACGCGCATAAGAAGCGTTTAAACTATATTGTACTGACAAAGAATTAGAGTTAGCAAAATACAAACGATCTCCATTTGTATAGAATTTACTACTCTTTAAGATAGCATTGTCATCAAAAATATGGCCATTTGTTCCTGTTCCTGTATATTGATACAAAGTATAACCAGTACCTACTTGTGTTCCTCTACCATTACCCATATTACGAGCATATGCCCCTTTAACACTCATCCCTTTAATAAAAGGAACTGCATATTCAGCATACATATTAAGTGTCATCGTACTCGCCTTGGTAGTAGCTAAGTTATTCAAACGTTGAATTTCCTGATAGTGATATCTAGTTGTAGCATCATTATTTCCCAATGGCTCCACTGGATTTCCATTGATGTATTGAGGGACATAAGGTAAATCAGTCAACAAAGTGATATAATCATTTTCTTCGTTTTCTGTTCCTATCTTATTAAACGTTTTTGTCTGATCTGAATTGAAACCAGAAATCTGGATACCGGCTTTCAGATTACTGGATAAATTGACATCAACACCCGCTCTATAGGTCCATTTATTATAATCTAAAGTTCCTAAATTACCATTTTGTTTATAATAAGAGGCTCCTGCAAAATAAGTAGCCCTGTCAGTACCTCCACTAGCATTAATATTATGGCGCATAGTATACGAAGGAGACCATTCTTGATCTAAAGTATTATAATTTATAGTTTTGAAAAACGCAAGCTCATCATCAGAAAAGAATTTAGTTGCATCTGGAGCTGTAGCATTAGCACCATTAGGCCCATTCATCGTGTTAATATATCTTCCAAAATCATTCGCATTCATCATTTTTGTACGATAAGTAGAGTCGTTCGTACCATAAGTACCACTATAAGTAAATTTAGTAGGTCCTTTTTTACCTCTTTTAGTAGTTATCAAAACCACACCTTGACTGGCTCTAGATCCATAAACAGCAGCAGAACCATCCTTAAGGAACGAAATACTTTCAACTTCAGAAGAATCTAAGTTATCAAACAAAGTACTATCACTTTTCCCTTGAGGATCAAGTTGCAAAACTCCATCTATAACATACAAAGGCTGGTCATTACCACCATCTTTTGAGAATGTCATCGGATTACGTATTTTCAAAGTCGATTTATTCCCTGGTCTTGCAGAACCGCCTGAAACTCCAACACCCAGAACACGTCCTGCCAAAGCAACACCCAAATCTCCAGTTGGCAAATCCTCAATTTCGTTCATTTTTAAGCTTGCAACAGCTCCTGTTAAATGCGCCTTTTTCTGCTTACCGTAACCTACAACAATTACTTGCTCCAGTTCAGATGCATCTTCTTTCATCGTAACATCAATAACAGCTTCGTTGCCAACTGTTTTTTCTACTTTAATCATTCCTATGTAAGCAAATGAAAGAATATCTCCTTTTTTTACGTTTATAGCATAATGTCCATTAGAGTCCGTAACCACTCCATTTTTTGTTCCTTTTACATTTACATTTACTCCTAGAACTGCTCCTCCAACGTAATCGATTACGCTTCCGGTTACAATTTTTTCTTGGTCAGTTTTTTGGGCAAAGCTCGAAAAACTCATTAGTGCAAACAAAATTAAACCACATCTCTTTGCGATCGTTTGTTTCATAAGTGCTCTTTAGTTAATTAGTTAATAGTTAGTTAGTTAATAAAACTGCCTTTCGAATCTGAATAAAATTACGGAAAAAACACTTCAATTGATGTTAAATTTCAACGTAATTGTTAAGTGTCAAAAAGACATTTATTATTTATGGCCCAAATATATAATCTTAAAACATTGCAACTGTCCTGTACCGTCCTGCTTTAATGCTATTATCAAATAAAAATTGTAATAAATAAATCATATTAATAAAAAACTGACGAATAAAATATACTAAATCAAAAAAAAAAATGAATTAGTATACATATTCTTAGGTGTTCCTACTCATATTTTAAAGGGAAATAAGAAAACAGTCCAAGTTAAATCAGGACTCTTTTTTATTCGAAAAGCTATTGTGATTGTTACTGAACTAAAACCCGAAAAATTATAATTTCTCTAATTATTATTGTCAACAAAATAATAGACAGAACTAAATTAATAAACTGGTAGTCACAATTGTTTTAGCCTCAAAAAAAATTAAATGACAAAACTATAAATACTGCTAGCAGCATCTTATAAAATGCGTATTATCACTGAAAAAAAGTTAAAACACTTGCTCCCCTACTACCATGGAAATCTTCTGCTGTCGTAATTATCCTTTAAAGAATAATTAGCTACCGTTGAATATCCGATTTAGTAAATTGTAGCAACCTTATTTCTTAAACCAAATGCGCTTAAAACTAGCATGGAGAAAAAAGCAATTACTCATAATTACCTCCTATAATTTTGTAATCATCAAAATTTTTAGAAAATTGCAAAAGCGCATTTTTTTCTAAATGCAGGTTTTCGTTACCTTTTAACTGTATTGAGCCAGTTAATCAAAATCCATTCGGAATCAACACGCCCGCCTCCTTTGGCACTACAAGCTAAAATGGCATCGTTTATGGCTTTGATATCAATGAAGTCCCATAGTATTTTGCTCCATATTTAATTATATTGATAGTGTCCTTTTTAAATACAGGTTCAATGATAACTGGTAAATTGTTATAAGAATAGGGTTTTATCTACGCCAGAGCTTTTATCGAAACTACACAAAAAGGAGCAAAAGTGGCTCCTTAAAAAAGACTTTGTTCTTACTATTTATTTTATTTTTTAGGATTCCAACCGTTCAATACTTTATCCAAATCGTATTTTTTAAGATCTGATTTTTTTAATTGGTGTGACCAAGAAGCTCTTTTTGATAAATCTTTTGCTCCTACTCCTTTGCTTCCGTATTCAGCATAAAAGACGGTTTTTTCTTTGTCGGGAAAATTCTTGTCGCCTTTCCAAGGGTTCCACCCATCGGGAAGAATATGCGCTCCCATTTCTGTATTGATGAATACCGTTTGTGCATAAGGTCTCCACGGTCTTCCTAGAAAAACTTGGTTTACCTTAGCGTCTTTTGTAATTAGTTTACAATCCACGAATACAAATCCATACTTGTCCAACTGAGTGGTTGATGCTGCCGTAACGTAAGAATTGGTCAGGCTTTCGATAGTACAGTTATAAAAATAGGCTGTTGCGGCTCCGAAAATAAAATCAGTTGTCCCGTTGATGTAGCAGTTTTCGAAATAATTTCTTATTCCGCCTTTTGCCAAGTATAAGGTATCTTGATTTCCTAAAATCAAGCAATTTTTCACAACTAGTCTATCGCCCTCAGTATGCAAAGCAACTGCTTGGCCTGTTTTGCCAGAAGTATTCTCTACAGTTAGATTTTCTATTGAACAATCATTCCCCTGAACCAATAAGGTATAAGAAGTGTATGTACTGAATTCTGTGTTTCCAGTCAAATCAATTCCCCTGAAGGGTTTTCCAGAGTAATCGTTATAAGAAATCACGGTTTTTTCTTTGTCCAATCCTTTTAAGGTAATATTTCTTTTAAAAGAAGGAATGACTACTTTTTCATTGTAAACACCCGGTTTAACAACAATAATCACGCGTATTTCAGCATGGTCTCTCACTTTATTGATAGCTTCTTGTATAGTTTTAAAATCTCCAGAACCATCTTGAGCAACTGTTAGTTCGAATAAGTTGTCGGTTGTCTGCGCTGATAATAAGATGGAACTTAATGACAGAAATAAGATTAAAATACTTTTCATTGATTTCTACATGGTTAAATTGTGTTTATTAGTTTTTCAAAATATTTATTTCCATAAGCCATTGCTCACAAAGGCTTGTCCATAAATTCGTTGATCCGGGATTATTCCTAAGCGCAATTGCATGGCCTCCTTGATTGAACATATGCAGACTCGAAGTAATTTGATTTGACAACAAAGCATCATAAAACATTAGACTATTTTTTGGAGATACTGTCTTGTCGTTAAAGCGTGTGCAATGAAAGTTAGCGGAGTATAATCACTTACCTGAAACTGTAACGAGTATTTTTTGATTAATTCCACAGATGGATTTGGCCCAAGCAAATTTTCCGTGCTTGCCTTATATCTAAAGTGGCATAAATTCCTGAGCCTGCGTTTCAGCAATTGCCAGTAGCAATAGGAAAACCATTATTTTTTTCATTCAGTTTATTTTATAAAAATCACATTTTAATCATTTTGACATCTTTGTCAAAGTTCAAAACTTTGACAAAGATTAAAATTATATTAATGCGACAACCAAACTGACATTTCACCCTTGCCATTATTTCCCCACGCAAAATACGGAATTAATTTTATGGAATAAGTTTTACCTTCTTCTTTAGGAATGGGTTGGTACAATTTTTTGTTCCAAGAATTATCCGGAGTAACAGACGAACTGGCGTTAATGCTGAGTAAATTTCGATTGTCAATTTTAATAAAATCTGTGGTGAATTTAGAATTGACATTCAATAGAACATCATTTACACTGGTATTCGCAGGAAGTTGATCCGATTCTAAACAATAAACTATTGGGCCACGTTTAACAGCTACCTGGTTCTTGATTTCCTCAACAAGCGGATTGGCTTGCATCAATTCTACCGGCATAGGAATATTCAATTCGATGACATCTCCTTTTTTCCATTTTTGCACAATTTTTTGGTAAGAACCTGAAACAATAACATCACTGATTTTATTATTATTAATTGAAATTGAAGTTCCTTGACTCCATCCTGGAATTCTCAAGAAAAATGCTTGTGCCTCTTTTGGTGCTTTTATTATTTTCAATACAATTTTTCCATCCCAAGGATAGTTGGTTTGTTGTTCCACTTCCAATTTTTCGCCGTTTAACATAACCGTATTCAAATGATTGCTGCCGTATAAATTCACATACACGCCTTCTTTCGAAAGATTATAGGCGTAATTGCTGATCTCGGCTATTGTTCTAGTGACGTTTGGCGCACAACAATTCGACAAAGCAATATAACCCTCGCGTTCTTTGCTCCATCTTTGTTTGAATGGTAAATCCTTGGAAACATTCAACGGATTATTGTAAAAGAATTCCTTTCCTTCCAAACTGATTCCCGACAGCACACTATTGTACAATGCTAATTCTACAATATCGGCATATTTAGCATCGGCCGTAATTTGTAGCATTCTCCAATTCCACAAAACATTCCCGATATTGGCACAAGTTTCTGTATGAGCAGTAGCATTAGGCAATTGAAATGGTCTTCCGTAAGCCTGATGAATTTTCTGCACATCTGTAGGATTATAAGAAGTCCCGTCTGGAGAAACTCCGTCATACAAAGAACCACACGCACCCGTAATGTACATTTTTCGATATGTTACATCATCCCAAATGGATTCTAGATTATCCAATAATTTTTTTTCTCCAGTTTCGGCATATAAATCGGCCACGCCAGCGTACAAATAATTGGCTCTTACGGCGTGTCCCATTGCGGTGGTCTGTTTTCTAAACGGAATTCTGTCTTGATTGTCGTCAGTTCCGTCATTCGTAGTTCCTCTAATATCAATCAGATTATTGGCCAATTCCAGATATTTTGGGTTTTTCGTGGTGCGATACATTTCGACAATTCCCATATAATGTGAAGGACAAATAGCATTTCGAGCTAAATCTGGAGATGCTTTTTTATAGAAATCATATAGATAATCCGCTACTCCTTTGGCTATATTCAAAAAATTGGTTTTTCCAGTGGCACGATAATGAATACAAGCTGCAGTCATTAAATGTCCCATATTATATTTCTCGAAACCCAATTGTTTTTTTACTTCTTCTGGCCCCAAAGTTCCCCAACGTTCGTCGATTAAAACAGGAGTATGCAAGTAGCCGTCTTTGCGTTGTGCTTTCGCAAAAAGCACAATGGCTTTGTCCATTTCTACATCCAATTTCTTGTCTTTGGTTATGGCATATGTAGCCGCCATTCCTTCAAAAATCTTGTAAAAATCCCCATCGTGAAAGGATGGTCCTTTGAAAGTTCCTTTACTTTCACCCCCTGCAATTTCAAAATTTTTGTAGGCATGAGAAATAGAATCGTTATGATACAAATCCCACATATACGGCAAAGTGTTTTTGGTTTCTACATCAAATTGTTCTTTCCAAAAACCGTTTGTCCAAGATACATCTTGCAAATTCACACTTTGCAATTTAGAATAAGGACTTTCAGAATTGGCTACCAAACCTTTGTTTTGAGCCACAAAAGCTGTCGAAAAAAGCATGGCCGATAATAGAATGATGTTCTTTTTCATCTTTAATTAGTTCTAAATATTATAAAAAATTATAACGCTGATAAAATAGATTTTTATTTTTTGAATCTGCGAAAATCTGCTAAATCTGCGTGCCCATTTTTTTCACGCAGATTTGGCAGATTCTACTGTACTGCTTCTTTATTTAACGAAGAAATTTATTGCACGACTCATTGAATCTCCATCAGCATCTTTAACAGTAATCATAAAAGAAGCGAATCCTTTTTCGCTTGCCGTAAATTGAATTTCTTTGCCTTTCAAAACTACTTTTCCGTTGGCAACATCAGAGAAAGTATATACTGGTTTTTTCTCGTATCCTTTGAAATAATCTTTGGCATCCAATGTCAATTTTCCACCTGAATTGATGAAAAAGTGAGGTTTTGCCATCCAATCTAAATAGTCGTCTAATTGGGTAAAACCGTCTTTGTCTTTATCCAAATTAGCTTCCGAAAAATCATTCGCAGCCGAATTTACATTCAATCCTTTTGCTTCTTCCCACCAATTTGGCAATCCGTCGTGGTCGGTATCCCAATCTGTTGCACGTTTTTCATTTGCAAAATTTGGCCATCCTCCAGCATCTGCTTCGTTATCAATCATACCTCCCAAACCGCTTTTGCTTCCTTTATAAGTAAAAGTTCCTTTCAAAGTTTCGTCAACAATTCGAACATCGTGTTTGTCAAAGAAAGGCTGATTCGCTCCCACATCCGAAAGCACATCTTTGTAAGCTGCTTGTGCAGTTTGAGTGTTTACATGCGACTCAAAAAATGGTTTTGGCAAAAACACCGGATAATCCACAATCGCTTTATTAGATATTGTAAACTTTCTCCCTTTATCTTGATTCTTTTCATTAAAATAACCCGGCATCACGTTTCCGTCAAAATAATATTGCTGTTTTCCTTTTCCAACACCTTCAATTTGTGCATTTAGCGCCACAAAAATTTTTGTTGAAACTCCCGGTTTATAAAAATTATTGACGAAATTCACTTCACTGGCTCCACCATCTGTAGTTCGGTGTCCCCAATTGTACACCACATTATTACGGATATCCAATCGTCCTCCGTAAAAACCATCACCATTCAATCCTCCACCAATGCTCCAGTTCCTGCCTTCATTGTGTGCCAATAAATTATGGTGAAAACTACCTACATCACCACCAATAGTAGCGGCATATCCGTGCATTTTTCCTACCGGATATTTATCGTGACCCGCAACATTCAAGGCTTCTGAAATCAAAGTGCGTTGCAGGGTAATATTGTGCGATCCTCTAGAACTAAAAGATTCGTCGATTGTCCAGCTGATAGAACAGTGGTCAATAATACTATGATTGGCACCCGTAAGTCCCATTCCGTCGTAAGTAGTTCCGCCGCCAATTCGAACTTTCAAAAATCGGATTACTCCATCATTTCCTGTAAGTCCAACAGGTGCTCTGCTGATCGTGATTCCTTCTCCCGGAGCAGTTTGCCCAGCAATTGTTACATAAGGTTGATTCACCACTAATCTTGAAGCCAATTTTATATTTCCCGATACATTAAATACGATTGTTCTTGCGCCAATAGGCTGATCAACGGCATCGCGCAAACTGCCTGGACCGCTATCATTCAAATTGGTCACTTCGATAACTTTTCCGCCTCTTCCTCCAACGGCAAAACGACCGTAACCTTCAGCTCCTGGGAAAGCCAATTGTGCCGGCCTGAAAGACCAAACCGTACCCAATGTTGCATTTCCTTTTGCATCCAATTCATCCACACGCCAGTAATAGGTTGTTCCGCTGTACAATTTCCCAAGATCAAATTTGTTCTCGGTTAATTTTCCTTTAAATTCAGGAGATTTTTCGGTGGCATTTGAAACCGCTTTTTTATCCGTTCCATAATAGATTTGGTGCGCCACCGCATCTTTGGCAGATTCCCAATTCAATATCAAATTGTTGTCAATCACCACGTGTTCGTTGGCATTTTCAGGCTTTGGCGTATGCGATTGTTTTTTCAAATTTGGAGTATCAATTTCAAATCCATTGATTACCATTTGTTGGATAAAATCACTTGATTTTGCATCCAATTCAAAACGAATCACCACATCCTTGTTTGCTTCAGCATTAAACAAAATATAAGCCGTCGCAGTTTCTATTTTGGAATTAGAACGATTACTTGGCGTAACGGTTTCCGCCAATTTATCATTCACGTAAATTTTTACCGGCGAGAATGTTTTACCTTCGATTTTGTCAAAGGTGTTGTGAAAAGTAAGCAGCGAATGTTGTCCTGCCTTTAGTCCACTGATAACCAATTCCAAATTTTCGGCTGTAGCCAAACCATCACTGGCTAATTTGCTGTAAAACGGTGCATTCATTCCCACCTTGTACCATTTTGCATTAAAGTTTCCTTTCAATTTGAAGGTTAGGTTATTGAAAGATTTCTCGGCTTGTTTTTGTTCGCTTATCGTCCAAGAACTATAATTGGTGTCATTCACTTCTTCAACTCTTCGTTGCGAAAAATCAAAATCAACTTTTACAATTTGTTTTTCTGTTCCATTTTTTAATGATTGCCCTTGTGCATTTACTGCTAAAATTGCCGACAAAGCCAAGCAACTTACTAATCCCTTGATCATCTTTTTTTATTTTAAATTTATTTTTTCTGCTGCTGGCATTTCCAGCATGTTTATAATGTTTTTTCTTCTTTCTTCGGGAACTACTTTTATAATCTTCAACTTTCCATTTTTAAGTTCAGCCTCAACCGTAGTATTTTGAGCAGCGTGCAATTTGAAATGCACATCCCAATCTTTTGGCCAAGCCGGAAAGAGGTATAATTTACCATCCGCTTCTTGTAATAGCATTTCTTGCATGCCGATCATCCCTGAACCTCCCCAATTATGATCAGGAACCCAATCGTAACCCGGACCCCAAAATGCTGGAAATCGTCTGCTCGAATTAACCATTTTCAACAAATTGTATTTTGCTGCTTCATTGGTTAAACCCAAACGAGCCGCAAATATATTATCCTGTTTCCAGCCGATATGACTTCTGAATTTAATAGCATCTGTATCATAATTCCACGTATTTCGCGCTATTTCCAAATCCGGTTTTCCGATGCCGTAAATCCCCCAAGGATAAACAGGATACAGTTGTGGCACTTCGGTATTATTTACTCTTTCCCAAGATTTGGCTGGAGTCAATGTTGTATGTCCATCAAAAGTCCTGAAATTCAAAGGTGGAATTCGTGTTTGAAAACCTTTCAAATAATCAAAGTCTTCCTTTGACAATTCTTTTGACGAAAGGTTTAAAAGTTGTTTTGTAATTATTTGCAAGGCTGAAATAGTGCTGTTGGAATTATACGCCATTTTATAGGTTTCAGCACCCGAACCCGGATAGAGAACCAAATGACCACTCCCATCCAAAGCTTTTCGACCTCTTTGCTTGGCCAAGTATTGATAATGCTCATCAAAAAAACGAAGACAACTAATAATGAATGGATTGTATTTTTTAATGTCTTCGTTAACGTATTCTTTCTGTTGCAACATCATTTGACAAAACTCGAATACCGTGTCCCATTCGTATTCTAGCCAAGCATTATATTCCATTCCCGGGTCATAATCAGCAGGACGTTTCCACTCATATTCGGCAGGATTGGGCAAGCCAAAATTCTCCAGTTGCTCGGTAAAAGCTGCTCCGCCGTGTTTCCAATAAACTTGAGAACGTAATTCGGCATTTTTTTGTAAACTCAAATAATAATCCAATTGCGATTTCATCATATCGAAATCGCCGCTTTTCACCATCGGAAAATAAACCAAGCGTTGGTTTTGAGCTGTCATTGTTCCGCCTCCCCAATTCCTGAAATCAGGCGTGAAATTCAAATCGGGATTGGTAAAAACCGGATCGACCGTAAAAAGTCCGCCGTTGAATTTAGTCGGGTATTTGCCGTACGCATTGCAACCCAACATATAGCGAAACAACTGATAATTCTGCCCGATTTGATATACCGAATCTTTTGCTATAGAATTACTTTTCTGCGTATAAATAAAACTGCGATTCCAGAAAGCATTCCACCAATTTTGGGTGTTTTTCTCGGCTTTTTTGGATTGTTTTTTATAATTTGAAATCTGGTTTTTTAATTCCTTTTGCCAAACTGTGGCATTTGCTGATTGATTGGTTTGCAAATAAATAGCTAATGAATGTTTTTTGGAAGGTGTTACACTTTTTAAATTAAAACCTTTAAAATCGGTATCTTGATATTTCCCAGAATACGTACCTTCTGGTTTCATATTGACTCCTTGCATAAAGCCTCCAAAAGTGAGATTCCCAAGCGGATTCATCATTTTATCTTTCACCGTCTCCATTTTTTGCTGCTTTACGGCCACATCAAAAACCGTTTGTTCCCGATTTCTATGGTAAAACTTCACTCCGTTATCTTCAAAAGAAATAGAATCTTTATAGGTTATAATTTCTCCTTGAGGAGCCCATTTATAGGAATTGGCATTATTCGCTTTTCCTTTAGAATCTCTATTTTTATGACGCCAGCTTTCATAAGAAGCGGTCAGTTGCAAAGGTGTTTTACTGTCTAAATCCAGATGAATTACGGGTTTGAAAACATCGACCCAAAGTTTAATCTTAGTGTCATTTTGCTTAATAGTAATGTATCCGTCTTTCAAAACTAATTCCTGATGAAAGCCTTCATTATCCTTGAAAGGATTTGGTTCCAAAGTCACTTTTACTCGACCCAATTTCAGCAATGTGCTATGTTCATCGAAAGTTCCGCTTCGAGAAAAATAAAAATACAGATCTCCCTTTTCTACCCATACATTCAATCCAATATCTCCACCACCCAAAGGCATTGATTCTGATGAATTATTGCTTTGTGTTTTCCAAATTTGATTGTAATTTTCGAGCACAGGAATTTGCGCTTTGGTCAAAAGCGTTGAAAAGAGAAAAAATAAGAGTATTGTGTTTTTCAAATTTATTATTTTTTATAATTTGCCAAAATCTGCCGAATCTGCGTGCCAATATTTTTTCACGCAGATTTAGCAGATTCAGCAGATTCAGCAGATTCAAAGTGAAATATTAATCAAATTACTACTCATCCGTCCTGAAAGACGAAACTGGCAAGCCTCCCGTACTAAACAATTCGGCTTTTGTATAATCTTTGAATAAATAACGAACTGCTACTGGTTTTGTCACTTTATCAGAGGATAACACAACCGATTTCCTGCGAACTTCCGCTTTGGCTGGATAAAAAACTTTGTCTTCTCCGGCAATTTCAAAGCCCTTCACTTCTTTTCCATAAGATGTAATTCCGTTAGGTGCATCATCAAAAGAAACGGTTGCTAAACTACCAACAATTTCCATGCCTTTGTATTTTGGACTCTCAAATTCAAAACCTTCTACTCCGTAGGTTTTGGCCAAAGCCAAATATGCCAATCTATTTCCGCCCTTTTCTTTGTCTATTGGATGAATATTGTTTTCTTCTCCAACATCCATTAAAACCGCCATTGCTGAATTTGGAATTTCCTTTGAAGCTTTCAATTGCGCTTCTCTCAAATAAGCCGAATTGTATTTTTCTAAATTATCTTTGGGATGAAACTGAGCATAATTAAATGGTGCAATTTGCGCATAATAAAAAGGGAAATCTCCCTGTTTCCATAAAGTTCTCCAACTGCTTACCATTTTTTTCATTAAAGCGGTATATTCTGAAGCTCTTTCATAATTCGATTCGCCTTGGTACCAAATACAACCTTTGATTCCGTAACCAATAACTGGCGAAAGCATCCCGTTGTATAAAGTAGTCGCCACGCGGTTAGGGTCTTTTGCCAAATCTTCTTTCTTTGTAGGTATTTTCGCACTCGCAAAATCTTTCAACATTTCCTGATTCATCCACGCTTCCATACTGGAACCTCCATACGAAACGTGAATTAATCCCACAGGAACTTGCAAAACTTCCTGCAAAAGCGAACCAAAATACCAGGCGGTTGCGCTAAAATTAGCCGTCGATTTTGGTGAAGCTGTTTCCCATTTTCCTTCAAAATCATCCAAAGGTTCAAGCACTGTAGCTCGCGGAATCGTAATTAAACGAATGTTTTTGCTTGTTGATCTGACGATGATTTCGTTGCCATTTTTAACTGGCTGACCTGAAAAACCTTTTAACGGCATTTCCATATTAGACTGACCTGAACACAACCAAACTTCACCAATCAACACATTTTTCACAACGATGATTTCCTTTCCTTGGCTAACTTCAATAGTAAATGGCCCTCCTGCAACTGGAGTTTGCAATTCTAATTTCCATTTCCCTTGATTATCGGTTTTGGTTTTATAGATTTTGGAATCCCAAGACGTTTTTATGGAAATGCTTTCGTTCTTATCCGCCCAACCCCACATAGGCGCTTTTGACTTTTGCTGTAGCATCATATTATCCGAAAACAGAGCCGGTAATTTGATTTTTGCGTTCATTTGAATACTTCCTAAAATCAAAAAAATCGCAATAATACTGTTTCTAAAATTTATCATTTTTCTTCTATTTTTTCTTTTACAATTGTGACTGGCCCTAGCAATCCCGCTTTCAGCAATGGATTCCCTTCTAATCTAAAAGGAGCAGTTGTCCAGGTTAATCTTTCTTCTTTTGGCACCTTTTGATCGCCGATTAGTCGATTTGCCCAAGTATTGGTGATTTTTATAATGAGGGTGTTTTTCCCTTTTTTAAGTGCATCCGAAATATCCACTTTGTATGGATACGTCCAAAGAGTTCCGCAATCTTTTCCATTGATACTGACCTCAGCCATATTAGCAATTGTACCTAAATCCAACCAAATTTTGTCTTTGGTTTTTCCTTTCCAAATCAATTCTTTGGAATAAATAACCGTTCCCGAATAATATTTGATGCTGTCATTTTTTGAAGTACTCCAGTCAAAAAGTTTATCTGTTTTCACGATGTTTTTTGGTCCATAAAATGCAGGATCGAATTGCATTTTCCAGTTTTCATCTAAAGTCTGAACACTCTCAAATTCTATACCTTTTTGATATCCTTTCGTTAAAAGAACCTTGGTTTTATCTTTAAAAATAACAAAACCAGATTCATTTGCTTCTAATGTTAATGGAATTATCGTGCGTCCATTTTCTATTTTCCAATTGGCTAAAGCGGTTGTTTTATCAGTAACTGGATTGTACCATTCGGGTGTTTTTCCAGCTACACGAAACGATGCTTCCAAGTTTCTTTTTTCTTCTTTTTGATTCGAAAGAAAATAAATTTCTTCAGTGTCGGATTTACGATGTGTCCAAGCGATAGTTTCCGAATCAGTTCTGTTTAATTTTGGAAAATAAACATCTTGCTGAATTCCAATGGATGCAAAATCATTTCCTAAATAAGGAAGCTTAATTATTGTTCCTTTTCCTATTTTCCAAGAAGTTGCATTAGACTCATTATTCCAAATTTCATCAATGGTATTTTGCCACTTTTTATATTCTGCTTCTGATTGCATTCCCGGTTGCAAATTTGGTTTTTCATCAATAAAAACTGTCGCTCCATTTTTCACCAATTCGAGTATCTTTTTGGCTACAGCCAAAGAAATCATTTTATTGGGCGCCATTTTATGGCTTCCCGGAAACAATAAAGCACCATATTCAATACTATTGCTAAAAACTATTTTTCCGTTTTCAATTTTAGCATTATTCAATAAAACATCCGCATTGAAAGAATCGTATTGATAACCATTCATTGCGTTTGTCCATTGCGACATATCGGTTGAATTTTTAGAAGAAGATACTTCTTTAGGAATTTTAATCGAAGGCTGACCTTCGTTTTTCAATCGAATGGCTTCACTTTCCAAACGTGCTGCTCCAAAAACATTAGGAATAAATGGCACCAATCGATCCGGAAGAACCGAACGCGAAGGCAAATCTTCTCCAATAAAAACTGCCAAATCAATAACCGGCTTCCCTTTTTGCAATTGAAATTGAACTCTCTGGCAATAATCAACCCAGGCTTTTCCAGGTTTCCACCAGGTTTGGTCTCTTTGAAAATAAGAACCCACACCATCTAATGTCATTCCGGGTTTTCTGTCCGTCCACGGATTATGCACAAAAACGTGGTAGAAAAAACGATTAATTCCGAGTGCATAATTTCTGTCGGCTAAAGTCTTCAAATTTCCAGGATGTTCATCCCAATCCATTTTTAACTCTGTAAAAGCTTCTGCCTGAATAATATCTTTCCCGTAAATATGTCCTCCTGAAATAGCGTCCAACATATCATTTGGTTTGTCGTGCGTTGGACTTTTCAGCCAAAATTCGCCACTTGGATAGTCAATATGTTTGAAATGTAAAAGTCCGTCGCTCATCATCGTTGGAGCTACATTTTCGGAGCTAAATTTCACTCCTGCTTTTTTAGCTTCATCAGCCAGCGTTCCAAAGAAATTATCGGCGATTAATTCTGAAATCGTTTTTCGAACATCATACAATACTTTCTCCGAAGTTTCAATATCATTTAAAGGAATCCCCGCCATAACCGGTAAATAATCAACAATATCATAGCCTCTGCGTTTTTTAAATTCGGATTGAAAAACAGGCGACCAGTTTTGACTGCCACACTCCCAACTGTCCATATGGAGAATTTTCACCACTTTGGAAGCCAGTACCGGCCCTGCCGTTCTAAGCATTTCGCCAAACCAGTGATCCAGTTGAAAACGAACCGCATCAGCATTAAACTTATCGACTTCCAATCCTCTTCCGGCGCCAGCGGTAGCATTTTCGTGACCTGTCGATGTATGTCCAAAACGTATAATTCGCCACATTCCTTTAGAAGGAGTTTTCCAATTTAAAACGCCATTTTCATCAACAAACTTGGAAATGTTAATCATTTTTGATTGCTCAACACAATCATTATTATTAATTTGTTCGGAAGAAGTTTGTGGACTCAAACGCCAAATAGCACCTGATTTCCCTTGATAATTATCAATTAATGGTTCATTAGACAAAAGTATTTTAGACACTTTTAATCCCTGATTCCATTTTGCGGGATCTAAATCTTCTGCACCTGGTTCTGTTCCTTCGGGATCGTAAACAAACCTGAAATATTTGGCTTTTGTTGGAATAATGCTGTGTGTGTAAAACGCATCAACATCCTGCCAACCGTGTCTTGGCGTTGTTAACCGACCAAGGCTTTTAAAGTTTTCACCATCATCACTTACTTCAATAAGTAAACGATGGGCCTGGTAATTGTTTCCCTTGGTTTCTATTTGAATTGATTTACACAAAAAAGGGGTATCAAATTCATACTGAACCCATCCCTTTTCCTTTAATCTAAATTGATCATCCTTATCTGAATTACTTAAAAATGAAGCATCAAAATCGGCTACGGTAGAAGTAATTTTTGGACGATTTTTATTTGATGTGACATACGTATCCTTTACCGGAATGGCAAACGCCGCGATATCTTTATAATAGTCTTTGTAATGATTTGGAATTGGTAGTTTCAGGTTTTTAATGCTATTTCCATTTACTGTAATATCGGCCCAAACCACTTTTTGCATTGACATTTCAGGAGTTATCCAAGGTCCTCCGGCAACGGCAAAACCATCAGCTGGATGAAATGCAATTTTCACACCTAATCGGTCTGCTTCTGTTAATGCCCAATGTACCAGCTCCCAGAATTCTTTACTTAATTGCAAAACTGGTGGATCCATCAACGGCGGATTTGCCGGCCCTTTAATGGTCATTAAATAGGCGCCTCCAATTCCTGCTTGTTTCATCGCTTCCAAATCTGCTGTGATGCCTGGTTTTGAATAAGCACTTTGCATCCAATACCAATACACCCAAGGTTTTGAGGATTCGATTGTAGGCTGAAACGATGTGTTTTCTTTTTTATGAATCTCCTGAGCGGAAACGAATCCCGCAATAAGTAAAATAAAAAAGAAGTGTTTTTTGTTGAACATTATTATTGTTATTTCCCAGTTTTTATAAAATTATACCCTAACCCTATCAGGGTTCAAAACCCTGATAGGGTTAGCATTTAAACTTAATATTTGAATTTTTTCAAGTTACTTTCCAAACTGTTTTTTGAAGCTGAAAAAGGAACCAAATAAAAACTATATTGATAATCTCCTGAAGGAATTTGGTATTTCTCCATAGGTTGCGCTACTGCAGACCAACTGTCATTTCCGCCAACACCCATTTGAATTAAATCGATATTCACGGTCACAAAACTTGGATCTTTTAATTCAAAAGTATGTGTTGCTGCACTTAAATTTTCCTGGGTATAAGGCCATGCACTCATACTTAAAACTTTAGCATCGTTGACAACCAATAATCCTTTATTTTTTTGAGGTGTTGTTAGCGCCATCCATCTTACTTCGGTTCTATTTCCATTTTCTTGTGGCTTTACATAATGCTCAATAAAATCATTAATTGGCAACGAATATTTCCCTACAAACGATCCGAAACTTCTATCGTTATAATTCTCCAATTCTCCTTTTCCGTACCACGAAATTTTGTCGAACTTTCTTTGAACTCCCATTTGCATTCCGATTTTCGGAATGTTTGGTAATTTATTCGAAGCTTTCAAACTGTAATCAACTTTTATCGTTCCGTCCTGTTTGATGTTGTAAACCACATTAACAGTGGCACTATCTTTAATAATTTCGTAGTCACTGATGATTCTAATCTCTGCATTTGACTTATCGATTTTGATATTCGTCAATTTTGGTTTGGCTTTGTACCACTGTTTCAAAACCTTTTGCGATTTCCAACCTCTCTTATCGTTATCCGTAAGTGGTCTAACAAAATTAGGCAGTAATGGCGCAAAAATCTGCTCTTCTCCATTGAAAATATACGAAGTTAATGCACCATTCATTTTGCTAATATTGATATCAAACGTTTTTCCTTTGATTTTAAATTCCGAATCGGATTCAGAAACATTCGCAGCATTTTCTTTTGTGGCAACATAAATAGCTTTTTTCTGCAATAAAAATTGATCGGTTGCCACGGCATATCCTTTTTTCTCCCAATCTTTATCTGCTGAAAGCTGGAATTCGATGTTCAAAAAGTATTCGGCATCCTTTTTCATTTTTGGCAAATACGGATTCACATTCAAAACCATAGACTCACCTGCTTCTAATTTAAAAGGTTGTAGTTTTTGTGTTTTTATAACATTACCGTTTTCCAATATCTGTAAAACAGGAATATATTCTGCTAAAGATTTCACAGCCTGGCGATTTTTAATCTCCAGTTGAAAACCTTCTTTTAAAGTGGAAACGACAGGCTGATATACCCATTTGTTTTCATACATCGATCCTTTTGGTTTTCCATTAGAATCAACTAAACCTTTCGTATTGAAATTCCCGTCATGATATTTTTCTCCAAAATCTCCACCGTGAGCGAAGTATTCCTGACCAGATCTTGAATCGAATTTTACCAATCCCTGATCTTTAAATTCCCAAATACATCCTCCGATAACTCTTGGAAGAGCACGGAATTCATCCCATAATTCTTTTAAATTCCCAACTGAATTCCCCATTGCATGCGAGTATTCAACAAAAATAATTGGTCGGGTATCTTTCTTTTGGTCCACCAAAAATTTAGGAGTAAAAACCCCGGGATAAAATCGGCTCACCATATCTACATAAGGTTCGTCTTGCGGATTTTCAAATCGATACGCGTGGTCAATCGTTTTAGGATATCTCGGATCGAGTGGATCTATATAACCGTCCAATCTAGGATTTCCCTGTGCCGGCTCATAATGCACGGGACGCGTAATATCAAAATCGTGCACCCAACCCGCCATTGCGGAATGATTTGGTCCTTTCCCACCTTCGTTTCCCAAACTCCAAAAAACAATAGACGGATGATTTTTGTCTCTTTCTACCATTCGGGTCATACGTTCTAAATAGGCATTTGTCCATTTTGGGTCGTTACTTAATTTTCCTCCAATACCGTGGGTTTCCTGGTCAGCCTCATCCATTACCATTATCCCGTATTGATCACATAAGTCATAAAAATAAGGATCATTTGGATAGTGACTGGTACGAATCAAATTGAAATTAAATTTTTTGATTGTAGTGATATCTTCTTTAATATCTTCTCTTGTCAAGGCTTTTCCTCGAATAGGATTATGGTCGTGACGATTGACACCATAAACATAAGTTTCTTTTCCGTTGATCAGCATTTTTCCATTTTCTTTCGAAAATTCGATAGAACGAAAACCAACTTTACAGGATTTCACTTCCGTAATATTTCCTTTTGGGTCTTTTAATGTCATTACCAAAGTATAGAGATTTGGCACTTCAGAACTCCACTTCAATGGATTTTTAATCGTTTCTTTAAACATTCCAAATCGCACATTATCCAAACGGGGATAACTCTCGTTTATCATGTCTATGACCGGTTTTTGAAGCGGTTCTTTGAATAAAGCTACATTATTAGCATCATATAATTGCGCTTGAAACGTATAATCCTTGATTTTTATACCTGTCAAGTTTTCGACTTTTGGTCTTAATTGAAAAACAGCGTCTTTGTAGTCTTTATCTAATTTAGTTTGATAAAAGAAATCTTGAATACGCAATTTTGGCTCAGCCATAATGAAAACTTCACGTTGAATTCCGCTTACTCGCCAATGATCCTGATCTTCAAGATACGAACCATCTGCCCAGCGAATCACCTGCACCGAAACCACATTTTCTCCTTCTTTCAAATAAGGTGTAATATCAAATTCTGACGGAAGAAAACTGTCTTCTCCATAACCCAGAAATTCTCCATTTAACCAAACCTGAAAGCCAGAACTCACTGCCCCAAAATGCAAGGTCACGGTCATGTCTTTCCAGTTTTCGGGAACGGTAAAACTGCGTTGGTATGAACCAATTCCGTTATAATCTTTAGGAATAAAAGGAGGATTTATGGGTCTAAAAGGATACACCGCACTTTTATAAATAGGATTATCATAGCCTTTTAATTCCCAGTTGGAAGGCACTTCAATTTTATCCCAACCTGATACTTTCCCTTTATAGAAATCTTTAGAAGCTTCTTTGAGATTTACCGCATATTTAAAATCCCAATCTCCATTAAGCATTTTTAGTCGGCTCTTCGTTCTGTCTCCTTTTAGCGCATCTTCAACATTAGTATATGAATAAGCAGTTGCTCTCGAAGGCTGTCTATTGATGCTCGTGACTGTTGGGTCTTCCCAAGGAGCAAACTCATATTTTTTGTGTAATTCCGGAATTCCTGCCGGCTCACCGGTTACGGATTGTGCCTGCATAGCGCAAAATGGAAGTATTAAGAAGAGAGAATTAAGTATTAAGCCATAAGCAGGAATACGAATTGGGTTTGAGAATACTAAAGATTTCAAACATTTTTTTACTAAAAACCATTGAACTAAATTGACCATAAAATTATTCCTTAACTACAAAACTTAATACTTAATACTTGATACTTATGACTTAATACTTTTTTATTTCTTCTCTTTTTTCTCTGGTGGCGCAACAAAATTCAATTTGCTATTTCCCAAATCTTTCGAAGTTGCTACTGCAATTCCTCTTTGTTCTCCTTTGTTGACCGCACAATAAAAGTGATACACCACGCCATTGTGTTTTACGACAAATGATTTATGGGCAAATAAATCATCGTAAGGTTCAGATGATTTTATCAAGTCTTCGCCTTTCCAATCGTTCCAATGAATTAAATCGTTCGAAACAGCAAAACGGTTGAAAGCTCCCGGTTTCCAGAAAGCGCCAAAATAAAACATCACCCAAGTATCATTGATTCTTTGAATGTATGGATCGCCCGTAATTCCTTTGTGATTATTCAGTAACGGATTTTTACCATAACGTTTCCAGTTTTTCATATCATTAGAAACCGCCATTCCAATTCTTTCTGCACCTTTTGCCGGTTTCAAACTATCGCCACGAGCATTGTAATACATAATAAAATTGTGTCCCGTAATTTTTTCCTTGTCTCTGATTACGGTGTTTTTGTACATCGTGCTATTATCCCACCAACTTACATCAGCATCTTTTGGAGTCAAAACGGGTTTATCCAAACGTTCAAATTCATGTGCTTTAGTTGGCGATTCTTTGGTATATGCCATCCCGATAGATAATACGCCAGCCTCGTAACCTTTGCTGTCTCCGCCAAAATAACTCATCCAATATTTATCATCGTACTTTTCCCATTCGTAACTTCCGCCCCAAGTTGGGTCTTGTAACGAAATATATCCCGCTTTTTGATTCACGTCCCAATGGGTTTCATTTTCTGAAAAAGACATTACTTTCCCTAAATGTTTCCAATGCAGTAAATCATCACTTTCAGCCAGCCAGGTTTCGTAACCTCTTCCGCCGTATATCAAATAAGTCATAAACCATTTTCCGTCTTTCCTGAATACGCTTGGACAGTCCATTTTGTAGGAATTATCCGTTGGCACCATTACCAAACCGTATTTATAAGGCGTTTTGATTTCGTTATAAATCTCCTGCATTACGCCATCGGTGATTTCTCTTTTCTTGAATTTTGTGGCGCAACTGCTGACGAGTAGTGTTACAAAAGCTATTACGAGATATTTCATTGTATTTTTCATTTTCTAATTTTAATTATAATGTGGCACACGGATTAAACGGATTTTTATTCTTTAATCTCTGGCAAAAAATCTGCCTAATCTACTAAATCTGCGTGCTATGTATTTTTTGCACGCAGATTTAAAAGGATTTTCGCAGATTTTTATAACTTTAATAATCTGTGCGAATCCGTTTAATCCGTAAAATCTGTGTGCTATTTTCTTATTTCAATTCCTTCAATCTGGATTCCATTACCTCCTTATTCAGTTTTATTTTTACCATTCCTGTAGGGTGAAATCTTTTTTTCAAATCAATGGCATTATACACGATAGTATAAACGTCATTTCCTTCAGGAATTAAACAAAGTGGCGTACGCATAATGTCCCACCATTTATCTACTTTAGTTTCTATTGGTAGATAGTGTGCTTCGCCCCAATTAATTCCATCTTTTGAAAGTGTATATCCAATCATATTCGGTAAATGATGCCCCCAGCCTTCAGGGCCTCCATCAAAAATAGCGATGTACAAACCGTTTGGCAACTGACTCACAATTGGATTTTCAACAAATGACGGATGTATCGTTTTTATAGGTTCTAATCCTTTATTCAAACGTTGCCACGGACCTTCTAAACTATTCGATTCGGCCAACGCCACAAACCAGCCTTTTCCTGATTTCTTCGGATAATCCGCCCAAGATTCAAATGGATAGGCTCCGCTATAAAATCCGAACCATTTATCACCCACTTGATACGGAAAAAAAGAAGCCACGCCTTGACGCCCTTCCCAAGGCTGTGAATCCAAACCAGGTTCCATAATGATTCCCATATCTTTGTATGGACCGCCAATTCCGCTGATCCCATCAACAGTTGATTCACATCTCCAAATTCTTCCAAAAGAGTGATTGGGCTGAATTTCTTTGTGAACTGTGTAAGCCAAATAATAGCCGTACCATTTGTTTGCCTTTTCGTTGAAAACAGGCATATAAGACCAAATCGCAGCACGTCGATCGTTCATTGGATTATCGTCTTCTGCTATTGCATAAGTGCCGCTGGCTTGCAAAATGGTCGATTCACGTTTCCAATGAATCGCATCCTTACTAGTCCAATGCCCAATTTTAGTTTTTACACGGTCGTAATACATTTCCACCCCTTTTTCACCAGCTCTTTCCGTTGGAAACATATGATAGGTATCGCCAACTTTTACAACGCGACCACCTTCAAAACCACCTTGAATTCCTTCGGCGCCAAGAAATCCTTCATCAATTACTGGTTTATTTTCTCCACCAATTATTTCAAAAAGCGGTTTTTCATCTGAGAATCCTTCAACAATAAATGTTGGATTCCATAATTTCCCATCAGGTAATTCCGCATTGCGGGAAACGATTTGTTGATTATTTTTGATTACACCCAAAACGGCAAACAATCCTTTTCCCTCTGGATTGATAATCTGCGTTCCTTTCGAAAAAGAAACTGCATACACATTTACCGGAGGCAAACCTGTTATGGTTAGTCCGTTTTCAAGAACCAATTTAGCATTGTTTAATTGGCGGTAATCTGCATTATTTTTTTCTTGAAAAACTCCAATAAGTACTTGAACCGGTTCTTTGAATTTTAATTTTAACGGCGTATTCGTTCCGTTTTTATAACTTTCTAATGGAAGTTCCACTCCTGTCAATCCTTGCAATTCTGGAGATATTCGAACAATATTATGTTTGCTTCCCGAAAATACGTGTGCATATTGCGTCGTTTTGAAGGTTATGTAATTCGAATTTACAACTTCAAAAGGAGCGGCTTTCCAACTGGAGTTTTGAGCCAAAACTGAAAAGCCCAAAAAAACCAGAAAAAGGCAATAAATATGTTTACTTTTTTGAATCATTATTTTACTGCTTTATAACTTATTTGGTACTCCACATTGGGTTTTACCGTTAATTGGTATTTATTTTTAGACAATTCAGTAATCGTTCCCGAGTTGGTTTTAGGTTTGTTTTGACTTTCGAAAATCAATTTTCCTTCGCCTTCAGCCGCTTTTACTTTGATTGCTGTCTTGCTGCAATATACGCTAACTTCGCCTTTTGGTGTTGGCACTTTTCCTTCCATCCATTCTAATCCGCCTAGATTTGGTTTAATTTCATATTCGGAATAACCCGGAGCAGTAGGTTTTACGCCTAAATAATATTTCCCCAGCAAATAAATTGGGCTAGAACCCCAAGCATGGCAAAGACTTTTTCCATAAGGGCGTCCATACATAGCTAAATGTTCTGTTCCTTTTTTGTTCGGATTGTATTCTTCCCAAAATGTTGTCGCGCCTTCTTTTAACATTCCTCCCCAATAGTCTTTCATTTCTTTTAAAACATAATTTTGCTCGCCCATAGCACACAACGCTTCCAACTCGTAAAAACGCATATATGGTGTTGTGATTTGAAGAATTTTATCATTGAGCAACACCTTCTTTTTTATACTTTGTTTTTGTTCTTCATTAAAATAATTAAAAAAAATACCGAACATATTAGCGTATCTAGTTACAATATCTTGCATTTTACCGTCTATACGCTGGTGCTTCATAACGTTTTCTTTCTTATCCCAAAACACCTCAAATAATTTTATTTTTAAATCATCCGCTAATTTTTGATACTGTTTTTGGTCTTCATTTTCACCTGCAATTTCAGCACTAACTGCCATGGCTTCTAAACTTCTCGCTAAAAGCATTTGCTCAAAACTAACCTCGCCAGTTTTTGGTAATCCGTTCGCCCAATCAATAAAAACCCAATCACCTTCTAATGGTTCCAGGAATCCGTTTGTGTTTCTTCTTTTTAAGCAGAATTCCATCAGTGATTTCATTCGTGGATAAAAAGTTTTGATAAATTTCGTATCGCCCGTGTGTAAATAGTAATCGTAAACTCCCACAAACCAATACAACGAATAATCCATTATGATATTTACATGAGCCGTCACAGGTTCTTTACCACGAAGAGCCAACAGCGTTCGTTCTACGGAAGCCGAATCAAAGAATAAATAATAATTCATTAAATAACTTTGGTAAGCGTCGCCAGACCAAACCCAACGGTCGCGTTTAATCCCGTCTATAAAAAATTCGCGAGATGTTAAATGCATCGTATAAGCCGACACATCCCAAATTTTATTCAATACTTGGTCTGAAGATTTGAATGCACCACGATAGTCTAATGGTAAATATTCATAAAGCATCGAAATAGAATCATATTTTACCGTTGCATCTGCTTGTACTTGAACATAGCGGAATGCTTTGGATCCATCATGTGTGTATGTTTCAGGCTGGTTTCCATCAAAAGATAAATGGTCTAGTGTTTCGCATTTGGCAGAATCCAGCGCTTCCTCACGAGATTCACCATAATAAAGTGCTACTTTACCTTTTCCTTTTAAACCATGAATTTTAATATAACCAAAAGTTTCTTTACCAAAATCTACCAACTCACCAGCTCCTATTTTTTCTGTTTTTTTTGCGTTCCAAGGTGTGGTTGTTAGCTTAAACCCGGAAGGTTTATTCTCTGGTGAATCAAAATTCCAAGAACCAACAGGCACCCATGGCGTGCCTGATTGTTGTGCTTTTCCAGTTTCATCAATCCAAAGTTTATCTTCATTGGTCACCTTCCAAGACTTATCAGATTTAACATACTTACCATCAATATAAATAGCTGGCAACACTTCTTGATTATATACTTTAAAGGAAATTTTGTGTTTCCCAGCAGGAATTTTTATTGATTTTGGTTGCCCGTAAACTTGAACACCATCTAAAAGTAATTGAAAAGATCCTTCTGAGTAGATTTTTACCTCGTCTTGTTCTGGAATATCTACTTCTGTTTGAAAAGTTACCAAGGCATAAGGACTGTAATATTGCCAAAGCGGTGGAAATACCGCTTCGCGTTCTGTACGTCTTACTTGCATTTTATTGCTTAACCAAACTTCAAAATCCCCCGGATACCATATCCAAGTTTGAGCAAATGTGCTTTCGGATAAAAACAATAGGGCACAAATGCAAACAAACGTTTTAATTTTTTGACTTAAAGAAGACAATATTTTCATATTAATTAAAATTAAAAATGAGGTATAAACTCAAAATAGTTAGTCCCAATAAAGCAAATAATATTTTCACTCGTTTGCTGGTTTTAGGAATATCTGTTTCGCTGACAAAATTAGTTTCTGGGTTTTTATCGGTTAATGAAATGATAATAGCCGCTACCAATAGCGTAACAAAAATATAGAACGAAATCAACAAGAAGTGAGGCCAAGCTTTATAAACATCGGCAGGAAAAATCCATAAATATAATACTCCAACAAATAAACTAAAGGCAGAACCCCAAGATAAAGTGGCGTTTACAGCTTTCTTAGTAGTGCGTTTCCAAAAGATGCTTAACAAAAACACTACAGACAAAGATGGAGCAAGAAATCCTAAAACCGCCTGAAAAATGTTGAATAAATTTTGACCTTTTATATTGTCAATAGCAATCGCAATAAGAATAGCAAACACGCATCCGGCAGCAATTGTGATACGACCAATTTTTATTTGTTCTTTAATAGTAGCCGCAGGATTAATTTTCTTTACGTAAATATCATTGGTAAAAACCGTACTCAACGCATTAAGTGAAGAACCAATTGTTCCCACCAGAACGGCAATCATCACACAAATTACCAGACCATTCATTCCGCTAGGAAATAAATTGGTAACCATCGTCATATAAGCCAAATCGGAATTTTTACCTAATTCTGGATATAAAACAGAACAAAGAATCCCCGGCAAAATAAATAAAGGCAACGCCATTACTTTTAACCAACCGATAAAGTTAACTCCCAACTGTCCCTGTTCTAAATTTTTGGCACCCAAAACACTTTGCACCATCGATTGATCCGTACAAAAGAATGCCACTGCAGCAACCGGATAACCTAATAATATGGCGGGCCAAGGATAATGCGCATCGTTTGCCGGTTGCACTAAATTCCAAAAATTGGCAGGTGTTTTAGCAATCAAAGCTTCAATACCTCCAACTTTTTGCAATCCTAGATACGAAAGCGTTAGCGACACCACAATTAATAAAATCATTTGGAACACGTTCACTTTTGCAATGGCTTTCAAACCTCCGGCAAAAGTAAAAATCCCTGAAAAAATCACTAAAACAGTCACACTTTGCCACATTGGTATTCCTAAAATCTGGCGTACTAAAATACCTCCGCTAAATAATCCCAAGGACAACCAACTCACCAAAATTTTCACCATCGCATACCAAGCCAAAATGGTTTGTGTACTGTCGCCATAGCGTTTTCCCATATATTCGGGCATCGTGCTCACCTTGCTGGCAATATAACGCGGCGCAAAAACCATTGCTAACAGCAATAAAAACACAAAAGCATACCATTCGAAATTTCCTGCTACAATTCCTGTGGCATAACCGATACTCGCAAAAGCCAACAAGGAAGAAGGACCAACATTAGTCCCCCACATATTAAATCCGATGTTATACCAATTAAGGGAATTCCCAGCAAGAAAAAGCGTTTCGTTTTTCTTACTTTGTTTCACACTTACCATATAACCAATGACCAATAAAGTCACTAAATAAATAGCAACAATTATAAAATCTAGGGTAGTTAACTTATCGTAGATACTGTTCATAGTCCGTATTCGTTTAGAACAGCAGCAATTTTAACTGGCATTCCGGTTTGTAAAGATTTATCCATAGCTTGCAATAAAGCAACTGTTCCAATACCTTCTTCCATGTTTGGATAAGCCTCGAAATCTTGTTCAATACTATCTACAAAATATTCCAGATAATTTTGGTATTCACCAGCATGATGACTTTGCCCCTCAAAACGGAAATAATGTTTTAAAGTATCATCGCCCCAAGTAACTATTTTTTGCTCCCCATCTTTTGTTGTGGCCGAATAACGAAGTTCGTGATAATCCGCCTGACTTGCACCTTCTGTTGCTCTCAAAATGGTACTCATTCCACTGTCTCTTTGCGCAGGTTGTGTTGGAGAAGTGTAAACACCGCTCACACGGGCAATTCTTCCGTCGGTTGCCTTGAAAATAAAGTGCATCGTATCTTCATTTTTTAGACCTGCAACTTTTCCGTTGCTGCTAATCATTCCGTATCCCATTACTTCTTCGATATTCGGCAAATACCATCTGATAAAATCAACTGGATGGCTTAATCCGCCATAAAGCCATTTGAAGGATTGTAGTAACGACCAGTCTTTTTCCAAAAACCAACGGTGATCTGCGTGGTAATGCGCCTCAATGGTAATTAAATCACCTATTAAGCCCGCTTCAAAATCGGCTCTTTGTCTTTTCGCCGGTTCAAAAAATCGGGAACTTTGACCTATAAAAACCTTTTTTCCTGTTTTTTCGCTCAGTTCCAATAATTCTTTGGCGTCCGAAAGATCATCAATGAAAGGCTTGGTACAAACAACGTGTTTTCCGTGCAACAAAGCTTGTTTTACATGCTGGGCGTGCAAATGATCCGGCGTATAAATAGCGATGATATCGATTGCGCTATCCTTTAATAAATCATCATAATTTGTTGTATAAGAATGAAAATCGAATTCCTGCGCTCTTTTCTTGCACAATTCCTCATTTCTATCACATATTTTTACCAACTCTAATTTGGAACTTTTCAAAGCTGCCGACATCGTGCTGCGTCCCTCTCCGAGACCGAGAATAGCTATTTTTAACATCAATTTTGGTTTAGTTTTTCCTCACCCCAGCCCTCTCCAAAGAGAGGGAGCCGAAACTGGATTGAAATATATTAAGTATTGGCATATACTTTCTTTTTTATCTTTTCTTTTCTACAACTTTTTCAAAAACATCCAAGTTTCTCCGGGTTTTGTCCCTTCAATTCCGGTTTGATATTTTTTCATTAATGCGTTCCAATCGTCAACACGTGGATTGTTTTCTGTTGTTTTTGGATTCAATTTATCCAGATTTTCGCCTTTTGGAATACTGATAACTAGCATCAATTGTCTTCCATTTTTGAAAACCTGCAATTGCTGAAAATCGGCATTGCAGAAACCTTTGGCGATTTCTGGCCACTTTTCGAATTGGGTTGTGTGATAATCAACGTATTCTTTTTGCATTTTGACATCTTCAACTAAATTCGCGGTCAAAACAATATTCTCCCATTCGGATGTCGGTTTTGAATCCTTACATCTTTCGAAATTCTGAAAATCATAAACTGGGTTTTCGTAGATTTTAATTTCCAAAGCTGGAAAAGCCAAAGCCAATTTTCTTTTAGTTCTTTCCGGCTGATTCATTTTTCCATAAATCACCAAATGATTTTCCCATTGATACAATTCTTCGCCTACAATTCGGAATCCTTTTATGGTCGATTTGATTTTTTCGAGATCCAAATCCTTCCCGATTATTTCAATTGCAACCGATTTTGGCATTTCCTGCAAGCCCCAAGCTTCATCAATTACGACTTCTTTAGCTAAATTGCTATATGGCGCTCGAATACCTGCATTTTCCTTGATTTTAGGATTTACAAAAGCATAATTATCCTGCCAAATATTCCCTGCAGGACCGTTATTGTTTTTCAATATTTTTTGAATCGGAATCCAGTTGTTTTTTATGGTAAAATGTTGGCTTCCTTCATCGGTATACAAATACAACCACAAAAACGGATCGTGTGCATACGGACTATTGTAAACTTTGTCGATATAATTCTCTTCAATCCTGCTATCTGGTTGTGATGAAAGCGTGTAAATCCCAGCCACATCGTGCAAATGTTTGGCATAATGATGAATTTTGTTGGCTAGAATTTTATTGTTTCGCATCACGTTTTCTGTATGCGTCCAACCCCAGCCCATTGAGATTCCACTGTAAGCAACATCCGAAATTTCGTTGTGTTCGATGGTGAGATTCTTAATAAAACCAGCTGCAATTCCTAAACATCCCCAATCTTCGTTGGCTACGTTGGTAATCAGATTATCTGCAATCAACTCATCCGAACAAACCACTCTTTCGTCTTTTACGGTGTAAGGCAAATGCGCCTCGAAAGGTTCTTCGGAGAAAACGCCCAGATTAATTCCATTTCCGCCAATGTCTTTAAATAGATTTCCTTTGACAATATTATGATTCGTTCCTTTATGCAAATCCAATCCCGTGGAAGATAAATGCTCAAAACTACAGCTTTCGAATTGGGTATTGTTGGCATAATTTACCTCAACGGCTGCTCTTGGTCGGCCAACCCAACCCTGATTTTCTAAACTCGCCTGATTAGGAGTTCCTGGTGTTTTTAATTTGTAGGCATCCAGCAGATACATTCCTGCCTGCAACGGAACATGTCCTTGCTGTGAAGGACGAAGCCAATTGCTGTACTGAAACGAAATTCCATTGAAATTAAAATGATGCACAGGAGTATCCAAAGTACCTTCAATTTTTACTAAATTTTCTAAAACAGGAGCCGTCACCGTAGCCGAATTCATATCTTCGCCTGCTCTTGGAATATAATAGATTTTAGCTTTTTTCTTGTCCAAAAACCATTCTCCAGGTTCGTTTAACATCGAAATTCCATTATTTAAATAAAATGCCGAATTCCCGTTATTTTTCGAAATCCACGGTGCTGGCCACGGATGCTCGCTTTGAATTTTACTTTCCGGTTGTTCAAACGAAAGTCTGGCGCTGTCTTTTTTTACTTCGATATTTTTTATACGCAGATTGGCGATAGCCCACCATTGCACGATAAACATTTCCATTCCCGGTTCGAACTTAACGGATTTATTTTTAAAAGGAATCCAACAGGTTTGCGATGCTGCATCCCAGGATAAAATGCGGTCCATTTGATTTCCGGCAGTACTTTTGGCTCTTACAGCTTTTTTACCGTTCACCCATAACTGTCGATAGTTGATGATTTCTCCAGCTTTTTCAGGCGCATCGGCTACCCAAATCATTCCTGTTTTTAATCCATTTATGGAAGTTGTAGATTTTTTCCAGTTTTTTATTTGCAAACCACCGCTTAGTATGGGTTTTGCATTAACATCGGCTTCAATAGTAGTGGGACTTTCTACCGTTCCTGAATCTTCGGGTCTTACGAATAGAGGTTCCAGTAAAGAATAAGTGCCGTTCATTACAATAATATGAATACCGCCTTTTATTAAAGGATCGTTCAAGCGACGCATTTCTCTGGCTTTTCTAAGTGCCATTTGTACGGTGGCCAAAGGACTTGATTTTGTTCCTATGTTAGTGTCACTCCCCTGTACAGAAACCCAAATTTCGGCAGCGTTAGCTGAAAACAGCATTCCTATTATGAAAAAAACTAAAAATATTCTGCGCACTTGTTTTTGATTCATTTGTATTTTAAAAACATTAATTGTTTAATTGACAAATATAATTTTTTCTATACACTAAGCATCAATATATTTAGATTTTTTTTGAGTCCCAAAAAAATAGTAACTATTTTCTGAGAATATTGCAATTAAATAACAAAATAGCTGCTTTAAGTTAAAATCAGCACTTGTTAATTATTCCTTTTTTATTTTAAATAATGAACTATTTAACCAAAACCACCTATGTTATCCTAAAATCAATTTCCAATCGAATCGTAGAGGAATAAAAAAACTTCATTATTTCTAACGGAGTTTTTAAACTTCCTTTTACGACACTTTTAGAATTTACTCCTAGCTCAACCCCAGTTCAATGCTTCAACTCTTGCCCAAAATTATTTTTCCCATTCAAATTTTACTAGAGCCAAGGTTTTATTGTAATTCATAAATAATTAATTTATGAATTCTAAATCTTTAATTAATTTTCATAAAAGCTAGTATTTTTTTTCTAAACTGCTTATTACTCTCTAAGCCATAATACATCATAAGCACTTATAAAGTTTTTTTCATGAATCTCCACTTCGCTTTCCGTCAGTAAATCGAATAATTTATTTCCGTTCCGATTGGCAAATAAACTGCGTTCGAAAAAAGTATCAAATCCAGAGAAATTTGCAATAACATAAACGACATCTTTATTAGCTGTTTTTTTATACACTAACAAATGTGTATTTTCATAATCAATATACTCTAAGTCATTAGTATCGGCAAAAGCAGGGGTTTGTTTCCTGATTTCAATTAACTGTTTTAATTTTTTATAGACCTGAGCTTGTGCTGATGGAGCATCTTTTATGTTTTCGACCAAACTCCAATTCATTTTAGAACGGTGCAACCAACGGTTATCATACTTTTTACTTTCATCATTTAAGTAATCATAATTGTTTAGCAACGCAACCTCATCTCCGCTATAAATCATTGGTAAACCACCTAAAGACAAAATAACGGCATGCTGTAAATTGATTCGTTTTATCGCTAATTGAATTTCATTTTCATTATTTTCTTTCAGTGCTTTTTCAAAACCGCATAATGCCGCCATTGATCCTGAAATACGGGCATTACCCGTTTCATGCTCTATCATAAAGCGTTCTCCAAGTGCAAAACTGCCATTAAAACCATCACAATAATGCTTTAAAATATACAAACGATGTTGCAAACTATCCAATCCAAGTTCAGTAACCAATTTGTCATCAAATCCCAATCCGATGTCATCATGACAACGGGCATAATTTATCCATGTTGTATTTCTTGGTTTCTTAGGAACCGCATTCATCGATTTTTTTAGCAAATCAGTGTTTCCTGTAGCCAAAGCTTCCCAACTCAACGCCATAAAATTAGCATTATAAGCAATGTCGCATTCATCACCTTGAGCCAATCCTTCGCCAAAATATTTTATAATTTCTTCAGGAGCGACAATCGCTTCAGCAATATAGCCCACACCCGGAGCTACAATTTGACCACACAATTTAAAGAGTTGTAATAAAAGATGAACTTCTGGCAGGTTTTGATTAAACTTTCCTATTTCCTTCCACATGAAAGCCACTGCATCGAACCGAAAAATATCTATTCCTTTATTGGACCAAAATAACATCGTGTCTATCATTTCGACCAAAACCATTGGATTCTTATAATTCAAATCCCATTGATACCCATAAAACAAAGTCATCACCCATTGATCGCTCTCGGGTAAGTAAGTGAAATTTCCAGGCGAAGTATCCGGAAAAATTTCAATCATTGTCTGTTCATACGCATTCGGCAAATTCCGGTCTGGAAAAAAATAGAAAAAATCTTTGTATTTAGGATTACCGTTACGAGCCTCATCAGCCCATTGATGCTGGTCTGCACAATGATTCAGTACAAAATCCATAATCAAATTCATGTCGTTTTTTTGAAACTCTTTTACCAAAGTTTCAAAATCCTTCATGGTTCCAAATTTAGGATTGACTTCGCGATAATTTCGGACTGCATAACCGCCATCATTTTCAAATTCCGGCACATCCAAAAAAGGCATCAGATGCACTGTATTAATTCCCAAATCCCTGAGGTAAGGAATTTTCTCTTTCAATCCATTGAAATCAGTATCAAAGAGATCTACATACAACATCATTCCAACAATTTTCTCGCTGGAATACCAGTTTGGATTAGCAACACGTGACAAATCACGTTTCTTTTGTACAGCAGAACGCTCTTCAAAATTCTTGACTAAAGACTGCATCAACAATTCAAATGCTTGCTCTTTTTGGGGACTATAAGCATATAATTTTTGATATATGTCACTAATAATTGGAAAATTTGCTCCCAATCTTAAATGGAAATTCTTGTCATTGATTTTTACATCTTCCAAGAAAAAATTCAATTTTGATAACTTTTCAGCCTGCTGCATTTTTTATAATTTTTTACATGTTCATTATTATTAATTCTAAAATAACAGGTAGTCCTACCTAAAAGATAAAACGATTTTAAATATAATAAAAAAATGAATACTGAAAAAAATTTCCCTTAAGAAGATAATTATTACGAAAAATAATGACCGATTGTGCATTATTATTTTGAAGCATAAAGGCCGCCCTACTTTGGACAGCCTTTATCTTATTATTTTTAAAAAATCAGTTCGCGAATTAATCCTGGAATAAAAAAATTACCAACCCTGAGTCAAGCCGTTCTTTACCACTTCTTCGTATTTTTCTTTATCAAAACTATATAAATTAGGTGCTTTATGGGCCACATTACTTTTCTTCTCATCAAGTTTTATCAGTATTCCGATAGCCGTTATTTTGCGAAGAAAATTTCTGCGGTCGAGCTTTCTACCTAATATGGTTTCATATAATTTTTGTAGTTGAGGAATAGTAAATTTTTCAGGGAGTAAATTATATCCTACGGGCATTAGATTCAACTCCATGCGCAGAGTTTCTAATGCTTTGTCTAAAATTTCCTTGTGATCTAAAATCAAATCTGGTACTGCATTATGGTCAATCCACTCCACAATTTCATTTTTACCCTCCGGTTGAGGAACTGCTTGTAAAAAATCGACTAAAGCATAGTAGCCAACTGTTACAAAACGATTCGTATACCATTTCCCTTCTTCCAAAGGTATTCCGTAAAAGTTTAAAACTCTATTACTAAAATCAATGCTATTTCTTTTAACGGCTCCAAATGTAGCAAATTGTCTCAGGAAAATTCCCTTTAACCCTGTTCTGCCATACAACACGCTAACCGCTGCATCATCGATATCTTCATCAACAGGCACAAAACCGCCAGGCAAAGCCCATTCATGGCTGTGTTTTGTTTTTATCAATAACACTTTAAGCTGATTATCCTGAAATCCGAAAATCACACAATCTATTGATAAACTTGGCTGATAGTCTTCCTTATTATCTAAAACGTTTTTTAACATCCGATTTCTATACTTGTATTTAAGATAAGTTACTAAAATTATTTCCTTGCAATTTACTCTATTTTTTCAAGGAAATAAATGAATATCCAATTTTCAAAATTCATCCCCAATTACTTTAGGCTTAAAAGAAAATGATTTGAACAAAGGAAACAAACCTATTCAATAATAAAACATATTCTCATAAAAATTTATAAAAAAACAAAAAAATTATACGAAATGCATTGCGAATCAAAAAAATATGTACATTGCGTCAAAATAACACACTAATTTTAAAGCAATAAATAATCACCAAAAAACAACCAAATTAAAGATTATGAAAAAATAATTTTACAATTAATTGGGGTTTCGCTTTCAGCTCAAATCACATGCCCAAAGTGTAAATTACAGAAAAAAGCTAAAATCTTAGTTTCAAAAATGACATTTAAAGAAAAAGCTTCTTTGTATTCGGGAAAAACAGCATGGAATGAAGACGAGAAAAAAGCAACTAAATTTTCAGAAGCGATGCTTGCAGAAATGCCAATAAATAAATTTCTTTTGTTATCAGGAGGAAAATTTACAGAAGAAAATCTTGGTGCAATGTTAAAAACTGTAAACCAAAATTAATAAAGCATTTACAAAAATTGTTAATTAATTGTTGTTAAAAAAGTATTGAAACAGAATTTAAAAGAGGTTGTATCGTAAGACAAACCTCTTTTTTAAACTCCCTCTTTATCAAATTTATTTCCCTATTTAATACTATAACTACAAGTTCGATTAGGAGAATTGATTTAGAGTCAATACTTTTTTATTTTTATTTATGTCAATTTCAACATCCTGGCACATATAAATAAATTAAAAAATACCGCACCAAATATATTAATTTTCAGTTATAAAGCCTTTAGCTTTATTAAAATATAAAAGGTATTTCCATATATTAACACAAGTAGCACAGGCTTTAAAATAAATAAATAGATTCAAGTCATCAGTTTTCTCAACTAGGGCAAGGGTTTTACAAACTACATTCCCTTTTTTTCATTCTTATTTCTTTTCAAAAAGAACTTTCTAAATTAAACATTCCTTTTCCTAATAATTATTATTTCACTACTTCAAAAGTGTCTTTCAAACGAATATCCGCAGAAGACGATCCAATCATTAAATCAAAATCTCCCGGCTCAACACTCCATTGTAAATCTGCATTATAAAAAGACAATTTTTCTTTGTCAATAGTAAATTTCACCGTTTTCGTTTCCCCAGCATTCAGTTTTATCTTTTGAAAATCTTTCAATTCAATAATTGGTCGCACCACTGACCCTACTTTGTCTTTTATGTACAACTGAAGTACTTCTTCTCCTGCCACTTTTCCTGAATTGGTTACACTTAATGACACGGCTATATTTTCAGTATTTTTAATTTTGTTTTTAGACAATTTCAAATTCGAATATTCAAAAGTGGTATAACTCAAACCCTATCCAAAAGGAAATCTAGGACTGTTTTTTAAGTCGGTATATGCCGAAACATAATTGGATTCTGTTTCGTTTTTAGCTGGTCTTCCAGTATTAAAATGATTGTAATAGATGGGAATCTGCCCTTCTTCTCTTGGAAAAGACATCGGTAATTTCCCCGAAGGATTGTAATCGCCAAACAAAACATCGGCAATGGCATTTCCTGCTTCGCTTCCCAACCACCAGGTATACAAGATTGCAGGAACATTGTCAGCGGTCCAATTAAAAATAAGCGGTCTTCCTGCGTTGATTAAAACCACAACCGGTTTCCCAGTAGCTTGAATCGCTTTTATCAAATCCTCCTGAACGCCTGGTAAACGAAGATTGCTGCGGCTTTTAGCTTCACCACTCATATCTCTTCTTTCTCCAATACTCAAAACCACTACATCAGCTTGATTCGCTATAGCGATTGCTTCGGCAAAACCATCTTTATTATCCCCTTCAATTTCACAACCTTTGGCATAAAGCAACTTAGCTGTATTCCCAACCTTATTTTGCAAACCTTCCCATTGTGAAATAACGTGTTTATCATAATCCACTTCTGGCAATTCTACGGACCAAAAACCCATGTTTTGCTTGCGTTCTTTAACCAAAGGACCAATAAATGCAATTGTTTTTGTTTGTTTTGAAATCGGTAAAATATTTTTCTCATTCTTCAACAATACGATACTTTTTGCTGCAACTTCTCTTGCTGCTTTTCTATGTTCCGGATTATTTAAAGCTGCTTGTTCTCTTTCCGGATTGGAATATTTATAAGGATCTTCGAATAATCCCAATTCAAATTTCTTGCGTAAAATTCTTTTCACTGCATCATCAATTAACGCAATTGGAACCTTTTTCTCCTGTACTAATTGTGCCAAATTATACCGGTACGCATTGCTTTCCATGTCCATATCACTTCCTGCAGTTATAGCAGCTAATGCGGCTTCTTTACTGTCTTTTACATATCCGTGATTGATCATTTCCCCTATTGAACCCCAATCAGAGACTACAAAACCCTGAAAATTCCATTTCGCTTTCAAGATGTCTCTTTGCAAATATTTATTTCCTGTTGCCGGAATTCCGTTAAGGTCATTGAACGAATTCATAAAGGTTGCGGCACCCGCATCCAAAGCGGCTTTGAAAGGCGGCAAATACGTTTCCCAAAGCATTCTTTCACTCATATCAACCGAGTTATAATCTCTTCCGCCAATTGCAGCTCCATAAGCAGCGAAATGTTTCACGCAAGCCATTACAGAATTGACATCTCCCAATTTTCCTTGAAAACCTTTTACTCTCGCATAAGCAATTCTCGAACCCAAATAGGTATCTTCTCCGGCACCTTCCATTACACGTCCCCAGCGTGGATCGCGCGCAATATCCACCATTGGCGCAAATGTCCAATGGATTCCGCTTGCAGCCGCTTCGGTTGCAGCAATTCTTGCCGAAAGTTCCATCGCATCTAAATCCCAACTTGCGGCTTCCGCCAAAGGAATTGGGAAAGTAGTTTTATATCCATGAATAACATCTTGGCCAAATAACAACGGGATTTTCAATCTCGATTGCATCGCTAATTCTTGATATTGTCTCGTGTGTTGCGTTCCCAAAACATTCAACATAGAACCGATTAAACCTGTTTTAATTTCGGATTGTTTATTCGGATTTATGGTAATGGGTCCAGTAGCAGCATTGTCACCAGTATATTGATTAAGTTGTCCTATTTTCTCTTCAAGAGTCATTCGCTTTAGCAAATCATTCACTTTTTGGTCAATCGTTTTTTGTTGCGAAAACGCAATAAAGCAGGTCAATAAAAGTACTGTTGTTACTATTTTTTTCATTCTAAGTGCTGTATTATTTTTTATAATCAAATTCATTTATTCCATAATCCAAAGATTAAGAAATGGCATTTTATTTTTTTTACTCGCTTGGCTTTTTGAATTCTAAAAAGTTCAAATTGAAATTTCCTTTTTCGAAATAGACTCTGATTTTATTCGTTCCTTGTTTTAAAACCACATTTTTCAAAGTTATTGTTTGCCAATTATTTTTTCCTCCAGAAGACGGGACAGTAATGGTTTCAGAAATTGGTCCGTTTTCATCTTTAAGAAAAAGCTTCCCTCCGGCTACCTCACTTGAATACCGAATAGCAACATCAAAAGTGGTTTTGGCTTTTACCTCAACCGTGTATTGCAACCATTCGCCATTTTCAATAAACGCAACATGAAAACCATTCGTATTTTTATCCGTACACGATTCAATGTCTACACCATCATTTCTCATGGCACCACCTTTATTCCATTTGGTAAATTTAGTCCCGTCATAATTGGCGACATCTTTATCAAAATAGGCAAATCCATTTTGTCCTAAATCATATTCAGTCGCGAATATTTTCCCTGGCAACGGATGGTTTTTGTATTTTTTAGTATCAGTTGTTTGCACTTGTCTGAACATCGCATCGATTACATCGTATCTGATAGTCAGTTTTTTCATTTTGTAGTTTTCTGCAATTTGCATTAATGCTTTTTTTGCAAAAGCCACTGTTGGCTTTTTTTCGCCGGTTGCCCAATATTGTAATAATTGCTCGTATTCAGGTGTTTTTGTAACCGAAGTAACTCCCGCTAAATTTTCAATTTTTTTCATTGGCCAAAAAGCCCAGCCAATAGTATTCGATTCCATTAAAGCGATTGCTTCCTTAAACCATACATTAGAGTTTTCACCACTTTCACCCAACCAGATTGGGACATTATATTGGGTTCTAAAATTCAACATGTTTTGTATGGAAGCCGCATCATTATCATTCCAGTATTTGTGAAAACTCAACGCCATATTATCGTCCCAAAGCGGAAACATCCCGTTGTAATTATTTCCCCAGCAATTTCCTTCTATAAAAATTAAATGATTGGTATCGACTTCTCTTATGGTTTTTGTGATTCTGAGTTGTAACGCCCTTAGAGGAGCGTTAGACTTTTCATCACATCCATTTTGATTCGTTCCCGTGAAATTCCAATTGGGTTCATTTATAATATCATAAGCTCCAATCCAAGGATTGTCTTTGTACCGCAACGCTAACTTTTCCCAAAGTGCTACCATTTTATCCTGATTTGCTGTACTTTCCCAAAGTGATGGTTTTGAATCATCATAATCGGATATATTAGCATCTTTTCCCTGACCTCCTGGAGTTGCATGTAAATCTAAAATCAAATATATTTTATTGGCAGCACACCATTTCAATAAATCATCCGTCATTTTAAAACCTTCTTCCAACCACGTATTCTGACCTGAAACTGTTTCTTTTTCAATAGGCAATGTATACAAGTTGTAATGCATTGGCAATCGAATGGAGTTGAAACCCCAAGCCGCCAATGAATCTATATCTCTTTTTGTAATTCCGTTTGCTTTATAGGCATCATAAAACTTCTCCGTATTTTTGGCACCAATTAAATCCGTGATTTTCAGTTTTATTGCACGTTGAGAACCTGCAAACGAACCGGTTTGGAGCATGTATCCTTCCTGAACCATCCATCCGCCTAATCCCAAACCGCGCAACACAACGTTTTGTCCATTTCCATCGACAATTTTCTGTCCATTTCTATGTAAAAACCCTTGTCCGAAAGAGGAAACTGATAAAGAAATAAGGAATAATAGAACTATTTTTTTCATAAAGAAGATTTTAAAACAAATCGTTTTTGGCATTTAATAAACTAATGTTTGAATAGCATGAGGTAGTATATAAATTTCGGTAGTTTTTGTTCCAATGCATAAATTATACTTCAACTTCTTATCGGTTTTATTCATAACAACAGTTATTGCTTTACCATCCTGATTTAAAAATGAAGTAGTCATTAAATAGCTTTGACTGGAAACACTACTTATTCTTTTTGCACTTTTCCCAATAAATTTAGAAAAATGACCAATAAAATAATAGGAAGGCGTATAGATTAATTCTCCTGTTTTTGTATTGCCATGTATTGGAGAAAAGCAAAAATTACCTACATGATTTGGTCCTCCATTTTCATCCAAAAGAATATTCCAATCTGTCCAGCCTACAGTTCCGTTATTAAAGTCATGAATCATGGATTCTCCATATCGTTCCCCATTTGCCCAAAGTTGTAATTTTTTAAAATCAAATTTCTCAACACAACCTTCCGTGAACATTAAGTTTTTGTCAGGATACATTTCGTGCACTTTTCCAACATTTTCAAACATTGAATCTCCGCCACTCCAGTTTTCATACCAATGAAAACCAATTCCCCAAACATATTTATTAGCTTCCGGGTCATCAAGAATTGTACTCGCCCTTTGTGCCAATAAATCTCTGTTGTGATCCCAAACCGTAATTTTTTTATCACCAAGTCCCGCTTTTTTCAATGTTGGTCCCAAATAATTTTTCAGGAAATCACGTTCTTCTTCGGCCGTGTAAATACAGGATTCCCATGTTTGTCTAGCCATTGGCTCATTTTGAATTGTCAATCCCCAAACTGGAATTCCTTCTTTTTGGTAGCTATTAATAAATTTCACGTAATAATTAGCCCAAGATTGATAAAATTCAGGTAATAATCTACCGCCTCTCAACATATTTTTAGTGTCCTTCATAAAAGCAGGCGGACTCCATGGAGTTACATATAATGTAGCCTTACCTCCCGCTGCTGCAATTGCCTTTTTGATTAATGGAATTTTAAATTCTTTATCATGCTCAATATTGAAACTCTTTAGTGCTGCGTCACCTTCATCAACATAAGTATAACTTCCTGAACTAAAATCACAACTGTGAATATTCGTTCTTATTATTGAATATCCAATTCCTTTTTCTTTATCATAATAAGCTTCTAAGAATTCTTTCTGATTTTCTTTAGTTAATTTTGCAAAAACCTCAGCACTAGCATCCGTAATTGCTCCGCCAATACCTAAAAATGTCTGAAAGGTTTTACTTGGATTCACAAAAACACACAGTTGAGTTTCTAAAGGTTGTTTTAAGTCCGTGAATTGCAGATTATCTGTTTTTGTTAATCTTAAATCTGTCCCGTCTGCTGTAGTGTAGACAGTAACTGTTTTGTTATTTGTTGAAAAATGCTTCGATTGTATTTTACTTTTTTGCTGAGCAAAAGCTAAAAAAGACACCATTAAAAGTGCTACTGTAGTTATTTTTTTCATTCTATAAATTTTATGTATATTATTTTACCAACTATATGTTCCTACCGAACCTGCGTCTAGGGAAGTTGTAACCCAATTTCCATTGTATTTAATATTGAAAATTTCGGCGGTATTTCCATCATTTTCAACAATTAAAACTTTTTTACCACTTGGAGTTTTAAAAGCCACATTATTTAAATTACCACTAAAACTACTTCCAATTCTAACAGAACCAGCAGGCACAAATTTAGAAGCATGCGCAATAATATAATACCCTACATTTCTGGTAAAATTATCACTGCTGTTTATCGTTATTGCGCCTTTACAGGTTGTACAACCTCCTGGAGTATTAGGTCCAAAAGAAGCATTATTGGCTAAGTTCCATTCCAATGCTGTTTTGCTCCAATTTCGCATAGAACCGATAATTACATTTTTTACATGCCATTTCAAATCCCCTTCAAAGCTCCCGGTAGAAGACGTGTATTGTTCCGTAAAATATAAGTTTTTATTGGGAAAAGCAGTATGAACCGTCGACAAAGCGCTTATATCTCCTTCATACAAATGAAATGCAGAACCGTCAATAAAAGGATAAGCCGAAGCGTCGCTTAACACTGCTATTGGATATTCTGGTTTGTTACAATTATGGTCATATACTACAATTTTAGTTGTCAAATTTGCTGTCTGAAAAGCAGGACCTAAATGATTTTTTATAAAATCAGCCTGTTGTAAAGCCAGCATCAACATACTAGGATTATTTCCGGGATGCAACGGCTCATTTTGTGGCGTAATGGCATCAATCGTAATTCCTTCGGCTTTCATTTTTTGGATATATTTCACAAAATACTGCGCATAAACTCCATAATACTGAGGTTTCAAACTTCCTCCAACAAAATTAGCATTGTCTTTCATCCATACCGGAGGAGACCATGGCGTTGCCATTATTTTAATCTTTGGATTAATTGCCACTATTTCTTTTAGCATTGGAATCAAATCCGTTTTATCCGGAGCCAAACTGAAGTTATCCAAATTCACATCTGTTTGTCCACTTGTCAAATCATCATAAGTAAATGGCGTTGCATTCATATCTGAGGCGCCAATACTGATTCTTAAATAACTTATAGCAATTGAATTGTCATTGGCACCAAATAACTCTTGCAATAACTCTTGTCTTTTTTGGACATTTAATTGGTTAATGACTTGGGCACTTCCACCCGTCAAGGTGTATCCAAATCCATCAATACTTTGAAATGTTTGGGAATCATCAACTTCAATAGCGGCATAATTATTATAGGCTGTCCCAAATGCTAAAACTGGTGTTTGCTTTTGAAGGTTCACAGTTTGATTCCCCTTGGTCAACCAAAAGTCAACTTCATTTACAGCTACCGGCGGAACTGGAGTTGGTGTAGGATTAACAGTATCACCTGCCGGAGAACATTTTGACAGCAGTAATGAAAGGGTTAGTAAAATGAAAATTTTCATAGTATATTTTATAGTGTTCATATTTCTATTTAAAGTTTATTTCAACATAAACCGGCAAGTGATCTGAAGGATATCTTACATTTTTTGAATCGCTTAAAACGGCATATTTTTTTACTTTAAAAATACTGTTTTTAGAAATAAAAATATAGTCTATCAATTTGGTTACTGGCTCGTTATGTATAAAATTATTAAATGTTCCTGAAGGACCAAAAGGCTTCTCTACTGAAACTTCTTTGCAATCATTCATTACTTTTTTTAGTGCAATTATTCTATCTTCTTTGGGTTCTGAATTGAAATCGCCCATAAAAATTACAGGATATTTTTTGGCATTGAGTTCCTTTATTTTCGAAAGGATCAATTGTATTCCTTTGGTTCTTGCGGCTTCGCCAATATGGTCCAGATGCGTATTAAAAACCCAAAAGAGCTGTTTTGTTTTCAAATCTTTGAACAGCGCATACGTACAAACTCGGTTGCAAGCGGCATCCCATCCCATAGAAATTTCATTTGGTGTTTCAGAAAGCCAAAAAGTGTTGCTTTCCTTAACGCTAAATCTTTCCTTTTTATAAAAAATATTTGAAGATTCTCCTTTCCCAATTCCTTCTCTCCCAATACCTACATTATCATATTGCAATAGCGCCGTTGCGATATCAATAACCTGATTGGGTCTTGCTTCTTGAACTCCAAAAATATCTGGTTCGTAAAATTGAATCTGCGATGTAAAATAATCTTTTCGATGGTTCCAATCATTTTCTCCGTCACTCGCAACATCCAAACGAATGTTGTACGTCATTACTTTTAATGTTTGAGCTGGAGAAAACAAACTCATTAGAAGAAAAAATACCGAATAGATTATTTTTTTTGACTGATTCATTTCTTTATTTTTAAATTAATATTCTTCATTAAAGCTTCTATCCAACTTACAAATAGAAGCCCTTAATGAAGACCTAACTAAACAAAAACACCATTAATTATACACTCTAACATAATCTATCTCAAAAGTTGAAGAAGTAAAATTAGGATCTACAGGACCTCCCCAAACACCTCCCATTGCTAAATTTATAATTAAGAAAAAGTTTTTGTTGAATGGAAATTTATCTGAATTTGCAAAAGTATAATACAAAATATCATCAACATAAAACTTTATAGAAGTAGCCGTCCAATCTGCCGTATAGATATGAAATTCTGTATTGCTATTAGGCACTTTTATAATACCTGTATCAGGGGTAGCTCCAGAACGTCCCTCTGAGTGTAAAGAAGAGTGATTCTGGTTCAAATTTTTTCCAACAGACTCTAAAATATCTATCTCGCCACATTTTGGCCATCCTACACTACCAATATTACTACCCAGCATCCAAACTGCAGGCCACGTCCCAACTCCTGTAGGCACTTTTGCTCTGATTACTATTTTTCCATAAGTGAAATCAAATTTTCCATTGGATTCTATTCTTCCAGAAGTGAAGTCTCCTTTTCCATATTTTTCTCTTATGGCTTTTATTTTCAAAACACCACCTTCCACAATTGTATTTTCTGAACGGTTGGTATACGATTGAAGTTCGTCGTTAACATTGCCTGGATCCCATATTTGAAAAGTCCATTTGGAGGCATCGGGTGGACCATCAGTATTAAATTCGTCAGACCAGACTAAAGAAGATCCCGCGAAAACTGTTACTGAAAGTGTAGAAGAAACAAACTGTCCTGAATTGTATGCAGACACATATATAACATAAGTATTTGTCCCTGATGTTGTATAGGTATAAGTAAAATCCCCATTTGTTACCTCTTTAGTTTCTCCATTACCAAGTAAAATTTTATAAGAAGTTGCATTAGTTGCGCTTAAACTAAAATTCACTGTTCCACTACCATTCCCGTTTGGATTTTGTGCGTTTGCCCCAACTACTGTTGCCGAAATCGCAAGATTTGAAGGCGCTATTACCGCTACATCTCCTTCATTATTTCCACTACAAGAAAACAACATAAAAAAATTAGCTAAAGCGATGAAAAACAAACACCTTGAAAATCGATAATTATTGTTTTTTGAAAATTGAATCAACATATTATTTTTCATCATTTTTTATTTTTTTAAAACTATTGCTAAAATAAAGCTCAGAACTATTCTATGTAGTTCTGAGCTTTCATCCATTTCAATTTATCAGAGTGCCGGTTTTAATTTTAAGTACCAAGCATTTCCCGTTTCAGTTCCTTGTACTCTAATATACAGATAAGTTGATGTTGCCACCAAAATCTCATATTCTTTCTGAAGAGCACCATATCCTATAAAGGTATTAACCCCTGATAATAAAATACTTGTCTGAGTAGAAGGGGAATTTGCAGGTTTTGATGCAACAGCAGGAGCTCCTGATGATGCTGGTATAAAACTAAAAGCAGAAGTTCCTCCTCCATAAGGATAACATCCTTCATCTCCTGATGCTGGAATACCTGGAAGAGTTGTTAAGGAACCTGTTTTTGTAAATGCCCCATCTGGAGTAGCAACTTGTAAAGAATACGTTCCTGTTCCGGCAATTTTAGCAAAAGTAAAAGTGGCTGTGTAAAAACCATTTGCAGTGGCTACTTTTTCATTAACTCCTGCAGCCCACCATTCTGGATTGATAGAATCTACATTCCATGGACCAACACCAAGCTGACCAGCTACACTTTTATCAACAACCCACGTTTTTGACGCATTGTTTGTTAAGGCGGTAACGATTGCAGGATCAACATTAAAATCACTTCTTACGGTAACCTCTTTAGTAACATTAGTAGAAGATCCACCTTTGCCATAAGCAACAACAGTAATTCTATAGGTATTTATCCCAAGAGCTGTGTATTTTTTAGTAACAGTACCATTTGGTAAATTAACTAAATCCACTGCTGTACTGGCATCATAATCTATTTTATATGAAAGCGCATTGTCACCTGTTATAACAATTTTCACACTTCCTGAACCATCACCATTTGGATGTGTTGCGTCTTGCCCCACAACTTGAGTATTGACAACAATGTTAGACGGAGCTGTTAAGTCTCCTAACGTATAGTCTTCTTGGGTACAACTACTTAATGTTAGAAGTAACACCAAGAAAACTCCAAAAATGAATTTTATATTTGTTTTCATAGTTTTATTTTAATTTGTTAATCTAATGTTATCCACATAAATAACTTCCCCAATTCCTGAATCTGAATCATTGTATCGTAAAACAAGTTGCGTAAATTTAGCCCCTGCTGGTATTCCTGAAATAGCACTGTAATCAAATACAATTTCTTCCCAAGCACCAGATGTAGTAAATGGCGCTTTTACTACTGCAACACCATTTGCCGGAGTTCCTCCAACTGACCATTCTAATTCAACATTTAGTTTTTTACCAATATTTGCCGGATCAGGATTGTAAGCCAAAACTTTGATCTTTTTTCCATAAGAAAAATTAACAGGAATATTTAATGGGCTATACGTTCCGCTCCATGAAGCAACTCCAATTGGCTTGGTATATTTACCCACCGTTGCACTGGTATTTAAACCTGTAGCGTTTGGATTTGCCACTTTAGAAAAAGTCACGTCACCAAAAGTTCCAAAAAAGTAATTTACTGTTGCATTTTCAAAATCAATTGGGAATGCAAACAATGTTTTAGTTCCTTGGATAGTTGCAGCACCTCCGCTTTGAGCTGTTACCTTTAAAACAAAAGGTCCTCCAGTTGCTGGATAAACATGAGCTGGTAATTCTTGGTCTAAAGCCATTGGCGTACCCACTTCATTTGCTACATCTCCATAATAGACTAAAAATGATTTAGCGTATAATGCTGTAGCTTTCACTCTCATTTCTCCAGAGGTAGAAATAATTAAGCTTTCAGGAGCTCTATAAACAACATCTAATGGAAATGTTTGTTCTGTTTTAGCACCAGAAACTGAAGTGGCGATAATTTTTACCGTATATTTCCCTTCTGGATAAACATGAGTTGTACTTGCTCCTGGAGCAACTGTCGCTGGCGATCCTGTACCTTGTCCATAAACGACTTGAAACGAAGTAGCTCCATCAGCTGTTGGAGTTATCTTAACTTTTCCAGAATTATCCGTACTGATATCAAATATTTTATTGACATTCGCTGACGAATCAGTACCCAAAAGAGCGGTGTCATTATTAATTCCCTCAACAGTACAACTTATAGTAACAGCCAGTAGCATTACAAAGCTGAAAATAAATTTTATCTTTTTCATAATTGTATCTTTTATTAATTATACCCAGGATTTTGTTTCAATTTAGTTCCTTGAAGCTCCCTGGTTGGTAATGGAAAAATCTCATCTTTACCTGCTACGAAACCTCTACTTGATAATTTAGACGCAGCATCACCCCATCTCACTAAATCAAAGAATCGATGTCCTTCTCCTGCAAGTTCCATTCTTCTTTCATTTTTGATGGCTGCAAGAGTAACCGGAACGGATGGCAAACCAACTCTTGCTCTTACGGCATCAAGTAATGCTTGTGCTCTTGTTCCTGAACCTAATGCTTCCGCTTCCATCAAATACGTATCGGCAAGTCTAATTACATATGTATTCTGTCTGTAATTTAACTCTGCTGCTCCACCACCGGTACGAACATCAGTTTTTCTTGGAAGGAATTTATTCAAGAAATATCCTGTATCCTGATAGCCGCCAATATAATCTGCCTGACCTGCCGCTTTTAAAGCTTTTAGATCAAATACAGTAGCACCAAATCTTGGATCTAATTTAATGGCATCATATAAATCTTGTGTAATAACATTGAAACTCCATCCTGATGGCAAATCTGCAGCTGTAGAACCAGATGGTCTTGAGTAACTTCTAGGGCCTACCATAACATTTAATGAATTCCCCTCGTCTCTACCACTTCCCCAGAATCCCCAATCAGAATTACCGGCGCTTGTGTGCGATACTTCTATAATTGACTCTGTATTAAATTTATTGGCAACAACCCATAAATCATTAAAGTTAGACAACAATTTATTACCGTATTGATTCGTTGTGCCCGGTGTACCATTTACTTGAGCCAAAACTGCAGCAGCCTCCGTTTTTTTACCTTCATACAAATATACTTTCCCAAGCATTGCTTGAGCGGCACCTTTTGTAAGACGTCCAGATTCTGTTGCAGCTGGAACCGTTGTTGGCAAACCATTTATTGCTTCTGACAAATCTTTTTCTATTTGAGCGTAAACGGCTTCAGGAGCTGCTTGCTCTGCCTCATACATATTAGTCGCAGTCAATGGATCCAATAATAATGGTACGTTTTTAAACATTCGAACCAAATTAAAATAATAGATTGCTCGCAACGCTTTCGACTCAGCGGTAAATCTGGCTTTTAGATTATCAGCCATAGCAACATCCGGCAATTTTAAAAGCAAGGTATTTGCTCTAAAAATCCCTTGATAATGATCATTCCAAAAGCTGCCAGGTACATTTGTAGAAGTAAGTGTATGTGTAGAAAAACCTTGAATTCCTGCTCCATCTGTAGAACCACCACCACCTGCATAGAAGTCATCAGAACCTGCGTTCATCATGGAAATTATATTTTCAAAACCGCCTGAATTTTTTCTGATTGGATCGTAAACTCCAACAAGAGCTGAAGTTGCCTGCCCTTCATTGGCATAATAATTATCCGAAAGAAAGGAACCCTTTGGTGTAACATTAACAAACTCCTCAGAACAAGAACCTAAGGAAGCCATTGCTACTGCTATAAATAAATATTTAAATTTTATCGTTTTCATAATTCTTGATTTTATTAAAATTGTAAATTGGCTCCAAACATAAATGTTCTTGCTTGCGGATAGATTCCTTTGTCTATTCCAAATACACCTCCACCAATTTCAGGATCATATCCAGTATATTTAGTTAATGTAAATAGATTTTCAGCGGTTAAATACAAGCGCACTTTATTGGCTCCAATTTTACTAATCACATCACTTGGTAATGAATACCCTAATTGAACTAATTTTAATCTCAGATAATCTCCTTTTTCTAAATAGAAATCCGACATTTTACCAAAATTGCCATTCGTATCATCATTTGTAAGTCTAGGATACTCATTTGATGTTCCTTCACCAGTCCATCTGCTTAATGCAATAGTTTGATAGTTAGCATTACCAACATCCAATCTACGCAATCCTTGGAAAATTTTATTTCCTGCAGCTCCTTGGGCAAAAGCCATAAAATCGAAATTTTTATAATCTAAATTCAAGGTTAAACCAAAGGTGTATTTTGGAATATTACTTCCTAAAAACTGCTTGTCATCATCACCTATAGAACCATTACCATTGGTATCAACCCAACGGAAATCTCCTGGACGTGCATTTGGCTGAATTAAACCACCTAAAATATTTGTATAAGCAGCGATTTCAGCCTGATTTTGAAAAATTCCTGCAGTTTTTAATCCGTAGAATGAATTATAGGATTGTCCAACTTGTGTTCTGGTCACTGGCCCCATCGATTGAAAAGAAGCATCCCCCGTAATATAATTTGAATCCGTAGCTACATAAGTAACTTTGTTTTCTAAATAAGCAACGTTTCCATTAACAGAGAAGTTAAAGTCTCCAAATTTCTTTCTGTAACCCAATTCAACCTCAATACCTTTATTATCCATATCTGCCACGTTTCCTGTAGGATTTGAAGCTACCCCAACGTAACCTGGAATATTGATTGGACGTAAAATTCCATTGGTTGTTTTCTTGTATAAATCTACCGTAAGATTCAAATCATTAAAGAATCTTGATTCAAAACCAATATTTGTTTGAGAAGTTTCCTCCCATCTCAAATCAGGATTATCAAGAGTTAGGTTTGCATAACCAGTAGTGATTGCACCCGTATTTCCAAAAGAATAATTGTAACCACCTTCTACAAGTGAAAGATATCTAAAATTTGGTATTGCATCATTTCCTACAACTCCATATCCACCTCTTATTTTCAAAGTATTAAGCACATTATTTTCTTTCCAAAAATCTTCTTTGGTAAGTACCCATCCTAAATTAAACGATGGAAATACACCAAATTTATTATTGGCTCCAAAACGACTTGAACCATCACGACGAATAATCCCTGTAAACAAATACTTTTCTTTATAATCATAATTCACACGTGAGAATAAAGAAGTCAATTTATGTTCGGTTAAATCGAATGTATAACTGCTTCTGTCTGATTGTGGTATATCAAAGTTGAAAGACGCATCACGATAATCTGTAATAGGCAATCCAAACATGGTAGATCCAGCTCCTCCTCCAATATTGTCCACATAAGAACCTTGTCCCAACAATACGGTTAAATTATGGTTCCCAAATTGATTAGCATACGTAACAATATTTTCAATATTCCATGCAAAACTTTTGTTATCATTTTTACTGTAATTATTTTTAAGCACATTTGAAGTGGCACTTAAGTAAAAAACAGGAGTAAAACCTTGTTCACCCCAGGTCGACAATTTTCCACCAAGAGTCGATCTCACTTTGATATGTTTCGTTATTGCAGCTTCTAAATACGCATTTCCAACTAAATCATCAGACATGCGATATCCTCCTAATCTTGTTTTGGCATACGCCAAAGGATTAGTCATCTCCTGGCCCACCAAGCTTGAAATTCCATAAGGATTTCCATTCGCATCACGGATTACAGGATTTGAACTGTACGGAGCAGCATTTGCTTTAACAGGATCTGTTTCTACAATTGGGGTAGTAGGATCCAGGTTAATTGCAGAACTTAATGGCCCACCAAATTCACTGTTCGTATTACCGATACCAATTGTTTTTTGTCTCGAAAATCCAAAAGTCTGTCCGAAAGTAAATACTTTAGATATTTTGTGAGTCGAGTTCAAACGAAAATTCTTTTTGGTATAATTCGAAATTTCTGTAGAAACAATTCCTTCTTGATCTTGAATTCCAAAAGAAGCATAAAAATTAGAAACATCGCTTCCACCACTAATACTCAATTCATGGGAATAACGAAAAGCGTTGGTATTAAAAATTGCTTTTTGCCAATCCGTTCCAACACCCAAAGCAGCTAAATTAGGAAAGACGAGAGGTCCGCCGGCAGCAACTGATTTTTCATTTAATAAAGCACCATATTGCGTTGCGTTTAGCAAATGCAAGGTTTTTTCCGGTGATGAAACACCAGCAAACCCATTATAATTTACCGTAATTTTTCCCGTTTTTCCTTTTTTGGTTGTAACCAAAATAACTCCTGTTGCAGCACGCGTTCCGTAAATAGCAGCAGAAGCAGCATCTTTCAGTACCTCTATCGATTCAATATCAGATTGATTAAGAAATCCTATTCCACCTGCATCAACAACAACACCATCAACAACCCAAAGAGGATCATTTCCACCTTCACCAAAAGTAGTCACCCCTCTAATTCGAATTGTAGATGACGAACCTGGCTGACCAGAACTCGCTGCTATGGTAACTCCTGAAACTCTACCTTGTAAAGCTTGCTCAATACGTCCATTAGGAACTTTCTCAAGATCTTTGGCTTTAACACTGGATATTGCACCGGTAACAACACTTTTCTTTTGAGTACCATATCCTACAACAACAACTTCCTGTAAGGATTCTGATGAAGAATTAAGTTTAACATCAATTCGATTTCTTCCGTTAATAGGTTCTTGAACGGAACTATACCCTAAATAACTAAATACTAAAGTCCCTTTTAAAGTGGCCTTTATTTGATAATTTCCATCAAAATCCGTAGCCGTAGCTTGGGTAGTTCCTTTAATTAAAATGGATACTCCTGGGATGGGAAGTCCGTTTTCGTCATAAACTTTTCCGTTTACAATAACATCTTGTGCTTGTGCGTAAACTGAGAATAGAATAGATAAAAAACAAAAAATAAGCAATTTTGTAAATTTCATATTTCTAAAAATTTTGGTTAATTAATTAGTAATTTCCAGCAATATTATATTTATTTTTTCTATATTCTCATTTATCTTTCCTTACAAAAACACATCAAAGTCATTTTTATTACTTGACAAAAACACATCAAAATAAACTTAATAATCTGATTATAAATTATTTAAATTTTATTTTACAGTGTTATACAAATGTTAATTTAAAAAAAAACCACTACATTTATAAAATATATGAATACTTCCTTTTTTTATCAAAATTCAACTAAAAGCAATACTACTTCTAGTTATTCAGTAGTAGAAGTTGAAGTCTTTTTAAATAATAATCAATTCATTACATTTAGAATTTAATCATGAGATTTACAAAATTCCATCTTCTAATTTTATTAGCAACCACAACACTCTGCGGTCAGGTTAAAAACATTGGTCTTCCAGATATTCAAAATTATAAACGGTCCGATTATAAAGGAGGTACTCAAAATTGGGATATTGACCAAGACAAAAACGGCAATTTATATTTTGCTAACAACAATGGCCTTTTTCAATTTGATGGCTCTTCCTGGAGGAAATATAATATCCCAAACTCTGCAGCTGTACGATGTGTAAAAATTGATAATTCCGGTAAAATTTTCGTGGGTGGTTACAGCGAATTTGGCTATTTTAAATCCAATTCAAAAGGGAAACTGGTTTATTTTTCTTTATCCAAAATGATAAACAAGTCCACTTCCAAACTAATGGACTTTATCTGGAAAATACACATTCATGATGATGAAGTCGTTTTTCAATCATTTGAAAGAACGTACATTTTTAAAAACAAAAAAATCAAAATCATTGAAGCTCCTAAAAGATTCCAGTTCTCATTTCAAGTAAAGAACCACCTTTACATACAAGATATTTCAATGGGAATATTGGAGTATAAAAACGGAAAATTCTTCCAGCTAAAAAATACTGCCATTTTAAATAATACAGAAATCTGGGGTATATTTACCTTACCTGAAAACAAGCTACTAATCGCTACTTTAAATAAAGGTCTTTTTATTTATGACAATGAAAAAACAACCCCTTGGGATACCGACGCGAATATTTTCATTAGAAAGAATAGTTCACTTGGCGGTGTAGCCATAAAAGACAAATTCATTATACTCAATTCAGTTCTAGACGGGATTATTGTATGTGATTTAAACGGAAAAATTATTCAGCATATTAACCGCGCAAAAGGATTGCAAAACAATACCGTCCTAACTTCTTTTGTTGACAGTAAAAACAATCTTTGGTTAGGGCTTGATAACGGAATCGCCTTTGTAAATGAAAACTCTCCTTTTACATATTTTGGATTTAGTTACAATTTAAGTACTGTTTATGGCACCGCATTGTACAAAGGGAATCTTTACGTAGCCACTAATCAGGGTGTCTTTTATCATTCTTGGAATAATTCAACCAAAGAAGAGGTTTTTAAACTCGTAGAAGGAACAACCGGACAAGCATGGAACATACAAGTGATTAACGATCAATTATTTTGTTCACACAACACAGGTGCGCTATTGATCGCTGGCGAAAAAACTATAAAAGTATTGGACAACATAGGTTATTGGAAATTCATGCAAATTCCCAATCATCCAAATTATTTAATTGGCTCCAATTACAATGGCTTTTCAATCTTTGAAAAAAAGTCAAGCGGCTGGCAATTTAAAAATAGAGTGGAAGGTTTTTCCAAGTCATCCGGATCATTTGAAATGGAAGGGAACAATATTTGGATAAAAAAAGACAATTTAGCCTATAGAATGATAATAAGTGACGACCTAAAAAGGTTTGAATCTATCAAAACATATCAAAATTTGTCGAAAACAGCAAAAGGAATTGGAAATATACAACAGTTGGAAAACAAGATTTATTTTCAAACAAATAATCACTTTTACAACTATTCTTATGAGCAAAATCTATTTTTTGAAGATAAAAAAATGAGTAATTTATTTACCAAGATTCCAAAAATAAACACTTTATCTCAAGATAAATATGGAAACATTTGGTACATTTTTGAAGAATCATTAGGTGTTTTAATGAAAACTAAAACGAATCATTATAAAAATGTTGTGGCTCCCTTTTCAAAACTTACCGGTAATATAGTATACAATAATTTATCAATAAACACAACTGGCCCCAATGATACTTTTATTGGTTTAACAGATGGATTAGCGCATTATGACTCCCATTTACTCAACGATTATGAAGCAAAACCTAAAGCCTACATAAGATGCTTTTCGTTTCCTGGAGATACCATTATTTTAGGAAATGGTCAAAAAGCATTGAACAATTACAAAATCCCCTATGCTTCAAATCATGTGAAATTTACTTTTTCATCCCCTTCATATGAAAATCTTGAAAATCTTGAATTTTCATATCAATTGGAAGGTTTTGATAACCAATGGAGTAATTGGTCTACAAATATCATAAAAGAATATACCAATCTAAGAGAAGGCGATTATACCATGAAGTTAAAAGCCAGAACTAATTATGGCAAACAATCCGAGCAAACAAAATTGAATTTCAGTATTTCTCCTCCTTGGTACAGACATTTTTTGGCCTATTTATTTTATATTTTGCTTATTGTTACATCAGTAGTTTTTATTCGAAAACGAATAAAAACGAAAATACGAAAAAACAAATACTACGAAACTATAGAACAAAGAAGGCTTTATCTAGAGAAAGAATCAAAAATCAGACAGGAACAATATGAATTGGAGAAAGAAATAGAAAAATTAAAAAATGATAAGCTTCAAATTAAAATTTTAGCAAAAGACAAGGAACTAGTAAACAATTCTTTACAAGTAGTAAAGAAAAATAAAATTCTAAACGGAATTATTTATAAACTAAAAGATATTAATGTAGAATCCTTTGATGAATCAACCAAATTTCAATTTACGAAACTAAACAAAAGCATTACAAAAGAAGTAAATGCTGATAAAAGCTGGAAGGATTTAGAGAAACACATCAAGAACGTTCATTTTGATTTCCTAAAAAGATTGAAAGAAAAATATCCAACGATTTCTCCAAGGGAATTGGATTTATCTACCTATTTATTGATGAATATGTCGACAAAAGAAATTGCCGAAATCATGAATATTTCAAATGGAGGTGTTGAATTAGCACGTTATCGGTTAAGAAAAAAATTAGAACTCAATAAAAAAGAAAACCTCATCGGATTTTTAATGAGTATTTAATTGGCCCAAAAAAGCCATCATGAATTAGATGATGGCTTTTAAATTATAAAATTGAGTTTCCACTACAAAAAATCCAAAGTTCGCTCCAAAGCCATTCCCCTGGAACCTTTTATTAGAATCGTACTATTCTCAATTTTTGTTTCTTTTAAATGACTTGCAAAAGCCTCAAAAGTATCATAGAAATTATCTTCATCTATTCTGTTATCATAAAATGCTTTACCAATAAAATAACAGGTTACATTTTTTTCGTTAGAAAGCATTGTTATTATTGCTTTATGCTCTTGTTGACTCTCCTGACCCAACTCAAACATATCCCCTAATATCATAATTTTATTTGGATTATCCAATTGTATAAAATTATCTATTGCAACACTCATACTACTCGGATTAGCGTTATAGGCATCCAGAATAATTTGGTTGGTTCCTTTGGTTAATAGCTGTGATCTATTATTCTCAGGAATATAACCTTCTAAAGCCTCTTTAATAGCATTATCCTCAACTTCAAAATATTTTCCTACAGCAAGTGCCGCATTAATATTATTGGCGTTGTACAATCCAATTAAATGAGATGCGATCGTACCATTAGAATAATTTATTTCTACAAATGGATTAGCCTTTACTGCCGTTATATTCACATTAGCATTTTCTTTATTTATGCCAAAAGAAAATGATCTCAATATTTTTGCTTTTTCAACTTGAATTGGATCTTCTAGGTTTATAAAAGCTAGTTTGTCGTTCTCTAAAAGATAGTGATACATCTCGCTTTTTCCTTCAATAACACCTACTACCCCACCAAAACCTTCTAAATGTGCTTTACCAAAATTGGTTATATAACCATAATCCGGTTTGGCTAATTCACAAAGAAATTGAATTTCTTTTTTATGATTAGCGCCCATTTCCACAATACCAATTTCAGTTTCCGAATTAAAAGAAAGCAAGGTCAAAGGTACCCCAATATGGTTATTTAAATTTCCAATTGTTGCTTTAGTCTTATACTTTTTTGAAAGAACAACATTAATGAGCTCTTTTGTTGTTGTCTTCCCATTGCTTCCGGTAAGAGCAATTATAGGTAATTTTAAATAGGCTCTATGGAATTTTGCTAATTCTTGTAAAGCCATTAAACTGTCTTCAACCAAAATAGTTCTTTGATCAATGAAATATTCTCTGTTATCGATAATAACATAAGAAGCCCCTTTTTCTAATGCTTCTATCGCAAATGTATTGGCATCAAAACGGTCTCCTTTTATCGCAACAAATAATGAATTTGGTTCAATTTTACGAGTATCTATTGAAACCGATTTACATTTTAAAAACAAACTATGAATGTAATTGATATCCATCTAAAAACGATTTAAAAAATAAAAGCCCTAATCAAAGGGCTTTTATTTACAATTTTATATTAAAATTAATTTCTTGCTGATTTTCTCTTATCTGCTTTAGCACCAACTCTCGACATAGCACATCTAAATCCAATATAATCAGTTGCCATATCTTGAGGAAAATACCTTCTTTGTGCTGGATCTAACCAGTACGCCCTGTCTCTCCAAGATCCTCCTTTGTAAACTCTTACGTCATCATTTATCAAAGTAGTTCTCTTGCTTGATTTATCGTACTTCCTTACCATTTTTCCTAAACTGTCTGTGGTGACATTATGTTTAGGAGAATTGTACATGATTTTTTCTTGTTTTTGTTTTTCATTTTCCGACTCAGAAGAACCAAAATTATAATATCTTGTAGATTGTTTGTCCCCATCTCTATAATTGATATTATCACTTTTATCAAAATTTTGTCTCAAATAAGTTTCTTGTTCATCAACAGGAACTTGAGCAATTTGGCCTGGAAAATTTCTGGCAACTATTCTTCCGTTACTTAAAGTATCATATTTCATGTTAGCCGCAGTAACGATTTCAACTTTACCGTCTGCTCCTATTTTATTTTTAGTGTATTGATTTCCTCTAAAATAATTGAAATCATTTGATTCATTATCAATAATTGGTCTGTAAACATCTTGTACCCACTCGGCTACATTTCCAGCCATATCATACAATCCAAAATCATTTGCTGGATAACTTTTCACAGCGTTAGTAATATCAGCTCCGTCATCAGACCAACCTGCTATACCTCCATAATCTCCATTTCCTTGTTTGAAATTGGCCAATTGATCCCCTTTACTTTGTCTTTTTCCAGAACGAGTATAAGTTCCAGACCAAGGATATTTTTTCTGACCTTTATAAACATTATACTCTCTTTGACCAACATCAGCTGCCGCTGCATACTCCCATTCCGCTTCGGTAGGAAGTCTGTATTCTGGAAGTATAATCCCCGAAGAACGTTGTGCATATACATTTTTTGCTTCTGTAACCTTACCGTCTTTTCCAGCTTTTGGTGCTTTTTTACCACCTCTACCACCTTTTAAAACGATTTCTTCATTTCCACCATAAGTTAAAGTAGGACTATTCAAATAGGTTTCAGTACTAAAAGAACTTTCAGCAGTTACATCTTGCGTTTTAGCATTTTTCTTAAGATATCCGTTTTTTTCTAAAACTGCTTCATTCACACGATCAGTTCTCCATTTACTGAATTCAACTGCCTGAATCCAATTTACACCAACAACAGGATAATTTGCATAAGATGGATGTCTCAAATAATTATTAGTCATTGTTTCATTATAACCCAATCTATTTCTCCAAACCAAAGTATCAGGAGATGCACCTTCATAAATATTTTTGTAATTTTCTTCAGTTGGAGGAAAGACACTTTTTAACCAATCTAAATATTCTAAGTACATAAAATTTGTAACTTCAGTCTCATCCATATAAAAGGACTGAACATGCTGTTGTGTTGGAGTATTGTTCCAATCATGCATCACGTCATCTTCAACTTTACCCATGGTAAATGTCCCGCCTTCAACAAAAACAAGACCTGGTCCAGCTATCTGTTTTTTGGCTCCAGAAGCTTTTTTCCCGTCTACATTCCAGCCAGTAGCTCTTGATGCATTTTTTGAGCTAGACTTTTTGCTACAACTCGCTAAACCCACAATCAATATCATAGATATCATCAATCGTAAGGTCATAATTTTGTTTAGTTTCATACTCTTTAGTAGGTAATAATTTAGGTGCCGCAATATAAATAATTAACCATTAACCTGCAACATCCTTTTTTAATAAATTTTATCCGTTAAATTTTATCAGAAAATAATACAATAAAAACGCAAATTTATAATATTTATTATTTACTATCATACTAAATGATTTATTTTTACTCATTAATAATATTTGCCTATCTATCCCGTTAAAAAAAATAATGAGAAAAACACTCCTAGTCTATTTATGCTTAATTTCTTTTTTCTCTTTTGCTCAAATTAAAGGCGATGTGACCATTGAATGGTTAGAAAAAAAGGAAATGCCTTTTGGTGATTTCAAAATAAATATTCCTCAATTTTCCGGGAACAGCTATCATTATGATGTTTCAAAAAAAGCACTATTTTACACTTCTAACCTATCAGAATCAGCTTCATTTAATGAAAATGATCTTCAAATCACGAATATTGTATACGAATCAGTTCTAACTTCTGAACTTGGCGAATTAGCCTTGGAAAACATACCCCGAAACCCAAATGCTTCCTTAAGAATTACAAATTCCAGAGATTTAAGACAGGCTTTTCTTTCCTTATCGCCAATCGTAAAAGATGACTTTGGGTACAAACGAATCAAATCATTTTCTTACAACATAAAAAGCAGTTCTTCCAGGATTTCAGAATCCAATAAAAGCACAAATATAGTTTCTAATTCTATTTTGGCTTCCGGAGATTGGTACCGATTTTATATCGAAAAATCCGGTGTTTATAAAATATCCAAAAGTTTTTTACAACAATTAGGACTCAATATAAGCAACACCGACCCAAAAAAAATTAAAATTTATGGTAATGGCGGTAAAATGTTGCCTTTGTCAAACAGCATTTATTATCCTCAAGATTTAACTGAAAACCCTGTTCAAATTATTGGCGAAAGCGACGGTGTTTTTGACAATGATGATTCCATTTTGTTTTATGCCGAAGGACTTGACACTTGGAACCAAGAGAGTCAAACCTTCAATAATTTATATGATACAAAATCCTATTATTACATAACAGTTCAAGGAGATAATGGAAAAAGAATCCCACAAATGACGCAGCCTAGCGGAAATAGCTCTGTAACATTAAACACGTTTGATGACCATCAATACCATGAATTAGATCTTGTAAATATCGCCCATCTTGGTCGTCAATGGTTTGGAGAATCCTTTGACATCACGCAGGAACAGGAATTTGAGTTTAATTTCCCAAACTACGATGCAACAACGCCAATAAAAATCATGGCAACAACTGCTTCTGCTGCTTTTACACCTACTTATTTCAAAGTAGCAGCAAATGGCCAAGAAATTGGCAACATATCTTTTCCCCCTTTGAACACCAATTCAGACACGGAATTCAACCTGGGCTCTTTACCCAACAACAACTCTTTTAATGGCTCTGAAAATGTAAAAATAAAATTAACCTACAACAACAACGGTGTTCCAGGCTCGAAAGGATATTTGGATAATATTCGGCTTATCGCCAAAAGAAAACTTCAGGGCTACGGAAAGCAATTTACTTTTCAATACGATTTATCCAATTCAAGCCTTGGCATTGCAAGTTATTCCATTTCTAATGCAACTGGCATTTCTCAAGTTTGGGATGTAACTGATTTATATAATGTAACTAAAGTCGAAAATTCAAATCAAAGCTCATTTGCTTTTAAAGCAAATCTGGGCGAACTCAGAAAATATATCGCCATTGATCCAGCAGACTATTTTACTCCTTTAAAAGACAGTAAACCAAAAATTGCTAATCAAAACTTAAAAGGAACACTTTTTAAAAACGCTCAAGGACAATTCCAGGATATAGATTACATAATTATAGCTCCGAGTTTATTAACAATACAAGCCGAAAAATTAGCCAGTTTTCATCGTGCCAATTCTAATCTAAATGTAAAAGTAATTTCTCTTGAAACCATTTACCAAGAGTTCTCATCGGGAAAACAGGATATCTCTGCCATCAGAAATTGTATAAAATACATCTATGAAAACGCATCATCTGCTAATAAAAGAATAAAATATGTGAACCTTTTCGGTGATGCTTCCTATGATTTTAAAAACAGAATAATCAACAACACTAATATTGTTCCTATTTATCATTCCTTAAAAAGTAACACATCAGGTGAAGCTTCCTTTGCTTCTGATGATTTTTACGGATTGATGGATGATAATGAAGGGAATATCGTTTCTTATTTTGGAGGAATCGATATTGCCGTTGGAAGGATGCTGGTCAATGATACGAAGCAAGCTGATGAAATGGTCAACAAAGTCATCGAATACAATGATTTAAAATCATACGGAAGCTGGAGAAATAATTTTGTCCTGATTTGTGATGATTCCGATCAATCTTCGGATACAAGTTTACAAACCAGACAAAATAATTTAGCGGATGTTATTGCGACTGAAAAACCATTTTTGAATGTCAATAAAATAATATTAGATTCTTACGTTCAAGAAGCTTCAGCAGGAGGTTTTAGATATCCAAAGGCGAGAACTGATTTTTTTAATGCTTTCGAAAAAGGAGCTTTAGTGTTTAATTATTTGGGACATGGCGGAGAAGATGGTTTATCCAGTGAACGTATTTGGGAAAAATCAGACGGTCAAAATTTAAGTAATCAATACAAATATCCATTATTCATAACCATAACTTGTGAATTCTCCCGTTTTGACAATCCTTCCAGACCAACTGCTGGAGAATATACCTATTGGAATCCAAAAGGCGGAGCTATTGCAATGATTACAACAACACGAGCAATAGGTCAGTATAATGCTGAAAATTTCAATGATATTCTTTCTAAGAATTTATTATCCTTTGGGTCTAATCAATACACTTCTATTGCCGAAGCACTGCGAATCTCAAAGAACAGCAATCCAAACTCAGCCACTAATGTAGTTTTTTATATTGGCGATCCTGCCTTAATTTTAGCAATACCCAAACCAAAAATAAACCTTACTAAAGTAAATGACGTTTCAATTTCCCTGCCTATTGATGATTTTAAATCATTAGCCAAGATTAAATTGTCCGGAGAAATTACGGATGAAAACAATAATCTGCTTACAAACTATAACGGTGAAGTTTCCACCACTGTTTTTGACAAAATTATTTCAAGAACAACATTCAATAACGATGGAAACAGCACTCCCATAAATTTTAATGTTTTGGGTGAAACTATTTTTAGAGGCAATGCATCCGTTACCAATGGCAAATTTGAGTTTAGCTTTGTTGTCCCAAGAGACATTAGAATCCCACTAGCCAACGGAAGAATCAGTTTTTATGCTAAAAAAAATCAAATATTAGAAAACCAAACTGGCTATAATACTAGTATAAAAGTAGGTGGAATTAACGAAAATGCCGTTGCGGACAATATTAGTCCAAGAGTTAAGTTATATATGAATGACGAAACTTTTGTTTCGGGAGGCACAACTAATGAATCGCCTTTCCTACTTGCTTTTCTTGAAGATGAAAATGGTATAAATACAGCCGGTGGAATTGGTCATGACATTGTTGCAATTTTAGACGGCGATGTGAATAATCCTTACATTCTAAACGATTATTACCAAACAAAATTAGACGATTACACAAATGGAACACTTCGATTTCCGCTGCGTAATTTATCAGTAGGATTACATACTATTTCATTTAAAGCTTGGGACGTTTATAACAATCCCATAATTACCGAAATTCAGTTTGTAGTAGTTGGTAACGAAACTTTAACGTTAACACATGTATTAAACTACCCCAACCCATTTGTCAATTACACTGAGTTTTGGTTTACCCATAACAGACCTTACGAAGCATTAGACGTTCAGGTTCAAGTTATGACGATAACCGGTAAAGTAGTTTGGACGAAAAACCAAATTATTTTAACCGAAGGATTTTTATCAAAAGAAATCACTTGGGATGGAAAAGATGATTTTGGAAGTAAAATTGGGAAAGGAGTCTATATTTATAAACTCACGGTGAAATCAAACTTGACAAATAAAAAAAGCGAAAAGTTTGAGAAACTTGTAATACTTTAATATTATACTATATTTGTTTAATCAATATTCTTACAATAATGAAAAAAATTACATCGGTTTTTATCTGTTTATTTATTATTTCAATTGCCAAAGCGCAAGATAGAGTTATAACTACAGGAGTTCCGTTTTTATTAGTATCTGCTGATGCGAGAGCTGCAGGTATGGCTGATATAGGTGTTGCATCATCTGCTGATGCTTTTTCACAACAATGGAATCCAGCAAAATATGCTTTTGCAATAGATAAACAAGGCTTTTCAGTGAGTTACACTCCTTACCTTACTGATTTGGTAAATGATATTTCATTGGGTCAATTGACCTATTACAATAAACTTAACGAACGAAGTGCATTTGCAGGAAGCTTACGCTATTTTGGTTTAGGCGAAATTGAATTACGCGAAACGGGTAATGTTGATGAAGTACCAAGAATAGTTTCTCCAAATGAATTTGCATTAGACGGCTCCTATTCCTTAAAATTAAGCGAACGATTTTCAATGGCAGTTGCCGGACGCTATATTCACTCCAGCCTAAAAGTAGCAACTGATAATGGCGATGCATCGCCCGCAAGTTCATTTGCGGTGGATATAGCAGGATTCTATCAGTCAGAAGAAATAGCTTATACTGACTTTAACGGAAGATGGAGAGCGGGATTTAATATTCAAAATTTAGGACCAAAAATAAGTTATGATAATGATGAATTTAGCAACAATTTTCTACCCGCGAATTTAAAAGTAGGAACTGGATTTGATTTCATATTAGATGATTTCAATAAAGTAGCTTTAAATTTAGAATTCAATAAATTATTAGTACCAACGCCACAAAATCCAGATTTAAATGGTGATGGAACAGTAACCAGCGAAGAAAGAGCACAAAACCAACAGGATTATCGCTCTATAGGATGGGTTTCAGGAGTATTTAAATCATTTGGAGATGCCCCAGATGGTTTCAGTGAAGAATTAAAAGAGTTTACTTATGCCGCAGGTGCAGAATATTTATACCAAGATTCATTTGCCATGCGTTTGGGATATTTCCATGAAAGCCCAGAAAAAGGAGCCAGACAATTTTTCTCGCTTGGAGCAGGATTTAAATATACTATTGTAAAAGTGGATGTATCCTATTTATTCTCCGCATCTAAAGTAAAAAATCCTTTAGAGAATACGCTTAGATTTTCACTTACATTTAATTTTGGCGATAAATATGACGAATATTAATTAATACGGTTTTAAATATAAACTACAAATCCAAATTTCATATCATTGAAATTTGGATTTTTTTTCCTGTAAAAAGAATGAAAGAAATTACTATTACGACACAATTCAACGTTTTTGATTCGACTAAGGATTTACCAATTGACATCCTAAATTTAATGGAACAAGCAATAGCTATCAGAAAGAAAGCATACGCTCCTTATTCGAAATTTAGAGTCGGCGCAGCAATTCTTTTAGACAACGGAAAGATTGTACTAGGCTCAAATCAAGAAAACGCAGCATATCCTTCTGGTCTTTGTGCTGAACGCGTCGCGATTTATCAAGCAGGAGCGATTTATCCTGAAGCTAAAATTTTAAAAATGGTAATAACTGCTGCTTCAGATACTAATAAAACAACAACACCTATACCGCCTTGTGGCTCTTGCAGACAATCAATAGCAGAATATGAAATAAAACAGGAGACCCCCATTGAAATCTACTTCATGGGAGAAACAGGGGCTATTTACAAATCCGCATCCCTAAAAAACTTGCTCCCTTTCATGTTTGACAAAAGCTTCTTGTAAAAAAAAACCAAAAACTAGCTTATAAATTTTACTTCTTAGTTGGAATGTCTTATTTTTGCGGTTCGCAAATTTGTTGGAGGAAACCATTTTGCGTTATAGGTACCAATTGATAACACAATAACACTTTAGCAAAAAGAATTAATTCAGATGAAAGAAGTTACAAAAGAAGTTTATTTAAAGTGGTATGAAGACATGCTGCTTTGGAGAAAGTTTGAGGACAAACTTGCAGCATTATACATACAACAAAAAGTTAGAGGATTTCTACACTTATATAATGGTCAAGAAGCCGTTCTGGCAGGTGCATTACACGCCATGGACTTGACAAAAGACAAAATGATTACCGCTTATAGAAATCACGTTCAACCAATAGGAATGGGTGTAGATCCAAGACGCGTAATGGCTGAACTAATGGGAAAAGTTACAGGAACATCCAAAGGAATGGGTGGTTCTATGCACATTTTCTCAAAAGAACACCGTTTTTATGGTGGTCACGGAATTGTAGGTGGACAAATTCCTGTAGGAGCCGGATTGGCTTTTGCAGATAAATATTTTGAAACAGGTGGTGTTACTATGACCTATTTTGGTGATGGTGCTGCTCGTCAAGGTTCTTTACACGAAGCTTTCAACATGGCTATGTTATGGAAACTTCCAGTAGTATTTATCGTTGAAAATAACGGTTATGCGATGGGAACTTCTGTAGAAAGAACTGCAAATCATACTGATATTTGGAAACTAGGTTTAGGGTACGAAATGCCTTGCGGACCAGTTGATGGAATGAATCCGGTAAAAGTTGCTGAAGCAATGACAGAAGCTATTGACAGAGCACGTCGTGGTGACGGACCAACTTTTCTTGAAATGAAAACATACCGTTACAGAGGACACTCCATGTCTGATGCACAATTATACCGTTCGAAAGAAGAAGTAGAAGAGTATAAAAAAATAGATCCAATTACACAAGTTTTAGATGTAATTAAAGATCAAAAATACGCTACTGAAGAAGAAATCGAAGTAATTGACCAAAGAGTTAAAAGTTTAGTGGAAGAATGCGTAAAATTTGCGGAAGAATCTCCTTATCCTGAAATTCAACAATTATACGACGTAGTATACGATCAAGAAAACTATCCATTTTTACCTCATAAACTATAAATCAATTATGGCAACAATAATAACAATGCCTCGTTTGAGCGATACAATGACGGAAGGAACGGTAGCGGCTTGGCTAAAAAAAGTAGGTGACAAAATCGTTGAAGGTGATATCCTTGCAGAAATTGAAACCGATAAAGCAACAATGGAATTCGAGTCTTTCAACGAAGGAACTCTTTTATATATTGGTATCCCAGAAGGGGAAACTGCACCGGTAGATTCTCTATTAGCAATAATAGGAAATGAAGGTGAAGATGTTTCAGCTTTAATAGCTGGAAAAGCAGCTCCTGCAACTGAAGAAGCTAAACCTGCTGTTGCCGAAACAGCAACTGCTCCCGAAGCTAAAAAAGAAGAAACAACTGCTCCTGCAGCTTCTTTACCACAAGGAGTTATCGTAGTTACTATGCCTCGATTGAGCGATACTATGACCGAAGGTACTGTTGCTACTTGGTTGAAAAAAGTAGGCGATAAAATTACCGAAGGTGATATTCTTGCTGAAATCGAAACGGATAAAGCAACAATGGAATTTGAATCTTTCAACGAAGGAACTCTATTATACATAGGAATTCAAGAAGGAAATACTGCACCAGTTGACAGTCTTTTAGCCATTATTGGACCTGAAGGAACTGACATTAGCGGTATTGCTGAAAATTATAAAACTGGAGGAGCTCCACAAGCTCCTGCCGCAACTGAAGAAGCAAAATCAGCACCAGCTGAAAAAGCAGCAGAACCAATTGTACAAGAAGCATCTACTGATGGTCAACGAATTTTAGCTTCGCCCTTAGCGAAGAAAATCGCTACTGACAAAGGAATTCAATTGACTCAAGTGAAAGGTTCAGGTGAAAACGGACGTATCGTAAAAAGCGATATTGAAAACTTCACACCAAAAACTGCTGTTGCGCCAGCTACTGCAACTTCTGCACCAGCGAAAACAGAAACTGTTGCTGCAGCAAAACCATTTGTTCCGGCAGGAGAAGTTTTTACAGAAGAAATCAAGAATTCGCAAATGCGAAAAATCATTGCTAAACGTTTAGCAGAGTCTTTGTTTACAGCTCCACATTACAACTTAGTAATAGAAGTAACTATGGATGAGGCAATGAAATCAAGAGTTATCATTAACAGCGTTCCTGATACAAAAGTATCATTTAACGATATGGTGATAAAAGCTTGTGCATTAGCTTTGAAAAAACATCCAAAAATAAATTCACAGTGGAAAGAAGATGTCATCATCATCAACCATCATGTAAATATTGGCGTTGCTGTAGCTGTTGAAGACGGACTAGTAGTTCCTGTATTACGATTTACAGATGCTATGAGTTTATCTCAAATTGGTGGAAACGTAAGAGATCTTGCAGGAAGAGCTAAAAACAAAAAATTATTACCTACAGAAATGGAAGGAAGTACTTTTACAGTTTCTAATCTTGGAATGTTTGGTATTACCGAATTCAACTCAATCATCAACCAACCGAACTCTGCAATCCTTTCAGTAGGAGCTATTGTAGAAAAACCAGTTGTAAAAAATGGACAGATTGTAGTAGGAAATACAATGATGTTATCTTTAGCTTGCGATCACAGAACAATTGATGGCGCAACTGGAGCACAATTTTTACAAACATTGAAACAATTTATAGAAAATCCAGTTACGATGCTTGCGTAATAACCGGATTCTTAAATACAAATCCCGTCTTGTTTTAGAACTTGACGGGATTTTTTATTTATTCTTTGCCTCTATCCAAAGTGACATGTATTTTGTGCTTTTTAAAGTATGATGTTGCAACATCGCCCCCATAAAGTTCCTCAAACGATGTTTTTGTAAATCGGCTTGCAATATCTCAACTTTTTTTACAAAATCATCCTCGAATAATTCTTTCAAATACCTCTCATTAACAATTGCGATTCCGTTTTGTTGGGCTTTAATCCAAATGGTTTTGTCTCGATACAATTGAACTGCTTTATCTGCAAAAACACTTGGCTCATCAACAATAAAGCCATTCCAAGGTAAATCACCGTGCATTGATTCAGCACCAATAATTGTCGTTATACTTGGTGTTCCGCATTGCATCGCTTCCAATAATTTCCCTTTTATACCTGCGCCAAAACGTAAAGGAGCCAAGACAACTCGTGCATTTTTTGCAACTTCCTGAGCGTCATTCGCACGACCCATAATTAAAAAGCCTTCTTTAACATTATGTAATTGCAGTACTTTTTGCGAAGGATATGCTCCATAAACATGCAAAACTGCCTCTGGTAATTGTTTTCTAATTAAAGGCCAAATCGTCTCTTTTAAATATTGTACTGCATTCCAATTAGGTTCATGAAGAAAATTTCCGATAAAAATAAAGTTTTTTCGTTCTTCAAATGAAAGTAATTCTTGAAGCTGAGCAATCTTGATTGGCTCCAATAAAAAAGGCAAATAATAGAACAAAGCTTTATCGATTTTAAATACAGATTCCAACAATTCCATTTCAAACTCAGAAATCATTAGGGACAAGTCGCATCTCAAAATACTGGCAATTTCTCGTTTTGCAACATCTTCAAGAAACAAATCAGTTGCATTAAACGGACGTTTTTCCTTAAACGCTTTTTGTCGCGCTAAACGCAAACAGTGTAAATCCTCTGTATCTAACAGTCGTAATGCATCAGGACAATTTTCGGCAACACGCCAGCCAAATTGTTCTTCCATCATAAACCGATCAAACAAAACAATCGTAGGATTCAGTTCTTTTATAAAAAGATCAAAACTATAATTATTTAGCTCAATTGTTTTTTTATCAACTCCGAAGCTTTCTAAATCGACCATGAAATCACTGTCTTGAGCTGGACTAGCAAACGTAATGCTAAAACCTTGTTTTTTAAAAAGTGAAATCAATTGCATCATCCTTCCTCCTGCTGCTGACGAATTGGGCTCTGGCCAAACAAAACCAATAATTAAAAGTTTTTGAACTTGATTCATATTTACATAAAGTTATACTTGCAAAATAATGCTATTTTGATGGCAATCCCATCATTTCGCAGAAAAATCAGTAAGAAAACACTAATTTTGCCCTAAACAAATTCCAATAAAATGTTAGGATTAAAATTAGCCACAGACCCGCGTTGGGTAAATATAGTCGAATCAAATATTGAAGAAATTTTGACTGATCACGCTTGGTGCGAACAAAAAGCAGCATCAAACGCAATAAGTTTAGTTACTTACAATTCAGAATTAGAGGAATTAGTCACCGAAATGTTGATTATTGCTAAAGAAGAATTAGACCATTTACAATTGGTTCATAATTTAATAAAAAGCAAAGGCTTAACTTTAGGTCGAGAAAGAAAAGACCATTATGTAAATGAACTTTTCAAATTCATGAAAAAAGATGGAAGTCGAAGAGATGCCCTTTGTGATCGATTGTTATTTTCTGCGATGATTGAAGCCAGAAGTTGTGAACGCTTTAAAGTATTATCCGAAAACATAAAAGATCCCGAGCTAGCTACTTTTTACAGAGACCTCATGATTTCAGAAGCTGGACATTACACTACTTTCTTGGGTTTTGCACGAAAATATGCCGATAATATTGACGTTGATAAACGTTGGGCTGCATGGATTGAATTTGAAACATCTATCATTACCAATTATGGAAAAAACGAAACCATTCATGGTTAATGAACTATAAAATTTTCACAACAAACAAAAAGAGGATATCAATTGAACATCCTCTTTTTGTTTGTCATAATTCTGATGATTTTATTTAATAATCATAAACTCTGAACGCCTGTTCAAGGCATGCTCATCATCTGTACATAGATCTCCACAAGTAACTTTTAGTTCAGATTCTCCAAAACCTTTTCCTGATATTTTATCGGTATTAATTCCTTTTGAAACAATATATTGGATAGTAGACTTAACTCTTCTATCGGAAAGATCTAAATTATATTCATCACTACCTCTTGAATCAGTATGGGACTTAACATAAATAACCAGTTTATCATTTTGTGACATTACATAAACTAATTTATCAAGTTCTGTAGCTCCTTGTTTGGTTATATCGCTTTTATTGAATTCGAAATAAATGGGTTTCAATATGATTTCTTTTTCCGTTACTGTAACTTCAAGTGGATCAATAGCAGCTTCTATACGCACCACCTCTTTTTCGATTTTAGCAACTGGAAATGATTTAGTAACAAATCCATCTTTGTGAACTTCTAACACATATGGTTTTTGACAATCAACCTCATAGGACACTTCCCCTTTTTCATTAGACATTTTCGTGTCTAAAATATTATTATATGCGTCTAAAATAATTACTTTAGAATCAGCTAAAATAGTATTATTTTTTGCGTTTTTCACTATTGCTTGAATCTGTACTTTACAAACTGGAACTGTACTATAAATATGATCTATACCAGATCTATTACTTGATAAATATCCTATATATTTTTCTTTGTTAAACGTAAAAGCAAAATCATCTTTTTCTGTATTAATTGGTGTACCTAAGTTATTAGGTATCTCGATTTTATTTAAATCTACAGAAAAAACATCTAAACCGCCAAATCCCGTCAGACCATTTGAAGAAAAATACAGAACAGCGTCATCTGATACAAAAGGAAAATTCTCGTCACCAGACGTATTTATTTTATCGCCCATGTTCTCAGGTATCCCAAAGCTTCCATCTGAATTAACTGCTACTTTCCATAAGTCAGTTCCTCCAATTGAACCAGGCATATTTGAGGCAAAATACAGAAACTTTCCATCTTTATCGATAGTTGGATTTCCAGTAGAATAGCTCTTACTATTGAATGGAAGTGGTGTCACTGCAGTCCATTTTCCGTTTTCTTTAACAGCTTTAAATAAACTTACCTGACCGTATCTTAATTTTTTGGATTTATCTTTTTTGAATAATTTCTCATTAAAACTTTCACTGGAAAAATAAATTGTATTACCATCTTTAGTCATCGTCAAAGGACCTTCATGGAAAACTGTATTTAATTCTGAAATTGCAGTTGGCTCAGAATAACTTCCATCTTGTTCTTTATAAACCGATTGATAAAGATCTAAAAATGGTTCATTGTTCCATCCATAAATTTTACCATTTTGATTTCTTGCACTTGCAAAATAGAGTACATTATTGTAAAGTGACGCTCCAAAATCAGATTTTTCAGAATTAATATTTATTTTTTTTACTTCAAATAGTTTTGCTTTCTTCTTCAATCTTGAAAGATAATCGGGATTTTCATTAAATTCCTTAGTTCTTGCATCATTAGGTAACATAGCCGAAAATATTTTCATTTGCAAATCAGATTCTGCATATTTTTCGTTAGATTTTAGTACCTGAGCATATCGATAATACGTTTCGGCATCTTGTTTAGATTTCAAGGTTTCTACATACCATTTTTCAGCTTCAGCGGTATCAAGCCTATTATAATAACTGTCCGCAAGTTGCTTATAAACATAAACGTCCCCCTTTCCTTTTTCAACTAAAGCTAGATATTCCTTAACAGCTTGGACATATTCGTAACTGTCAAATAATTTATCCGCATTCTTAGTATCCTTATTTTGCGCTGCTAGTGAAATGCTAACTAAAACAAAAAACAATAGTATAGTATATTTTTTCATTAAATATAAAATTAAATATTAGAAAAATCTTGAGGAACGAGACACTTTTTTAGGAACAAATAAATCATATAACAATATAAATTCATGTGAAGATGGCGCCGTCACTTTCAAATCTGAAACAACGTGATCATAGGCATAACCTATTCTCAATTCAGGTGTAATTGCAAAATTTACCATTGCTCCAAAACTGTCTTCTAATCTATATGTCGCACCTAATTCGAATTTCTCCAAGTACAAAAAGTTCGCAGAAACATCTAAAGAAGGCGATACATTAAATGCTGATTTCAACATGAAGGAAGGTTTGAATTTTAATTCATAATTGATATCGAATACATATCCTGCAGTTAAAAAATAATGGGATATATCTGAACCATATTCTCTTCCATTATAATCTAAATGTGCCGATTTTAACATATTGGGTAATGATAAGGAAACGTAATATTTATCTGTATAATAAAAAGCACCTACACCCATATTCAATGAAGAATCATTTATATCTTCTCCAAAAATTCCTTCTGAGGGATCCGGCAAACTAGATTGTATATCTCTAAGTCCGACCTTATGGAAAGATATGCCTGCCTTTAAACCTAAAGCTAATCTATGTATATCATTTAATTTTAATGTGTATGAAAAATCTCCATATACATTTTGTTCTGTAACCGGCCCTATTTTATCTGAAATGAATGACAAACCAAGACCTACATTATTACCTGTAGGAGTATGCCCAGAAAAAGTAAAAGAAGTTGGCGCATCTTCAATATTTACCCATTGTTTTCTGTATAACAGACCAAATGAAATATTTTCTTTTGAACCTGCATAGGCTGGATTAATAACATTCATATTATACATATATTGGGTATAATGTGGATTTTGTTGCGCTTTCACACCCATTAAGGCAATAAGAACTAAAATAGACGTCAAAAATAATTTGTTCATATCTATGTGTTTTTCGGTTTAGCAGTCTATGGAAAGTTTCAAAGACTAATAAATATAATTAATTTACTATTTTTCTCTGATTAGATAAATCCAACCTGTTTTTGTTTCTCCATTATTAAATTCTATCACATAGTAATAGGTTGCGCTTGGCAACTCATCTCCTTTATCAGTCTGACCCTTCCATTGATCTGTATAATTAGATTGACTATAAACCTTAATCCCATACCTATTAAATATCTCTAGTTTTTTAACATCCAATAATCTTAAATCGAAGTATTCATTTGAACCATTGCCATCTGGAGAAATTCCTTTTTGTATATTACAATAAATAGATTCCACTGTAGCAATATTTGTTGTTTCACAACCAGTAGCAATTGATTTTATAGTCAATGAATACTTTACGGGAAATACTTCTTGTCCTGGTGTAGATACAATTACATCTGAGACATTTAAAACATTAGAATTAGTCCCAACAGGAGCACCTGTACTATCCTTCCATTGATAATCAACATTATTAGGGTCATATGAACTAGATATTGAGCTAGCAGTTAAAATGTAATCTTTAGACTCACAGTCTCCTGAAATTTCGAATTGAATTTGTGGAGGAATAGCGTTTATCGTTATTTCAGAACCAATAGTTATACATGCAATACTATTGGTAAATCGCACACTCATTCTATACTTACCAGGAGCTAAATTTAAAAATTCAGGATTATCTTGGTATCCATTTCCTAAACTGTATTGAACATTTGCTTGTGCAGTAATTTGAATTCTACCCATAGGCTCTAGACAAGTTGGCTGTGTAATTTGTGCCAAAGTTGGGATTACTGGTAATAGAGGAAGAGGATTAATTGTTACATTTACAACACTTTGCACTGAACAAGTAGTATCAGTTATGTTTCTAACATACAAGGTATAATTATTTGGAGCTAATCCAGAAAATGTATTTGAAGTTTGATATGTTGTACCATTCAAGCTATATTCCACCCCTGATTGAGTAGCCACTACAATGGTTCCGGATGGTACCGCACAAGTTGGCTGAACTATACTCGCCATACTTGGAACGATAGGAGGAGTTGGTATTGGATTAATTGTTACAGCTGATGCCGATGAAATCACACAAGTATTATCTGATGTATTTCTAACATAGAGGGTATAATTATTTGGAGCCAATCCAGTGAAGGTATTAGAAACTTGATATGTTGTACCGTTCAGACTGTATTCTATTCCTAATTGCGTCGTTATCGAAATACTTCCTGATGGTGTTGAGCACTTTGGTTGAATCACACCTGTCGTTGTTGGAACTAGCACTACTTTTATTGCATTAATTGTTGTTGCTGATGCCGATGAAGTCACACAAGTATTATCAGAAGTTTTCCTAACATACAACGTATAATTATTTGGAGCTAATCCTGGGAAGGTATTAGAAACTTGATATGTTGTGCCGTTCAGACTATATTCAACGCCTGACTGTGAAGAGATTGTAATGCTTCCTGACGGTGTTCCACAAGTCGGTTGAACCACACTAGCTGATGTTGGAACTATTGGGGGAATCGGCAACGCATTAATTGTTATTGCTGACGCCGATGAAGTTACGCAAGTATTATCAGAAGTTTTTCTAACATACAAAATATAATTATTTGGAGCCAATCCTGTGAAGGTATTTGAAGCCTGGTATACTGAACCATTCAAACTATACTCTGCTCCAGTTTGTGTTGTTATTACAATATTTCCTGATGGTACCCCACAAGTTGGTTGAACTACGCTAGCTGTTGTTGGAACTACTGGAGGATTCGGAATAGCATTAATTGTTATGGCTGACGCAGATGAAGTTACACAAGTATTATCAGCTGTTTTTCTAACATATAAGGTGTAATTATTTGGAGCCAATCCTGTGAAGGCATTAGAAGCCTGATAGGTTGTGCCATTCAAACTATACTCTACTCCTGTTTGAGAAGTTATTGCAATACTTCCCGATGGTGTTCCACAAGTTGGCTGAACCACGCTAGCTGTTGTTGGAACTATTGGGGGGATCGGCAACGCATTAATTGTTATGGCTGACGCAGAGGAAGTTACACAAGTATTATCAGCTGTTTTTCTAACATACAAAGTGTAATTATTTGGTGCTAATCCTAGGAAAGTATTAGAAGCCTGATAGGTTGTACCATTCAAACTATACTCTACTCCCGATTGTGTCGTTATTGCAATACTTCCTGATGGTATCCCACAAGTTGGCTGAATCACACTAGCTGTTGTTGGAGCAACTGGAGGATTCGGAATAGCATTAATTGTTATGGCTGACGCAGATGAAGTTACACAACTATTATCTGCTACATTTCTAACATACAAAGTAAAATTATTTGGAGCCAATCCTGTGAAGGTATTTGAAGCCTGGTATACTGAACCATTCAAACTATACTCTGCTCCAGTTTGTGTTGTTATTACAATACTTCCTGATGGTGTCCCACAAGTTGGTTGAACTACGCTAGCTGTTGTTGGAACTA
>NZ_JBLNKX010000009.1:0-192086 GCF_048158725.1 Flavobacterium arabinosi
CAATTTGCAATTTAAAAAACATCGAATAGTCTTTTTGGGTGCGCTTTAAATAGCGTGGTTCTTCTTGTTTTTCCATAAGGATACTTTTTGTGTATCACTATTTCAGGACGGGACAAATTTAGAAATAAACAAAACTATTTCAAATCTTACTTTTTAACTCAGTCTATTTTTGACTTGGTAACAACAAAATGATTTCTATTTAGTTGTAGAATAGTCACAAATAAATATTTCAGAAAATACAATACAAAAACAATGGAATCAGAAGGTTTAATTAAAAAATCAGGAAGGAAAATTTGGAAAAAATGGTCCATTGCAATCCGAATAATCCCCTTAATCATTTTAATAGCAACATTAAAAATTCTTTCCCATCATTATGGATTAGAAGTAATTGAATTAAATGCACTTTTTACAAGTTTAGTGGCTGGAACCATATTCCTTATCGGTTTTTTAATTAGCGGTGTACTATCCGATTATAAGGAGAGTGAAAAATTGCCCAGTGAACTTTCAGCATCCATGAAATCATTATTTGATGACACTTACACTATTTATAAAAGCAAAAATACTCCAACAGCTCTCGAATTTATGGAATTACAAAAAACCTTTTACAATTCCCTTGTTGATTGGTTTTACAAAAATGAAAAAACCGTATCAATATTAGAAAAAATAAGTGATATGAATCATTTTTTTATTGAGCTCGATAAAGAAGGAATTCAAGCGGGGTATATCATTAAAATGAAGAATGAACAAAATAATCTTCGAAAAATGATATTGAGAATCGATACCATCAGAGACACAGAATTCATTGGTTCAGCTTATGCAATTCTGGAAGCAATGGGCTTTTTAATCGGATGCTGTCTCTTAATTATAAAAATCGAGCCTTTTTATGCTTCACTATTTTTTACATTAGTAGTTACGTTTTTAATTTCTTATATGTTTATGTTAATCAAAGACCTTGATAATCCATTCGATTATTCCCAAAATGGGGAGAGTGGAACAGAGATTTCATTAAAACCAATTCATGACCTTAAAATTGCGATCAACAAGTTCATATAAAAAAATCAAACAGCGTCTTTTTCTCCTACTATTTGTAATAATTTATTGCGTCAAGCCTTATGGTTTATGATGCCTTGTTTAAAATTTACTTGAATATTTCCTTATCTTTGCAAAAAAAAATACAATGTCAAACATTTATATCGGATATCATTTTACCATAGAACCAAAAGAACTAGGTTCAGAAATATTAATTGCCCAATTAGGAGAAAAAGCTTTTGAAAGTTTTACCGAAACCGAAACGGGTGTTTCTGCTTTTGTGCAAAAGGATTTATGGGACGAAATGATTCTTGACAATATTCAAATTTTAGAATCGGAGGAATTTAAAATTGACTATACTTTCGAAGAAATAGAGCAAGTGAACTGGAATGAGGAATGGGAAAAGAATTTTGAACCGATTGATGTAGATGGAAATTGTCATGTACGTGCTCCTTTTCACCCAAAAACGGATGCCGAATTTGATATTGTAATCGAACCAAAAATGAGTTTTGGAACCGGTCATCACGAGACTACACATATGATGATCCAACATTTATTGGAAATCGATGTTACTGGCTTAAAAGCACTTGATATGGGTTGCGGAACAGCAATTTTGGCTATTCTTGCCGAAATGAAAGGAGCTCAACCAATCGATGCCATTGATATTGACAATTGGTGTTATTTGAATTCAATTGAAAATGGGGAACGCAATAATTGTGAACATATTACAGTTTATGAAGGTGATGCAGCTTTGTTGAAAGACAAAAAATATGATTTGATAATTGCTAACATCAATAGAAACATTTTGTTGAACGATATGCAAAGTTACGTGAATTGTTTGAATCCAAAAGGGACGTTACTTTTAAGTGGTTTCTATTTAGAAGACATTCCATTTATTGATGCTTCCTGCACGGAAAAAGGTTTAACTTATGTTAAAAAATTCGAAAGAAACAACTGGGTTTCTTTAAAATACGTAAATTAGTTAATTATTTTTTTTATTAATAATACAAGTACAAAAAGCCTACAAAATGAGTACTAAAGAAAAAGTAAGAGAAAGAGTCAGTGTAAAAGAAATTGTATCGATAGATAACGAAATTATTGTCTATAATGATGATGTAAACACCTTTGACCATGTTATAGAAACTTTAATACGTGTTTGTAATCATTCTGCAGAACAAGCGGAACAATGTTCGTTAATTGTTCATTACAACGGAAAATGCACTGTAAAAACAGGTCCCTATAATAAGCTAAAACCGCAGTGTACCAAACTATTGGAAGCTGGTTTAAGCGCTGAAATTATTTAACCGTATTTAAATTCACAGCCTGTTATAGAATTATTACAAATAATTCAAAAAATATATACTTTTATTATATATTTGAACAACACAACAGGCTTTTATGGTAGAATACGGAAAAATTTTAGTTTTTGTAATGCCTATTTTTTTGATATTAATCATAATAGAAAAAATATATGGTCATTATAAAGGAGAAGATACAGCTCCTAACATGGATTCTGTTTCAAGCGTAAGTTCTGGAATGGTCAACTCCGTAAAGGACGTTTTAGGGCTTAGTATCACCCTTATTTCTTACGATTGGATCGCTTCAAAAATAGCTATTTTTCATTTAGAACCTACCGTTCTTGCCTATATTATTGGTTTCATAGCTATTGATTTTTATGGTTATTGGAGTCATCGTTTTTCGCATCAAATTAATTTTTTATGGAATAAGCATGCCATTCATCATAGTAGTGAAGAGTTTAATTTAGCTTGTGCTTTACGTCAGCCCATATCCAGTTTTGTGAATTTATTTACCTTTTTGCTGATTCCTGCAGCGCTATTAGGAGTTCCCTCAAAAGTAATTGCGATTACACTTCCTATTCATTTATTTCTTCAATTTTGGTATCATACCAAGCATATTAAAAAAATTGGTTTTCTGGAGAACATCTTGGTTTCGCCTTCTCACCATCGGGTGCATCATGCTATTAATCCAGAATATATGGATAAAAATCATTCCCAAATATTTATAATTTGGGATAAATTATTTGGAACATTTCAAGAAGAATTAGCATCAGTTCCACCAGTTTTTGGAATCACAAGACCCGCACAAACCTGGAATCCTATTCGCATTAATTTTCAGCATCTTTGGCTACTGATAACCGATGCTTGGCGCGCCGAAAACTGGAAAGACAAATTCACCATTTGGTTTAAACCAACGGGATGGCGTCCAGAAAATTTTGAAGAAAAATATCCTGTACACAAAATTAAAGATGTTTATGCTTTTGAAAAATATGGTACTAAACATTCTAAAAAACTGATGCTTTGGTCCATGATTCAAGCTATAATTACTTTATTATTTATCAGCTATTTATATAACTCCATTGCCATAATAGGTTTACCCAATGTGTTTATATATGGAGCGTTTATTTTTGTAACTGTCTATAGCTACACTGAATTAATGGATGCGCGGAAAATTTCAATATTTTGGGAAATTCTCCGATTTGCTTTTGGAATAGCTATTATTGCTTATTTTGGGGACTGGTTTTCAATGAATCAACTTTACCCTTATGCAAATTATATCATTATTGGATATCTTACGTTATCCTTAATAGCCACAGTCTACTTTGTAAGTGTAAATTTCGAAAAAGAAACAGTAGAAGTGGCATAATCTTAAAAACAATTCATGAGAAGTACCTTATCTTTTAAAGCCTATATTGGAATCAGTTTCGTTTATCTTTTATTAATTATTTTGGGAAGAGAAGACATTTCGTGGTTTATAAAACCTTTTTTGATCCCTTTTCTTATATTGGCTGTTTATTTTTGTGGAGACTTTCCATCAAAAAAATTTCTTTCAATAGCCTTGACTTTTTCTTGGATGGGAGATATCGTTTTAATGTTTGCTTACAAAGCTGAAATATATTTCATAATTGGATTGGTAGCATTTCTGATTTCGCACATTGCTTATATTATTTTGTTCAGCAAACAATTAAGGATAAATTCATTCAGAAACAAAGCTATTTTCTGGGTAGGTATCACAGCTATTATTGTATATTTAGTAGTAATGTTTTTACTATTATTACCAACTTTAGGCGATTTAAAAATACCGGTTTTGGCTTATGCTATCGTTCTATCTACAATGCTTTTATTTGCATTTAAAGGGTATTTAAAATGGAGTAAACCTGCTGGGACTTATATATTACTAGGTGCGGTTATTTTTGTAAGTTCAGATAGTATTCTTGCTTTCAATAAATTTTATGAACCCATCATTTTCAGTTCATTTCTTATAATGGCAACGTACCTACTTGCACAATACTTTATTGTAGTTGGTATTTTAAAATTAAACAGAAAAAAATAGCATTTCCTTTTACAGAAAATGCTATTTAAATTTTAGTGGAATTAATGAGGTAATTTATCTTTTAATAAACCATAAATAAAGGTACCCAACAAAGCTCCAAACAGCACTAAAAGTACACTCCAAAAACCAGCGCCAAGTAGAATAAATATAGGACCCGGACAAGAACCAACGAGTGCCCAACCCAACCCAAAAAATAATCCGCCAATCAAATAACGGGAAGAACCTTTTTCTTTATCCAGAATTTCAATTGGCTGTCCTTTTATATCTTTTAAATTTTTCCTTTTTATGATTTGGATGCCAATTACTCCTGTCAAAATAGCAACGGAAATAATTCCATACATGTGAAAGGATTGAAATTGAAACATTTCATAAATGCGATACCATGAAACCGCTTCTGATTTTGTAAGTACAATTCCGAAAACAAATCCAACTAATAAATATTTTAATACGTTCATATTCTAAAAAATTAAGGGTAATAAAAAATGAGCCATAATCAATCCTCCAACAAAAAAACCTATAACCGCTTTCAAAGATGGAAGTTGTAAATTACTTAAGCCCGATATAGCATGTCCTGAGGTACAGCCTCCAGCATAACGAGAGCCAAAACCTATTAAAATTCCACCAATTATAAGAATAAAAATGCTTTTGGGAGATTGCCAAATTTGCGTACCAAAAAGTGCATCTGGCATTAATTTTCCGTTTGGAGCATCGATTCCCAGTTGTACTAATTGCGCGATAGTTTTAGAGTTAATTGACACATTAGAGGGGTCACTCATATAATGCACGGCTACAAATCCACCTAACATCACACCTACTACTACTAATAGATTCCATCGCTGTTCTTTCCAATCGAAATCAAAAAAAGATACTTTTTTTCCGATTCCTGTCATTGCACAAAGTGATCGTAGATTTGAAGACATACCAAAAGTCTTCCCAAAATAAATTAGACAAAGCATAATCATGCCTATCAAAAATCCGGAAACATACCAAGTCCAAGTTTGAAAAATAATATCCATATTTATAAATTTTATGCAAATATATAAAGCAAATTATTCAATCTATGTAAGAAAAATTACAATAGTAAAAAACTGTCAAATAAATTAATATTTGTTATTGTAATAGGCTTTAAAGTTCTGTTTATATTTGTAGCTCTTTAAGCGGGTAATGGTATTATAATTGCTGTTAATATTACCAAAAAATTAATTAAAACATGAAAAAAACACTTCCTTTTATCGCTTTATTAATACTACTTAATGCTTCTTGTGTTAGCACCCAATCTACCTTGAAAAACGTAGATGACAATGCACCTGCTCTCACACTTACAAATGAAAATACTTTTGTAATAACAGCATTCAGTAAAGATAAAAAATATGGTTACGATCAAGATTATCCAATCAATATTTTTTACAGAAACACAGCAAACGAAACGATCAATCAGGAACGTTTTTTGAATGCTTTGACTGGACCTAAAGGAGAAAAAATCACTTTTACAAAATTAGAAAGCTGCTGCCCTTTCCCAACAAAAAGAACAGATTTAGGTGCGGGTTTTCTGGATGTATATGAACTAAAATGGGACGGACAAAAAAAACCTATAAAACTCTATTTGAATATTTATGAAAAAGGAATTTTAATGGTACCTGTTGGTCTTAGTTTAAAAAAATAATTAAATAAAACACGAATGACCTAGCCCTGATAGCAGTGGAAATCCTTTTCTTTTTTTAAGAAAAGATTGCAACGAATAGCAGGAAATAGCTCCAAAAAAATACTAAATCATTATTTCTAATTATCTTTGCACTTTCAAAAAATAAATTATGAACATACAACATATTCCACTGATCAAACATACTGATAGTGGCAACTTCTTTTTACTTGCGGGTCCTTGTGCCATTGAAGGGGAAGAAATGGCGATGCGTATTGCCGAAAAATTAATTGGTATCACGGATAAACTAGAAATTCCATTTGTATTTAAAGGTTCTTTTAAGAAAGCTAATCGCTCTAGAATTGACAGTTTTTCTGGAATTGGAGACGAAAAAGCATTAAAAATCCTTAGAAAAGTCTCTGAAACTTTTAATGTTCCTACCGTAACTGATATCCATACTAATGAAGATGCCGAAATGGCTGCACAATATGTAGATGTGTTGCAAATTCCTGCTTTTCTTGTTCGTCAAACTGATTTGGTTATGGCTGCTGCCAATACCGGAAAAGTGGTAAACTTGAAAAAAGGACAATTTATGAGTCCTGAAAGCATGAAACATGCCGTACAAAAAGTTTTAGACTGTAATAATCAAAACGTAATGGTTACGGATCGTGGAACTATGTTTGGCTACCAAGATATGATTGTTGATTTTAGAGGTATTCCTACGATGCAACAATATGCAACTACTGTTCTTGATGTTACGCATTCGCTACAACAACCCAACCAAACGGCAGGAGTAACTGGCGGAAGACCTGATATGATTGAAACCGTTGCCAAAGCAGGAATTGCTGTAGGTGTGGATGGGATTTTTATCGAAACTCATTTTGATCCGGCTAACGCTAAAAGTGATGGAGCTAATATGCTACATTTAGATTATTTTGAAGGTTTAATGACCAAATTAGTCGCAATAAGAAAAACTATAAATACATTTTAAAACTTAGCTCCCCCCAATTCTTTGAAACATTTTTTTTTATATTCCGCATTCTCAATTATAATTTTTTCAATAAACGCATCCGCTCAAGAACAAATTAAATTACAAAATAAATATACGGCTCATAACAAAGGAAAATTCTTTGTATCATGGGGTGGAAATAGAGATAATTACACTAAATCTGATGTGACTTTTCGAGGTAAAGATTATAATTTCACTCTCGATAATATGGTTGCTCATGACAAACCAAAAGGTTGGCATGTAGATTATATCAATCCGTCAAAAATGACTATTCCCCAAACTAATTTTAGAATGGGGTATTTCATAAATGACCATTACAGCATTGGCATTGGAGTAGATCACATGAAATATGTGATGACACAAGATCAAACGCTGAACATGACTGGTACGATTACCGGAAACGCACCTTATGATGGGGTTTACAACAATACACCTACTGTTATGACTGAAAGTTTCTTACTTTATGAACATACAGATGGACTAAATTATGTAAATACTGAATTTTCAAGACATGATGATATTTCGTCAGTATTCAAAATTAGAAATACAGATAAAATCCAAATTAATTTAACCGAAGGTGGTGGTATTGGTCTATTATATCCAAAAACAAATACGACACTTTTAGGAAAGCCACGTCATGACGACTTTCATGTTTCTGGTTATGGAACTTCTTTGAAAGCTGGTTTGAATATTACTTTCTTTAAACATTTTTATGTTCAAGGAGAATTAAAAGGTGGCTATATCAACATGCAGGATATTAGAACGACTCAAAATCCTGAAGATAGCGCCTCTCAAGATTTTTTCTTTCTACAAAGAATAATCGCTTTTGGAGGAATTTTCAAAATATAAATAGTGTTCAAATAATACAAAACGAGGTTGTCAGTAAAATGACAGCCTCGTTTTGCTTAACCCCTATTTTATTTAAATTATAGCAATACATTTAATTTAAATTTGTTTACACCATTGTTTTATTATAAATAATTATTAGCTAAATTTGGCTAATATGGTTTCTTCTAAAATTCAACAATTCATAAAATTTGTATTTGTCTAAAATCCGAATAACAAATAATTTTTAAACTCAATGACAATAAAAAAAAGAAATCCTGATTCAGATGGAGAATATCACTTCGATAATTTTTTTAATATCTCAGCTGATTTTATTTGTATTGCAGGATTTGATGGCTATTTTAAGAGAATAAATCCTGCTGTTTCAAAATTATTAGGTTATTCAGATGAAGAATTATATGCTAACCCCATTAGTAGTTTTGTTTACGCACCAGACCTTAAAATCACAATCGAAACCAGAGAACAAGTATATAAAAATAAACCGCTTTTAAATTTTGAAAATCGATACTTAACTAAAAGTGGAGAGATTGTATGGTTGTCTTGGACATCAATGCCTGTTGAAGAAGAAAAATTAGTTTATGCTATTGCTAAAAACATAACACATAAGAAAAGAATCGAAGAAGAACGAAACTTACTTCTGGCAAATCTGACAAAAATTAATAAAGACCTCAAGCATTTATCATACACAACTTCTCATGATTTGAAGTCTCCTGTGAATAATTTGCTATCCGTGTTTGATCTCATTGATATTTCTAAAATTAATGATGAAGAAACACTTGAATTTATAACTATTCTAAAAACAACAACAGAGCGTTTAAGACAAACTTTAAAAAACTCAGTAGACGAATTAATTCATAAAGAGGAATTAAATGCTCCTATTGAAAAATTAAATTTGAATGAAAATTTAAATGAAGTATTACTTTCTATAAATTCTTTAATAGGAAACTCAAAAATCAAAATTAATATTGATTTTTCAGAGCTTACTGACATTCATTTTAATAAAGAATACCTAAAAAGCATATTCTTAAACTTGATCACAAATTCAATAAAATACTCAAAACTGGAAACTTTACCTTCCGTTTCTATTGTTTCTAAAAAAGTAAACGGAATCTGTCAGTTAATTTATTCTGATAATGGATTGGGTTTTGATATGGACAAAGTACGTGACAAAATTTTTGGATTGCACCAAAAATTTCACGATCATATTGATAGTAATGGCATCGGGCTTTACCTAATTTATAATCATATCACTAATTTAGGTGGGCGTATTGAAGTAGAAAGTAAAATTAATGAAGGCGTAAAATTCATAATTTCTTTTAAAGATTGAGAACCTTACTCCTTCCTAACTAATTGATTTTGATGTTTTTTAGATTTGGATAATAAAAAAAGCTATTTAAAACCAGTACACAATTTCATTTCTTTTGGTCAAAAAAAACCCTTCGATATAAATACCGAAGGGTCGTCACTAAATAAACAAACCAAATTTATTTAATCAACTCCAAACTAACTTTCTTCTCTGCATTAGAATTAGTGCCAACAAAAATTTGAAACGCACCCGGTTCAGCAATAAATTGTAAATCAGAATTATAAAACTTCAACTCTTCAACGGAAATTTCGAAAGTTACAGTTTGTTTTTCTCCTTTTTTAACAGCGATTTTTTGAAATCCTTTCAGCTCTTTTATAGGTCTTGTAACAGAACCTACTAAATCTCTTATATACAATTGAACCACTTCTTTACCATCATAATTTCCGGTATTTGTAACATCAACGGTAACGTTTACTTTTTCGTTAAAATTCATTTTATCCGATGAAATCTTCAGGTTCGAATAATCGAATGTGGTATAACTCAATCCAAAACCAAAAGGAAATAAAGGCTCATTTCTTTCGTCGATATAATTAGATCTGAATTTTTCAAACTTTCCTTCTTTGTTCCCTAATGGTCTTCCTGTATTTTTTTGATTATAATAAATAGGCACTTGCCCTACACTTCTAGGGAAAGTAGCAGTCAATTTTCCCGAAGGATTTTCATTGCCAAACAAAACGTCAGCAATGGCGCTTCCTGCTTCACTTCCTGCAAACCATGTATTCAATATCGCTGGAACAGTTGCATTTTCCTGAACTAAAACTAATGGACGCCCAGTAAATAATACTAAAACCACCGGTTTTCCAGTTTTAAGCAATTCCTGCAACAAATCTTTTTGAGCCTGTGGAATTTCTAAATTGGTACGGCTGCTGCTTTCTCCACTCATTTCCGCAGATTCACCAAGAGCTGCAATAATCACATCGGATTGATTGGCAATTTTCAAAGCTTCTGCCAATAATTCTTCCTTAGTTCTACTGTCTCGATGCAAGGTTTTACCAAACATGGTCGCTTTTTCTTCAAAAGCCGCATCATAATCCAGATTACTTCCTTTTGCGTAAAGCACTTTTGTACTATTTCCAACAACTTCATTGATTCCGGCTACTAATGAAATCGATGTTTGCATGTTAGTTGCAACACTCCAAGTACCCGCCATGTTTTCTTTGGCGTCAGCCAATGGCCCAATCACGGCCACAGTTCCTGATTTTTTCAAAGGAAGTAACTGGTTTTGGTTTTTAAGTAAAACCAAAGATTGAGCAGCGATTTTTCTGGCTTCAGCTCTATTACTATTCGTAAAAATCTCCGTTTTTGCTCTTTTTTCATCACAATATTTATAAGGATCTTGAAACAATCCTAAATCATATTTGGCATTCAAAATAAGTCGAACCGCATTATCAATTTGCTCTATGCTTACCTTTTTTTCATCCAATGATCTCTTTAAAGTGGAAAGAAAACCTTCACCTACCATATCCATTTCAACTCCGGCATTTAGAGCTAACGCAGAAACGGTTTGTAAATCTCCCATTCCGTGTTCTATCATTTCAGGAATTCCTGTAAAATCAGTAACCACAAAACCTTTAAAACCCCATTGTTTTCTCAAAACATCAGTCATTAACCATTTATTTCCAGTTGCAGGAATTCCATCAATTTCATTAAACGATGCCATAACTGAACCTACACCAGCATCAACAGCCGCTTTGTATGGAGGAAAATAATCATTGTACATTTTTATTCTGCTCATATCAACGGTATTGTAATCGCGTCCCGCTTCCGGCGCACCATACAACGCAAAATGTTTCACACAGGATAAAATGGTATTATTCTTTGATAAATCATCTTGTTGATACCCATGAACCATTGCTTTGGCAATTTGGCTTCCCAAAAACGGATCTTCACCAGAACCTTCTGAAACTCTACCCCAACGCGGATCACGAGAAATATCAACCATAGGAGAAAAAGTCCAGTTAATTCCATCGGCACTGGCTTCTTGGGCTGCAATTTGAGCACTCCTTTCAATCAGTTTCATGTCCCAAGTACAAGACAATCCAAGCGGAATAGGAAAAGTCGTTTCATAACCATGAATAACATCCATTCCAAAAAGTAATGGGATTTTCAATCGGCTTTTTTCGACTGCTATCTTTTGTACTTCTTTAATTTTCTGAACAGACTTGATATTGAATAACCCACCTACTTTACCTTCTTCAATATTTTTAGCCACATTAGAACTATTGGCTGCACCAGTTGTAATATCTCCCGAAGTAGGCAAATTCAATTGCCCTATTTTCTCCTCCAAAGTCATTTTCGACAATAATTCGGATACAAATTCGGTTTTGGGTTTAATTTTAACCGTCTTTTTAGCTGTCTTTTTTTGGCTGTAGCCAAAAAGCGAAAAGCCTAAGAGAAGTATAATTAGTTTAATTTTCATTTTTTATTTGTTTATTTGTTTAAACATCCAATCATAAATTTCCTGGTTGTCATATACTCTTGACCAACTGTCGTGACCTGCATCATCAAAAATGGTTAGTTCGACATTGCCATTACACTTTTTTAGTTCTTTATAAATGGCAATTGCATAATCTGGATTCACAACATCATCCATCAAACCGTGAAAAACACGAGTTGGAATTGCCGCAATTTTACACGCTTCTTCTAATTGAATCAAATCTACAAATCCCGAAATTGGAACTATTGCAGCAAACATATCAGGATGAGCAAAAGCCAGATTCCAAGTTCCCCAACCGCCTAAACTCAATCCGGTAAGGTAAATTCGGTTTGAATCTATATTGTTTTCTTTTTGAATTTTTAAAATCAAACGATACAATACTTCATTATTCCATTCTTCGTTTTCAGGACATTGTGGTGCCAAAATATAGGCATCGAGTTCGTGGTTTTTGATGTATTTAAAAGGCCCATGAATTTTTACTTTTTCGATATCAGTTCCTTTTTCACCTGAACCATGAAGAAAAATAATTAAAGGCTTTTTATCTTTAGTATTCGCCGGAATATGTAATGCATAACCCATTTCGTGTTTTTGCACGATTTCGATTTTCATTTTTCCGTTTACCTCCGATTGTGAAAAGGCATTCCATGAAAATAAAAAGGCAATTATTATGATTTTACAATTCATAATTCCCTAAAAATTATATTTCCCGGAATGAAAACCAAGTTTCACTAAACCTTGTTTTACCTCTGGCGCATTCATAAATAATTTCCATAATAAACCGGTACGATAATTTTCAACCATTGGGGCAATTGTACCTTGATCGATTGCTAAATATCGTGGTGTTACCCAATTATAATGCGGAGAAAAAGCATCATAAGGTCCCGCAATTCCCACTAAAGAACTCCTTTTCTCATCATATAAATAATGCAAAAATTTCATTGATTCTGCTGGCGTATAAGGAAAAGAAGATAATGCTGCTGTTGGTGAAATCACTCCTAAATCATTATTAGGTTGATGCGCTGAATATCCGGTAGATCCATCATTATTACGAGAATAACTCGCTGTTAATCCCCAACATTTTTCAGAATAATCCTTCCATTGACGTGGATTAGCAATGCAATATTTGTTCATTATTTTTGCATGATTTTGGGTTAATGCCCAATAATCCGCATATTGATCCGTCAAGTTAGTAGGATCTAAACCTAAATAAGAATAATGTGCCCAAAACATAGGACCTACATTTCCTGTTGCTCCATTATAATTAAATAGCACTGGAATTCCGTATTGTGAACCGCCATTTACGATTGCACCATTTCTTGCCCAAGCTTGGTGATATGCTGCAGCCGGAATAGGATGTGTAGGGGACGCAGCACCCATTATATAGGTAATCAAACATTCGTTGTATCCTTCCAATTTAAAATTCATTTCCCAACCGTAAGTAGGTGACCAATGCCAGTATAACGCATTTTCGCCTTTAGTATACCAATCCCACTCTACACCTTTCCATAAATTATCTGCTTTAGTGGCTAAAGCTTGTTCTGCAGTAGTTCCGTTTTTGAAATATTCTCTAACGGTTAATAAACCCTGACATAAAAAAGAAGTTTCTACTAAATCCCCTCCATTATCTTTCGTTCCAAAAGGAATTACTTTACCTGTTTTTCCATTTATCCAATGCGGCCATGCACCATGAAAACGTTCCGCATTTTCAAGAAAAGTCAAAGCAGTTGTAAGTCTGGAAATAGCTTCGCTTCTATTAACAAATCCCCGCTCTACACCAACTACAATTGACATCAACCCAAAACCTGAACCTCCAGTTGTAACTATATTAGCTTCAAAACTTGGATCATCAGTTAGGTAACGCTCTCTTGCTAATTTTGAATTGGTTTCAGCATAATCCCAAAAATATTTGATAGCATCTTTTTGAACTTGATCCATAGCTTCAGTATCTGTTAAAACAGGTACAGGAGTTGTAGGAGTTGTTGGTAATGGCGTGCCAGTACCACTATTTCCTCCAGGTGATGAAGACGAACAAGAATTTAAAAAAATTAAAAAAAACATTATGTATAAACCGTTTTTCATCTTTATAAAAATAATAGGATTAATAGTTAAAAAATACACACCTAGTTTTATGCAAACTAGGTGTGTCAATAAATCTTTATCTGTTATCTTTTTCCAATTTATATAAAGCAACAACTTCATTGTCAGAAAGTGCTGTTTTATAAATTCTAAACTCGTCCATTAAACCTGTATAATTCAGCATCCAACCATCAGCAGCACCCCAAGGAGTCCCTAAATGTTGTTGAAATCCACCAATAATGAATTTAGAAACATTCGAATTAGCGAGTTCACCATAACCAACTCCACCAGTAAGAGGATCGCTTGCATATCGTTTTGCTATTGAAGCAGGCAAATCAAGCTTTTTTCCATCAATGTACATACTGTAAGTAGAACTTGTTCCACTATACGTCCATACTACATGTTTCCAAGTTCCAAACATATTAGCTAAAACGTTGGCACCACTGTGTTCTATAAACTGACCTGACCAAGCAATACTGGGTGTGACATCTTTTTGAAGATGATTTTTCATTAACATAGTAGTTGCTGGACCTGTACCTTCAATCAAGGAGAAAATATTTCCCCAAAAATCTGTAGTTTTTGGTAGCATAAATAACGATTGTGCTCCTCCTGTATGCGGATTCGTATTGATCCACATAGAAACTGTAATGCTTTTTACATCTACCAAAGAACTTGCTACTGTACTATAAGCAATAAAAGAATTTGAAGATCCTTTATAGGCTTGCCCTTTGATTCCAGTTCCATAAGTCACATTTGTTCCAACTCCACCAGTTATTCCATTTTTTGAATCCGAAATAGTATTCTCAAAACTAAATTTAGCAATCAAATTACTGGCAGCAACATCATCTGAGTTTTCATAACCTCCAATTGACTCATAAGGAATTGAGCTGTTTACTTTATCTATACTGTCCTCATTACAGCTCACAAAAAATTGAGAAGCCAGAACAGAAGCAAATAAGAAAATATATTTATTTTTTTTCATTTTACTGTTTTTTTAAATTAATAACCCAGATTTTGTATTGATAATCCGTTTGCTTGCGTAATGAATGCTTGCGGTAATGGAAACAATTCATGTTTACCGGCAACAAATGTTTTACCATCAATAGCAAACGCAGCAACTGCTTGACCAGTTCTTACTAAATCAAAGAATCTATCGTGTTCGAATGCCATTTCAACTCTTCTTTCTTTCCAGATTGCTGTTCTAACATCTCCTTGAGATACTGCAGTTGTATTCCCTAATCCAGCTCTAGTTCTGATTTGGTTCAACAAAGGAATAGCAGCAGGAGTCTGGTTTAATTCGTTTAATGCTTCCGCTTTCATTAGTATTACTTCAGCATATCTCAAATATTTGATATTCACATCGGTTTCCCAACCATCTGTGAAAGCAGAAGAATACGCTTTAAAATTGTATCTAGGATTTTCAACAGTTGTTGGTACAACTCTACCATCGTATAAAGTGGTTCCTGCAAAAATGATTGTTGCATTTTTTCTAACATCACCAGCTTCATAAGCATTTACTAAACTTTGAGATGGTGTATTGAAACCCCAACCCCATCCACCAGCACCACGAGCACCTTGTGTATTGGAATATCCTGAGATTCCTTTAGCAGGAACTGAGCCAGTACCTTGAATTTCAAAAATAGATTCAGCATCATTTTCTCCAGCTAATCTAAACATAGAAGCATAATTTGGAACAATAGAATATCCTGTAATCAAATTACAGTTGTCCACTACTTTCTGCCAGTTTTTTTGGTATAAATTTACTTTTGCCAATAATGCATAAGCAGCTCCTTTTGAAGCTCTTCCTTTTTCAGCAGCAGCATATTCTGATTTGTTTGGCAATGCCGCAATAGCATCATTCAAATCACTTTCGATAAAAGCATAAACTTCAGCACTTGTTTTGCGTGTTAATTGCATGATTCTGTCTTCATCAGAAGATGGATTTGGCAAATGATCTACAATTGGCACACCACCGTACGTTTTTACCAAAGTAAAATACATAAAAGCTCTTAAAAATTTAGCTTCACCTAATAATCTGGCGCGTAAAGCTGGATTAGCTTGGTCTAATTGCGGAACAATACTTAATGCTTGATTGCATCTGTTAATCCCCTCATAATTAGCTGCAAAAATCTCACTTGTTGATGGAGTTGAAGCATTGTATGTTAAGGCGTCCATTAAATCTTTATCTGAACCTGTATCTCCCGGAGAAGATCCTTTGTCGGCATCATCAGAGGCAATACTTGACAACCCAATCCAAGAAAATGAAGTCATGTTCCAATCCAAGAATTTACTATAGATTGCCGTTACAAAAGTAGCTGCTCCTGCATCATTGTTGAACAATGCTATATCTTTCGTAGAAATAGATTCTGTTTGATCTGCATCTAAATAGTCGTTTGAACATCCAGAGAAAAAGTATGCGGATAGCGCAAAAATTGATATATATATCTTTTTCATTGTATTAAAATTTTAAATTAGCACCGATAACGAATGATCTTAATGTTGGGTATGCATCCAACTCAATACCTTGTGTTCCATAAGGATCGCCATTACCATTTAATTCAGGAGAAAAACCTGAGAATTTTTGAGTAATAAATGGATTTATTGCATTCACATATACTCTGCAAGAATTCAAAAATTCTCCTTTTAATGGAATTTTATATCCAAGCGAAATATTGTTAATTCTAAAGAAATCGCCTGATTCTAAATAATAAGTAGAAGCTACAGGAACTAAATTAAAAGGTCCAGGATTTGTAGCCGTAGTATTATTTGCAGTCCAGAAATTGGTAGCCAATGATTCTTCTACATTTTCTCCGCTAAAGCGTTGTGCTTTTTTACCATTATACACTTTTGCTCCAGAAGTACCGTATCCGTCAACTGATAAATCAAAGTTTTTATAGTTCACGCCTAAAGTAACACCATAAGTAGAATTAGGTAAAATTGAACCAACATATTTTTTATCTTTATTAGCATCTAAAGCATCTTGAGTCACTTTGGCACCTGTTGCAGTATAATATAACATCTTACCATTTGCAGCATCAAAACCAGCATATTCATACATATAGAAACTACCTAATGGTCTCCCTACAGAAGTATTATCTAATAGTTTTGTCCATTGCCCATTTGCTAAATCTCCGCCAGTAATTGGCGCAAGCGTAGCATCTTTCAAACCTGTCAATTCATTTTTGTTATTAGAAAAATTACCTCCAATCCAGTAACTCAAATTGTCAGTTAGTTTATCATCCCAACGTAAAGCAACTTCATATCCTTTATTAGATACTTCCCCAACATGGGCTGGTGAAGAATTACTTATACCTGAAGTCATATAAGGTTTTGTATTTAAAATAACATTTGTTGTTGTTTTATCATACACATCAAATGAACCTTTTAATCTGTTGTTCAACAATTCAAAATCGATACCTCCAGAAGTTTCCTCGGTAATTTCCCATGATAAACTTGGATCTACTTGAGAATTGATAGTAGTACCCTCGTTCAATATAGAACCTCCTAAATAATAACTAAGACCTGAACTATACGCTTGATTATTAAGTGGAACATTTTGGTTTCCTAATTTACCCCAACCTCCTCTTAATTTTAATAAATTGATTCCTTTTACATTAGCCATAAAATCTTCTTTGGTAACAACCCATCCTAAACCAAAGGCAGGAAAAGTTCCCCAACGATAGTCTTTACCAAAATTTGATGAACCATCACGTCTAATTGTACCTGTAAACAAGTATCTGTCCATTAATTTATATTGGAAACGACCGAAATAAGAAGCTATTTTATTTTCATTAAAAATTTCATCTTTATAACTAGTAACCGTTCCTACATAATCAACGTCTTTTAAAGACCAATAATTAGCATTTGCATTTACATTTTTTCTGGCAACCGTCAATTGTTCTCTTGCTCCTTTGATAGAAGTTTCAATACCTCCGGTTACTTCAACATCATGGATATCACCAAATACTTTATTATAAGTAATGTAATTGGATAGATTCCAATTGAAATATTGGTTTCTGCCTTTTGTCAATAAGTTAATATTCTTATCTGAAGGATACATAATTGTAGCTAACTGACCTGGATTATTATTCGTTTGCCAAATAGCCTTTGTATCTTCAAAATTATAATTTTTCCAACTATAATATTCTCCGTTAAACTGGGAAGTGAATTTTAACGATTTTACAATTTCATAATCTAATTTTAAACCACCTTGTAATGTAATACTGCGTTGTTGTTCATTAAAGTAGTCTAATTGAGCAACAGGATTACCAACATTATTAAAGGAAGAACCTGCTGTTCCAGCAAAACCATCGCTTCCTACGTATGACACACCATATTGTCCATTAGAAAAACGAACAGGAACTATTGGAGATTGCTTGTACGCATTTGTAAAGGCACTCAATGGTTTTGGAGAAGAATTTGTTGAACCAAAACTGAAGTTTTGATTTAAAGTCAGTTTTTTAGAAATTTTGTATTCGTTGTTATTTCTAAAAGTAGTACGACTGTAATCTAAACCATTAAGAATTGCTTTCTCCTGATAATTTCCAATACTAAAGAAATATTTTATATTCTCCGTACCCCCGGAAACTGAAACGTTATTTTGAGTATACGATCCTTTTCTTGTAATGGCATCAAACCAATCCGTATTAACCGGTTGATCTTGTGAAAAAGTAGTCGTTTGTAAGGCTGCATTCGAATAATGGGAATATTTATTACTTCCCGCCATTTTTACTTTTTTCAAAGGCTCTCTAAAACCTGCAAAGCTTTCAAATTCTACAGAAACCTTATCGCCTTTCCCTTTTTTGGTCGTAATAATGATTACCCCATTTGCAGCTCTGGTTCCATAGATTGCTAGCGAAGAAGCATCTTTCAATATCTCATATGATGTAATATCATTAGTATTGATGTTATTAATGTTCTCTGTAGGCATCCCATCCACAATAAATAAAGGAGTTCTTCCTCCTAATGCAGTTCCTAAACCTCTAATAACAACAGAAGGTGTACTTCCCGGCAAGTCTGAAGAAATTACTTGAACTCCGGCAGCTTTACCTTGTATGGCTTGCGAAGCATTCAAAACTTTGGTTTTAGATATTTCTTCTGCTTTTAATGAGGTAATTGCGGTGGTATTATCAATCTTTTTTCTAGTTCCGTACCCAATAACAACCACTTCTTTTAATTCAGTGTCTTTGGATTCTTTTAAAGTGATGTTCATAGCACCAGACAATGCATTGACTGATATGGCATCAAAACCTACCATGCTAATTTTCAATACCTCTCCTACTTTGGCATTGATATTAAAATTACCGTCAAAATCAGTATCAGCTGAAGTCTTAGAATCAACAGCAAAAATCATTGCTCCAGGAATTCCAATTCCACTCTTATCCAATACTTTTCCCTTAATTACTTGACCAGACATATACGCCGGAAGTAGAATGAGTGCTAAAAAGCTAAAAATAAAATTTCTCATATATTAATAATTTGTTAAAGTTAGTGGGACCAAATTAGATAATTACAACGTTATAGTAACCATAATGGAGTTACTACATAAATACATCAAAACATTGAAACCAGATAAGAAATCTATGTTTTAAAGCCCCTAAGAAAGGTAAAGAAGTACTGTACTACATCGGTATGATGTAGTAATGATGTATTGTAATTTCCTAAAAAAATAACTGAAATAATATATTATATATAAAAATACAAGTTATTTTATATAGTTAATAAAAATTTAGAAAGGTTTTCTTCCTGAGTAAGATTTAATTTCTTTCTTAATCGATAACGATGCAGTTCAACACCTCTGAAAGAAATGTTCATCATTGGTGCAATTTCTTTTGAAGAAAGATTCATTTTTAGGTAAATGCAAAGCTTAATATCCTTGGAAGTAAGGATTGGGAATTTTTTAGAAAGATTAATTATAAACTCATTATGAATTTGATTCAAGTTTGATTCAAATGTTTCCCATTCATGCTTGTTGACCGAATTGATTTTTATGGCTTTTTTTATCTCGCTTTTTAGTTTGTTGAAATCTGCTTCAGAATCTAAAATCCCCTGGATATTCTCTATCATTTCACTTTGCTTGGCAATCGAAAGTGATTTACCCGCAACTTCAGATGATTTTGATTGCAATTCCAATTCAAGAATGTGTTTTTCATATTCTTGAACATTTAACTCGTTTTCGGCTTTTAATTCCATTTCCAGAATTTTCTTTTGATGCTTTAATTCTTCTTCCCGTAATTTCAGTTTCTGAATATATTTCATATTATTCCATTTATAATAAAGATACAATACCATTCCTATTAAAATCAGGTATACAAAAATCATCCAAAAAGAAAAATACCATGCCTTTGCCACCATGAATTGAAAACTGGAAACTTTATCATAATGCAAGCCATCGTTACCATAAATAGTTACATCATGAGAACCACTATTGAGGTTATTCAAAATAATCAATCCTTCTTTTATAGGAATAAATTCTTTTATCTCATTTATTTTATAAAATAAATCAGGTCTTGTCGCACCATAAATTCCGGATATTACGTTTATTTTAAGATCTGAATTATGATTGATTTTTGATTTATTTTCCACCAAAATAGTATCATTAAAAGCTTCGATCTTTATATTGGTTTTAGGTTTATTTTTATATTTTAATTCAAGAGAAATAAAACCGTCATCCAGATTCAAAAGATAACTGTCGTTATTCTTAAACACTTTCAAATTGTCATTGATTATTTTTCCTTTATAATATTTCTCCTGAATACTGTTCTTAATGAATTTATTATCATTGGCAAAAACCTGATACAAAAGTCCATTTTCAAGTACCATAAAGTTGTTTTCGTCAATAGCAACTATATCAGAGACGTTTTTGAAATTGGAATTAAACAATTCATTCCCTTCCAATTGATTGGTGATTGAATTATAAGTATACCAAGATTTGTGTATCAAGAAAAGGATTTCATTTCTGAACTCAAATATTTTCACACCAAAATCATTATCGATTTTACTGCGTTGGGAAACATTTACAATAGTGGTAGTTTCGTACGCATCATTATACAGAATTCGATACAAGCCTCTGTTATTATCCGCAGCCCATATTTCATTTTTCCTATTTTGCGCCACATATTTAATAGGTTTCATTATTCCTTTTATAACTATCTTTTGATTCAAATCATTAGCATCATTATAAATGATTACACCGCTATAAGTAGCTTGTAAATAGGAATTATTAATGCTGCTTTTTGCCAAATTCCAACCTCCATTTATAGTACTTAATTTATAGAACAATCCATTATCATAAATAAAAGTTCCTTCGTTGTGACCTATTAGGTATTTATTATTTATTTTACTGATATTCCAAGCTTGACCTTGTGTATTGGGAATCAGTGAAAGTTGCTTGTCCTCATATTTAAAAACTCCATGATTAGAAGCCATTAAATAGCCTTTTGGAGTGCTGGCAACAGAATAAACGGAGCCTAAAATTCCCGAACTGTCGTAAAAAATAGAAATGGGTGAATTCACTTCAATATGCGCAATTCCATTATCCAGTCCCAGCCATAAATCGTTCTCTTTATCTTGGCCAATACTTAAAATCGAATTGTTCATCAAGACATTGTTTCTATTGATGTTTTTATAAGAACCATCATTCAAATCCAGAACATAAACCCCTTTATTTGCTGTTCCTATTATTAGTTTATTGTTTTTTATGAACTGGGCAACATTGATGTTTGCAACTTTCAAAATGTCATTTAATGGATTTTTCCAAGGAATCAACTTGCCATTTTCCAGAACATAAACACCATTCTTTTTAGTAAAAAAATACGTTTTGCCTTGGTGTTTTTGAATAGCATGAATGACATTGTTTTCTAAGATTGACCATCCCTTTACTTTTTCTATATGCCCATTATTCATTTTATAAATCCCTTTCTCAACTGAAGCAATCAAAAGCTGATTGTCTACGATAAAGCAATAGGAAATAAGAAAAGAGAACTTTATTTCCTTAATTACTTTTCCGTCAAAAAGAAAAATCCCATTAAAGGACTGAAAGTAAATTTTGTTGTTAAACTTAAATATTTTCCAAATTTCTTCATTATTTTTTTCATCAAAAGCCTTATTGCCTTTGGAAATTGAAACATAATACATCTTTCCTTTTTTTCGAAACCAATACCCAAATTCTTTATACGAACCAGAATAAATCTTGTCGCCGTCGACCATTATGGAACGAATGATTGTTTTGTTAGGTAACGTATATTTCTCCCATTTTACACCATCATATCGCAACAAATAATAATTATTGGCAAAATACATGGCATCATCATTTCCTTGTGCTACATTCCAAATCTGGTTATCACCCTGATAATTAGACTTGCTGTAATTTTCTACGAAAGGAAGTAACTCTTGAGAATAAAGTTGGAACGAAAAAAAATAGAATAGGATTATGAATGTAATTCTTGCTTTCAAAATGTGGCGTTTTATGTCCAAATATAAAAAGATTTCTTAAATAAAAAGTATAAAAAAAGCCTCTGAGTACAGAAGCTTTTTTAGAATATGCTTTTTTAATTGGTCAATAATTCAAATACCTGATTTGCAATTTCTATTTCTTCATTGGTAGGTATAACCAATATTTTAGTTTTCGATTCGGGTGTATTAATTTCCCGAATTTCCTTAGAACGAATTTCATTTTTGGAATCGTCTAATTCAATTCCGAAATAATCCATATCCGCACAAACTAATTTTCGAATATAAGAGGAATTTTCTCCGATTCCTGCTGTAAAAACAATAGCATCGAGTCCGTTTAAAACTGCAGTGTAAGAACCAATATATTTTTTAATTCGATACGCATTCATATCTAAAGCCAACTGGCAATCAGCATTTCCTTTCTCTGCATTCGCTTCAATATCCCTCAAATCGCTATAGCCCGTAAGTCCAAGCATTCCGCTTTGTTTCTGCAACATCGTATTCACCGCTTCAAGCGAATACCCTAAGGAATTAACCAGATAAAAAATCACGGATTGATCGACATCTCCACTTCGAGTTCCCATAATCAATCCATTCATTGGACCAAATCCTAATGTATGATCGATACTTTTTCCGTCTTTTATGGCAGTCATGCTACACCCATTTCCTAAATGTATCGTAATAATTTTCGAGCCTTTGTTTTTAGAATTCTGTTTCAAATAATGAATCGCATTTTCCGAAACGTATTTATGACTCGTTCCATGAAAACCGTATACGCGTATTTTATTTTCTGTCAAAAGGTAATTCGGTAACGCATATTTGTGCGCCACGACAGGAATCGTTTGATGAAAAGCAGTATCAAAAACAGCCACTTGTTTAGCCGAATTGAAAATTTTCTCCGCCACATTTATCCCTTCTAAATTAGCTGGATTATGCAAGGGTGCCAAATCAAAAAGTTGTCTGATTTTATCTTTTACTTCACTGGTAATAATTACCGTATTCGAAAAAGCACTGCCGCCATGCACCACACGATGCCCGACAGCTTCAATCTCATCCGTACTTTTAATTACCCCCACTTTTTCATCCATCAGTAATTTGGCAATTTTTTCCAAACCAATTTTATGGTTCGCAATTGGCAAGGTTTCTTCTAATTTAGTGTTATTGGTTACATAACTTAGATTAGAAGTTTCCAATCCTATTCTGTCAATCATCCCCGAACAAATAACTTCATTAGCCGGCATGTGTATTAATTGGTATTTTATGGATGAACTTCCCGAGTTTATAATTACTATTTTCATTTTATAATCCTTGTGCTTGAATCGCTGTAATCACGACTGTATTTATAATATCATCTACTGTACAACCTCGGCTTAAATCATTTACCGGTTTGTTTAATCCTTGTAACATCGGACCAATGGCCAATGCTCCAGTTTCTCTTTGCACCGCTTTATAGGTATTATTTCCTGTATTTAAATCTGGAAAAATCAAAACGCTGGCTTGTCCTGCCACTTCTGAATTTGGCATTTTACTTTTTCCAACAGCCATATCGACTGCTGCATCATATTGAATGGGTCCTTCTATTTTTAAATCGGGGCGTTTTTTTCTAACTATTTCGGTTGCGGTTCTTACTTTATCTACTTCATCGCCTTTTCCAGAAGAACCTGACGAATAGGAAAGCATGGCTATTTTTGGTTCTATTCCAAAAGCTAAACTGGAATCAGCAGAGGAAATTGCTATTTCTGCTAGTTGTTCCGCAGTAGGATTTGGATTGATGGCGCAATCACCAAAAACAGAAACCCGGTCTTCCAAACACATAAAAAATATTGAGGAAACTACTGATGAATTTGGTTTCGTTTTAATGAATTGCAAAGCTGGTAAAATGGTATGTTGTGTAGTATGTGCTGCTCCGGAAACCATTCCGTCGGCATCACCTTTATACACCATCATTGTTCCAAAATACGAAACATCTTCCATTAAATCTTTGGCCATTCCTACAGTTACGTTTTTTGCTTTTCGCAACTCATAATAGGTATTTACATAATCCTCATAATGTTCGGATTCTATTGGGTTAATAATTTTAATTTTAGAAAAATCAAAATCCAACCCCAGTTCCGAAACCTTATTTTCTATCTGTTTTTGGTTTCCAATAATAGAAATATCAACCACATCCATCGCTAATAATCGCGAAGCTGCAATAATTATTCTTTCATCATTTCCCTCTGGTAAAACAATGTGTTTTCTATGTTTTCTAGCTCTTTTTACCAAATTGTATTGGAACATTTTTGGCGTCATTCCTTCCGCTTCAAAAGTGATTAGCTTTTCAGCCAAATTATCCAAGTCGACAAATTTTTCGAAAGTGTTTATGGACGTTTCAATCTTTTGCTTGTTATTGGCGTAAATTTTAGATTTAATGGAACCTATTTTATTGGTAATATAATAGGTCCCTTCCTCTACTGCAAAAATGGGAACAACCGGAGAAAGTCCTTCAATTAATTTTAGAATACTCTGTTCAGGCAATATATTTCCTGTCAGCAGTATTCCTGAAATTGTTGGATAATTCACGGATTCATTCGCCTGAAGTGCGCCAAGAATAATATCAGCTCTATCTCCTGGAGTTATCACCAGACTATTTTCTTTTAAATGCAATAAATAATTACAAAGTTGCATCGCTCCCACGCTAAAATTCCCCGTTTGATTGTTTAAATAAGCGTCGCCAAATAAAACTTTAGCATCTAATTTGTTTACAATTTCCTGAATTGTGGGATTATTCAAATTAGAAATTAAAGGAATTGAATTCACCAATATGCTTTCTGGCAGACTTTTTTTCAAACCAGTAGTTACTAATTCAATGTTTTCTGGTTGCACTTTATTGGCGATTACAGCCAAAACTTCCACTTCTTTTACTTTGAATGAATCATAGGCAAGATAAAGGCTATCAATCAATTCCTCTAATGTTTTCCCAACTCCGGAACCAACAATAATAGTTGGAATCCCTAGATTTTTGGCAATCAAAACATTCATATCCAATTCGATAACAGTTCCTTCTCCAGTAAAACTGGTTCCTTCAACTAGAACAAAATCGAAACGTTCTTCTAATTTCTTATATTTTTCAATAATTAAATCGAGAACCTCCCCTATTTTTCCCTTGTTCTTCTTTTTGATTAATTTACTTTTTGTAATGGCAAAAGCATCTTCAAATTGAATATCCAACCCAAAATGACCAATCACCGTTTCAATGTGATTATCGAATCCTCCTTCTTCAAAATCTTCTACAATGGGTCTAAAATATCCAACTTTGGCAGTTTTACCAATAAGCATACTCATCAATCCCAACGTTATAATCGACTTACCACTATTTTGTTCGCTTGTTGCTATATATATGGCCTTGTTCATCTTTATATTTTTATATTTAATTCAATATTTACTGAATGTATACCTTTTTAATTCCTAAAAATAGCGTCGCTTTTTAAAATAAATAATCATTCCGATTACAACTAACAGCATGACACCCATAACTGCATAATACCCATTTTTATAATGTAATTCAGGCATAAACTCAAAATTCATTCCATAAACACCCGCTATAAATGTAAGTGGTATAAATATCGCCGACACAATAGTCAGTGTTTTCATAATTTCATTCATCTTATGCGTTTGCGCCGAAAAAAAGAAATTAGACGCACTTTCCAGCGAACCCATATCGGATTCAATTTGTTCTAAAAGCTCTAAACTTTTTTGGTGCAATCGCGTAAAAAAACTAAAGTTTTCCATTTCCATAGCATTAAAAACATTATCGTCTTTTATGCTTTTTATGTCATACAAAGAATCCCGTAGCGGAATAATAGATCGTTTCAGAAAATTGAAATTATCGCGATGCTTTTCAATTCTTTCCAAAATTATTGGATCGGCACTATTTTTAGAAAGATTAATTAGTTCTTCCACTTTATCTTCTTCATTCTCTAAGGTTATATAGAAATTTTGCATAATGGAATCAAGTAATATATACAGAAGGTAATCGGCTTTTTTTGTTCTTACAATTCCCGAATGCGTTCGAATACGCTCTCGAATATGAGTAAAAAAATCACTTCGCTTTTCTTGAAAAGAAATTAAGATTCCATCTTTTATCAGAAAACTAATTTGCTCTACACTTATGTTATCTGAATCTCCGGCCGGCAATAATGACTTTATATTAAAAAACAGGACATCTGATAACTCCTCTAATTTGGTTCTCCTTGTCGTATTCAAAATATCAGCAAGCATAAAATTATCGATTTTGAAGTAGTTCCCTATAGACTTTACCAATTCGATATTATTTAAACCATGCAAATTCAACCAATTGGTCTTTTGTGAATCAATATATTTATCCAAATCAGAAACTTTAAAATCTTCATATTCTATCAAATCAAAATTATCAAAAACAAACAATTGCATCTCTGACTCTTGAGTTTTATGAACTCCTGTATATTCAAGGTTATAGGGCTGAAGTTTTCTGCCTTTTTTGTATTTAATTTTTCTCATTCCAACTCATTTATATCGTAATATTACAAAAAACTTTTATCAATGAATGGCTACTGTAGTAATTTGGCATTCATTAAAATGAATATGATACTATTCAATTATTTTATTTTGGAAAACAAAGGTATAGAGAAATAATCATCCTTTTTATGAGATAAATCATGTTTCAATTATAAAATTTCACAAAAAAACCGAGTAGATAGACATTACAATGCCTCATTACTCGGTTTTTTATCTCAAAATTTATATTCTTTATTTTTCATCAACATAATCCTGTAAATAGCTGAATCTTGGAGTCAATTTTCCATTTTCAGTAATTTTAGCTCTTTGTAAAATTCCATCTTTATCTCCGTTGAAAAATGCAGGAATAACATGTTCCATAAACATTTCACCAAAACCTTCACTGGCATCTTTTGGTAATTCACAGGGCAGGTTATCAACTGCCATTACAACAATTGCTGCAGGATGAAAAACATCTACTTCTTTGTCTTCACTTGGCCAGTATCCGTATAAAGGCTCCGCAATAGTTGATGATCTCAGAGTACATGCTATTGGACCATTGACATCACAAGAAATATCCGCAACAACTTTTATTTTGCAATCTTTCGACTGTAGCATCTCACTTGTTAGAATTACCGGAGCTTCATTGGCATGAAAATGTCCTGTAATATAGATGTCTGAAACTTTTGTAAACCGTTCAAAATCGGACACATACTCTTGTGGGTTTTCATAAAAATCGGTAAAATCCAATACTTTTCCATCTTTACGTTTGTTGTATTCTAATACATCGACTTGAGTATAAACGGGCTGTGCATAATTCTTTGTCAAGTAATTTTCGACTGAAACTTCCTTAACTTTCATGGCATCCAAAACTTCTTTTGCACCATTACCCACTTTTCCTGCACCAGTAATCACAAATTTCAAAGGTGGCAACACCAATCGCTTTAAATGAGTGATTAGTGCCTCTTTACCGGAAAGTGTATCTGCTTTTGGCAATTTGAACAATTCGAATTTTATTCCAAAAGCACGAATACTATTGTAAACACCAACAATTCCCGCATATTTTCCAAAACCAATTAACCTGCGATTATGAGAATCTACAATAGTTTCATGATCATATAAAACAATATTTTTTTCTAAAATTGCTTGCAGCAATTTTCTGTTGTAAGGTTGTTTTTTTATGGTATGCGAAAAAAAGAAATACGCTTTATTAGGAATTAAATCTTCGACAGGAACTTCTTTCACTCCAAATAAAACATCACAATCACTGATGTCATTTGTAACTTCGATTCCTAAATTTTTATATTGCTCGTCCATAAAAATTCGAATATCGGAGCTTTCTACTTTTATAGATACACCTTGATACATTTGTTTTATTCTCGCTAATTCATTTGGAGAAAAAACGACTCTTCTATCTGGTGGGTTTTTTCTTTCTTTTATGATTCCGAATCTCATTTTGTACGTTTTTATATTGATTTAATATAACTTATTTATATTTATTTGTTACAAATATAACATTTTTAAATAAATTGACTTTCTTTTTAAAATAAATTTACAAGTCTTAAATCAATTAAAAGCTGATGTCCAAAATGATACAAAACAGCAATTATAAAACGTTGATAAAATAGTGTTAAGGTTTCGGAAAAAAGAGGAATCAAAAGGGATTGATTCTATATATTTGTCGTTCTAGTACTATGAAAATGATATTTATAAAAAAAGCAAATATACTACAATTACTCGTCCTGATAATAGTTTTGAGTTCTTGTACCAAAGAGAAAAAGAAAATAGCATTAAGTGACGCTCAACTCCCAAAGAGTACATTGCCTAAAATGAAACCTATAACGAATGAAAGTCCTAAACTAACTGCGGAATACATCGATTCTAAAAAAAGGTCCATTGAATCTTTTTATAATAGAACTTGGCCGAATCACAGTGCTAACGGAAGTTTTCTTGTAGCTCAAAATGGACAAATTATTTATGAAAATTATGAAGGCTACGCGAATTTTAGAGAGAAAAGATTAATAACGAGTACAACTCCGCTTCATTTGGCATCTGTGAGTAAAGTATTAACTGCAACTGCTGTACTGAAGTTAATAAATGCCAAAAGAATAGATTTAGACCAAAAGGTTAATACTATTCTAAAAGAATTCCCTTTTCCGGATGTTACTATAAAAACACTGTTAAACCATAGAAGTGGCATGCGCAATTATGCTTATTTTACGGATCGGGATAAAACGGTTTGGGACAGACATAACAGGTTAACCAATCAAGACATATTAACCATTATGGCTACTAAAAATATTGGATTAGAATCTAAAACTGATACAAGATTTAGCTACTGCAATACTAACTATGCCATGTTGGCATTGATAATTGAAAAAATAACTAAACTTTCCTATAAAGAAGCGATGAAACAAATTATTTTCAAGCCACTGGGTATGAAAAATACTTTTGTTTTTGATTATGAAAAAGATAAAGATAGTATCGCTCCTTCTTATAAGGGAAATGGTGTTGAGATAGGCAAAGATTATTTGGATGCAGTTTACGGTGACAAAAATATTTATTCTACTCCTCGGGATTTACTAAAGTTTGACAGAGCAAGAAATTCTCCAGCTTTTTTAAATTCAAAGTTGTTTAAAAAGGTTTTTATAGGATACAGCAACGAACGCAAAGGAGAAAAAAATTACGGTCTTGGCATTCGTATGATCAATTGGGAAACGGGACAAAATTTCTATTTTCATAACGGTTGGTGGCATGGTAACACGTCATCTTATGTCACTTTGCCAAAAGAGAAGGTTACAATAATTGCTTTATCGAATAAGTTTACAACAAAAACGTACAAAGTCAGAAAATTATCAATGCTATTTGGTGATTATCCGTTTCACTTGGATAAAGGAGAAAAAGAGGAATGATTTTTGTTTAAGTTAAAAGTTTATCGATAACAATTCAAGTTTTAAATTGTATCTTTGCAAACTTAAAATAAAAGGGGTCGACTGGTTTTGACAGCAAGTCGAATTGAAAAGTAAGCACGTCGAGAACTGGGACAATTCTCGTTAATAAAAGGTCTCAAAACACTTACACGGCGAAGGAAACTACGCTCTTGCTGCATAATCTGAATTATAGTAAGATTAGCCTCGTTCCTATCAGATAGGAAAGCAGGATTTACCTCGAAAGCTTTGGTTTATAGCGGTCGATAAAGGTGAATCGTAAATTTAAACCTAGATTTCCATGAGCTTCGGGTGGATTTCGAAATTAAGAAGATAAGTCTTGCGCGACTGTTTCTGGTCAAACGTAAGATCGAAAATCTAATCAGGAAATAAACGTGTAGAAAGCCTTTTAGTTGCTTGTTTGGACCCGGGTTCGATTCCCGGCGACTCCACAAAGCCTGAAAATCATCGATTTTCAGGCTTTTTTTATGTCTACAGAATATAAAAAGAAAAAAACACTCAACTATGCAACTAACTGAAGATTAAATTTTAAATCAAATTGTATTAAACAAGAATGCTTATTTTTATTCTAATCCTGATGAAGTGAATTTGTCAAGAAATCTTATTACAAAACTTTTTAAGTCAATTTCTTCTGGTAAAATAAGAAACTATCTTTTAAGAGTGATTAATAAATAGATTATAAACAAGTTTAAGAAATAGTCTTAATTTAGTTTTATATTACTTCTTAAACTAGATTAAGACTTTACCGTATTACTTTATTTAATTTCGCAAAAAATTGCCCAATTTTCTACCTAATCTTATCCAGCAGAGAATCTGCTGTTGCTTCTTATAAATTATAATTATCTTTAACATCCTTTTAAAAAGCAAACTATGACAGAAATTTTCAATATGTTTCGCATTACAGCTGCAGAATCCCAGAAGATAATGCATTCTGTGAATGAGCCTCATGCCCACAATTTTGAAGAACTTATTATAGGTGGGCAGGGTCAGCTGGAACATTTTATAGATTTCAAATCCCGTCTGATGGATGCTCCTTTTATAAGTTTTGTAACCCAAGGAAAAATCCATCGCGTCAAGCCACTTCTTAAAGATGGTAAATGTGACATGTGGGTATTGAGGTTCAAAAGTGAATTTATCGCCGAAACCACCTTCAGTCTTTACGCATCATTCCATGATAAAGCCAACATCTCAATGCAGAGCAATAAATGTTTTGAAAAGTTAGACACTATATGTAAAATAATTTATGATGAATACCAGCAGGATGCACCTGACCTTTCTGTAATCAGGCAATTACTAAGTGCACTTTTTACCATAATAGAATCCGAACGCCGAAAACTCAATCTGAACGATGATGAGTCAAAAAAAATACAAAGCAGCACTTTTAAAAATTTTCTACGATTATTGGAAGAACATTATAAAGAACCGAAAGATGTAAATTTTTATGCCGCTAAACTTTTTATGACCTCGCGCAACCTAAACCTCATTTGCCAAAATATATTACAGCAAAGCGTCTCGGAAATTATCGAAATCCGTAAACTTACCCAGGCCAAAAATCTTCTGATGTCCACCGATAAAAATGTGGCTGAAATAGGTTATGAACTAGGTTTTAATGAAAAAACGTATTTTACCCATGCCTTCAAACGTAAAGCAGGATTGACTCCAACGGAGTTTAGAGAAGAAATTCAAAAGCAGCTTTCCTAAAAACACAACCTTTCTTCCGAAAAGTGTTACCGCAGTCATGTCATTAAGTCTCAACTTTGCATCATTAAAAAATGATACATTATGAAAAATTCAATTACAAGACAGGTAACTGGTGCAATCCTTATTTTTACAGCCGTGACTACAACCGCTTTTGCACAAAAAAAGGAAGATAAAGCATCTTTGGTAAAACAAATTAAAGAGCTTACCGCTGCTAACGCTCAAGTAGCGAAACACCTTGAAACTTTTGACACTTTAGACTATATAGTTTTCAGTAATCATGAATTTACACGTTTGCACGAAAGCCATGCAAAGAACATAAAAGTACACTTTCCTGACGGTCACACTGAGGTGGGTTTGGAGCAGCATATCAAAACTCTTGATGCGATGTTTGTATATGCTCCGGACACCCGTATTAAAGAACATCCTTTTAAAATTGGCTCCGGCAATATTACTGCTGTAATGGGTTATATGGAAGGTACGTTTACACAGCCTATGCCCGCAGGAGATGGTACTTTTATACAACCTACAGGTAAGAAATTCAAAATTCCAATGGCAACTATCGGAGTTTGGGAAAACGGTGTAATGCAGGAAGAATATCTTTTCTGGGATAATAAATCCTATATGGACCAAATACTAGGAAAATAAATAAAGCATAAAAATGGATAGAAAAAATTTTCTTAAAACCATGGCTATTTTACCACTGGGAGCTGCAGCAATGCAACTCAGCTCCCTTAAGACAGCAACAGATGCCTTTAGCGCTACTGATCGAATGCCTGTTCTTTTTCTTGGGCATGGTAATCCGATGAATGCCCTTGCAGATAACAGTTTTACCCAAGGTTTTCAGCAGATGGCTAAAACATTGCCTAAACCAAGGGCTATTCTATGTATATCAGCTCACTGGGAAACCAAAGGCACTTTTGTAACGGCAATGCAAAAACCAGAAACTATTCATGATTTTGGAGGTTTTCCTCAGGCGCTTTTTGACGTCCAATATCCTGCACCTGGAAGCCCGGAGCTCGCATTGGAAACTCAAAAACTGATCACTTCAACCGCTATCGGGCTAAGTAATGAATGGGGACTGGATCATGGCTGTTGGACAGTTTTGAAATTCCTATATCCCAATGCCGAAATTCCTATTGTCGAAATGAGCATTGACTATACCAAACCTGCTTCTTATCATTATGAATTGGGAAAAGAGCTGGCAGCATTAAGACGCAAAGGTGTTCTAATTGTTGGAAGCGGTAACACGGTACACAATTTACAATTGGCCGCATGGGATAAAATGATGCTACCCGGATATGCTTTCGAGTGGGCTCATATTGCGAATGAAAAAATGAAAAAAATGATTCTTGAGAATGATCACCAGTCTCTTATCAATTTTGATAAACAGGGACGAGAGTTCCAGCTCGCCGTACCAACTCCTGAACACTATATTCCTATGCTTTACACTCTCGCTCTGAGGGAAAAAGACGAAAAGGTTACTGTCTTTAATGACGCCATAGTAGCGGGATCCCTTAATATGCTTTCTATAAAAATAGATAAGGCATGATAATAAAAAAATATTTTGGGATTTGCTTTAGCATCCTAATTTTAATTTCAATCTTTAGTTTTACCATTATGAATTCCAGCAAAGAAAAAACAACACTGCATTACCTTGTAAGACAGCCCAAAACCAAAATAACAAATCCGCCTTTACTGTTACTATTACACGGTGTAGGTGGAAATGAGCAAAATCTTTTTTCTTTTGCCAACGACCTGCCGGACAATTTTTTAGTAGTATCAGCACGTGGGCCGCTTACTCTGGGACCGCAAAGTTTTGCCTGGTTTCAGGTAAATTTTACCAGCGGACACCCCCAGATCAACGAGCAGCAGGCCGAAGCTGCCAGAGTAACTATTCTTGATTTTATTGAAAGTCTTAAAAATGACCTTGATTTTGATGATAAACAGGTTTATTTGATGGGCTTCAGCCAAGGAGGTATAATGAGTTACAGCGTGGCGCTTACTGAACCTGAAAAAATTAAAGGAATCGCTGTAATGAGCAGCAGGCTGCTTCCGGAAGTTAAACCTCTTATTGCGGATGAAAAACGTCTTGAAAAACTTAAAGTTTTCGTTTCTCATGGCAGACAAGATGCGGTACTTCATTTTCCTTTTGCAACTGATGCCGTATCGTATCTTCAAACAAAAGGTATAAATCCCGAATTCCATCAATACGATGAAGGTCATACTATCAACAAACAAATGTTTGATGACGTAAATCTTTGGTTAAAAACAAATAGTGCTCAATAATAACTTCCCCTATCTTGACAACTTAAAAAAATACCCGCTTTGTCGTAAAGCGGGTATTTTTTTAAGTTGTTTTCTTTCTTTTTATGGCGTCTTAGAAACCCAAAGAATTAAAGAGACTTATACTATCAACTTTAATTTAGTTAAATAGTAAATTAGTCCGATAGTAGCCATTCTAGAAAAGTTTTTTTACATATAGAACTCCTATTTATTTCAATTTCATTATAAAATCTTTAGCTGCATCAAAAGTCTGTTCGGGAGCTTCTTTGTGAGGAGTATGACCAATATTCGGAATGACAAGTTTTTTAGTTATTCCGCATACCTGGTTTATGGTTCTGTTTACCTGTTCCAATGTTCCGTACTCATCTGCTTTACCTTGGATAAAAAGCAAAGGGCAGGTAATATCTTTCAATAGGTATTCAATATTCCAGATTTTATAAGCAGCACTTGTCCAGGTCTCTGTCCAAGCCTTAAAGATACTTTCTACTTTATCTCCATGATATTTTGCCAGACGTTCTGCCAGATTAGTTGTTCTGTAGCCTTCCATTGCCTTATAAATTCCTTTAAGCGTCACTTCTTCCACAAAAATATGTGCCGCTTCACAAATTATAGCCTTGATTCTGTCCGGATACTTCGCGGCTGTGATCAATGCAATGGAACCACCGTCACTATGTCCAAAAAGGATAGCGTCTTTCACGTCGAGTTGGATTAATAGTTCGTTTAATAAATCGGCTTCCAGTTCAAGATAATTTACAGGTCGCTCATGAGTCGGCATCGGATCGGATTTTCCGTACCCTAATCGATCATATACCAATACATTGCACTTTACAGCTTCTGACAGTTTTTGAGGGAAATCTCTCCATAAGGTAACACAGCCTAAAGAATCGTGCAAAAAAACAATTGTAGGACGCCCATCAAAAGTATGGTAATATTCTACGTAAATGTTTTTGCCTTCTAGTTGGATGATTTTATCTATTGTATGTTCTGTCATAAAAATGAATAGCACTTATTAAATTGTTAAAATTAATATAAATAAGAATAAAAAAAGTATTGACTCTTAATCAATTTTCCTAATGAACTTGTAGTTATAGTCTTAAAATTGAAAAAAAAAACATTTGATAAAGAGGGAATTAAAAAAGAGGTTACCTAATGAAAAGTAACCTCTTTTAAATTCTGTTTCAATACTTAGTTAACAACAATTACTCGATAATATTATGATATTGCTGAGGTTATAATTACCTACTCGATAAAGTAGTTGTATTGATTAACAATTAAATATCTTATTTAAAACTGTAAGATATTGAAGCCCAAAAACTGCGAGGTAAAATTGTTCTACCAATCATAAGAGTTCCTGGAGCTACAGTTGAAAAATCTCTAAATTGATCCCCTCTAGTATCTCCTTCGGTAAGAGCTCTAGTATTTGTTAAATTATCAACCCAAAATTTAGCTTCAATTGCCTTTGTTATTTTGTACCCTACACTGGCTCTCATAGTGACATATCCTGGTAATTCATAGCTATTAGATGGAGAAGTATAACGACTTCCTGTATAGATAATACCCCAATTGGTATTGAATCTTTTGTAATCATAATTTGCTGATAGTTCTGTACTTAAAACAGGAACTCTTTCTGCTCTATTTCCAGTAAAAGTATACTTTTTATCTCCCATTTGTGCTAATACTATAGGATTGGTATTAGTAGATGCTTCATAATCCGTATATTTTGCGTCTTGCAATGTTCCTGTAAGTCTTAGACCTAAGTTATTGGACACTTTATAAGCTACCTCATATTCTGCACTTATTGTTCTTGTAGAACCAAAAGCTAACAATGGTTGTATTCCAACACTTGTAGGTACGAGGATACTTAAAGATACATTTTTGATAGCAGAATAACTAACTGAACTAAACAATGACCAACCATTACTAGCATATTTATATCCTAACTCCGCTAAATATACCGGACGTCTCTTGATAGATGATTCATTATATGTTTGCGCACCGTAATCATTAAATGTTGGAGTATTGTAGGCTCGTGTAAGTCTAGCAAACATAGCAGCATTTTCACTTATTTTATCATTAAGTCCTGCAGAAAATGCCCAATTGGTTTTAGAAACTGAATAATCCATTCTACCAGCGATATCCATAGAAGCTGGAGCCTGAAAATTTGGCGTACCATCTGCATTAACCCCATAATAAGGCCTTTTTCCATCAATACTTTGATTATCTAGACGCAAACCTAAATCAAGTCTGTATTTATCACTTAACGCAATTTCATCATTTATATAACTGGATAAAATGCGAGTATTAGCTATAGCGATAGAACTTGAAGCGGGTATCATACCATTTCCTCCAATTCCGAACGCTGGAATAAGTAAACGACGGGGATTTTCTTTCAATTCTTGGAAGTATACAAAAGCATCATTAGGTTCGTTATTTACATTAAATTGGTGTAGCGATACACCCATACCAAGACTATGTTTATTTACTTTCTTTTTAAAATCAAGAAAATCCATAACTTGTGTATCTTTATTCTGCTGCAATAGTGCTACTGCAAACACATTATAATCGTTTGGTGAATATACAGCAGGACTTCCGTCTAAATAGGTATAATCAACTCCAGGAACGTATTGCTGTGTTCCTAATGGGAGTGTTGAGTTAAAACTAGTATTGTTGGTTTGGTAACGAAAATTATTTGTTATCTGCCAATCATTGTCAGTTTTGTAATTAAATTGAAATCCTACTGCACCCAATTTGGTGTGCAAAATATTTCCAAGATCATAATTAGTTGTCTTTCCAGATCCATCGGTATAATCCCATTTTGAATCAATCATTTCCATAGATTGTGTGAAAATGTCATAGTTTGATAATGCTTTTGGTTTACCTGATCCATCATAAGAATAATAACTAGGTAGACGCCAATATACTTTGTCATCAATATATTTTCCTAAAAGGCGAAAGTATCCTTTATTGTTTTTGAAATGATAGGTTACATTTGCTTTTAATTGACCACCTTGACCTGCTGTGTAAAGAGGAGGTACAATTCCTTTATCGGTACGATAAAATCCCCCAATATTGTATTTTATATTTTTACCTAAAGCACCACCAGTATTGCCATCTACTCTGTACAAACCTTGAGAAAGACCTGATGTTACTTTGAATTCCCCATAGCTTTTAGCTGCCCCTACATAGCTAATGTTATTTATTACGGCACCAGGAGTGTTCGCTAAAATTATCGATGCATTACCACCACGGATGGCTTCAACATTTTTAGTGGTAAGATCTGACTTATAGTATTGATCAGCCGAAGGAATTGTGCTATATCCAGTAGGTAAAACAGGAAGTCCATCTTCTAAAATCCCTAAATATATATAGCCTCCTCCTTGTGGAAATCCACGAACCCATACATTTCCGGGACCATCACCACCGCTACTTTCTACAGTAAGACCTGGAATTGCTTTCAATAAATCGATATTATTAAGCGGAGCTCTTTGTTGAATATCTTTTGCTGCCATTGTAGTAATAGCAACACTTGATTCAATTTTTTTCTTTGGGCTACCTCCTGTAACTACTACAGCATCTAACTGCATAGGATCTTCGATCAATTGTCCATTAACCTCGACTTGACTGCTTTCTACATTAACTTGGACAGTAGAAGGTAAATGCCCTAGCATAGTAAAAAGAAGTTTGTATTTACCGTTTGCTAAATTTTTAAAATTATAATAGGACAAGGAATCAGCCTTGGTACTTCTATCAGTGCCATTAGCAGATGATAGTTTAATAATAGCTCCTGAAATTGGTGTGCCGTTTTTGTCTTTTACGAAGCCTGAAATACTTCCTGTATTTTGTGCATAAGCTGCACTTGAAAGAATAAATAAACATAGGAGCCAAAAAGTTCCCAGTTTGTCATTAAATGATATTTTTTTCATTTGGTTTTTAATTTAGTTAATAGTTAATTTTTGTTAATATTTGGTTTTAATTATGATTTATAAATTTTCTTTAGTCAATTTTCTAGCTGATTCTCCAGAAAAAAAAGGCATAAGTTTAGCACCAATTCGAATAAATTCGAAAGGTTATGTGTCCCCAGAGAGTTTAGGGATAGGTTTTTAAAATGGTTTGTTGGTGCTTTTATTTCACCATTTGAAGTGAATTAAGGGTACTCCATAAAATTAGTTTCCACTTTATATTTAACGGATTACTATTTCAAAAATGGAACAATACATGCCCAGGTTGCATCAAAATTTTCCAAGAAACAACCATGTCCTGCATTAGGAATGATTGCGATTTGAGATTTTGGAATAAATCTTGCGGCACTTACTACACGTTCAACAGGATTACCTCCATCTCGATCTCCCGCCATTACTAAAACAGGACATTTTATTGCACTCAATAAATCTTTGCTCACAGTAACATTATTATAGCAATTGGCCACTTGTGTAAATAAATCTTCTATTCTGTTAGGTTCAGGCATTAATTTCAATTGCTGATCCCAGAAAGGTTTATCCATTTCCTGTGCTTGTTTTGCAGTGAATTTAAATTCCCTTAATCCTGGACGTACTTCCCCAGCACCCATCACAATCATTTTTTTTACTCTTTCTGGATACATTGAACCTAATTTATAGGCCGAATAACCACCATCACTAAAACCAAGAACAATAACACTGTCTTTAGTTACAGCATTAATAACCGCCATCGCATCGTTGGCACGTTGTTCGAGGGTAAGTGGCTCAGTACCTAATTCAGATTTACCGTGACCACGGGTAGAAATAGCAATTACTTGATAATTTTTCTTGAAATGATTGATAAAATCTGAAAACTCAACAGTTGAGCCAAATAATCCGCCGTGTAACAACACTATCGGTTGACCTTTACCATAGACTTCATAATAAATTTTAGCATCATTCGCCTGTACGTAATGCCCTGCTTTGGGGTTATTCCCATAAGGTATTTTATTGACCACATTAGCGGGTTGAAAAGCTCTTATTAAATTTTTTTGCTGCGCCTGAACATTTGACATAAAAAACAGAAAAATGAAAGCTGATACTAATTTTGAATACATATTGATATTTTTTAAAAGTGGATAACGTTATTTTGATTGGTTTAATTTTTTTATAAAAAACTATGGAGGTTGCTGATGAACAGTTTTTATACTTTGATTTATTAATTCTTTTCTAAAAAATCAAATTCTTTTTTCAAAAATCCAGACTTAGATTCCATTTTATCGCCTACTACCATGATAGCACCTGACTGTTTATTATAACTTTTCCATTCAGGTAAATTGTTTACATTTGGATTGCCTGTCTTTGCAAAATTGACCCAATACGACGAAAAAATAGTTTCTATTTCTTTGTCTAATGATTGCCAAGGACGATTCCAAGTGTGCAGATTATGAAGTACATACGAAACTTCAGAAGTGTGAAAAGCTCCATAATTGGGAAAATTTGGCTTATCAGGTGCAACATGACCGAATTGATAGACGTAACTTGCTTTGGTATTAAAACTTGCCAATAGATGTGCAGGCATACCTGCAAAGCTTAATAAAGTCAATTTTTGTTTGACTGTTTTAACTTCATCTGCCGTAGCAGCAGGGAAAATACTTAAATACTCATCCGCTTTATCGCCATATTTTGCTTGTGCTTCTTTTTTATAATCGTCAACGGTCATAGTAGCATCTCCCATAAAACTACCATCGCCAGTTACCCAACCAGTTAAAATAGGTGTTTGATTTTGCAAGCCTTTTTTGAAATGTTCTATCAAATTAACAGGTAAAACATAGCCATCCATCGTTGTTCCAAATCTGCCTACTTCTGAATTATTACTTAGTATTTGCAATTCTTCAGCTGATTTTTTTCGCAATTCAGCTAATGAATTTGCGTTTGCTTTTTTCATAAAAACAACACCTTGCTCTTCGGATTTTTCTAAATTTTGACTGAGCATATTAGAAAACAAACCACCACTTTGCGCAATGGCTTTGTGAAATAAACCTTTTGCCAACGGCGAAGCAATCAAAGCTGTTACACTAAACGCTCCTGCAGATTGGCCCGCAATCGTCACGTTATTAGGGTCACCACCAAAGGCCGCAATGTTTTTTTGAACCCACTTTAATGCGGCTATTTGGTCTAAAAAACCATAGTTACCCGAGGCTTGATGGCCTGACTCTTTGCTTAACTCCGGGTGTGCCATAAAGCCAAAAACTCCAACTCTGTAGTTAATACTAACGAAAATCACTCCTTTTTTTGCCATTTCTTCGCCATCATAAATCGCACAATTTGCCGAGCCACTATTTAGCCCACCGCCATAAATCCATAAAAAAACGGGTTGTTTTTTGGATTTAGCTTTTGCGGTAGTCCATACATTTAGATACAAACAATCTTCGTTGATAGTTTCGGGTTGAGCAAGAAACTCCTCCGTCCAACAAAAGAATGGCTGAGGTTTGTTTTGCATAGGACTTGCCGAAAAAGCTTTACATTGTTTTATGCCCTTCCAGTTTTGAACAGGTTGCGGAGCTTTCCATCGCAAATCACCAATCGGTGCGGCAGCAAAAGGAATACCTTTAAAAATACGAACTGTTTTATCTGTGCTAGTTGTACCTTGAATTTTGCCATTAATGGTTCCTACAATTGGGTTTTGAGCTATCGTAAAAACAGAAAAGCATAAAAGGACTAATAGGAGGTTGTTTTTCATAATCTTATATTTTTAAAAGCATCATTATATCGGGTTTAAATTATAAAAACCTTTCGATTCCTATTTTTTAGCAGCTTGATTAATCTTGTTAGTAATATCCTTGAAAATCCCAGAATACATTCCTTTGATGAGTTGCCAATCATGTGTCAGCAGAATCATATTGGCTCCCGAAGCTACATTTTTTACAGATTCATCTGGTGTAAGTGCAAGACGAAGAAATGCTCGATTTGGGAACGATTTGACTACTACAGCCATTTCGTCTAAAACCTGTACAACCTTTGGATCCTTCCAATTGCTAACACCAAGTTCCATCGAAATATCACCCGGACCAATAGCAACACCTGTGACACCTTCAACTGCCAATATTTTGGATAAATTTTCTTTTCCTTTTAGGCTTTCGACAATCATAATGCAAACTACATCTTTGTTCGCTTGCTGACGTCGTTCATATTCATTACCGCTATAACTAATAGAAGCTCTTGCAAAGCCTGAGCCTCGAACACCAAGCGGTTTGTATCGACACCAAGAAACCAATTCGGCAGCTTCTTCAGCTGTTTCTACATGAGGGAATAAAAAGCCACTGGCACCAGCATCGAGTATTCGTTCTGTCAGATTTAAGGAACGTTCACCCAGTCGGACAAGGGTAGGAACTTTATGGAGTTCAGCAGCAATAATGGCTTGCCCAATATCATTGTAGTCGCGTAAACCATGTTCGAAATCCAAGAAAAGGAAATCTGCTCCGGCTTCACAAACTACTTCTACCATTGTCGGATGAGCTATGTTGATTACTGCACCTTTTAAAACTTCCCCATTACTAAGTCGGTCTTTTAATTTTTCTTTCCTGCTGTTATTTTTAATCGTATCAGATAATTTTTTACAGACGAAATTGCCATTCGTATATTGAGTGGAAGCAAATGTGTTTATAGAAGTATTTTTTTTGACATTAATATCCTTATAACCAAGTGATTTTGATTCAAATCCAAATAGAAAAAAAGCGGATATTAGAAATATAAAAAACTGTTTCATATTTTTTTTAAATGATAAATTTGACTTTTAAACCTTTCTATCTGTGACTTTCCTATTGCTCATAATCATAAAACCCCTTCCCTACTTTTTTCCCCCATTCTCCTTTAGTAAATTTTTCAACAACAGTGGGAGAAGGTCTGTCTGCGGGGTCGCCACTTTCCTCATATTTTTCCATTCCTACATGATAGGCTAAATCCAATCCTGTAAGGTCTAATAACTGAAAGGGACCCATTGGGTAGCCCAATCCGTTCTTGGCGGCAGTGTCTATATCTTCAAAACTGGCAACGCCCATATCAAGTAGTTTTAAGGCTTCCTGTCTTGTGGCTTGCAAGAGACGGTTGACTAAAAAACCGTAAATCTCTTTGTGAAGTAAAACAGGTGTTTTATTCATTTCCTTTGCGGCATTCATTACTAAATTAACTGTTTCCTCAGAAACGTGTGGTCCTTGTACCACTTCAACCAATTTCATCACTAAGGCAGGATTAAAAAAGTGCATATTGCAAACTTTCTCCGGTCGATTGGTTGCATCGGCAATTTTAGAACTTACGATGTACGAGCTATTCGTAGCCAAAATTGTATGAGCAGGACAAATTTTATCTAATTGAGAAAAGAGTTCTCTTTTTACTTCTAATTTCTCAATAATAGCTTCAATTACAAGATCCGCTTCAACGACCGCTTCTTCAATTGTTGGGACAAAAGCAAGGTTTCCTAGAGCTTTGTTAGCCGCTTCTTCGCTTAACTTTCCTTTTATTATCCTTTCTTTCAGATAATTATCTGCAAACGCAATTGCTTTTGCCAGTATATCAGGATTAGTATCTGTACATTTTACTTGAAATCCAGACATAGCTGCACATAGGGCAATCTGATGTCCCATATTGCCAGCTCCAATGACGGTAATTTTACGTATTTCCATAGTTTTATTTCATTTAGTGATGAATCAAATTGAGAAATCCTTCAAATCGACTCAGTAGATTTATTTTCATTTAGGATTAATAATTCTTTATTTTCATTATCTTTTTTTCGCCACCAATTTGATAACATTGACCCTGAAATAGTCATCCAAGGCACAGCTATCACTGATGCTAGACCAACAGTTGCTATTTTTCCCATTTGTAATGCAATTCCAGAAGCAAGCCCTCCATTTTGCATACCTACTTCCAGGGAAATAGTACGACATGATGCTTCGTCCAAACCCATAAACCTCCCACTCCAATAGCCTAGAAGATACCCAATTGTATGGTGAATCATTGCTGATAAAAATAATAATGGCCCAATTTCTAATAAAGAATCTCTACCCGATGAGACAATAACAATCATCATCATCAAAACACCTAACATTGAAATTTTGGGCAACATGGTCTGTAACCTTTTCACACCATTTATAAGGAATCTATTGACAAGCAGACCCAATATTATTGGTAAAATAATGATTTCAGCTACATGCAGCATCATGGCCTGTAAATCAATAGCGACGTATTGACCTGCTAATAATTTCATTAACAAAGGGGTCATAAACGGTGCCACAAGTGTAGAAATCGCAGCAATAGTAACCGATAAAGGCATATTGGCTTTGGCAATAAATGCTAAAACATTTGAGGTTACTCCACTTGGTACCGAACCCATCAATATTACACCAGCAGCTATTTCGGGTGGAAAACCAAAACTTTTGGCCAAGGTAAAACCGACTAAGGGCATAATAGTGAAGTGACTAACGAGACCAATCAAAACCGCTTTGGGCGTTTTAATAACACCTTCAAAGTCTTTCAGACTCATTTCGGTACCCATCGTAAACATTATCAACTGAATAAGCGGGACAATAAAGCCCGTGAACTTAAAATCTCCAATTTTTTGGAAATATTGTGGATAAAAAAAACCGACTGAAACTGCAGCCATAACCCAAATCGTAAACGACATTTGATTTAAAATTGAAACGTTTCGGCCTCCAATTGCTAAACATATAAGTGAGCCCACAATAAAAGGACCTGTTGCCAATAATCCACCTCCAAAAATCAACATTCCTATCGCTAAAAGCCCTAAAATAGCGGAACTTATAAGTAAGAATTTATATGCTTTTCCCATAAATAATTAGTTAGTTTTATAATTTTTTTCAAATGTCAAAAATCACTCATTGTTTCGTTATTTTCAAGTCTCTAAAATACCCTTCTGTTCCAATTTCTACCCAAAGTCCAATGCCTCCTTGGGTATTTTCGCCCAATTTTAAATCATTGACAATCAAAACAGGGTATTTGCTATTATTTAAGAACAATTGGGCTTCTTTGCCTTTTTCCTCAATTCGCATCGTAATCCATTCGTTTAAGCCCATATCTGAGTATGATTCGTACTTTTCAGGGCTTATTTGCCTTAGTTTATCGAATTTGAAATCGGGATAAGCATAATATTGAATGCTATGATTGCGTCTTACTTGGTCATCAGCACGACCATTTGTAGGGCGTATATAAATGGATTCGTATTTTGTGTTTTTCTCGTCAATTCTGAAAGAGATTCCTATAAAACCTCTTGCAAAGGCTGGTGCATTTTTTAACAAACGGCTCAAAACTTTAACTTCGATAATACCATTTTTAAAATTCAAATCTTTTATTCTGACAAAAGTGGGTTCGTCAACAAGTTGCACCGTAGTATCTTTGACCACCTTAAGTATTTCTTTATTATCTAAATTTTCAAAAGACATAGATACTTGGTTAGCCTGAAGGGTCTTTGTATTAAAATTGATTTTTTGAGCCGATAGACTTTTACAAACAATTAAAAAATAAATAACAAAAATGTATTTTAATTTTTTCTTTTTATTGATTTAAGCTTTGACATAAATAACAAAAATTGAACCTGATATACCAACCTATTTTATCCTGAACTAACTATTTTGTAAACAAGCCAGCCCCTAAATTGGAACCTAATGTACCTGCTTTAATATGCAAATAAAATTTATCGGTTTGATCCTCTATTATTTCTAATTTCCCTTCTTTTTTTAAGATCACATCTTTAGCTATCTTTAGTTTCTCTGGATTTGCATTTTCACCAAATCCATGTGCACCGCCACCTTTGTTTACATAAGAATTATAACCTACTATAATCGAATTTTCAATCAAAAAGGATTCTTTTTCATCTTTATCTAAAATCCATAGCACATTAGCATTACTGATAACATTGTTGTAAAATTTGAAATCGTTTGTGGCAGACCAGGTCCACACAATACCACCGTAACTATTAATTATTAGATTATGGTGCATTGAAGCATTAGATGCTGGATTTTTCCACATTACTACAGCATCTTTAACACCGTAAAAAACACAGTGATCCACTTCAAGAGCCTTTCCACTAGCTAATACTCCCAGATGATTTGGACTAGCAAATTTATCTCCCAAAAACAAACATTGAGTTATTCTTAAATCTTCTAAATCTTTTCCTTCCCAAACAATTGGATAATTTCTAATTAGCATGCCTTTTGATGGATTTTCGTGCACTGGTTCGCCTAAAACCCTTAATCCTTGAATAGTGGCATGACTGTTTTGAATTAGAATACCAAAATTTTGACCTCCGGTTACTTGCCCTTTATCATCTTTTTCTACTGAAAAAGACATGGTAGAAATTAATATAGGCATATCTGAAGGACTCCAGCTTATATCATCAGGCAATATTTCAGCACGAATAATAAGGCGGTTGGTTTTTGTGAACTTTTGATTAACAGGATTGAAATCTGCAGTCTCATTCATACCATAGATGCCTGATGACAAGTAAACGGTGATAGTACCTACTCCACTTGCTTTATTTACTCGTTTGGCCGCTTCACTCAAAGTTTTTAGAGGGCTTTCCTTTGTTCCTGCATTAGTATCGTTACCCTTATAAGGGTTCAAGTAAATAGCATCACCCTTAATCATTGAAGGGGTTTGTGCATTCGACAGAAAAGTGAAGTTTAAAAAAAGACAAAACAGTAGTACTAATTTTATAAATTTCATATTTGATTGCATATTTAATTTAATATTTGACATAATTCAATTATTTGCATTTATATTAGTTATTGCAATTTTTTGACTCAGATTTGATACACATTCTCTTAACATTCCTTCTACCTGCTCATGCGTAAATTGGTTCGTTCCATCAATTCTAGCTAACATAGGAACTGTCATCGCTGCTACTGCATTTCCATTCATATCCAATATAGGAAATGAAATGGCGTGAAGTCCTGCATACTGCTTACTCTTTATGGATGCGAATCCTTTTGAAATTACTTCCTTTAGACCATTACTGAAAGTTTCAATCTCAGTCTCTGATGAATTTGGAAGACTCTCTCGAATTCTGATTTCTTTGATGATCCGGTCTTGAAAAGCCAACAACACCATACCAGATGCTGAAGGAGCAACCTCTATTTCAGAACCTACCCGAGTCATAAAACCAAGTCCATTTGGTGGCTGAATTGACGCTATAACGGTTTGAAAACCATTGTTGTAAACTCTCAAATCACAAGGAAAAGAAACTGCTCTTGATAAACCCTCCATAATTGGAAGTGCTTCCGTCAACAAACGATATGTAGGAGGATGAAAATGTGACAATTGAAACAACTTAGAAGTAATGGTATAAACATTGCCATAGTTGGCAACATAATTCCTTTGCACCAAACAATTCAACATACGATAAATTTCCCCCAATTTCCTACCAAGTTGAGCCGCAATTTCTTGCTGTGTCAGTCCGTTTTCGCACTTACTAAGAACTTCTAAAATATCTAAGCCTTTGTCTAATGCGGGGGCAGAATAAACTCCATTTTCTTCTTTCTCTTTCATATCTGATTTATTTTACGATTTTTTGTGTTTAAATATCCGCTATTTTAAGCAAAATAAACCGCAAATCAAATTACATACCTATTTGATGTACTTCGATGATATTTCCATCCGGGTCATGAAAGAAGATTTGATACCAACCTGCTAATGCCCATTTACCATAATCCGCATAGGGAATATTCTGCTCCTCTAATTTCTTTTTGAACCCTTCTATATCATCTGTTCTAAAACAGAAATGACCATTTTTGATTGGATTAATCCATTGGTTCATGCGGTGGCCAGCATCATTATCCTTTTGAGTAATATGAAATTCTATGGTGCCATCGGTTATAAATTCAACTTGCCCGTCATACCTGTTTTCGGTGTCCTCGGTTGTCAATCCGTGTTCTTCGTCTTGAAGGCGACTCATGCCGAAAATATTTTGATAAAATTTGGATAATCTTGACACATCTTCTGTGCATAGATTCATGTGATGATACTTAAATTTCATGTTTTGCGAATTTAATATTTGTTATTTCTTTTGCAAATATGAAATAATATTTTCAAATATAAAAAAATAATTTGTATTTTTGTTGAAATTCACATTTATTCACGTATTTGTGAGAATACATAACAATATGCAAGAAAGCATTTTAGAGTCTAAAACTCAATCAAATGAACAATGTAGTCCTACAATGGTACGTCGTGTGGCTGCTATGTTAGACTTAGATACTCGTTCTTTTTCAGAAGGAGATATATTACCAAAAGGATGGCATTTTTTTATGCTAGCTGGTGAAACACGAAAATCCAAATTACGCAAAGATGGATTCCCTGGCTTGGGTGTTCCTATTCCTGACCTTGGGCTGCCAAGATTGCTTTTAGGAGGAAGAACTGCATCCTACAATGGTGACATTGTAATAGGTTCAGTAGTAGAAAAAACGAGTTTTATCAAAAGCATCGTAGAAAAAACAACTAATTCGGGACCGATGGCAATTGTAACCATCCAACACGAATTACGTCCTGTTACTGCATCAATTCCCGCCATTATTGAAACCCAAACCTACATTTTGCTAAGTGCGAGTACCGCTTCGAAGAATTCTGAAAAAACATCTTCCCAATCTATTGAATCGAAACATCAGCAACAAGTAATTCCTGATGAAACACTTATATTCCAATACTCTGCATTGGGATTTAACTCTCATAAAATTCACTTGGATAGGGATTATGCTCAAAATATTGAAGGACTTCCAGATTTGGTAGTAAACGGTGGTTTAACTACACTTTTATTAACTGAATTTTTAAGAACCTATTTGGGGCTGGAAATGACAGCTATAAAAGTAAAACATATAGCACCGCTGTATTGTAACAGACCGATGACCCTGACTGCCGAACAAAAAGAAACGGGCTGGGAGTTGAAAGTTTTTGACGATAATAATGAAATAGCGGTAGAGGCCGAAGCTAACGTAAAATAATTGAATATGAAGTTTGAACCATTAAAAGGCATCAAAATACTAGATTTAACATCCGTAGTTGTTGGTCCAGTGGCAACTTGGCGATTGGGGCAATACGGTGCAGAAATCATAAAGGTTGAAAGCCCATCGGGCGATTTGATGCGTGGTCTGGGAGGAATGTCACCTACGGGACAACATTCGGGAGCTTACCTACATCTTAATCGAGGGAAAAAGAATATTTGTCTCGACTTAAAAAAAGAAAGGGGGCAGCAAATCATTCAAAAATTAGTGGAATGGTGTGATGTGATTGTTGCCAATATGCGACCCGATGCTTTAGAGCGATTGGGTTTAGATGCAGCTACGATCAGGTCAAAATATCCAGAAAAAATATATTGTTTGATAACAGGCTATGGCACAGATGGACCTTATTCAGGGTTGCCAACTTACGACAGTGTTTTGCAAGGTGCTTCGGGTATTGCAGGATTAACGATGGCTCGTGACGGAAAACCGGCTTACGTTCCTATGTTAATCTGTGACCACGTTGTGGGCGAAATTACGGCAGGCACAGTTATGGCAGCACTGATGCAACGCCAAAATACTGGAATAGGTGCAAGTATAGAAATACCGATGTTTGAAACGATGGCATCTTTTGTTTTGCAAGAACATTTAGCGCAACAAAGCTTTGAACCGCCTCTTGGTCCTCCAGGCGACCTTCGACTTTTAAGTCCGCATAATCAGCCTGTTAAAACAAAGGATGGATATATTTCCTTTACCATCAATACTGATGCTCAGGTACAAGCCTTTTTAAAAATAACGGATAGAGCTGAACTACTCCACGATGAACGATTTATATCGGTGGCAAGCAGGGCAAAATACGTTTCAGAATGGTTTGAAATTCGTGGTGCGGCACTCGATAATAGGTCCACTGATGAATGGCTTAAAATATTTCGAGAAACGGATCTACCCGCTATGCCCTGCCATACACTTGAAACATTAACTAATGACCCACATTTAAAGGAGGTTGAGCTAATTGATTTTGAAAATCATCCAACCGAAGGAAAAACTGCTGTAATTCGTTCCACTATAAAAGTTGATGGCCATTATCCTTCGGCGCGTTCTACTGCTGTTCCTTGTGGATGGGACACTACCGAAATTCTTAGCGAATTGGGATATTCAGAAACTCAAATGGAAAAAATTTTAATAGAAAATGCAGCATACAATTTTAAACGTTCAAAACAATCATAAAAGCAGTTATGAATTTATTAAGCTATAACATAAACAATTTTTAATCAGATGAAATCGCCATGATTCCAAAACACAAACTGGAATGAAGAATGGCGATACCATATTCCTTTAAAAAAACAAATATTATCTACATATGAAACAATCCTATATCATTGATGCTATCCGAACACCCATTGGTAGTTTAGGCGGTAGTTTATCAAATGTTCGTGCCGATGATTTGGCAGCTTTGCCAATTAAAGAACTCATCAAAAGAAACCCAAATTTACCAACAGAATTAATTGACGATGTGATTTTAGGCTGTCATAACCAAGCGGGGGAAGACAATCGAAATGTAGCACGAATGGCTTTACTATTAGCCGGAATACCACACACCGTTCCCGGCGAAACAGTCAATCGTTTATGTTCTTCAGGAATGTCGGCGATTATTCATGCCAATAGAGCTATCAAAGCTGATGACGGTGCTATTTTTATTGCGGGCGGAATGGAACACATGACCCGCGGCCCGTGGGTAATTTCTAAAACATCAAAACCTTTTGGCAATGATGCGCAACTGTTTGATAGTAGTTTTGGATGGCGATTTATTAATCCTGAAATGCAAAAATTATACGGTACCGATGCAATGGGCATAACTGCTGAAAATTTAGCAGTTATGTATGGAATTAGCCGTGAGAATCAAGATTTGTTTGCCTTTCGCTCACAGCAAAAAGCTTTTTTGGCTCAACAAAACAGAATTTTAGCGGATGAAATCATGAAAATTGAAAGGACTGATAGAAAAGGTAATATCACTGTTTTTGATACAGATGAATTTATTAAAGGCAGTACAACAATTGAAATCCTTTCCAAATTAAACCCCATTTTCAAGAAAGAAGGAGGAACAGTAACAGCAGGAAATTCTTCCGGATTAAATGATGGAGCTGCTGCCATGTTGATTGCTTCGGAGGAAGCAGTAAAAAGACTTAATTTTATTCCAAAAGCAAGAATCGTATCCTCGGCGGTAGTAGGCGTAGAACCCAGAATTATGGGAATTGGCCCTGTTGGAGCAACACAAAAAGCGTTGCAAAAAGCAGGGTTGACACTCGACCAAATAGACGTATTTGAATTCAATGAAGCTTTTTCAGCTCAATGTTTAGCCGTTACACGAAACTTAGGGATTGCCGATGATGACACAAGAGTAAACCCAAATGGCGGAGCAATTGCACTTGGACATCCACTAGGAATGTCGGGTACTCGAATCATTCAAGCAGCTATGAATGAACTACACCGTACCAAGAAAAAATATGCCCTTGCAGCTATGTGTGTTGGTGTAGGAATGGGCTATGCCGTAATAATTGAAAATATTACTATTTAGAAAACATATGAAAAATATAGACTTAAACAAAGATAAAAAATACAATCACCTATTGTTAGAAAACAAAGTTTGTGTGATTGTTGGGGCTGCATCTTTACGCAGTATCGGATATGCTACGGCAGAACTTTTTGCTGCTCATGGGGCTAAATTAGTACTTCTTGATTTGGTAATGAATGCCGAAATAGCCAATGAGGTTGGTACCACTATCGCTTCACAAATAGGTCATAAACCTGACATTATTTATCTTCAATGTGATATACGAAATACATCAGATTGTGATAAAGTGATAGAAAAAGCTGTAGCACATTTCGGAACTATTGACTGCTTAGTGAATTGTGCGGGCATTGTAAAATCAGAAGGGATGCTGTCTATCACAGACGAAGGGTATGATTTGATAATGGATGTAAACTTAAAAGGGACTTTCAATATTTGCAAAAGTGCCCTGAAAATATTTACGGAAAAGCAAGCTGGAGTTATCGTCAATTTATCATCATTGTCGGCACAACGTGGGGGAGGTTTGGTAGGAGGTACTCACTATGCCGCTTCAAAAGGTGGTGTTATGAGCCTTACTAAAGCTATAGCCAGAGAATTTGCTCCCCTGAATATTCGAGCTAATGTAATTTGCCCAGCTATGATTGAAACCAGTATGTTAGACGGACTTTCAGAAGAACAATTGAATAATGTAATTTCAGGAATTCCATTAAAACGTGTTGGTAAAACGAAAGAGTTAGCAGGTACTTGTCTTTTTTTGGCTTCTGACCTTTCGGGATTCATTACTGGTGCTACTATTGATGTTAATGGTGGAATCCATATTCATTAAAAGTTAAAAGCAATTTCGGCATGGATATATTACTAAAATATTATGGTTTAGATTGGCTGGCAATGGCTTCAAGTTTGTTAGCGGTTTATCTAATAGGCAATAAAAATCGAATAGGTTTCATTTCTTATATACTTGCTAATGTACTTTGGATATATTTGGGAATTTTTAGAATGCAAAGTTTTGGTATCAGTATAGGCAATGTTTTTTTCTAATCATGAATGCTCGAGGCTACCTAAAATGGAAAGAAACTAAGATAAAAACAATTGAACTAAAAAGATGATTGAAGTAGACACACTAACACAAAATGAAATAAAAGAAGGGTTCAAGGCAAGGTTTGTTCATACAGAAAATTTAACCTTGGGTTACTGGGATGTTGAAGAAGGGGCGATTTTACCCATGCATGCACATTTCCATGAGCAAGTCACCCAAGTTTTGGAAGGGAAATTTGAATTGACCATTGGCGAGGACACAAAAATCTATGAAAAGGGACAACTTGCTGTGATACCTCCTAATATGGTACACGGAGGAAAAGCACTTACAAAATGTAAGATATTTGATATATTTTGTCCCGTTAGAGAAGATTACCAAATTTAATTTTTAAGAGTTTTATCAAATCAATTTTAAACTATCAAAAATGAAAAGCCAAGCTAATTTTAATATAAGATTTGTATTGTATATCGCCTTTTTATTAATTTCTAATCTACTCTCTGCCCAGAAAGTAGAGGCTAAAAACAAAATAGGTAACTCGACTCTCCATAAACAAACAAGTACTTTGAATACAGAACAACTTCTCGCACGTATTATAGCCACTGAAGACCGACTTGAAATCCTAAACCTTCTTGCAGGTTCTGCTTTTAGTTCTGATGTAGCATCGGAATCGTATTGGACGAAAATGTTTACAGAAGATGCCACCTTTGACCGAGGAGCTGCACAGCAAGATAAAGGTCGAGATGAAATCTTGAAAATCGTCAATGCACCTGAACAGAAGGAGGCTATCAAGGGCGGAATGACACATTTAGCAATGCTTCCTCATATCACGCTAAATGGCGATACTGCAGTAGCTACAGGTTATTTGCTGATAGTGATGCCAGACACAACAGCCTCTCATGTGCAACTTTCTGGTAAAGGAACTTCTCCTGGATTTTCTATTTATCAACTCACAGTGAACCAATGGAAACTCTTGCGAACTACAGATGGCTGGAAAGTTACTAATCGCACAGTAAGCCCCATATCAAGTGCCGATTCTCGTGCTATTCTTCAACAAGCAATTGAAGTAAAGAAATAATTGAATAATTTTAGAAGCAAAAAAATGTATCCGCTTTCTGTTAATTTTGTTTTTTTTTCTAAAAAAAATCTATAATACCTTTAACTTTTATATTGGTTTAATACAGCCTCTAACTTGGCTCTACTCCTATTTTTCGTTTACTCATTTGCGCCTTAATAAATGGTGCAAACCTATATACTCAACGTTGAATTGTAGGGTGAACAACTGAAACTCCCACATTTTTATTTCCTAAAGACCTCTTTAACTCAACGTAAACCTAAGTTTGAAAAATATTGTCTTAAGAATTATAGATTTTGGAGAACAATGACCTTTAGTATTCAAGAATTGAAGGATTAAAAAAGAATGAAAGGTAAAGGTTATTATTAGATGCGACAGACCCAATAATTATTAAAATCTCCTAATTCTATTTTCCATTAACTTCAGATACTTTTCTTTCATAATATCAGATAAAAAAGATATTTCTACAAGTTGTGTCCATCTGGATAGACTTTTATTCATATCAGATAAAATGGCATCAATTGTTTTGTTATTAAGCTCTAAACGTTCTCTTGCGTAATAATCTATCAATTCCGTTGACTTAAAATCACTCTTTTTCCCTTTGAGAGATAAGGCTAATTCCTCCTGTGGATTTTTAATGGAAATAGAAGAATTTAAGAAATCATAAACTGGAGTCAAAGTTGTTTTTCCAGCTTTAGTAATTACTGAAAAATTCTTTAAGTGCATATCTTCATTACCTGTTATGAAACAGAATAAAACTCGTTTAAAGAAATCGGCTTTAGCTATAGCAGGAAAAGTGCAGTAATCGTCAATTACTCTGACTAACTTTTCCATAGTATAATCGTACTTGGTATCTCTTGAATTGCCAGTTAATTGTGTAAAATCCTCAGTAGCATATTTTTTTCCCTTACTGTATCTGTCAAATCGTTTGATAAAATAAGAAAGACTACCATCTTTTGAATAAATCAACCCATGAAGAGGCACATCAAGCCCATAGACTTTTGCCATCTTCATAGTCACATCTTCATTTTCTGGTAGCTCAGGAAAGATGTCATTTTGAGGTTTTATAATATAATTACCAAACTGATCTACAATTTCAAATTGTAGATTTACAACTGAAATAACAGCACTTAATTTTGGCTGTACTCCTTGAATAGACAATTTCTTTGCACGATTAGCAGCTTCTTGTCTTTGTTCGGCTGCCGTAAATGGTAAATCATTTAATGCAGTAAGTTTAGGAGTAATCATTCGGAGTCCTTTTTCACTGTATTTTTCGGTACCGCATAATTCGTAAGTTATTGGGCATCTATTCATGTTTCCATTCTTTTACCGTTACTGCTCCTACCAAATCATTTCCTGTTGCAATAAGTTGTGAGAAATAATCGGTTTTGTCAATTTTAGCAATTTTCAAAAGCCCTTCAAGCATTATGCCTTCAGGTAACAATCCTTCAAAAAAAGATGGGAATTTGACAAATGAATAGTCTCTATTAGTTATAGGCATAGTCAATGAAACTGCTTCGCCATCATAACTTTCATCATAAGTAAATAGATAACCTCCACTCCTATTCTCAGTCAATACTCCTGCTCTTTTATCATGAACAAATATTATTGCTTTTCTCATAATTATTTATTGATTGGACTTTTAAACTGGATTTCAATGTTCAATACTTTTAGTACTGCTAAAAGATTATTCCAGCTAACTGTTTCTTTATTTTTTTCAATATCAAAAACTGTAGTTTTCCCTAATCCTGCTAGATTAGCCAATTCTAATTGTGTTAATCCTGCTTGCTTACGATGCTCTTTTATGAAGATGCCTAAATTAAAATCATTCATTTTTTACCGTTTTAACAGTAAAAATAAACAAATATGCTCTACAATACAAGTATTTAAATACGAAAACATTGTTTTTTACTGTTATAGCGGTAATTTCCAAACAATTTGTAGTCAATTGACCTAAATAAGAGACATAAAAAGTCGTTTTACTGTTATATCAGTAATTTAGAAAAATCTACTTTACATTGCTAGAACCTTTGAATGATATAAAATTGAATGTTCATGATAATCTATCCTAATTTCTATCTACATAAAGAGTTTGACTGTGAAAAAGAGTTCGACAGTCGAACTCTAACGTCTCCTTTATGTACACCTTTTTACCTATAAAAAACTTAGAATTATTAAAAAACGTTAAAAGTACTTAGGTAAAAATTTTAAACTTAAAAAGCAATTATTGAATTAAATTATTTAAATAATTAAAAATCAATATATTACACTATAATTTTAAGCTATCAAAAAAAGTTAATATAGGAATTAGGTGTTCGATTGTAATCCCGGCGACTCCACAAAGCCTGAAAATCGATGATTTTCAGGCTTTTTTTATGTCTAAACCTCAGTAAAATCAAGGCTTAACAAAGGGTTCGACCACTAAAATTCAATATTTCGAATAAAACATAAGTAATTGAATATCAATTTATTGTATATTAAAAATCAATTATAGTGACCGGGAGTGTCGAACACTTTTACCATATTTATTGAGTTAAAATCTTAGAAATACAACTTATATCACATAAAAACCTCTAATCTTCATGGCTTCCAAATTATACTTTAATGGTTCTGCTATCGATTTGGTCAAAAAAAAAAACCATTACGATAGTATAAATTATTATGAAATAACATCTTTATTAGTTCTCTTTTCTGTAATAGAGTCCCTTGATTGAATATGTTTTATATTAATAAATACATCTAATTTATGCTCAAGAGTATCAATTATTTTGCCCACTATGACTTTAGTTTTTCAATTGACCTTTTTAGTTTTATTATTTTATCATTGTATTCCAAATACCACTTTTCAAAGCTAGTCTCATTGATCTCACCAACAAACCATTTCTCTTCAAGAGCGGGGAGCTTTCTCTCAACATCTTTCAACTGACTTTGTTGAGGTATTATTTTTAATCTTTTAGATTTTACTTCTTTGTGTATTCTCATCTGACAACCCCTTATAATTTCATTACATTTTTTCTGGAAGACTGATTAAATCCAATATCGATAAAAAATGGTCATGAGTTTTTTTTAACGCTAAGATTATTGTCTTTAGAAAACTTACATTTATAGTAATAAAAGTATTTTGGATATGCTAAAAATTAGTGTCTAATAAAAAGAAAAAACTATCTTCCAAAATCATCCTGCAAACGAACAATATCTTCTTCATCAGAAGGGTCATTAGAATCTGTGTGTTGCCAAATTTCAGCTACAATTCCCCAAGAATCCAAACCTATCAAACGATGACGTTCGCCTTTATTCATTTGAATAAAAGTTCCTTGATTAAGCTGTTGAAGTTCTCCTTCCTCATCAGTGGCACTCGTTTTAACCCCAACTGAGCCTGAAAAAATTGTCCAAATCTCAGCTCTTCTAAAATGATATTGCCAAGACAATCGCTTATTGGGTGCAACAACCAAAATCTTCGGACTTAATTTATTGGTAATCTGAATTTCAGACATTTCAAGAAGTGGAAAAAATTTTGTAGCAAAAGCTTGTGCTTGCTTTTCATCAATTACAAAAAAACCTCCCCAAGGTCGAGTTTGATCCTTTTGTACTACAGTAAAATTTTCATCTTTCAAGAAAGAAGCAATCTGTTCAAAAACTATGTCCTTTTCTAAATCTTTAGATAAATTAAAATCCATTCTATTATATTTTTTTATTTAGTGTTTATATATCAATATTAAAAGTGATAAATTATTCATTTAAATAGACTAACCGTTCTGAACTATACTGAGTTCCGAAAATTTTAAAAAATGACAAATAAAGAATTCGACAGTCAAACTCTGACATCTACATTAATTTGTTATTCTAAACCAATCAATAGCTACACTCCCAGCATCATTTATTTTTCCTTTTCTAAGTGCTAAAAAACCTATTTTAGCTCCTATCCATTTTCCTTCTTTTGCTGTAAAACTTTGCCCAATACTATTGAAATTTATACCGTCTTGAGAATATGAAAAATCACATATCCCTCCTTTTTTTACTTTAACTTGCAGGTAAACTGTTTTATTTTCAATTTGAACTTGATTACTTTCCGATTCTATTCCTTTTTTGTCGCAGTTTTCAGCGGTTTTTTGAGAAAGAAAGAGTTTTCCTCCCTCTTGTTTTAGACATAAATAGCTATAATCAAGCCCCATAATTAACAATCCCGTATATTCTCCGTCAAAACGAGCATTAAAAGTAAGCTTAGCCGTCGCGGTAAATTCTTCAGAAGGCAATTTTTGCAACAATAAATTGGGTACATCATATAAATTTATTGCTTCCTCCGGTACAGGACGACAAAACATATTGAAATATCCCATACTTGTGGGAAACCCCCAATTCACTTCTGGATTTGCATGCCATTGCCATTGGAGTCCCAATTTAAGACTATTAAACTCATCTCCATCAGGAGGAGTTAGAATAGGAAATGTTTTTCCAACATTTGGTTTTTTATAAACCATCACTGGTTCCCCAACGCCATTTTTATCATCATCAATTCCTATAACAGGCCAATTGTCAACCCATTTCATGGGCTGCAAATGAACAACTCTACCATAAGCTTTTTTGTCTTGAAAATGAAAAAACCAATCTTCTCCAGCTTGCGTTTGAATCCAAGCTCCTTGATGTGGTCCATTAATCTCCGTTTTTCCTTGATCCATTACTTTTCTTTTTTCATAAGGACCATAAATATTTTTTGACCGTAAAACCGTTTGCCAACCTGTTGAAACACCTCCTGCAGGAGCAAAAACATAATAATAACCATTATGTTTGTATAATTTAGGCCCTTCTACTACTGGTTCTTCCTCATGTCCATCAAGAATCATCACTTCATCATTTTGAGCAATAGAACCCTCAGCATTCATTGTACAAATCACCAAAATACTTTTTATTCCTGCGCGGCTCCCGGCATAAGCATATCCAAGATATACCTGCCCATCATCATCCCACAAAGGCGTTGGGTCTATCAACCCCTTACCGCCTTTCACTAAAATGGGTTCGGACCAAGGCCCCTCTGGCTTCTTAGCTTTAACGAGATAAATTCCAAAATCAGGATCACAGTAATAAATATAAAATTCATTATTATGGAATCGGATACTCGGTGCCCATACTCCATTACCGTGTTGCGGTTTATTAAATACTTCTAAAGGAATTTGCTTTTTAATGGCGTGACCAATGAGTTTCCAATTGACAAGATCATTAGAATGAAGAATTGGCAATCCTGGTACACAATTAAAAGACGATGCAGTCATATAATACTCTTTTCCAACCCTAACCACATCTAAATCCGAGTAATCAGCGTGTATAATAGGATTTTTATACGTTCCATCACCATTATCGGCTACCCAAACTTTTGAGTAATTAACTGTTTCTTTTTTTTGCCCTACTACCGGCATACCTATGTTTAGCAACAAAACTGGGACTATAATTTTTGAAAATCTCATTTTATTCAAATTCTTTATAATAATACTTATTTAATTACCTACCGGCATTGTAATTTTAATCGTGACAATAAATTTATTAACCCTACACTAGTTGTAAAATTACCCCATCGAATGTTAAATAGTCCCCTCCATTATAAAAAGCTATTTCGTTAAAGAACTTGGAGAATGACCAAATTGTATTTTAAAACACTTACTAAAATATAATGGATCACTAAAACCAACCATCTCTGCAACTTCTGAAACATTATAATTTTTAGTTTTTAATAACTGAGCAGATTTTTTTAAACGCAATGTTTTAATGAACTCGTTAGGCGACAAATCTGTTAACTGTTTTATTTTTCTATACAGTTTAGAGGAACTCATAGCTAGTTCAATACATAAAAAGTTGGTTGTTAATTTAACGTCATCAATATTTAATTCTATTAGCTCCTTTACCTTTGAGATAAACTCAATATCAATTTGTGAATGGGTCAACGAGGATATATCACTCTCGACTTCTCCAGAAAATTTTTGTTTTAATTCAAAACGTGTTTTGATTATATTGTCTATCCTTGTTTTTAGTAGCGAGGGGTCAAAAGGTTTTACCAAATATCCATCGACACCTAAAGCGTATCCTTTTATTTTACTTTCATTTTCAGATAATGCAGTTAACATTATAACTGGAGTATGACTTATATTTTCATCATTTTTAATCTCTTCTACAAAATGAAACCCATCCATAACCGGCATCATAACATCGACCACACATAATACGGGTTTAATTTTCCGACATATGTTGAGTCCCTCTTCCCCATTGCTTGCCCCGTGCACAATATAAAAATCTGACAAATAATCAATTAAAAATAATCGCAACTCAACATTGTCCTCAATTACTAAAATACTTTGTTTAATATCAGTATTATTATTTACTTTTTTCGTCTTATCAAACGCTAACTCTGGCATATTTAAACCATTAGGAACAAAATCAAAGATTTCATTCTTCTTAAAGCTGTCCTTAGAAATTGGCAATTCTAATGTAAAAACACTCCCTTTATTTGGAGCACTCTGAAGACTAATTTTTCCTTTATGAATACTCACTAATGATTTAACAAGAGACAAACCGATTCCAGAACCTGTATTATTTTTTTTACTGCTTTTCACCTGATAAAATCTGGAAAACACTTTCTCCTGACTTTCAATCGGAATTCCAACGCCGTCGTCACTTACTTCAATAATTAATTTTTTATGAATCCCTTCTTCGACACCTATAAACAAATCGACATTCCCATAGCTATTGGTGAATTTAAGCGCATTTGAAAGAAGATTATATAAAATTTTATCATATTTATCTATATCTATCCAACCTTCAATAACTTCATTTTCACAGTTTAAGTTAAAATTTATAGTCTTTTCTTCTGCAAACTGGACGAAAGAATTGAAAATATTTTGTGTGTTCGCCAAAATTTCTGTTTTTGAAACCTTCAGTTTTAGCTCACCGGACTGCGCTTTTCTAAAATCAAGAATCTGATTTACCAATAGTAGCAATCGATTTGCATTTTGATAGATTAAATTCACTTTAGCTTTCTCATAATCAGTCCCATTCCCTTGTTCCATTAATTGTTTAACCGGACCTAGAATTAGTGTCAATGGTGTCCTTAATTCATGTGAGATATTAGTAAAAAAAAGTAATTTTTCATTCGATAGTTTTTCTTCATGATCCCTTTTAACTTTTTCTAATAAGAGTTCGTGTTTCAGTTTTGAGCGCACTTTAATCTGTTTTCTCACAAAAAAGATCAGTACCGATACTAGAATTAATAGCAATAAAAATGCCTTATAAGTCATCCAAAAAGGAGGCAGGATATTTATATTATAAGAAACCGGAGGACTCCAATACCCATTATTATTTGATGATCTTATTTTTAAAATATACTTTTTGGGATATAAATTGGTGTATTGAATGGTTCTGGAATTACTATTAACATTAATCCAATCATTATCTAGACCTACTAGCTTATATTGAAATTTATTCAATCGTTCTTTCGCATAAGAAGGTGCTGAAAACGTAATTGAAAAGTTTCTGTTGTTGTAATTTAAATCTACTGATTTAGCATAATTCAAATCTTCTTTTACTATTAATTGCCCCTCAATTTCAACACCAGGCAATACTTCTTTGTTTTGAACTTTGAACTCCGTAATAATTGGTGATGGAGACCATTTGTTCTCTATTATTTTAGAAGGAGAAAAGTAAATTATCTCTTTATCTCCCCCTAAATATATTGTAGAATTTTCATAGAAAAAGAAACCTCTATTATTGACTATATTAGACCTTACACCGTTATTTACATAAAAGATTCTTACTTCTTTGGTTTTTTTATTATATCTCCCAATTTTATTATAATTCATGTTCAACCACATGACACCTGAACTATCAATAGCAATATCGGTAACCCAAATGTTTTTCAATTCAACCGGCGATCCTTCTACAACAAATTTATCCTTTCGAGCATCATAATAATTTAATCCTTGACGTGTACCCACCCAAAGTACACCTTTAGCATCTATAATTAAATCTTTTATCATGTTGTTAGACAAACCGTCCCGAACATTCGAACTATAATTCCGTATTTTATTAGTTGTGCTATTATATTTAAAAATACCTTCTTCAGTCGCTAGCCATATCGTATGATCTGGTGTAGCAATTATTTTATTGACAGCCTGATTTTTCAATACATCTTCCCTTATAAACCGATGCTTTTTAGTAGTACTATTAAACTCTACCATTCCTTCTCCAAAAGAGCCTATCAATACTGTATCATCCGTATTTTTAAAAAAAGATAAAACAGGTCCTTTTTTAAAACCAACATCTAAAAGCTCATCAGTATTATTTAAATAATTGTATTTCAACATTTTTCCATCCCACAATCCTATGTAAAATATTTTTCCATCTGTCGAATAAATAGTCGAAATTTTTGAATATTTTTTTAATATTTGGACATATTTATTGTTCTCCCTCAAAAACAGACCGTTCGAATTTGTCCCAACAATTAATTTTTTATCATATGTTTTTCCAAAACAACTAACAATGGGAAGCTTATTATTTGTCGCAAAATTTCCTGTTAATATTTTAAATTGATTTACAAAAGGATCATATTTATCTAACCCATTTTCAGTTCCTATCCACAATATTTCTGATTTATCGAAAAACAGTGATATTATGTAATTATTTACTAATGAATTACTATTTTTCAAATCCGGAATATGTCTTTTATAAGTATCTTTTGAGATATCTTCAAGACTTTTGCATTCTATGATTCCATTAAGTGTACCAATCCAATAATCCCCTTTTGGACCTATAGTGATGCACCTAAAATAATCTAGCTCATTATTTTTTTGAGCAACTAATTCTAATTTATTTTTAACTTTATTTAACTTGAATAATCCATTTTTCGTTCCTACAAAAAAATCATTTTTTTTATCTTCAATAAGAAAATTACACTCTGGATTCTTTTCAAATTGTAAATTAGAATAACTTAAATCATAGTTCTTAATATTAGAAACTACCCCTTGATTATCGATATTAAAACTAAAAATTCCATTTGAAAAAGTGGAGAACCAAATTTTACCATCTTTAGTTTGATAAATTGCTCGTATGTTTTCTACATTCTTAATTTTTATTTTGTAAAACAGTTCATTTTTATAATTAAAATAACACAATCCATTATCCTTTGTCCCTATCCAGAGTCTTGCTGAATGGTCTATGTAAACTGATCTTATTCTATTGTCAATTAAAGAATTCTTCTGTTTCGAATTATAGTGGTACGTTTTAAAAGTTGAAGTGATTATATTATGTCTAGTCAATCCATTATTGGTTCCAATCCATAAATTATTTGCTTTATCCAATCCCATAGCCACTATGTCATCATCTTGAAGATAACTGGTATTATTTACCTGACTATTATATACTTTAAAATCATACCCATCAAAACGATTCAAACCTCCAAAAGTTCCTAACCACAAAAATCCTTTGGTATCTTGCACAATGGATCGGACAGAATTATGCGAAAGCCCATTTATCTCATTATAATGTTCAAAAAGTAAATCCTGCGCATTCATGAAAGATTGCGTTAACAGAATAATAAGTATGATTGATTTTTTCATCGGTAAAAAAATAATTTATTAATAGCGCTAAAAAAGGGTATTAATATCCCTAAAAATCAAAAATAAATCTTTATTTCTAACTATTGTTACTTTTAGTTTTTTATAAATTTAATTCCTGTTTGCTTGATTTTTTATAGCATTGTCAAGAGTAATTGATTTTGTATTATTGAGAAAAACTTGTTCTTTTTTATCCAAAGGGAGCGTTATTTTTTCCATACTTAAATTTTCAACATCATCAAATACAAATGCTGGTCGATAATCAGTATCGTCCAAGGTTAATTTCACGTTTTTAAAAGAAATTCCTTTTACATGACGCACATAGAATCCCCAAGCAGGAAGTTCACCAAACATTGAAAATTCAGGATAGTCTTTAATCTTTTCTGGAACTTGTTCTACTCGACTTAAAGGAATATATCCCATCCCTTTAGAAGCTCTTCCCGGATAAGAAATTTCAATATTTTCTAGCACCACGTCTTGAATAAAATTCCCTGGAATACCTGCAATAGAAACTGGAAACGGGTTATGAAAAAAATTCACTTCAGGACCTCGTAAATCATAATTTATATCTGGTCGACCAAATGGAACTTGAACTTTTACATTTTTTATATAAATATTTCTTACAATACCCGGTTTCTTTCCTTTACGATATCCCAAACGTATAAAAAAAGCATTACCCGTATTAACTGCTTCAATATTATTGACAGTAACATTCTCAATGACGCCACCATCAACGGACTCAATAGCAATAGCTGAGCGAAAAGTATCAAATACCTTGATATTTTCTATAATTACATTTTTAAATCCCCCGTAAGAAGCTGTGCCAAATTTCACTGCATTTGCACTAGATCGTATCTTACAATTTGCAATATAGATTTGATCGTTAAAAAATTTAGGATTGTCCGATTTTAAACAAATGCCATCATCTGCGGCGTTAACATCGCAATTTGTAATGCGCACATTACTACAATCTACAATATCAAAACCATCATTGTTCCAAAATGCAGTACTGTTAACTTTAACCTTATCAATAATTAGATTAGTACATTGTTCATAGGTTTGAACCCAACTTGAGGCATCTTTTATGGTGACATCGGAAATGGTAACATCACTGCATGATTTGAAATTGATCAATTCAGGTCGGTTTCGCTCACTTGGTCGCATTCTTACATAATTGTAATTAGAGTCTATCATTATTTTATTATGATGCAAACTATCAACTGCCAGTGCCAATACTCTTCCTTGTCCGTCAATAATACCATTTCCTGTTATTGAAATCCGGGATGCTTTATTAGCTAAAACCAGAGCTTTATTACTCTTGAGTCTTTTGTATTGAAAAGGATCCTTACTTCCTAACAAAACTGCACCATCTTCAAAATGCATTTCTACATTACTCTTTAATTCTATACTTCCTGACAAAAATATTCCTTTAGGAAAAATAACTCTTCCTCCATTTTTTTCAAAAACGGCATTAATCGCTTTTTGAATTGCAACGGTGTTAATCGTTTTTCCATCTGCAATAGCTCCAAAATCGACGATTGAAACGGCTTTTAAATCTGGTTTTTTTGTTTGACTATTCATGGTGCTGTTTCCAATTATAATTAGAAAAAGACTAAAGAATATATTTTTAATAGTACTCATGCTGCTGTATTTTTTATTGTTTAGATAATGAAAAGGGACTGTTTGTGGATGATGCGCCCCAAGATTTATTAGGTTGTTTATCCATTTTAAAATCTAATATGCCTCCATCCATCATATCAAAATGACTGAGGTAGGTTTTGTCATATCCTGTTCCGTTTATTTTTAGATTTTGTATAAAATTATTTCCTGAAGAAGCTCCTTTTGCATTGATAATTAACGTTTTTCCTTTTCCAATATGTAGCGTTATTTTATCAAAATGAGGTGCCGAAATAACATATTCAGGAACTGAAGGGCAAACCGGATAAAAACCCATTGCCGCAAAAACGTACCAAGCTGACATTTGACCTGCATCATCATTTCCGCTTAATCCTCCTACTGCCACACTATATTCTGTTTTCATTATTTCGGAAACTTTTTGCTGTGTTTTCCAAGGTTGTCCTGAAAAATTATATAAAAATGGAATTTGGTGACCGGGTTCATTTCCATGCCAATATTGCCCCGAAGCAAAAAAATGATCTAAATTATCGTTAAATCCATCTTTCCCTCCCATCAACTTCATGAGTCCCGCAATATCTTGTGGAGCATACCAAGTATATTGATAAGGAGTTCCTTCGGTAATGAAAGATTGCTTACTAAACTTATCATATTCTTTTATAAAACTACCGTCTGCATATTTTGCTCTCACCGCTAAATCCGATGTACTAAATACGTTTTGGTAATTTAAAGCTCTTTTTTTCAAAATTTCAGCATTCTTTAAATCCCCTCTTTTAGTTGCGATCTGACTCAGGGCAAAATCGTCAAATGCATATTCCATAGTTCTTGAAACTTGTTCTTTTTTATGAAAAGAATCTTCTACGCCATCTTCCAGAGGAACGTAGCCATATTTCAAATAAGATTCCAATGCTCTGCGTCCTTTGCCTTGTTTGTATTCCTCAATTGTTTTAGGTGATTCGAATGCATTTTTTAATAAATAGCCGTATTGCTTCTCATTAATTTCAATTAGATTCTTCGAATAAGCATCCGCAATAGCTGCAACAGCGTGATCACCAATCATTGCTGATGTATAGCTATTCCAACATGGAAATATAGGAAGCCAACCACCCTGCTCTGCTTTTAAAAACAAGCTGTTCATCATATCGGCACTTGCCTTTGGTTCGAGAAGACTGACTAAAGGAAGTCCTGCTCTATAGATATCCCACATCGAAAAATCATCATAATAATCCTTATCTCCCGAATTCAGTATCTTTTTTCCACCTGCAAAACTTACGTAAGAACCATCAGCATCATTGAAAGTTCTGGGTTGCAAAAAGCTATGGTACATGGCGGTGTAGAATTTTATTTTATCATCCTCATTGCTTCCTTCCACTTTAACTTTAGAAAGTAATTTTCCCCAAGTATTTTTTAAATCATCTTGAACTTCTTCGAAATCCAAACCTTTCGTTTCGGCTTCTAAATTTTTTCTTGCCTGCTCAATACTGGTAAACGAGGTTCCAACCGTTGCGTATAGAATTTCATTTTTCGATGCCTCAAAAGAAATAAAACCTCCTAAATTTTTTAAATCAGAAATTTGAGTAGTTCCTTTCAAAATCTTATTGTCTTGATACACTCCGAAATCTTTAAACTTACGACTGAACTGCACTACAAAATATCCCTTGAAACCAGCTTCTTCACCAATACCCTGATAGATTCTGTGTACTGGATTGTATCCTACAATTTCATTGTTTTCTGGAATTATTTTAACAAAACCCTGCCCTTCATCACTGTTTGGATTCACGACAATATGTGCTTCTCCTGCTTTTTCAAATGTGAATTTGAACAGACCAGAGCGCTTTGTTGCTGTCATTTCAGCATTTATACTATAATCATCTAAATGCACTTGATAAGAATAAGGGGTCGCTTTTTCTTTGTCGTGTGAAAATTTAGAACCACGAACCGTTGGTAAGCATTTCAAAGATCCCGAAATAGGCATTATGGTCATACTTCCATAATCTTGTACACAAGAACCACTCAACCAATGACTCCCTCTAAATCCCTGAATCACAGTATCAACATAGTAATAAGGCGCAAGGCATTTTATTTCAGTGTCTTTTGTTTGCGGTGTCCAATTAGTCATTCCAAAAGGTACCGTTACATAAGGAACTACCTGAGCATTATTTTCGGTTCCGTCTCCGTGTTTCAATGAACTTATAGTTGTAGAAGGAGCTGTACCAATTAAGGGATTTACATAATTCACTTCCTTGACTAAAACGGTACATCCTGTAAAAAGCAAAGACAAAAAACTCCATTTTATTAATTTCATTTATCAGAGCATTAGATTGAAAACAGTCCTTTTCAAAGGATTCTGCCTTTAAATTTTAATTATTATATACTTTAAACTCCCACAAGCCAGGCACACCACTTAAAAAAGTGAGCTTTAAAAATCTTGCTTTTATCGAAAACAAATCCATGTGAGGCGATTGAACCTTTATAGCTGCATGACCACCGCATACTTTCCAACGTATTCCATCTTGTGAATATTCCAACTTATACGCATGACCAGCCGTTGGCTTACTGAAATAAGCTGCTGCTTTTTTAATCTTTATCACACTTCCTAAATCCACCTGATACCATGCCGAAACATCGGTAGAATCTGCCATCCATCTCGTTCCATTCGATCCATCAATTGCATTGACAGGACTATAATTTTCTGTTCTTTTTAAAGTGGAATCTTTAATTGGTTGTACAATCAAATCAGGTAAATTACTTGAAGTACTTACTTGCTTTGGAACAACAAGGTTGGACAGTTTTTTAGATTTTGTCAGCGCTCCAACTCCTTCATGCGATAAAACGACTGGTTTGATAGTCCCGTCATTATTAAAGGTTAGTTTATCAACCCAAACCTGCCTATTGGTGCTTCCATTGCCAAACTCCAAATAAGCAAAATAATAGTTATCCGTTTCCGGTTCTGAAAAAACAGTGCCGTGTCCTGGCCCATAAATTTTTTTCAGAGTATCGGTAGTTGCGATAATATCATTTTCAGGAAAAAAATAGGGCCCTAATGGTGAATTCTTGCAGTAACCATAGGCATATTTATAATTCTCATCACCTTCCAAAGTATAGAGATAATAATAAATCCCTTTACGTTTAAAAACAATAGGGCCCTCAGAATAACCAAGTCTTTTTGTTGGAATAACTGTTGTTATTGTATCCAGTGTAATTCTATCCTCTTTTAAGCGGGCTGCTCCTCGTTGTGCCCAAAATAAATACGACTGGCCATCATCATCAACAAACACCTCTGCGTCAATCCCTTTAGTTCCTTTTGGCCCTTTTATTGGTACCAACGGCTTTGGTTTTAAATTACCGCTTGATACAACAGAATTATTTACTAAGCGAAAAGGTCCTTGTGGAGTATCAGCTACAGCGGCAAATATTTCCCGGTTCAATGTTGGATAGAAATAAAATTGGTCTTTAAATTTGATGACTTTGCTTGGAGCTACATAAACCATATTCGTAACAGACGGAAAAAAATCAGGAATTAAAGTCCAATTTAAAAAATCATTTGACTTCCAAATTACGGGTGGACCAGCAGTAGAAAGCCCTTTATCATACCCATCAGTTGTAGCATAACAATAATAAACCCCATCGATTTTTACTATACTGGGATCAGCAATCATATCAGGAATAATAGGATTACTTTTTGGTCTTTTATACCTGTCCTGTGAATATCCAACAAAACATGAAAATAGTAATAATAACAAGATCAATTGCCTTATCTCACAATATTTAATATCGCTATTTGAATGTAATTTAATTTTTATCATTACTCAATTACTGATATTTGTTGCTTACTAATTCGGATTTTGTTTTCCTTCTAACAGTGCTTCAGAAGAAAAGAGAAATTACAATTTGATAACAAAAAGTAAATACTATTTTTTATTGAATGCTATGTTTGACTTTTATAGTATAAATAATTCCATATCAAGCAGGAATATTAATATTTTAAATATAAAAAAGGATTCTAATATGTTTTTCAATTTAATACAATAGACGAATTAAATAAATTCCTTTAGATTTTTTCTAAAGTGTAAAAACTTAACTCGCCCATTATATTCAACTAACTAACTAAATTTTAATATAATTGTTCTTTTAATAACCCGGATTCTGTTTTAATGAACCATCAGAAAGTTCTAATTCTTTTGAAGGAATTGGACGAAGTAAATGCACACTAGCATCAAATCCACCATGATTTGCAACATGAGGATTATACAGTTTAATTCTCGCTTCTAATCTTCCCGTTCTTTTTAAAATATTCCATCTGTTATCTTCTCCAGCTAACTCACATGCTCTTTCGTCAAGAATATTGTCAATCGTGATTGTTGTATAATAATTAACAACTCCTGTAGCACGCTCACGAACTCTGTTTATATGAAACAAAGCTTTTGTCATATCACCAGCTTTTAGATAAGCTTCGGCTGCAATTAAATGAGTTTCCGCTACACGGTATACAAACGTATCTCGATAACCTAAACCATCAGTATTTGCAAGGCTTATTTCATTAAATTTATTAAAAATGGGGAAATTACATTTATTAGTATTTGTACTATTTAAATACACTGCTCCTGCCACATCATTGTTTGTTAAATCGTTGAAATAGTAATTACCTGGTTGATATACCCAATAATTATTTGATTGAGTCGCAAGTTCAGTTGGAGTAAGCGGTACTTTAGGATAAGAAATTACTATATCGCCTACTTTTATAACATCTGTTTTATAAGTAGCGGCTACCGTAGCTTTTAAAGCTCTAAGCATAGTTGTCGCTTCACGAGTATCATTGGCAGCAAATAAATTATAAAAATAATTAGTAGGCATTACTTGAACTATATCAGTTCCAGATCCAGAAAAATATGGGTTTTGTGCTCTGGCAATACCAGGATAATTAAATGTTGCATTTACACAGAAACCGTTTTTGTTATTAGTTCTATTTGCAGCTCCTCCTGATAATCCATATTGAACAGCAAACAGTACTTCGTCATTTTCCTGATTGGCAAAATCAAAAACTTTTGCATAGGTTTGAGTTCGTATATCAAAAGATCCGATTGCTTGTTCCGTTAAAGCGGCTGCTGTTGCAAAATCAGTAGATTTAGCAAAGGTTTTATATCCTCTTGTCACATATGCATCTGCTAATAAGTGTTGGGCGGCTCTTTTTGAAAATCTTCCAACTTGTGCTGGTTTAACTTCTAAAACAGGAATTGCAGCTTCAAGATCAGTAATAATTTGTGTAAAAACAGCCTCTTCAGAAGAACGTGTATAATTAAAGTTAATTCCATTAACTTCATTTAAATAAAGTACTACTCCTCCAAATTGCTGAACCAAATTATAATAGGCCAAAGCTCTCAGCGCTTTTGCTTGTGCTATTCCGCCGGCCTTAACTGCTGAAGCGGGATCTGTCCAAACAATCTGGTTTTCGTAACGATCAACTACTGTATTTGCCTTACTTACTAGGCTGTAATTATTTGTCCATTCACTCGCAACTAACCCGTCGCTGGAATTAAAATTAGCATAATCATTAATAGGTGTACTAATAAATAATGCTGTTTGGGTGGTAAACATATCTGTACCATAGGCACCCGTACCATAATCTTTGTAAACATTTCTAAGGGCACCATACATCCCAACCACTAAATCATCAGCCGTTTTTTGAGTATAATATGTTGAAGATGTTAAATTTGAAAAATTCTCCTCTTCCAGATAACTTGTACAAGATACAAGGCTTGCTAAAAACACAAAAAGCGTTGTTTTTATTGTTATTTTCTTATGTAATTTCATCATTATAAATTTTATGATTAATTTAAATTTTAATTTTTAAACCGAATACTGTCGATGTTATAGGATTAGCCATAGCAAAAGTACCCTGTAAAGCAGTCTCAGGATCTGGCCCTTTGTGCTTAGTAAACGTATATGGATTTTGAAAGTCTAATGATAGACGTACACTTGAAACTTTTAATTTTTCAAGGATTCTGTCTGACAGACTATATCCAAAACCTATATTTCCAATCTTTACAAATGACATATCTTCATAATACCACTCATCAACCCCACTAGGCAAAGCTGCCACAGTAGGCATTGGGTACGTACCACCTTGATTATTTGGAGTCCAATAATTTAAATTAAGTACATTAAATGCACCTCCATCAGGATTTTGAGGAGCAAAAGCATTATAAAATTCAGAATGGCCATAAGCACCTTGACGTGTATAAGCTAAAATAGAAAAATCAAAACCTTGGTAAGAAAAAGTATTTGTCATTCCTCCAATCCATTTTGGAGAATTGGAACCAAGAACAACTTTATCTTGCTGATTAATCTTGCCATCATTATTTTGGTCAACAAATTTATACATCCCAGGATATTGTCCATATACTTTAGCAGCTGCAGCCTCATCCATTTGCCATATACCTATCTTTTGGTAGGAGTAAGCGGCATCTACGGGTTTTCCAACTTGTAATACCCCGTGCGCACCATAAACTTCTTTATTTAAACCACCCGCCAATTTAATAATCTCATTTTCGTTTTTAGAAAAATTGATATTAGTTTCCCATTTAAAATCTTTTGTTTTTACGTTTACTGAATTTAAAGACAATTCAATTCCTTTATTACGGACAGATCCGTAATTTCCTGTAGAAGCTGCATATCCGGTCAATAACATCAATGATCTGTTTAAGATTGCATCTTCTGTTGTTTTATTGTATACCTCAACATCCACTCCTAACCTTCCTTTCAAAACATTAAAGTTCAAACCTAAATTATATTCTGAAGAAACCTCCCAGCCAAGTTCAGGATTAATCAATGAACCAATTGTATTTCCAACAACCGCCGTACCTCCAAAAGTATAATCAGCACTTGTTAAAAACCCTTTAGAAGCATATCTCGAAACAGGAGCATTATTTCCTGATTGACCATAACTCAAACGAAGTTTAAGATCTGAGATCCAATTCACATCTTCCATAAACTTTTCATTACTTACTTTCCAAGCAAAAGCAGCAGATGGGAAAAATGCCCATTGATGCCCTGAAGCTAATTTAGAAGAACCATCATACCTTCCTGTGAACGTAAAAAGGTATTTATCGTTTATGTCATAGTTTACCCTTGCAGTAAATGAAGCTAATGTCTCTTTAGAATAATAGGAATCGTAAATTAACGGCGTTAATCCCCCTTGAGTATTATAGAATGAATAGTTATCAGAATTTACATTTCTTGATTTTGTCATCGAACCCTCGTCTTGTTGACGGTAAAGGGAAGAAATCAACAAAGCTTTAAATTTGTGACCTTCTGTAATATTAAAATTAAAAGCAGCACTATTGTCCCAGTTAAAACCAGTATTCATGCTCGTGTTGTAAGTTGCTAAAGTTCTGGTAATATCATTTCGACCATCTCTAGTAAGAAGACCACTGTATTCACCATATCTGCTATTTACTATTTGAGGAGCAAAATTGGTTTTTAACTCAACCCATTTAGCAGGCTTGTAATTTAAAAATATATTTGCAATTAAATCCGTTGTACGAGTATTTGAAGTCCAGGCACCATTTGCTTCATAAATAGGGTTTACAAAACGCACGTCTTGAGCATCAGGAAACAAGGTAAGACTACCATCATCATTGTACGGATCAACCGTTGGAGCTAAACGGTATGAAGTCCTGAACATTTCCGGGCTACCAGTTTCTCTTTCTGAAAAAGTATAATACATTCTAGCCCCCATTGTAACTTTATCATTAAATTTATTAGCAACTGAAGTGCTAATTGTATAACGATTATATCCTTCAATACCAGATATACCATCATTTTTGGTCATCCCAATAGCTGCATTATAAGTAAGTCCGTCTTTACCCCCTGACATACCGAAATTATGACTGGTTTGAATCTGATTCTTTTTATTCAATAATTCAGGCCAATAGGTATAATTCTTATTGGCAACATTATTTTGTTCATTCGCGTTAAAAAATACCGTATTCAAATTAATTGGGGTATTATTAAAACTATCAACTGAAGCTGTTCCCGCATTATTTTGAGCTATCCATTGCTTCGCTTTTAAAAAATCTGTGGCATAAGCAACATATTGATCCCCATTCATCATAGGCACATCATACGCTTTATTATTAAAACCGAATGTACTGTCATAAGTAATTTGTGTTTTTCCCACAACACCTGATTTAGTAGTAATAATAACTACTCCATTAGCTCCTCTAGAACCATAAATAGCAGTCGCAGATGCATCTTTCAAAACATCCAGTTGTTCAATATCTGATGGATTAATAATACTAATATCATCTAAAAAAACACCATCTACAACGTAAAGAGGTTTTGACAAATCACTAGCCAAATCATTACTGTTTCCATTACCATCAGCAAGAACATTTGTATTTTTTATAACTGTATTCCCTCTGATTTTTATAGAAAGTCCTCCTCCTGGCTTAGAACTTACTCTACTAATATCAACACCTGCTAATCGACCTTGCATGGCTTCAGCAACACCAATTTTTTTCATCTCGGTTAACTTCTTTGCATCCATAGACACTACAGATCCTGTCAAATCTTTTTTCTTAACAGAGCCATATCCAATTACAACTACTTGTTCTAAAGCAGTAGATCCAGGCGCTAATTTTATACTGATTTTTTTAGAAGCCCCGTCAACAGCTACTTCTTTTGAAACATATCCAATATACCCAAAAACCAATTTTTGGTTCACTCCTGAAACAGCTATCGTGAAATTACCCTCAATATCTGTTGTCGTACCCTTAGTTGTACCTTTTACTGAGACATTAGCACCCGGTAGCGGCACATTTAACTCATCTAAAACAACACCGGATACCTGTATTGTTTGTGCCCACGATGTAAACGAAATGCACATTAGAAATGCTAACATTAATAATTTAAAATTGTTTTTTTTCATTTTTTATGTTTGGTATTAGTTAGAAAATTTCAGCAAAAGTAGCATTTAACCTTTGCCGCAAGGGGGAAATTTTGCCCAAAAACATAGAAAAATTAACCACCCTTTAAAAAAAACCTAAAAAAAATGCGATATCAATTAATTAAGACTGTTTTTTTTAACAATCTAAAAACAATAGCTCTTAAATAGATATAAACTAATTAAGTAAAAACACTTCTTCTATTCCCTTTTTAATTCACGTGTCAAAAATTTACTTCTTACCGTTATGGTTAAAATATTTAAAATTTCATGTGACAAATCCATCCATCCATATATTTGACGCAATATTCCATTATATAAAAGATCATAAATAATAAATTTGCTGAACTTGTTGAATGAAATTATTATTTACTATCATAGCTTTGATATCGATTTTAAATGCATTTTCAAACGTACTATTCTACAGGAAAAATCATTTAAATAAATTACTTATTCCCTATTATGAAAAAAATATTCTTCTTGTCTTTATTAGGAATCCTTCTAAGCTCTTTCACTGAAAAACAAAACAATTATTTTTTTGTAAACTCAAATAAAACGATTAAGATAGAGTTTAATCTAGCCCAAAATAAAACTCCTTTTTACAAAGTTTTTTACAAAGACAAATTGGTAATTAACACCTCTGATTTAGGAATAATAAGAGAAGATGCTAACTTTTATGACAATCTAAAAATTGTGTCCGTTTCAGAATCCAGACAAATTCACTCCGACTATTCCATGTTACAAGGAAAAAAGAAAAATATAAAATACACTGCAAATCAATACACGGTTCACTTAAAAAATAGTGAGGGGAAATTAATAGATATTATTTTCCAATTATCCAATGACGGAATTGCTTTTAGGTACTATTTTCCAGAAACAACCACGGATATTAAAAAAATTCTATCCGAAAAAACGAGCTATAATTTTGATGCAACAACAAAAGCATGGCTACAGCCTATGTCAAAAGCAAAATCAGGATGGAAAGAAACAAATCCGGCTTATGAAGAACATTATGCTATGGGAGTTCCTGTAAATACAAAACCCGCTTTTGGTGAAGGCTGGGTATATCCCGCTTTATTTAATACTAACAAAACTTGGATTTTAATATCTGAATCTGGATTACATAGGAAATACTGTGGCAGCCGATTGGTTTACAATGATATTTCAAAAAAAATGCAGTTAACTTTTCCCCAAAAGGAAGAAGTGTTTCCTGGAGGCGCGTTGAATCCCGAATCAGAATTGCCTTGGTACACCCCTTGGAGAATAATAGCTATTGGCTCTTTAAAAACAATTACCGAAAGCACATTAGGAACTGATTTAGCAGACCCTGCAATTCCAATGGACACCTCTTTTATTAAAAGCGGACTAGCTTCTTGGAGTTGGATTTTATTGAAAGACGAATCTGTAAATTATGAAACAACACTTCAATACATAGATTATGCTTCAGCAATGAACTGGCCTTACTGTCTGATAGATGCGGATTGGGATAAGAGAATTGGTGATGATAAAATGAAGGAATTATCTACTTATGCCAAAGATAAAAACGTAAAATTATTGGTTTGGTACAATTCGTCCGGATCTTGGAATAGTACTACATATCAACCCAAAAGCAAATTATTGACCCACGCTGACAGAGACAAAGAGTTTAGCAAACTTAACGAGATGGGAATTGCGGGTATAAAAGTTGATTTTTTTGGAGGTGATGGTCAATCTATGATTGAGTATTATCATGACATGCTAAAAGATGCTGCAGAACATAAATTATTAATTAATTTTCACGGGGCTACCTTGCCAAGAGGGTGGCAGCGAACCTATCCTAATTTATCGACAACTGAGGCCGTAAAAGGATATGAATATATAACCTTTAAACAGAGTATTGCCGATTTAGAACCTTCTCATTGCAGTATGCTTGCTTTTGCCAGAAACGTTTTTGACCCAATGGATTTTACTCCGATGGTTTTGGATTCAATACCAAATATCAACCGAAGAACTACACCTGCCTTTGAACTGTCTTTGCCTGTTTTATTTTTGTCAGGAATCCAACATATCGCAGAAAAACCAGATGGTATGGCTAAAATGCCGAAATTTGTAGTCGATTATTTAAAGGACATTCCAACTAATTGGGATGATTCCAAATTTATTCAGGGCTATCCCGGAAAATACATTATTATGGCACGAAAAAAAGAAAACACTTGGTTTATAGTGGGTATAAATGGTGAAAACACACCCAAAGAAATTGAACTTGATCTTTCTTTTGTTACCAATAAAAAGGGGTTTCTAATCTATGAAAAAGAGAACGGATTCCTCCAAGAATTCATCACAAAAGAGAAAAATTCGAAAATGAAAATCAAGATGAAACCAAATGGAGGATTTACAATCAAAATGTAATTCAATTAAAAAAAATTATAATTTCCCGATAGTATGAACAATTTTTTCAGGATTTCCTCGATTCTAATTTTACTGTTTTTTACAATGCAGCTAAAGGCACAATCTAGCAGACTTACCCCTTTAAAATCTCCAATTATTTTTAAAGGTAGTGATACAATAGCTTATCGAGATCCAGCGGTATTATATCATAAAAATAAGTTTTATTTGTTTTTTACATTGGTAAAAACCGAAGAAGGAAAAATTTATTCTTATACGGCAACAAGCCATTCTAGAGACCTGAAAAATTGGAGTCCGATAAAAATTATCACTCCAAAAGACCAGTCTTTGGATTTTTGCAGTCCTGGAAACATCGTGCGTTTCAATGACGAATGGGTTTTATGTCTGCAAACATACCCGCGCCCTGACTATACTGTTGATCAGAAAACGCGATATGGGACAAAAGATTCAAGATTATACATCATGCGAAGCAAAGACCTCAAAAATTGGAGCTCTCCAGAAATTATAAAAGTAAAAGGTCCTGAAGTATCAACAGCTGATATGGGAAGAATGATTGATCCCTATCTATTGGAAGACAAAGATGAAAAAGGAAAGTGGTGGTGTTTTTACAAACAAAACGGCGTCAGCATGTCTTACAGTTATGATTTGAAAAACTGGACATTTTTTGGCCACACTGCATCAGGTGAAAATGTTTGTGTTTTGAATGAGAACAATGAATATATCTTAATTCATTCTCCAGAAAATGGCATCGCAATTAAACATTCTTCAAATCTTAAAGATTGGAAAGATTTTGGAAAAGTAATCACATTAGGCCAGAATGAATGGGACTGGGCAAAAGGCAGAATTACCGGGGGTACTGTAATAAATTTAAAGAAAAACAGCGAGTTTGGTAAATATATCCTGTTTTTTCATGGTTCAGGTCCAAAAACAGAAGAAGAAGGAGATTTTGATAAAAATGCATCAATAGGTATTGCCTGGAGTGACGATTTATTACACTGGGATTGGCCCGTAAAAAAAAAATAGCATTTTAACTGCTTGATAATAATATAATTATAAAATTTGATCTAAAACAAAATTAAAATATACCCATGAAAAACAAAATCATTATTTACCTATTTACCGCTCTGTTTACTTTACCCCTACTTGCACAAAACGCTGACCATTTAAATCCTAAATTAGCACTAACACCTCCAATGGGTTGGAGCTCTTGGAATACCTTCAAAAAAAATCCTACCGAAGAAGTTATCAAACAAATTGCAGATGCAATGGTGCGTACTGGTTTAAAAGATGCGGGTTATACTTACGTCAATATTGATGATTTTTGGAGTCCAGGAAGAGAAGAAAATAGTCAAATTATAGTTGACACCACTAAATTCCCTGGTGGAATGAAAGCTTTAGCAGATTATATTCATACTAAAGGGTTAAAAGCCGGAATATATACCAATATTGGTTTGAAAGCCAACTATGAGACCCTTGCAAGTGGCGGATTTTATGAGCAGGATATCAAAAAATTTGCGGAGTGGACGTATGATTATGTAAAAGTCGATGTGAATTTTGCACCTATTCGAACAGAAGAATTTTATAAAAAAGAATTTACCGATATTTACAATGCGATTAAAAAAACAGGAAGACCAATGTTTTTTAATATTTGTAACCAAGGTGGTGGCAGTTATCAAAATTGGGCTCCAGCTATAGCAAACTCATGGAGAGTAGGTGCCGATATTGATCATTCCCCAAAAGGCGCCAAAACGCAATGGGATGGATTTATATATGAATTAGACCGTTCTTCTGCCTTTCCGGAAATAGCCGGGCCAGGTCATTGGAATGATGCTGATATGATGTTAGTTGGCGTTGGTGACGATGGTGGCAGATTGGTTGTTATGACACAAGAAGAACAAAAAAGTCATTTTTCTATGTGGTGCATGATTGCATCGCCTTTAATTCTGGGGAATGACCTTCGTACTATTTCAAAGGAGACATTGGATATTTTATTAAATAAAGAAGCCATTGCAATTAACCAAGACGCTTTAGGTATACAAGGAAAACTAATCTACGAGCAATCTACCGGTTTACAAGTATGGGTGAAGGAATTAAAATCTACCAAAAAGAAAAAATACGCTGTTGCCTTATTTAATAGGACAGATTCAGAGGCAGAAATAACGTTAGATTTTAGTAAAGCAAAACTGAACCGAAAAATCAAAATCAGAGATGTTTGGGAACATAAAAATTTAGGCAAATTTACAAATACTTATTCTAAGAGAATTCCTAGTCATGGTATACAGATGCTAATAATAAAATAGGTTATCGCAGATAGTAGTATCATAAGTAATCCGAAACGATTAATGCAATTTAATAATAAGAAAAATTATGCTATTCATAATTATATATTGGATACTGTACTTAAGTCTGGCAGCTGTATTTAAAAGTATGAATTGATATTTTCTTTTTCTATTGGGGAAAATAAACAAAATGTTAAATATTACGCAACATGAAGTGAATGATTTAAAAAACTTAGAGTTATAGATTATTTTAGATGTGACAGAACCAAATTCCAGAAATGATTATCGACTAATAAAAATTAGGAAATACAAAAAGCCCGCAATTTCATTGAAATTGCGGGCTTTTTTTTGCGATTTAAATTTTAAAAATTGTATTTCCCTCCAAGATAAATACTTCTTCCGCCAGCATTAATTCCAGAAGCAAAAGTCCTGTATTGCGTATCTAAAATATTTTCAACACCAGAGAAAACAGTGAACTTTTCCGTTAAAGATAAGGATCCTTTCAAATTATAGATTTCCCAAGATGGCATACCATTTTTTGGAGCATATTGCAAATTATCTTCTCCACTGGGTGAATAATTGCTCAATTCTTTTTTTCCATTATACAACATATATAAATCCAGATTTACTAGTTTACTTTCATATTTAAAACCTGTTTTCCCATAAATTGGAGCGATGTGGTCTAAAGGAAAATTACCCGCCGCATTTTGGACTCTACCGTGAGTAAAGTTGAAAGTGCCATAAAACAAGAATGATTTTGTGATATAACTTCTTAAGGTTGAAGAAATTCCGGCAATATTTCCTTTTCCTTGATTTTGATTGGCATGAATGAGACTGTTTTTTCCTTCATAAATAATCGAAGACTGGCCGTTTAATGTGAAAGCACCCGTTACTATTGCATCATACAGTCTTGTGTAATAAAAAACATTTTCAAACTGAAAACGCTTTCCTTCCCAAAAAGTAATGCTCAAATCAGCCGTTACTGACTTCTCAGGCTTCAAATCTTTGTTTGGTACAATTAAAGTTCCTGCTGCCGATTCGAATATTTTTGCTAAATCGTCAATGTTTGGAACTCGAAATGCAGAAGCTAAATTAAAACCTATTTTTGTGTTTTCGCTGGCATTATTTACAATTCCAACGGCGCCACTATAGGTAAAGTTTTTTTGTGATACGCTAGTATAAGGTAAATTCAAAAAATTGGTTAAAATTTCGCTGTTCAAAGTCGCGTAACCCACTCTGGCACTTGCATTGTACGAGGCCGTTTTGTTAATGTTATTGCTGTAGGAAGCAAAACCTTCGGCTCTAAAAGTATTGTTTTTTCCATCCGGATAACGCGAATCAGTGATACCTTCAGCATTAGTTAAAATATTTCTTTTAATTCCCGAAGAATTCAAATTATCATAATATACATCGGCGCCATAAATAAAGTCACCGTTTCCTATTTTTGTTTTAAAATCAGAATTGATGGCAAATATCGAAACTTTTTCAATCCTTGAACTTTGTGTTGGATTACCAAAATTACGGGTAATTCTACTTTCTTCGATGTTTTGATAACTGGCAACCAAATTCATATCACTGTTCAAGAACACCCTCTTTTTGTCTAATTTATAAGCAGAAAGTAATCTTTTTTGTGGACCATAATTCCAAACTGCAGATTTAAATTTTCCGTTTGAACTCAAATCAGTTAGCCTGTCATATCTCGGAATGTCTGATGTGGTAGAATATTGTAAATTTAAACTATGTCGCGTGTTACTATTTTGCTGAAAAACAATTTTTTGCATAAAATCATATTGTTTGTATCCAGAAAATTTTTGCACATATTTATCATCATTAGCAACTTTAGTGTCAACACCATCATTGGTTACCACATAAAAAGGTCTTTCTCCAAAAAAATCATTGGAACCATTTTTATGTTTTCCCATTTTTAAATCCCCATAATCATTATAGGAGAATGAAGTTAAGGAACCCCATTTTTGACCCGCAAAGTTGAAATCTAAATGACCTGATTTTCCTTGGTTTGCAGAGTTGTAACTCGTTAAAGCAGTTCCGCTAACCTTTTGGTTTTCCGTATCGGAAAGCAATTTTGCATTTTTAGTTTGTAAATAAATGGCTCCGCCAAGCGCATCACTTCCGTGAATAGTAGACGATGGTCCAAAAAGCACATCTACATTCTCGATCATATTTTTATCAACAGTAACTATGTTTTGCAAATGTCCAGCTCTGTAAATTAAGTTATTCATTCGGATTCCATCAACGAGTAATAAAATTCTACTGGATTCAAAACCCCTAATAACAGGACTTCCGCCGCCCTGTTGTGATTTTTGAACTGCTAAAGTCCCCGAATTCCCTAACACATCGGCACTGGACTGGAAGTTATTAAACTCGATTTCTTTTTTAGAAATACTTTCAATTTGTTGCGTAATTTTTCTTTTTGGTTTTGCAAATCGTTGTGTACTTACAACCACTTCATCTAATCCTATTGAATTTATGGTGTCTTTTTTGATTTGGGAAAATCCCACCAAAGAGTAAATACAAACCATTACGGTTATTGTTTTTTTCATGTTTATGTAATTAATTTTGTTTAAAATAGATGCTTCAAAAAAAAATAATTTTAACATGGAGGATCAAATACTGAATAGATAAATGGTCTGGTTTTTAAATTAAATTGAGTATTATGATTTTCAATTATATCAATTTTAAAATCGATTTTAAAACCAAAATTCACTTTGTTTTTTTGTACAAGATGTTTAGAGAGAAAGGTGCGTTTTTTCTCCAAAGGGGATTTTTTATGTTTATTTAAAATTTGAGAAATCACTAAACGAAATTCATTCTCCAAATCATCTTTTACCACTTTTGCTATAACTTCTGAATGAAATTTATGAAACGAAATCACATCATAATAAGCATTATTGTATTTTATTTCTGTTTTATCCGAAAAGGCTTGCCATTCTTCCAAAGAGAAGATTATAGTTTGTCTAAATTTTATTTTTTTTATTTGATTTTCGTGCCTTATTTTTTGAATTTGATTGAATAAATCACCTGAATAAGCAAAAAAAACGCTAGTACTATATAATGAAATGACTACGAGAATAACTAGTATTTTATTTTTTGGGAACATTTATATTTGTGATTTTCAAAATAAAAATTAAACCTGTTTGCTGTTTCATAAAATAAACTAAAAAAAGTCTCTTTCACTATAAATAATTATGATGATGTTCTTTTGACTTACAAAACTATATTATTTCACAATACGTTTTGTACAAAATGTATCATCTTGGTTGCTTTGTCAGCGAGAAACACCTGTTAGCTAAATAGCCTCTGGCTGCCATAGCCTCGCGTTGTTTTCTGTCATCCTCATTTTCTTTGGCATTCCATACACCACTTCGAACCCTTTCAATCAGTTCAGGAGTTACGCGGTATTTTTCAATCGATAAAGAGTGATAGGCATCTGTGATACACATTTCTTCAATACTCTTTAAATAGCCCACTTTGTCATTAGGTATTCCTAAAGATTTCGGAAAAACTTCAATAACTCCTTTAGCATCTCATGCTACATCAACCGTATTCTATTAACATAAGGAGACCGTTCCCGAGTGGACAAGGTTATGTTTTTTTTTTGCTCAAACGGATCCACTTCTCTAACATCATAACCCACAAATTTCATTGTTTTTAGAATGTTATTTGCAATTTTATCCTAATCTGTATTTCTAAAAAGCACCTACTATTCTACCCGCTTTTAGGCTATACCCTCTATCAAGTAGTATTCCTAATAGTTCCGATCCGTCACTAATTAAACTTAAAGCAGTTCTAACATCTGTTGGATTACTTGTAAATAAAGATGGAGAACAATAAACAATAGTAAGAAGCCAAATTAAAAAATTCTAGGTCCCTTTATAATCTCAATCAATTCTAAGTCCAACAATGGCGATTTCATGGTAAACAAAGTGGTGTTAAAAAGTAAAGGAGTCAATGAATTGTTCCCTTTTGTTGACCGAAGAATCATTTGATAGGGTACAGAATCATTACCAGCATGCATCAACAAGGATCGGTCTGCAACAACACAATAATCATCACCATAACGATCTTTTAAACACCTCGAACACCCCCCCAATAAGAAGTGTATCAAGAGATGTTTCCCCCTTTTTTTTCGTTATGAGCAACAGAGATATTCCATCCTTTAAAAACTTCACGAATAAAACCTTGATCCATCAAGCGTTCTTCATACACCCGGCTCAAATCCGTTGCTTTGATACCAACTATCTTTTGTTCTTACAGTTTTTGAAGCACTTCCAACGATGCTGCTAATTTCTTCCCTGGTGTTGCCATTTAATTTGTATTTTAAAGAGGATTTGTGCATTTAGCATTGATCATGTTCTAGAGTATCTATTACATTGTGTTGTGCGTATGTTCTTATATCCAGATGTGCGTTTATTATTATATTGTGCGAATATATGAAATGATTAAAAATAAAAGGGAATGGACTGAAAAAATAATTGTTGGATAAGCTCAAAATATTAAGTTTAGTAGAAGAACAGAACAGTGTTCGACTTTAACATAAAGAGTTCGACTGTCGAATTTATTACTAAATATATTATCCAACGGAGATTAAACACATCAAGAACCGCATTATTTGCGGATAATAGATTTAAATGCGGAGAATCGTCCGTATATTTACCGCAAATTACGCGGATAATAATGAAATACATCTATCAAAATGAAAATTGGCCAATATTCACTTGGGATACAAACGCTTTGCAATTATTACTTGGAGAAGTAAGAAACAAGCAAGGCAAACTCATGGGAAAAATGGAAGCAATGGGATTTGCGTTGCAGGAACAAGCTTTGTTAGATACCCTAACAGTTGATGTTTTAAAATCCTCCGAAATAGAAGGTGAAATACTAAATAAGGATCAGGTACGTTCTTCCATTGCTAGACATTTGGGAATAGATATCGCAGGATTAGTTCCTTCTGATAGAAATGTTGACGAAGTAGTAGAAATGATGCTTGATGCCACAAAAAAATTTAATTCTGCATTATCAAAAGATAGATTATTTGGGTGGCATAACTGTTTATTCCCAACAGGAAGAAGCGGAATGTATAAAATAAATATTGGTCAATGGAGAACTGATGATAATGGTCCTATGCAAGTAGTTTCTGGTGGATTTAGAAGAGAGAAAATACATTCTCAAGCTCCAGATGCGATTTTTTTAGAGAAAGAAATGAATCAATTTTTAGATTGGTTTTCTAATGAAAAGACTTTAGATCCCGTATTGAAAGCAGGAATTGCCCATTTATGGTTCATCACCCTCCACCCTTTTGATGATGGCAATGGTCGTATTGCAAGAGCTATTACTGATATACAATTGTGTAAAGCCGATAGAAGTTCGAAACGCTTTTACAGTATGTCAGCACAAATCCTTTTGCAACGTAACGAGTACTATACTATTCTAGAACAAACTCAAAAAGGGAATTTAGACATTACAAAGTGGTTACATTGGTTTTTTGAAAACCTATTAGCGGCCTTGAATGCAACAAATAGTATCTTAGAACAAGTATTATCAAAAGCTAGTTTTTTGGAAAAACAAAACAACGCATCATTGAACGAAAGACAAAAATTACTTCTTAATAAGATGCTAGATGGCTTTGAAGGGAAACTGACCACAACAAAATGGGCAAAGATTACAAAATGTTCTCCTGATACAGCTTTAAGAGATATTCAAGATCTAATTTCAAAAAGAATCTTAATGAAAGATGATAAAGGAGGAAGAAGTACATCTTACACTATTATCATGTAAAAAAACTTGGATCCAATAAATAGTAATATCCTTTTATTTTTTGTTTTATTTAATTAATAATATTTTTACTCCAGCTGTATTAAAAAAGTGGGAATACCCGTAGAACGGGAATATTATTTTCTTTATCGAAAACAGATGATTGAGGTATATTTTTCATTCCCTATTTAAATTATAATTAAGAATAGGAAAAAATTATTATTTATCTTTCATTATAAATTCTGCTTTTGTTTTAAAATTTATATTGAATTTGACATTGTTAAATTCTTTAATCTCTAAAAAATGCTTCGAAAATTGCTTAAGATAGTAACATTACAGAGCAATTTTAATTATATAATTTTTCTCATTATTTTATTACTCTAGTCCTTAAAATGTTCGACTATGAATAAGAGTTCGACAGTCGAACTCTTATTCACCTTTAGATACAACTTTTTACTTTAAAAAACTTAGAATTAATTTAGGTAGTCAGCGGGAATTAAGCACTTAATTAACTAAATTATAGTAAATTAAAATATATTTCGACTCTATTTTTTTCATAAAACTCTTTTATGGTTGCTTCAACAATAATTTGAACAAATAAATCAACTGATGTTTTCTCTCTGTTAGCATGAGTTTTAGGCTTTTTCCATCTTTTCCTAGAAACTTATCAGCATTTGATTTCATGCTAATATTATTCAATTCTACTTGAGGATATATTTAAACAAATATCAAGATCAAATTTAAATTGGAAGTTAAAGCGAGGTAATCTTAAAATTAATTTTAAAAATATTATGTCTATTCACTTAAGCCATGTATTTATCAAACTCATTTCATATTAAGAATAGTTTTGTAATATCTCCTTTGATTTATAGTAATAAAATTAGGCTAGTTTGAATTTAATCGAGCCCCCAAGATTTAAAAAAACATTTATTTACAAAGTAATTTACTTTATATTAGCGAATGATTTAAAAGCTTATTTATAATTATATAACAATTACAGTAAATAAAAATACTTAATACGGAAAACCGCAAATGTGTAAAATAAATAGAGTATAATTTTACGCAATCAACAAATAAATAGCAATTTATGATAACAATATCAGTCCCAATAAGTACGAAAAAAAGATCAATATACCTTCACCAACTCCAAGAAAATATCCTAGTATGTTCAGAAGATACTAATTCACAAAAACTAACAACTGTTGACAAAATGAGAGATTTTTTCCAACAAACAGATAGAATTTATTTTGATGAAGCGCCTTACAAAAACAGACTTTGCAACCGACCTTGATAAAGAAAATATCGAGGTCTTTAAAACTGAAGCTGGATTGAACTATACTATTTCAAAAGAATAGGTATTTCATAACTTGAGGCTGACTACAAAAGAACGATATTTTAAAGATGGTGCTGTTTTATTCTTTGCCAAAAAACCGAAACACTTTTTTGAAAAAGCAGTAATACGCTGTATTGTATTTGATGGGACAGAGAAAACATACATTATTGATGATAAAATAATGACTGGCACACTACTATACCAACAATTTTTAAAAAGTAGGTATTGGCTAAATTCGAAACTAGATGTGACGGGGAAGTTTCCAAACCAAGAAAACAGTTATAGAAAATTCCGTAAACTGTTTTTCAAAGAAGCAATTATAAACTCCTTAGCACATCGAAATTACTATGATAAAGGAGGTCGAATTACAATAGGATTATTTGACGATTAGGTAGAAATCAATAATCCTGGTGCATTAGTGAGTGTCATTACACGAAATGAATTTAGAAAAAGAAGCTTAATCCGTAATCCTTTAATTTCGGGCTTATTTGAAAGAATGCGAATGGTAGAACAAATAGGTTCTGGCATTAGGATGCATGACTTGATAAAAGAAGAGGGATTAATACCCCCAGAATTCAATATAGATGGAATGTTCATTGTAACATTCAGAAGACCTTTCAATTTCGACAAGAGGGTGAATCTTTTATCCGAAAATCGCATGACAATACTCGTAGCATTAAATACTAATCTAGATATTAAGAATTCCGAATTAGAGCAAATCGTTGGTTTGATAAATTCATTAAAATCATAGTGCTGAATAAAATGGCAAATGAGCAGGTAAAAAATTAGCTCAGATGGTTTTAGCTTGGATTAGATACAAGAGTTACTTCTGTAATAATAGGATCTAGTAAACCAGAACAAATATTGTATTCAATCAAAGCTCTAGACAATACAAGCTTTACCAAAGAGGAACTAAAAAAGATTGATACCATATTAAAATGATTAAAAAAAAATAACCCAAATAAAAATTAGAAAAAAAAAATGAACTATTTTAAGACAAAACACTCTCAACAGCTAAGATTTACCCTCTTATTTCTCTTTTTAGCATTAGCTACAAACGTTTTTTCCCAAGCACGCAAAGTAATTAATTTTGATAGTGGCTGGCAATTTATAAAAGGAGAAGTCCCTGGTGCAGAAAAACCTTTATTTGATGATGCGCAATGGAGAAAACTAGATGTACCTCATGATTGGAGCATTGAAGGCTCTTATGACAGAGCCAACCCCTCGGCTCGTGGCGGTGGCTACCTACCTACCGGAATTGGTTGGTATCGCAAAACATTTAAAATCGATAAGGCTGATGCAAAAAAAATATATTCTATCGAATTTGATGGCGTAATGGCTAATAGTGATGTCTGGATAAATGGTAAACATTTAGGAAAACGGCCTTACGGTTATATCAGCTTTACTTATGACCTTACTCCTTATTTAAACTTTGATAAAACTAACGTTATCGCAGTGAGAGCCGATAATTCAATACAACCAGCTTCTCGTTATTACACGGGTGCCGGTATTTATCGTCACGTTCGGTTAGTTTCGGTCAACCCAACCCATTTCAAGCATTGGGGAACATTTATTACCACACCAATTGCTACAGCCACTAAAGGAGTAGTTAACCTAAAGGTTGAAATAGAGAATAAAGGAATTGTGGGCGACTACAAATTACAAATTGAAATTATTGACAATAAAGGAAAGGTAGTGAAAACTGTTGAAAGTCAAAAAAACATTTCAGCAAACTCGACCGGATTGTTTTCGCAAGAAATTGAAATCACGAATCCAAAATTATGGGATATTGGCGAACCTAATTTATACACCGCAACAACTAAATTATATTCGGGAAAAACACTCATCGATAATCAAACTGTTCCATTTGGAATTAAAAAATCAGAATTTATTGCCGAATCAGGTTTTTGGTTAAATGGTAAAAATTTAAAACTAAAAGGGGTTTGTTTGCATCACGATGGAGGAGCCGTTGGTGCTGCAGTACCTGTAGGAGTATGGAAAGAGCGCTTTAAAAAATTAAAAGAAGTGGGTGTAAATGCGATTCGTACGGCACACAATCCTGTTGCGCCAGAGTTTCTTGATTTGTGTGACCAAATGGGATTTGTGGTAATGGACGAAACCTTCGACACCTGGAACTCTGCCAAACACAATGGTGAAAAAGGGTATAATTTATATTTCACGGATTGGTGGGAACAAGACACAAAAGATGTTATTTTGAGAGATAGAAATCATCCCTCCATCGTAATTTATAGTATTGGAAATGAAATACATGACGACCTCAGTTATCCGGAAGGATACAAAAAGTACAAAATGCAGGAAGACGTCGTAAAGAAATATGACGATACCAGACCGGTAACAATGGCGCTTTTCAGACCTGCAAATTCTAAAGTGTACCTTAGTGGTTTTGCAGAGCAAATGGATGTTGTAGGGCAAAACTATCGTGAAAATGAACTAGTCGCTGCCCATGAGGCGCACCCAAACTGGAAAGTATTAGGTACCGAAAACACCCACGTCATTAGTCAATGGCTTGCTTTACGCGACAAACCTTATATGGCAGGTCAATTTCTATGGACAGGTTATGATTATTTAGGCGAAGCCGATTGGCCGGAAACGACAAACAACCAAGGTTTGTTTGACAGAGCAGGAAATTGGAAACAACAAGCCTTACAGAGAGATAGTTGGTGGTCTCCTGAACCAGTTGTACACATTGTAAGAAAATCTGAAAATGCCGGAGCAGGAAATTGGGTTGGAGATTGGACACCAAACGATTTTGATACCTATGATAATGCAAAAATTCAAGTGTATAGTAATTGCGATGAAGTGGAACTTTTCCTTAATGAAAAATCATTGGGAACAGTAAAAAAACCAGCAGATGATTCACCAAGAGAATGGAATGTAACTTTTGAAGAAGGCACTATAAAGGCAATTGGAAAAAACAATGGTAAAATTGCAGCTCAAGAAGAATTTACATCTGCCGGAAAACCGTCAAAAATTATAATTACCAAAAGTAATCCAACGCTCGCCAACAATTGGGATGATGTTTCTTTTATCACAGCAACTATTGTTGACGATAAAGGAATACCATGTGCGAATGCAGATAATTTAATAAAATTTACTATCACAAATTCAGGTAAAATTATAGGAGTCGACAATGGTAATATCATAAGTCATGAATCCTACCAATCTCCTGAAAGAAGTGCATACAGCGGGAAAGCGATTGCAATCATTAGAGCAACTCAAGACACTGGTAAAATTGAGATAAAAGCTAACGCGGAAGGTTTAGCGGAAGGATCAATAAGTATTGAGATTGTTCCTGAGAAAAAGAACTAATACAACTATATACCCAAAAAGTTGCTTAAAAAAAAATAATCCTCGGAGCAAAGCCCCCGAGGATTATTTCAAGATTTAATAGTCAAAAATAGTTGGTTCTAAAATATCCTATTTAAAAAGTTTATTGAATTCGTTTCAATAGACTTTTTTTTATTTACGAAAAACTTTACTTCACTTTATTTTGATTAGAATTGGGCTTCAATTCATCAGGGCTGTCTTTAGTGTAGGTCTTGAATATTTCTTTTGAAGGACTTACAAATACATCCTGAATGACTTCAAAACTCAACTGATTTTTTGGATTAAACTGATCCGAATTCATGTACTGCTGAAGCGAGAAAAATAATTCTCGGGAAGCAGGTTTATTTTGAATATCTGGTCCCACATTGGCACTGCTTACTATAATTTTTCCTTTTCCTACTTGCGCTTCAAATACTAAAGCCAGTCTGCGATTCATAAACCAAGTATCTATCGGTTGAATTAGTGGACGAAAATCGGCTGGAAAATCCTCCAAATTCATTACTTGAGCACGGTTTTGAATATCCCACCACTGTAAATCACTGTGAAAACTGGTTGGAAAGTTTGCAAAAGCAGGACTTTTATCCTGAATTAGCATTCCTGTAACATGAGGCGGACGCATTTTAAACCAAGACGTATTCCAAAAAACAGGCAGAAAATGCATTTCCACTTCTTTCCCTTTCACCACTTTTCCTGCTGCATTCAAAAACACTTTACCTCCGTTATTCAACACTTCTTTTGCCTTATCGTCAAGCACCGTGGTGTAATAAATAGAAGGGGAAATTTCATGATTTCTATCGGGGTAAACCCAAAAATTCCAATCGTTCGCAAAGTCGGTGTTATTGACTTTTACTTCAAGATTTAATTTCGTAGCAGTTTTAATATCAGCCAACGGAAAACTAAGATTTCCAACGAAGATGCCATTTCCGTTTTCGAATGTTTTAGAATCAAAACTTCCCGAAGAAAGCACATCCCCTCTTTCGTTTTTAATCGTCCAACTGATTACCGCATTTTTTAATGGAACTTTGCCAGAGTGAAAAAGAACTATTTCTGCATTGAAGGTTTCTGCATTGGTATACACAAACTTTGGAATTTTTGCCAAAGGAACTGTTGAATTACAAAATCGACTATACTCTTGGGCATTGACATATCCTTTTTCTTGAAAAAAAGCATCTAGAACCCCCACCAAAGCCGTTCCCTGACCGGGGAAATCTTGCAATCCCAACATTTGAAAACCTCCGAAACCAGGCGTTCTCAACATTTTTTCGATTTCATTTTTATAACACAAAACCTGCAACTTTCCAGAAGCATTTAAAAAATCTTTGCTTTGATCTCCCATTTTATGATCCTCCAAATCTTGGCGGAACATTTCAAAGTTTTTGGCTCGGTATACTCCTTTATATTTCGGAATTTCGTCGAAATTTGGAAAAACACAATACTGACCAATTTCGTGCGACACAAAAGGAACTTTAAACGGAGCTATGCCAGCGCTAAAATCAGATTCCGTTTCCGGCATTTTTTCCCATTTCAAGCCTCTCACACCTCCACGTGACTGGTATTCCGCATTCGGAACCACAGGCCAACTTCCTCCTACTGACATACCGGTATAAACTCTCCTGCTATCTTTTGCTTTCCAAAAATCGACAAAGGCATTCAGGTATTTCACCTGATTTCCTGCCGGTTCATTCCCAGCAGATAACATTGTAAAAGAAGCATAATTCCCGTATTGCTTTGCCATTCGTGTGGTTTCGTCATATAGAAATTGGTCAACAGGCTGACCTAATCCTATTTTAGGACCGTGATTGGGCCAGCTAGGTCCTTCGGGTTGCAAATAAAGGCCAACTTTATCAGCCGCAATAAAGGCTGCTTCGGGAGGGCACCAGGAATGAAAACGAACGTGGTTTAATCCATACGCTTTGATTTTTTTTAAAACTTTCTCCCAAGCCTCAACTGTCGTCGCAGGATAACCTGTTAGCGGAAATTCGCAATTATGTACCGTTCCGCGAAGAAAAACAGGAATACCGTTTATCAAAAATCGGTTTCCTTCTATTTTGAATTCACGCATTCCAAACTGCACGGTTTTACTGGCTTTTATTTCTTTGGAAACCAATTTTACTTCCAGATGATACAAAGCGGGATCAAATTCATCCCAAGTAAGCATCCCTTTTCCAAAAGGCAGTTCGAGTTCCATTGTATTCTCTCCCAACTTAGACACAGAAAGGTTACCAACAATCTCTTGTGTTTTGTCTGATGATTCAGAATTGAAGCTTTTGGCAGCTATTGTAATTTTTCCGCTAAAATTATTTTGAGTGCTATTATTAACCGTGATTTTCACTCGGGCTTTGTGGTTTTTCACATCGGGATATACCTGAACATCCTCGATATAAACAGGTGAAATGGCTTCCAAGGCAATTTTTCCAATGATACCATTCCAGTTTCCTTGGGTATGATCGGTTACGCTGTGCGAATCGGGTCCAACATTTATTTTATTAATTCGATTATCAATCCGAATCGAAATGCGCTGTTTTCCTGGCAGCAAAAATGCGCTTAAATCATAAACGTGAGGAGCTACTAACGAATTTTGCAACCCCACTTCTTTGTCATTTACCCAAACTCTGGTTTCGATATGAGCCCTCTCTAAATAAAGAAGTATTCGTTTGCCTTTCCAATTGGCAGGAACGTTAACCTCTTTTTGATACCAAGCGGCTCCCACATAATGTTTTGCGGGAGTTAACCAAAACGGAATGTGTATGTTTCCGGGCTGGCGGTATTTTTCGAATCTTGGAATAAAATAAAAAGAACTATCATATATAGAACCTGTCCATTTAGTTTTTAAAGTTATTTCATCGCCTTTTAAGAACTCCGCCATCGAGCCAGGCAGCTTTATAACATCCGAAAGATTCCTATTGTACCATTTTGCAGTAACACCTTCATCATTTCTATCCATTTGAAAATGCCAAGTACCTTCCAGATTAATCACTTCATCCTTACTTTCAAAACTGCTCAATGAGAACAATGACACCAACAGCAGGAAGCTGCATAAATACTTTTTCGCCATAATTATAAATTTTTTATTTTTTTAATGTTTTCTATTGGTAAACCAAAACTAAACTGATTTTACTCCCAGTTTGTTTATCATAGGTTTTTCACTAATGAAACATCATCAACTTGACAAAAAACATTTGCTGCACCATCTGCCAGAAAACCAATCTCCACCTTTCCAGCCTTGACAACTATATTTGGTATGTGAATTGTTTTCCAAGATGTATTTTCTTCTTTAATACTGTATTTGAATTGGTTATCATTGCTTAAAGCATACATTTCCAAGTTGTCAAAACCACTGCTGTTCTTTACTTTGGCAGTCAGTGTATACAATCCATCTTCTAATTTTACATATGGTGAAGAGGTAATTGTCTGGGATATTTTTCGTTTAAAATTAACTTTATCACTGATATTCAAGCTTTTTTCGCCTATTACAAGCTTTCTATCGTTTTCCGTATTAAAATAGTTTATAACCGGAGAAGTAATCTCGTTAAGGCTATTTTTATTTCCTTCAATAACCTCAGTAGCCCAGCCGGTTAATTGTATTTGCACCGGTTTTACAGGACTGGGAATATACCTGCGGTCTGCTTCGAAGCTACCATTTTTCACATAATTATTGTCCGCGGCTACTTTCCATGTACCTGTTTTGGCATCTAGGTTCCAAGAACCAAGTGAATTAAAATAAGGTGTTTTCCCATCAAATGAAATCGGAAACCATTGGTTGTATCCTAAACCGTTGCCTGCAAAATTTGCCCATCTGTCGCCACAATAAACTACCGTTTCCTGTTCGCTACCTTTAACATTAACAAAAAAACCAGTTTGTGTAACATGTGCATAATCTTCGGAAGCGCCATTCATAATCAACATTTCATTGGTGGGTAAATAAGGCCCTCTAATATCATCTGCAACCAAATAATAAGCAAAAGAGGCATCCCATCCATATATATTTGACGCAAACATATAATACTTGTTATTGTATTTGAACATGCAATTTCCTTCACGACTTTCGCCCTTAAAAACCTGTGTGCAGTCCAAAAGATTTATCTTTCCTTCTTTAACACCTATTTCCGAGACATAGATCTTGTTACGTCCTCTTCCATAAGAATAAATGAGGTAAGACTTTCCTGTATCTTCATCAGTAAATAGGGTTTGATCTCCAGTGTTGCTAGTCCCAATCATTTGCTCCATATTTATTTTTTGATACCAAGTAAATTCACCTGTTGGCGAATCTGAAACAGTAATCAATACCTCCTTATCATGTTGAACAAACATGGCATATTTATGCAGCTCCTTGATGTAAGTTACACCTAAGCGACCCACCCAGGTTTTCCCTGACTTATTTACTTTGTTTTTAGTTAAAACATCACCTTCAAACGTCCAGTTGACTAAATCTAAAGAGCTATAACAGGTTACAGATTCAAAAGTAGAGGTCGTTTGCGTAATAAATGGCGCATTGCGATAGCTATCGGCCTCAATATAATGAACTCCATACCAGTAATACTTTTTTATCCCTGTTACTGGATCATCGAATTTAAATATACCACCACCCTGGCTATTAATCGGACGCCCATCTTTGGTATTCCAAAATACATCATTTTTGATATTAAGTTTCTGTGCATAACTAGTTGTGCATAGTCCTATACAACAAGCCCACATCAGAATAACAACACTAAAAGAATAACATTTTATTATTTTCATTACTATTTTCCTATTTCAATTTGATTAATAATTTATTTATCAATCCTATAAACAAATCAATCAATGTAAATAAGTTTTCTAAATTCGCTAATAATTAATAAATGTACCTAATCGCAATTAGCTAACCGTCATGCACTATCCTGCATTATTTTTATCTGTTCTGCCTGCGCAAAAGGATTGGTGCCGAAAGTAATCTCTAAAAATAAAATGTTGTAAACCCGTTGGCTGTAATTATTTGAAATAAAATAAATAGATTAGATATTAGTCAATATATTGAAATTAAGGGTGTTTATGTCAAAAAAAACTAATATCTATGTGAAATATAGTGAAAAATTATTTTAGAAGTTTAGAAGTTTTAAGTTCTTTGAATATTGATCTCCTATCATCAAATACACCCTGAATATCATTTAAAATATGGAAACACCAAAAAGGATTAATCTAAAAACTACTTTTCCAATATCAAAAGGAAACTTCTCATTTTTTAATTAAAATTCTCATATTTCTGTTGTAGTAGTTTTGTCAAGGCACTTTCTGTTTTAGAATCCAATTGTTGGGAGGCAAAATGTTTCCACATTCCATCGATATAAATCAGTAGCAATTCAGCTTCTAAAGTTGGATTTTCATACTGTAACTTCGAAAAAGCTACTGTTAGTTTTTCGTAACAAGGCTTCATAAAAATGTCGTGGTATTTTTGAGAAAGTGAATTTAATGCAATGATTTTATGTTGCATTTTCCAAAAATCGGGATGCGAATCTACCAAAATTCGGGGAACCTCAACGATTTTCAAAATGTATTGCAATCCGTTTTCGTCATTCAAATAATTGGAAATTATTTTTGCTGCGTCTTGATAACCATGTTTGATTATTTCCTCCAATAATTTTTCTTTCGTACCAAAATGCCTAAAAATCAATGCTTCTGAAGTTTCCGCCTCAGAAGCTATTGATTTTGTAGAAGTGGCTCGCTCTCCATTTTCTGTGAACAGTTTGAGAGCAGCGTCAAGTATGTCCTTTTTTTTGTTCATATAGAAATTAATTAAAGTGCGAGCATTTTTAAATTTTAAACTCTTTCTATGATTACGGCATATCCTTGTCCCACACCAATACACATGGTTGCCAAAGCATATCGCTTTTGTAACCGTTGCAAGGACAAAGCAGCGCTATAAACAATTCTGGTTCCTGACATTCCCAGTGGATGTCCCAAGGCAATTGCTCCTCCATTCATATTAACTCTGGAATCATTGTCTTGAAGTCCCATGGCTCTGGTACAGGCCAAACTCTGAGCTGCGAAGGCTTCATTCAATTCAATAATATCGATATCATTCAATGTTAATCCGGCTTTTGCCAATGCTTTTTGCGTTGCCGTAACAGGACCAATTCCCATAATTCGAGGTTCAACACCTACAACCGCCGAACTTACGATTCTGGCTAACGGTTTCAAATTGTATTTTTTTACTGCCGCTCCAGAAGCAATAAAAGTAGCCGCTGCACCGTCATTCAATCCCGAAGCATTTCCTGCAGTAACTGTTCCATCTGCTTTGAAAGCCGGTTTTAATTTTGCCAATGTTTCAGCTGTTGTACTGGCTCTGACGAATTCATCTTCAGAAAAAACAATCGGTTCGCCTTTTCGCTGCGGAATGCTAACGGGAATAATTTCTTGTGCCAACACTCCATTTTCTTGCGCTTTGGCCGCTTTCATTTGTGAATTGTAAGCAAAAATATCCTGATCTTCACGGCTGATATCGTATAAATCCACCAGATTTTCAGCGGTAATTCCCATAGGATCCACGCCGTACATTTGTTTCATTTTTGGATTTACAAAACGCCATCCAAAACTGGAATCTTCCATCTTTGAGTCTGTTCCATAGGCTTTTGATGCTTTTGAAATCACCAACGGGCCGTGAGTCATATGCTCTACTCCGCCGGCAATAAAAATATCGCCATCCCCAGCTTTAATAGCTCTTGACGCACCAATAATGGCAGACATTCCTGATGCACATAATCTGTTGACCGTTTCTCCCGGAACTGTAACCGGTAGTCCCGCCAGCAATGACGCCATTCGAGCCACATTACGATTGTCTTCTCCCGCCTGATTGTGACACCCTAAGATGACATCATCAATTGCATCGGGTGGAATATTTGGATTTCTATGTACTAATGCTGCAATGACAATTGCAGCCAAATCATCTGCTCTGACCCCAGAAAGTGTTCCGCCAAAACTTCCTATTGGCGTTCTGATTCCATCAATTATATATGCTTCTATATTCATTTTTATTATTTTTAAATTATAATTCTTCTTGCGGAAGGTTTGCTTTTTTTCTCCAATAGTTAATTACCGTCGATGTGATAATGGTAATCGATAATCCAATGAAACATCCGGTAGTCACTGATATAAACCGTTCCACAGCTCCTATCCATGACATTTGTTCTTGTTCATGAATTAATACAATGATGAGCGCTACAATTGCAGTTCGCGCCACATTCATCAGATTAAATAAATAACAAGTAGCTATGGAAAGAACAATACCCAACAATAGCATATAGACATTTGGGGCATGAATAAAATAACAAAACAATCCAATTCCGGAGCCAATTAGGTTCGATTTAAACCGTTCAATCGATAAACGACGCGCATCTTTTGCTTCGGGCGATATAACCAAAATAATAGAGAGCATCGTCCAATACAGTTCATATTGAGGAAAACCCATATACAATTGATAGCCAATTAGAAAACCAATAATGCATTTGAACCCATAAATAATTAAATCAGATCCGATACTGTATCGTATTAATTTGTTTACCATTCGATTAATATTAGATTCTTTAGAATTGAAAAACTAAAGGTAATTCTATTCTATCCTTCTTTTTATGCTAATTGCTCCACGAATTTTGCTTCCGTTCTTTCTCGAACTTCTTCTAATGTTGCTCCCGGCATTAATTCTATTAAAGTCAATTTGTCATCAATATATTTGAACACGGCCAATTCCGTAATCACCATATCAACAGAACCTAAAGTCGTCAAAGGCAAGGTGCAAGTGGGTACAATTTTAGAACTTCCGTCTCTATTATTATGATTCATGGTAATAATCAGCGTTTTTGCACCCGAAGCCAAATCCATTGCTCCGCCAACTCCTAATAAAGGTTGTCCCGGAACAGCCCAATTAGCCAGATTCGCATGCTCATCCACTTCTAAACCGCCCATTACCGCAATATCGACATGTTTTCCACGAATCATCGCAAAAGAATCTGCACTGTCAAAATAGCTGCTTCCCGGTACTGCCGTAACTGGAATTTTTCCCGCGTTTACCGGATAATTCATTGCTCCTCCTCCATCTACAGGTTCTGGACCAACGCCTAACATTCCGTTTTCAGTGTGCAAAATAACACCGTGTTTAGGTGTAATTAAATCCGCAACTAAGGTTGGAATTCCGATTCCTAAATTGACTACATCTCCTTTTTTCAATTCCTGTAACGCACGTTTGGCCATATTCATACGGTCTTCACTCACTTTTTTTCCTTTACTAACTGATGCCGATGAACCTAAGTCTTCCAAAGTAAGTGTCGCCTGAACCAAGTAATCGATGTAGCATCCTGGTGTATGAATATAATTTGGATCTAAAGCGCCTTCCGCTACGATTTCTTCAACCTCAGCAATAACCAAATCAGCTGCCGTTGCCATAGCGCGATTGAAATTTTGCTCTGTCATTCGATAGATTAAATTCCCTGCTGTATCCGCTTTCCACGCTCTGATAAAAGCTACGTTTCCACGAATCCCCTTCACAAAAACTTGTTCTACACCATCAATTATTTTGGTTTCTTTCCCTTCTGCAATTGGCGTTCCGGCTGCGGTTGGCGTGTAAAAACCTCCTATTCCTGCCCCTCCGGCTCTTAAGGCTTCCGCCAAAGTTCCCTGTGGTATCAATTCATATTCCACAATTCCATCCTGAGCAGCTTTCACCGCTTCGGGATTACTGGTGAAAAAAGAACCAATCATTTTTTTCAATTGTCCGTTTCGCAACAAACGTCCGCCCCCAATCCCCGCTTCACCTACATTGTTTCCAATGAAAGTGATGTTTTTAGTTTCCGTTTTCGATAAAGCATCCATTAAATGGACTGGATTTCCCGTCATCCCAAAACCACCTTGCAATAAGATATCGCCATCTTTTACAAAAGCTGCAGCTTGTTCGGTTGTTATTTGTGGAACTGTTTTCATAATTTAATTTTTAATAAATTCAATAAGTAGTTTTGTAAAATCATCAGCCTTTTCAATATTTGAAATATGAGCCGTTTTTAAGGCAGCCAATAACGAATTTGGGATTTTTTCCATTAGAAAATCACCATCTTTTACGGTGGTCACCAAATCCTCTGTACCAGAAATAATTAAGGTTGGCACCGAAATTCTGGAAACTTCGTCTGTAAAATCAGCATCCCGAACGGCGGCACAACAAGAAATATATCCTTCTACTGGCGTTTGCACAAACATTGCTAAAACCGCATCAACCTCCGCTTTATTTTCGGTAACATATTCAGTGGTAAACCAGCGTTCCTGCGTTCCTGAAACGATACTGTCCAATCCATTTTTTTGAACCGTTTCAATTCGGCTATTCCAGCCTTCATCGTTTCCAATTTTTACGGCAGTATTACAAAGTATCAGTTTGTTCAACCGTTCCGGCGCATGAATTCCTAACCATTGTCCGGTCAATCCGCCTATAGATAATCCGCAGAAATTTACTTTTTCAATCTTCAGATAATCCAATAAATCCAATACATCGTTCCCCAGCATTTCAATGGAATATTCCCCTTCGGCAACTTCGCTTTTTCCATGACCACGCGTATCGTATCGCAGGATATTAAATTCTGCACCAAGTAATTCTAATTGTTTATCCCACATCGTCAAATCTGTTCCTAATGAATTAGAAAAAACAATAGTTTGCTCCTTTTTGAAATCATCAAATACATAATTCAATGTTGTATGCTGCATTTTTATTTTTGACATTATTCTATATTTTTATTAACCCAAATCACCGCCGGCCACCGGAATGGTAATTCCTGTGATATACGAAGCTTCATCGGATGCCAGAAAAAGTATCGCCGAAGTTTGTTCTTCAATGGTTCCGTAGCGTTTCATTAAACTCGATTCGGTGGTTTGATCCGCCACTTCTTGTCTCCATATTTTCTCCTGTTCGGAATCAGGCGTTTCATTCCGGGGAATCAAGCGTTCCGGAGCTTCGGTTCCACCTGGTGCAACCGCATTCACCCTAATATTTTTTTCAGCATATTCGAATGCCATAGCAGCCGTAAGAGCATTTACTCCCCCTTTTGCAGCAGCATAAGGAACACGATTAATTCCTCTGGTCGCAACCGAAGAAACATTCACGATTACCCCTCCTTTTTGATCCAACATTACCGGAAGAACTGCACGACAGCCCCATAAAGTTGGGAAAAGCGAACGACGGATTTCCTTTTCTATTTGATCTTCTTCATAGGTTGCAAAAGGTTTCATCCAAATGGTTCCACCCACGTTGTTAATCAAAATGTCTATTCTTCCAAACTTTGCCACAGCTTGTTCTACTACCGACTGAAAGCCTGAAAATTGCTCCAAATCGGCAACAACTGGAAGTGCTTTATTTTTTTGGTCTTCACTCAATTGTGAAGCTATTTCATTTACTATTGGAGAACGATCGACGAGTACAACCGAACCACCTTCGGCTAAAAGTTGCAATGCAACCGTTTTTCCTATTCCTTGCGCGGCACCGGTAACAAGGGCCACTTTTCCTGAAAATCTATTGGGGTGAAGCATTTTTACTGTTTAAAAATTATAATTGCACATTTTCCTGACCCGTTGGAACAAATTTTTCCATGTAAAAATTAACATGTTGAATCGCCTCTTTGTCTAGCGTAGTTTTTACCGCTTCCACCATCGCATTTGGTCCACAGATATAAATATCATAGGCTTTATCGCCAAGAAGTTCTTTGTTAATCCATTGGGTAACGAATCCTTTATCATGACCTTCAGCTTGTTCGTCAGAAGTACAAGTGAATAGTTGCAATGGCATAATTTCACTAAACGCCTTCAAACGTTCCAGTTCCACTACATTCTCACCAGTAGTTGCTCCGTAAAACAAATGAATTGGTGTCGTATTTTTTTCTGCTTTTAGCTTTTCAAGCATGGCCATAAAAGGCGCAATCCCTGTACCGCCTGCAATAAAGATTAAATCACGTTGCACCTCTCTTAAATAAAAACTTCCCAAAGGAGTTACAATGTTTAATTCCCCACCTACGGCCGCCTCCTCTTTTAGATACGTACTCATCAATCCTCCTGGAACTAATTTGATTAAAAACTCTCCTTCTGAAGTATCAGGTTGTGAACTGTACGAATACGATCTGGTTTGTGAAGTTCCCGGAACCTCAATATTTACATATTGTCCCGGAAGAAATTGAAAAGAACTCCCGTCAGCAGCACGCAATTTTAATTGGTAGATTTCAGAAGACAATCGGTTTAACTCCTTGATTTCGGTAGCGACAGCCGTAGATTTAACTTTACAGGCAGCAGAACTCGCCAAAATATCAACCACAAGGTCTGATTTTGGTCTCACTTGACAAGCAAGCGCAAAACCTGCCGCTGCTTCTTCATCTGATAAGGCTTCTTCGATATAGTCTCCCGCATCGAAATTCCCCGATCTCATTTTACATTTACAAGTACCACAAGCGCCATCAGCGCAATCTAACGGAATGTTTATCCCAACACGATACGCAGTTTCTGCCACCGTTTCATTGGGTAAACTATCTATAAATCGGGTAACTCCGTCCTCAAAGTTTAATGCTATTTTTGCCATTACTTTTGTATTAAATATGATATATGTCAAGCACTTGTCGAATGTAATCGTTCTTAAGGATGACTTTTTTATTAGTGATTAAAAATGAATCTTCCACTTTTTTCAAAGTGTAAAAGGAAACACCAAAAAACTGATCCAATTTATTGTATCGAAAGCTTAATGTATTCCAGTTAAAACGTATTTTAACTTCATCGTTGTTTTCTTCCAGAATTTCAAGATTGGTGCAATTATGACTTGTTCTGGTGTCTGGTAAAGTAGCGCTGGAACGTTCGGTTCTAATTCTAAAAACACGGTCTTCCAAACCATTTCTGTTTGGATAATAAATCAACGAAATCTCGGTTTCGTGATTTGTCGTTAGATTATCCTCGTCGTCCCAAGATGGCATCCAAAACGTTACTTTTTCATCGTATAACTGAAGCCATTCATCCCATTGTTTGTCGTCTAAATGTCTCGCTTCCTGATAAACAAAAGCCTGTATTTTATCGTAATTAGTCATCTTACAAATTGTTTTCTAGATTAATCAATTCCTCTTTTGCTAAAGCTGCTGCCAAAGTTTCTGCCCAATACTGGTGTTGCATCAGGAATAACCCTTCGTCTTCGGTTCGGATTCCGCTTAATTTTGGATTGATTCCCATGGCGGTAGCATGTTCGTCCGGACCATAAACCCAATGTTCTGCCCCACGGCTCACATCGTTCCAAGGCATGGCTTTTGCCAAATAACTTTCTTGACAGGATCTGAATTCTTCCAAATCATCAGGAGTTCCCATTCCGGTTACGTTAAAGAAATCTTCGTATTGGCGAATACGCAACGCACGGTCTGCAGCAGGTTCATTTTTGGGTGCCATACAGTAAATAGTCACTTCCGATTTATCGACAGAGATTGGTCGAACCACGCGAATTTGAGTCGAAAACTGATCCATCAAATACACATTTGGATAAAGAGCCAAGTTGCGCGTTTCGTTGACAATAAAATTGGTTCTTTCTTCACCAAGTTCCGCATTCAATCGATCCAATTGACTATAAAGAGGACGTACTTCCGGATTCAGCATTTTGGTCCAAAGTAGCATGTGACCATTTTCAAAACCATAAACACCGCCAATACTTTTTGACCATCCGTTAGGATCTACCGCTTTTACACCATCTTCTTTACGGTTTCCCATGGTGGCCACATAGTTCCAATGCACGGAGCTTACGTGGTAACCATCAGCACCATTTTCCATTTGCATTTTCCAGTTTGCATCATAGGTATACGTAGAAGCTCCTCGTACTACTTCCAATCCAAATTCAGCCTGATCTACCATTTGATCTATAATTTTTTTGGTGTCACCCAAATAGTCTTCCAGTGAAGAAGAATCTGGATTTAAGCTGCCAAATAAAAATCCTTTGTACGATTCAAATCGTGCTACTTTTTTCAAATCATGGGAACCTTCTGTGTTGAACTGTTCTGGATATCCTGCGCCTTTTACATCTTTTACTTTTAGTAATTTCCCGGAATTATTAAAAGTCCAACCGTGAAAAGGACACGTATACGTTGATTTATTCCCTTTTTTATAGCGACAAAGCTGTGCTCCTTTGTGGCTGCACGCATTGATAAAAGCATTCAATTCGCCATCTTTATTGCGAGCAATAAAGATGGGTTGTCTGCCAATATGAGTAGTGAAATAATCATTGGCTTCGGTTATTTGACTTTCATGAGCCAAATACACCCAATTGTTTTCGAAAATATATTTCATTTCCAATTCGAACAACTCCGGATTGGTAAAGGATTCTCTGTTATGACGATAAAGACCTTCAGAAACGTTGTGTTCCAATAGGCTTTCTACATATTCTTTATTTAATTTTTCCATTAGTGTTGTTGTTTAGTAGTCATAACCTACCCGCTCCGGAGTTATTTTGGGGTAAAACCACCATGAGAATGACTCAAAAAATCAATTCAATTTGTTCCTTCTCACGGGGATTCTACAAGTCCAAAAAAGATTTCGGAAAATGGCAATAGACCGTTTCTTTTTTATTATGCTACAGATTCAGCTCTCAATCGCTCTACTTCTGCATCATGAATTCCTTCAATTTCACTATGTAATGTGAAGTCGAAATCGATTGAGGAAAAAGGCTTGTCTAATCCTTTTTCTTTGATTTTTTCCGCATCAGTAATTACGGTAAGATCCGGAACCAAACCTTCACGAGTTGCAAAAGCGAAATCATCCCATAAGTAGGGATCTCCTTCAAAGTTAATTTGTGTCGTTAATTTTCTGCAGCCTGGTGCTGAAACAAAGAAATGAACGTGAGACGGGCGATTTCCGTGACGACCAATGGCACTTAAAAGTGTTTCTGTTGATCCACCAGGAGGAACTGCATATCCAGAAGGAAGGATGCTGCGGAATTGATAGTTTCCATTTTCATCCGTTTCTATTGTTCTGCGTAAATTGAAATCGCTTTGTGATTGGTCAAAATAAGAATAATTCCCTTTCAAGTTGGCATGCCAAACTTCTACAATTGCATTCGGAATTGGATTGTTATTATCATCCAAAACTTTTCCTTGCATGAAGAAAATTTCCCCTTGCTCTACTTCAGTTCCATCATCCAGACGTGCAAATCCTTTTGATTTTGGTGCGCCTGCAACATAAAGCGGACCTTCAATAGTTCGTGGTGTTCCACCGGTCATTCCTGCTTTTTCTTCTTCTTCATCCATACGTAAGTCTAAGAAATGTTCTAATCCTAAACCTGCCGCGATTAAACCGTATTCTCCATTTTGACCCGCTTGTGTCAAGTAATTTACTGCCGTCCAAACTTCATCCGGTTGGATATCTAAATCTTCGATGGTGTAAAACAAATCACGAAGGATTCTGTTTACAATTGCTTTGGCTCTGTCGCTTCCGCCTTCTACTTTTTCAGTACTTTCAATTTTTTGAAGTAATCCGTCTATTTGTGCTCTTGTCATGATATTGATTTTTTAATTTATTATAGTTTTTTTTTGATTATTTAAAAGGGTTTACAATTCTCCTTCTTTGATCGAAGAATAGTGTTTACATAATGATTTCACTTCGATTTCCATAAAAGGAAAAAGGGGTAAATTGCTCAGAATCTCATGAAGTTCAGCCGGACTTTCTACATTGAAAATACTGATGTTCGAATACTTTCCGACGATTCTCCAAATGTCTACCCATTTTCCGCTGCGTTGCAAATCTTGGGACATTGCTTTTTCTTTTGCTTTTAATTCGTTTACAAAATTCACATCGGAATCATGTGGAATTTTTACGGTCATTTCTACGTGGAATAACATAGTTCTAATTTTTATTTGCGTTTATATTGGTTGAGTTTTTCTAAATCTAATTCCAAGCCTAAACCCGGACCTTGTGGAATTTTCATCGAAGCATTCGAAAATGCTATTTTGGTTTTTACAATATCATCCGTTAATAATAATGGACCGAAAAGTTCCGTTCCCCAAGACATTGTTTTTAACGTACTAAAAGCATGCGCCGAAGCCACAGAACCAATTGTTCCTTCCAATAAGGTTCCTCCGTACAAACTGATATCGGCCGCTTCTGCAATCGCAGCCACTTTTAAAACATTATGCAATCCTCCTGATTTTCCGATTTTTAAAGCGAAAACATCGCATCCTCTTATTTTGGCTAATTTGTAAGCATCCGTACTATCGTTCAATGCTTCATCTGCCATAATCGGCACGGTAAACATTTTGCTCAAACGAGCCAAACCTTCAAAATTCTCTTTAATTATCGGCTGTTCGATCAAATCAATTCCTGCCTCTTGAAGTTTAGCAATGCTTATTTTTGCGGTACTTTCGTCCCAAGCCTGATTCACATCCACCGTTACTTTTGCTCTGTCTCCCAACGCTTTTTTGATAGCGGCAACGTGAGCAATTGAAATTTCAGGTGCTTGCCAACCAATTTTTAATTTGAAAGTAGTATGTCTTCCAATGGCTAAAAGATGTTCGGCTTCTTCAATATCCTGTTGTGTATTTCCGCTGGCCAAAGTCCATAAAACAGGTAAAGTTTCGGTAATTGCTCCTCCTAATAATGTAGCGACAGAAACACCCAATCGTTTTCCATGCGCATCTAGAAGCGCCGTTTCAATTCCGGATTTTGCAATTCGGTTACCTTTGATGTTTTTTTCAATCCAAAACATGGCTTTGTGAATGTTGGTCGCATCCTGACCCACTAATAAAGGAGCAAAATAAGTATCAATATTGAGTTTCATACTCTCCGGAGATTCCTCTCCGTAACTCAATCCACCGATTGTTGTCGCCTCTCCAATTCCTTCAATTCCATCACTGCAAAACAAACGGACGATAACCATTGTTTGTTTTTTCATTACGGTCATCGAGAGATGATGCGGACGAATTGTTGGCAAATCAACTAGAATTGCTTCAATTTTTTCAATAATAGGATTATTCATTTCTTAGTATCTAAATTTATTTGATTTCGACAGGAGTAAGTACTCACTCATAAACAATTGAGTGCTCACTTACTGTTTGCTTATCACAAATTTATAGCTAAAAGCAGGGTCTAAAATTGGATAAATTTGCTATTAATGAGACAAATCAAACAAATAGACAAAAACATAACCATTTGTTTATAATGTCTTTAAATGGAAAAACAGATAGAAAAACACTTAATTTCCTTTAAAAAGCAGGACAAACAATACTTTCTGTGGTGAAATTGAAAATAAGAGAGTGTTAAACGCCTTATTTATAGGATTGGCGGCTATCGTATTTTTATAATTGGAGTGGTAAAAGACGTGTGGAGTGATTACTTACGTCCTAATTGACTTCTAAATTCTTTGGGAGTCAGCCCGGTTTTTTTCTTAAACAAACGTGTAAAATAAGCAGGATCCTCAATGTCTAATTCATACGAGATTTCGGAAATTGACATATCAAAATTGCGTAGGTAAATTTTAGCTTCGTCAATAAAAAAATTAATAACAACATCTTTTGGCGACAAGCCTGAAACATCTTTACAAATTCGATTGAGATGCCCGCTTGAGATGTTTAAACGGGAAGCATAATCTTCAACGCTTATTTTAAAAGATTTCATTTCCTTTATTAATTGAACAAAGCGTCGGTAATATATTTTATTCTTATTATCGGAAAGATGAACAGCGGATGAAGTAACAAATATCCGATACAAACGCAACAACATCATTCCAACCAAATACTGCAAAGCGTGCTGCTTGCCTGGTAATTCAGAATAATATTCCTCGATACATTTACGAATTGTTATTAAAGCGTCATTGATTAATTTATCTTCTTCGTCCAGTTTTGAAATATGAATTTCGTCTATCTTATTTATGATATCCGTATCGAGTTTTAACATATTCTCCAAGGATTTATCATAAAGTGAGATAACCCATCCTTTAGTATCCGCATTCATGCGTAAACCATGACTGATATTTTTTGGAATAGAAAAAAAAGAAACACTTTCCACAATTTGACTTTCGCCATTAATTATTAATTCCAAAGAGCCGCTTTCTACCACAAAAATTTGAAAAAGGTCACTATGTGCATGAGGTTTAATACACCATTCATGGCGTTTACCGATTATTTCCATAGGTGTAATATGAATAATATCCCTAACCATATCGATAGAGTTATCACCATAAATCCCCTTAAAAAATAATTTACTTCTCATGTATTATTTTAGCTCAAAAATTATTTTGAAACCTATCAAAGATACTACAAATACAACTATATCGTTTGAGTACTATTTGCATTTTTTAGATAAAAGAAAAAGATTGGTGATGTTTTAAGACGGATTGGTTGTATTCAATTTTGAAAGTCGGTATAAAAACAGTGCCACAAAAACCAAATAAACAATGGCCATACTCATTGCAATAGTATATCCATCTAAACCTTGTTTCAAACTATAAAAAAACACGCTGCCAATAATACTGATTCCAAAAGCGGATGAAAATTGTTGCACGGTTGAATATACACCTCCCGCCAATGCGGCATAATCTGTTGGAATTTTTTTAAGCGCATAATTCAAAATGGACGGTAAAAGTGTCCCTTGTCCCAATCCATACAATAAAAGAAACCAAGGAATATAATCCACATTTGCCGGATCTCCAAGAGTAAAAGCCTGTAAAACCAAAGAAATAATCATTAGAAAACAACCTATAATTAATAATTTGATTCCATATTTATGCAATAATTTTAAAGCAATAAATGAAGACATCAAAAAACCAATACCATTAAAAGTAAAATACTGACTGGCAACATAAGGATCCAGATGCAATGTATTTTGGAACTGAACGGCACATATTAATAAATAAGAATTGTGTGCTCCGAAAAAAAACAACGCTACCAGTAAAACCAAATTGAAGCTTTTTATTTTAAAAAGATTCGTGTTCATTAAAGGACTGCTTTGCTGTTGGGTTTTTCTTTTTTGGTTCTTCCAAAATATAAATAATAGAATCCCGGATAAAAACAGCAAAAGCAAAACTAAAATTGAAAATCCCTGCTCTGGAATTAAAGTGAGTCCATAAATTAAACTTCCCAAAGCAATGGTCAATAATAAAACCCCTAGCATATCAAATTTACCGCCTCTGTGCAGACTCGTTTCCTGTAAAAAGAAGAATGAAAGTACAACGGTTACTAAACCAAACGGAACATTTATCAAGAATATCAATCGCCAACTTTCTTCAATATAATGGTGTGCTACAAAATAGCCACCTAAAAATTGTCCTAAAATAGAAGCAATACCCAATGTAATTCCGAAAAAGCCAAAGGCCAAGTTTCGTTCTTTGGCTTCTCGAAAAGTAACTTGTATTATCGTCAAGGTTTGAGGAATCATAAAGGCAGCGGCCACACCCTGAAAAAATCTAAAAAGTATCAATTGGAAAATAGTGTCCGCATATCCACATAAAGCAGAAGTAATAGTAAAAGACAGCATCCCAATTATGAATATTTTCTTTCGACCAAAAAAATCTCCGGCTCTTCCTCCGGTAACTAAAAAGACACAATATCCCAACAGATAAGAACTTATGACTAATTCGGTATTACTGTCTGATGTCAAATACTGTTGTTTGATTTCCGGCAAAGCCATATTCACGATATACACATCGATTACCGAAAGTAATGGGGCTACAAGTACAATAATTAATGCTAGCCATTTATTGGTTTCCTTCATATTCACAAAAAAAAACGTTGGATGCATTCCTTTTGAAATTACACCCAACGCATTAAAAAAAAATTAAAATTTTAGCACTGTGGCAAATACAACTCTCCAGGTTCCTATCAAATTCAGATTGCTTACTGCTCTTCCGCTATTATCCGCATTCCCCCATTCGGCAGCTGAATATTCTGCTTCCAAACCAAATTTTAAATTTTTAATCGGCACTTCAATTCTTGGTGCCAATCGATAAATATAGTTGATGGTTCTGGTCGTTGTATTTCCTGATGCCGCTATACCTCCTACCATGTTTGAAAATCCATAAGCTACCGCTTTTCCAGAAATTGGATTAGTAGCACCATCATTTTGGCTAAAGCCAGCAAAGAATCCTGGAATTATTTTTTTAGTTTTTCCGGTTAAATCAATCCAAAAAGATTGTGTCGCCATAGTCGAATAGGTTTCTAAACCCGGACCTGAAGTGGGTGTATATCCTACATATCCTCCAAGCATAATGAAAGAAGTGGCGTTTTCGCCATACATTGCTTCTGCTTTTATAGTCATGGGCTTCGTTTCAAAACGGCCATATGCCATAACGGAAACACTGTTGAGTCTTTCATTAGAAAAATCATTGGCCAATCCAGAACCTGTTTTAGGGCGAATTTGCTCAAAATGACCCGCCAAACCAACAAGAACATCTTTATTTTTATAATTTACCTGAACATGTGCGGAAGGAATTGAACTGTTTCTGTACGGAGCCGTATTCGAAGTAAAATCCCTTTGTGAAACGGCTGCTATCATCAGATTAAAATGAGCATTCAACTTTTGGGTAAACCGAATCTGAGGATTTCTGTTGTATGGCATATATGGTGCACCTCCACTGAAATTAACTACCCCGGGAAACATTTCCGGAATGGTTAGCGGATGCCAAAATTGTCCTATTCCCAACTGGCTTTTTTTCCAGTCCAATGTAATATAGGCATGTCTCAAACGAAATTCATTGATTCCTCCTTCTGCATTACCAAAAAAATCACCTTCAAGGAATCCGGCAGTTTTTGCGCCTAAAACATCGGGTGCATTTACTTTGACTCCCGCTCTGGATAATACATTCAGCATTTGAAACTTGGAAGCGGAGTTTCTGTCTTTCCCGTTGGTATCAAAGTCAACATCTTTTCCCCAAAGTACCACTGCCGCTTCTCTTACATCAACTGTCTGACGGGAATCAAACACCGCATCATGCCGAATAAAACCAGAAAACTTAACCTCAAAAAGCGGTTCTTTTTTCTCTGGTTTGATAGCAATAACACTATCCTTTTTTTTAATGGTTTCCTGCGCATTAAGTAGCACTGCCGTAAATAACAAACCTGTTACTGCAACTATTTTTTTTAACTTCATCTCTTTATTTTTTGTGTTCTATCAATCCTTAACTGTTTAGGATTAATTTCTGATTTTAATTGTCTATTCTTCGGCAACAATAGTATTTAGTGCAGCCATTTCCTGTTGCTGTACTTGTGCTTTTCTCTCCTGGCTGTGTTTAACATTAATAAAACAAACTGCCAAAGCACCTATAGCTCCCGGAATAGCAAATGCCACAAAATTGAATTGAAAAGGCAATTCTAAACCCATTAAAGCCCCACCTAAAATAGGCCCAAGTATAGCACCCAATCTACCTGTTCCAGATGCCCAACCAATACCGGATGATCTAATGTTTATAGGATAAAACTGCGCAACATAAGTGTAGCACAATATCTGTGTTCCAATAGTAGTTGCTCCTGCAATAGCGATTAAAATATACAATACCATCGTTGAACTTTTGAAACCAAGTAAACTCAAAGAAATAGCAGCCACAGCAAAAAATGAAATCAGCACTGTTTTTAAATTAAATCTGTCGCCAAGCCAGCCTCCGCCAATAGCTCCAGCCATGGCACCAATATTTAAGACTAATAAAAAAGTAAGACTGGAACCCAATTCGTAACCTGCTTTAGTCATTAATTTTGGCAGCCAGGAATTTAATCCATAAACCATCAAAAGGCAGGTGAAAAAAGCAACCCAGAACATAATTGTACTAACCGTTCTGTTATGTTTAAATAGTTGATTGACACTCGCTCCTGCAGCTTTCGCTTCTCCAGAATCTAAAACATCGCCTTGTTTAGGAATGTAAGTTGGCTCAATTAGGGAAAGTATTTTTTTAGCCTCATCGGTTCTATTTTGTTTTGCTAAAAACCCAACAGAATCCGGTAAAAATTTAATAATCAAAGGCAATAAAAGTATGGGCACTAATCCAACATAAAATACGGATTGCCATCCGAAATTAGGGATCAAGAATATTCCCAATCCGGCAGAAAGCATCCCTCCTACAGAATAGCCACTAAACATCAATGTTACTAAAGTACTTCTGACTTTTTTTGGAGCATATTCAGTCATTAAAGCCACTGCATTTGGCATTACCCCACCAATTCCAAGTCCTGCAAGGAAGCGCAAAATTCCAAATTGTAAAGGTGTTTCTGCAAATCCATTGATAAAAGTGAATCCGCTGAATAAGAAAATACAAATAATGATTGCTTTTTTTCGTCCAATACGATCAGAAAGTGTTCCAAATATCAGTGCTCCAAACATCATCCCAAAGAGTGCATAACTCCCCAATGTGCCCGCTTCCAATGGAGTTAAATGCCATTTATCCATCAATAAAGGCAAAACTACCCCATAAATAACCAAATCGTAACCATCAAAAATGATGATTAGTGCGCACCAGAATATCACCGTCCAATGAAATCGGTTTAGCTTTGCGTTGTCTATCAAATTATGAATATCTATTTTTCGCATAATTTTTTGTTTTTTAGTTAAAAATTTAATGGTTATTGGTTAATAGGTATTTCAGGCTGTTATATGGTTGAGCCCGTTTTTAACAAATTTTTCCATATAAAAATTTGTATGTTTAATAGGACTATACCAAGGTTTATTATGGTCCATTCCTTATATGTGATGCGTCATTTACAGATACTGTTTCTCATTTTAAGTACAATCTAATTGGTATTCATCAAGAATTTAGTAGTTAAACGACATACTTATTCCGTAATACATTTGCACTATAATTAGTAAATTACTAATGAAGACAAATTTAAATTACACAAAACGCAATTATTAACTGTTTTTAATATCGATATGCAAATATTAAAATTATTCAAGGTGAAAAATTGTTCTTTTAAATCAAAAACAGGACAAATCAAATTTTTTATAGAAATTGACCCAAAAAAGAATCCTTTATATCCTTTTTTACTAGTATCAAAAAAGGATAATGTAAAAATAAAATAGAAAATAGAAGTTTGTAAATCAGACTTGTAAGTATAGTCTTAACCCCGATAACATCATTGCAATAGCAAAAATGAATACCCTTACAAATTGAAAGGAAGAAGAGTTTTTATGTGTTTTTATAAATACACAGATTGTAGCGCAAGATTTACTATTAGAGTTGAACAATGTTGAAGACTCACATCTATCGCTACGTAAATGATTCATGGCTAACTAAATTTTACATCTCACAAAAAAAAGAAATCAGTAGTTTACAATTGCATCAGGATTTAAAAAACACTTAGTAAACATTTTAAACTTAAAAAATAATAATCTAAAAAATAATTGTTTAAATTCAACATGTTAGTCATAATTTTAAGCTGTCAAAAAATGCTAATATTGGAATAAGGTGTTCGATTGTAGTCTCCGCGAATTCACAAAACCCTGAAAATCAATAATTTTAAATATTTTTAATTTACAAACTACTGATATATAGATGATTAAAATCATTCGACTCGTAAAGTAATGAAAACACAAATTATTAATTATGAGGCTGGTTGGGTTCGCCTATTTGGAATATAATTGATTTAATACTGGTCTAAGATTACTGATTTCAGCTATCAGTGATAAAAGAAAAATAAAAAAGTAAATAGCTCATTAGTTTTTGTCTTTTCTTATGATAATCATAAAGTTTAGTATTAATAGCGCCTTAAATATACTCCCTTCTAAACAAAAAAACATAGCTATCTGATTTTAAACACTATGAACCTACTGTTTGTAAATTGTCCGGTCAAATTCACAAAAGTAAACGCAATTATCACATTATTTGATAATTGCGTTTTTTATTTTATCATATTTAGCTTTCATTAATTTAAAAGTAAGTAGTAAATTTATAAAATTTTTATTTCTCCTAAATATACAAAGCATTGGAAAAAAATACTTCTTACCTTATATCTTTTTTACTATTATTTATTTGTACTATTCCTATTTTTGGTCAGGTACAAAAAGACACTACAGCACTTTCTGAAATTATTCTGCAGGCATCACCTATTAAGACCTCTATTCAAAATACTGCGGCATCTGTATCATTTATTGGGAGAAAAGACCTCAACAAAAGTGATGGTGTAATACTCACCTCCGTTTTAAATAAAATTCCGGGAGTATATATGCAACAAGGATCCTTGAACACCAATAGAATTACGATTCGGGGAATTGGAGCTCGATCACAATATGGAACCAATAAAATAAAAGCCTATTTTGAAGATATTCCATTAACCAGTGGCGAAGGCGAAACAGTAATTGAAGATATTGATTTAGAATCCATAGCAAGTATCGAAATAATCAAAGGTCCTAATTCTACCAGCTTTGGTTCTGGATTGGGTGGCGTGATTCATTTGTTTGCAAGAGAAACTGCTTTTCGGGAATCCTTTGCAAAATCGGTAACCACATACGGTAGTTTTGGATTGGTAAAACAAAGTCTTTCAGCGGGCTATAGTGATGCTAAATCAAATCTATTTTCTAGCTATACACATTTACAAAGTGAAGGCTTTAGAGCCAATAGTACCTATGACCGAAAGTCATTTAACGTACATGGGAAACAAAAAATAACTGCAAAAGGTAATTTGACCTATTTAGGGATTTTCACCCGTCTAAAAGCTTTTATCCCCAGTTCTTTGAATGAAAATGATTTTACAAATCATCCCGAAAAAGCTGCGACTACTTGGGCTGCGGCCAAAGGAAATGAATCCTCTGATAAATTCCTGATGGGAATTGGATACAACCATCAGTTTTCAAAAAAATGGTCTGCCAAAACGAGTGTTTTTGCCAATTTCAGAAAGGCAAATGAAGACAGACCTTTTGATATTTTAGAAGAAAAAATAAACTCCTTAGGATTTAGATCTACGATAAATTACAAAGCCAATTTATTTTCTTTGCCTTTTGAAGCAAGCGTTGGAACAGAATTCTTATCTGAAAAATATGATTTTTCTCTTTTCAAAAATTTATACTTATTGCAACCCGGTCAAGGAAGCATTACGGGAGCTAAATTCAGTGCTATAACCCAGAAACGGAATTACATCAATTATTTTTTACAAATAGAACTTCAACTTTCGAAAGAGCTATTTTTAGAAAGCGGTCTGGCATTGAATACAACGAAGTATTCTTTAGAAGATGTTTTTCAACACAACACTCTAAACCAAGAACCACCTTATACTTTCGGAAATGTTTGGTCGCCAAGAATCGGACTTTCTTATAAAATTGCTAAAGGTGCAAACATCTATTCCTCAATCAGTAAAGGATTTTCAGCCCCCTTAGTTGCCGAAACATTGACTCCCGAAGGGCAAATCAATACCAGTTTAAAACCAGAAATGGGATGGAATTATGAATTGGGTTTCAAAGGGAATTGGTTGGGTAATAAATTATATACTGAAATCGCACTTTATAGCACACAAATTACAAACTTATTGGTTGCAAGACGTACAGCCGAAGACCAGTATGTGGGGATTAATGCGGGAGAGAGTTCGCATGTTGGAACTGAATTTTCGGTAAATTATAGGCTTCTAAAAACTGCCAAATGGCAAGTTACCCCCTATTTTTCAGGAACGGTTAACAATTTTAAATTCAAGGATTTTGTGGATGGAAATGCCGATTATTCGGGTAACAGACTAACAGGCGTTCCTAACGTCCAATGGAATTTGGGCGTAGATTTGAATACAGAAAGCGGTTTTAGTTTGAATACTTCTTTTAGAAGCGTGGGTAAAATTCCAATGAATGATACAAACTCAAAATATAGTGATGGCTATAAACTGTTGGATATTAAAGCGGCTTATACTTTTAAAATACAAAAATTCCTCAAAGCGGAATTGAGTACTGGAATTAATAATGTAACGAATACCCATTATGCAGCTAGCATTTTACCTAATGCCGTTGGTTTTGGGAGCGTACCTCCGAGGTATTATTACCCCGGAAATCCTAGAAATTTTTATGGTGGCATTGCTGTTTCCTATGTTTTTTTATAAGCAATTTACGAAATCTAAACTTATATAATTTTGGTTTTCTTGCAATTAAAAATTCTGTTTCTTTCCAAATAAGTTGTTTTGACTATCTTTAAAAAACTAAAATAGAATCATGCAAAAACAATCTTATAAAAATCATATTCGGTTTTATCCACCTCATCATTTTGTTTATTATCCCATTATAATGACATTTCTGGCCTTCAGTGTTTATTTTACTTTTACCTCCGAGGACAATTTGATTTGGGCTTTTATCAGTGTTATTTTTGTTGTTCTGTTTTGTCTGGCTTTCATGTTGCGCCAACATTACGCACTGACTTTGCAAAACCGAATTGTACGATTAGAGCTTCGGTACCGCTATTTTTCTATAACAGGAAAAAGATTGGAGGATTTTGAACAACAATTAAATGACGACCAATTATTTGCTTTACGGTTTGCACCAGATGAAGAACTTCCTACACTCATGGAAAGAACGTTGAATGAAAATCTTTCAGGAAAAGCGATTAAAAAAGCGATTATTAATTGGAAAGCAGATTTAGATAGAGTTTAAAATTTTAAAATAATTATTACAAATTCTGAATTGTATAGCTATAGAATTTGTTTCTTTGCTGAAAAGCATAATCGCTTCTAACCTGAATTTAAAACCCATAAATGCCCGAATATTTTCTAGATATTGAATACAACAACATCATTTATAGTGAAGAAGAAGTCAATTTTAAGGAATTTGAATGTTGCACTTTTACCAATTGTAATTTCTCCCAATGTATATTTCTGGATGTCACTTTTATTGACTGCATTTTCAATGATTGTACTTTCAGCCACGCCAAAATAAATTATGTAGCCTTTAGAACCGTGACTTTCAATCGGTGTGAAATTAAAGAGGTGAATTTTGCCATGTGCGACAAATTAATTTTCGAAATTGCTTTTACAGACTGTATTTTGGATTTCTCCAAGTTTTATACCTTAAAAATCAAAGGAACATCCTTTACCAATTGTAGTTTAATTGCAGTAGATTTTATGGCCACAGATTTAACCGAAGTTATTTTTGAAAATTGCGATTTATACCGTTCTGAATTTGCAAAAGCAATTGCTAATAAAGCTAATTTCAAGACAAGCTACAATTATACCATCGATCCGAAGACAACAAAATTAAAAAAAGCCGTCTTCGCTTTAGAAGGATTAAAAGGATTGCTTTACAAACATGATATTATAGTACAATAATTATAGCTTTTTTTCCATTTTGAAGTCTTCCATCAAGTACCCGTTACCAATCTCAATATTTTCTTCGGCAATGATTTCAAAACCTAATTTTTGATAGAAAGCTATTGCTTTATTAAAACGATTTACGTTTAAGGAAAGTGATGTCGAATTATTTTCGTTGGCTAATTTTTGTACCGCATCAATTAATATTTTGCCAATTCCTTTTCCTTGTGCTTCTGGCAAAATATAAATTTTATGAATTCGGGTTACCGCTTCACTCTTATAATTGTGCTCGATTGCTATAAATGCTAAAACTGAAGTTTCTTCATAAGCAATATAAAACAATTGCTCTTGGTTTTGAATTTGTTTTATTAAAGATTCATCTGAATAAATCAAATCCATCATATAGTCTAATTGTTCTTTTGACAAAATTTCACCATATGTTATCGGCCAAGTTTTACTGGCAATTTCCTGAATTATATTTAAGTCAGCAATTGAAGCTTCTCTTATTGCAATCATTATAATTATTTATTAAAATTAAAGTAAATCCCCTTTGGGAATAAAAACATAGAATTTAGCCCCTGTTCCAGGCTCTCCTTTTACTTTTATAAATCCTTTGTGGTTCTCTACAATTCTATTACAAATAGCCAAACCAAGACCGGTTCCTGAATATTTAGGATCTGTTTCTAAACGTTTGAACAAAAGAAATATCTTTTCAGAATATTCCTGTTTGAAACCAATTCCGTTATCCTCAATGGCAATTTTATAATAATCCGCTGCATTCGCTATTTTATAATCCACTGCTTCTTTTTCAGTAATTTCTTTAGAAGCGATACTTATTTGAGGCGGCACATCATCTTTACTGTATTTAAGAGAATTAGAAATTAAGTTTATAAAAAGCTGCTTCATCTGAAACGGTATTACTTTGATCGTTGGCAAATTTCCAACTTGAAGGGTTGCTTTTTTCTCTTCAATATTAGAAGATAAATCTTGAAGCGTTTCGTCTAATACCTTATTTAAATCCGTTTCTATAAAAACCTTATCTCCTTTTATTGTTCTGGAATAGTCGACTAAATCTATTAATAAGGTCTGCATTCTATTAGCCGCAACCCGAATTTTAGAAAAATAGTCTTTTCCTTGTTGGGTTAGTAAATCCAATTCTTTTTCTTCTAATCTGGAAATAAACATTTGAATCTTACGAAGCGGTTCCTGCAAATCATGACTCACTATATTGTTAAAAGCTTCGAGTTCTTTATTGATATATTTAAGCTCTTTATTATTTTCCTCTAATTCAAGTGTTTTTTTGTATTGGTTTGTAATGTCACAATTTACCCCTATTTTAATTAAATTTCCATTTCCATCATTAGTAAAACTTCCTACACCCAAAATGTATTTCACCTCTCCTTTTGGAGTTAAAAATCTAAATATCATAGAAGTAGACTGGTGATTTATTAACGAATCTTTATGCACTTTCGTTACATAAGCTAAATCATCAGGATGAATATATTTAATTGTATTTTTTATATTGGGTTCAAATTCATTGGGTTCAACCCCCATTAGACGGAACAAATTATCTGAAAAAGTATAAGTGTTAGTTTCCAGATTAACCATCCAATGTCCGAAACCAGCAGTCATTTCAGCAGTATTGTACGACTCGTTAAGCAGTTTTAATTTATCATTTGCTTTTTTGAGTTCATCAATATCTACATTCATTTTATTGAATGATAACAACAATATTAAAAGGGAAAGAATGACTAATAAAAAGGCAGTTATAATGGAATCTCGCAATTCAAACTGATGACTGTCATTTTGAAATTTTGTTTTTGCACTTTCCGAAAATATTATTTTAGTGACAAAAGATTTCATCATTTCAGTAACCTCACTACTTTCAAGCAACTTAGCATTTAAGTATAGTGGTCCTGAATTTTTACTTTTAGCAATAATTAACGTTTGTCGGAATAGCTTAAATCTGTAATCAATGATTTTTTTAAGTCGGTCAATATCTTTATTTCTGGTCGGATTCTTCGAAGTCAACTTTTTTAATTTCTCTAAGTTTTCTTCAATTCTACCTCTGCTTAAAAAACGGTCTTCTAAATACGATTCATCTTTTGTAATAATATAACTTCGTAAACTCGTTTCATAACTACTGATTACCGATAAAAGTTTTTCTAATTCAAGTTGAGTTTGATTAGAATTTGCAATTAACTCAACCGTTGAATCAAGCTTTTTCATTTGGGAATAAAACATCGAGGCTATATAGCAAACCACAACAATTGCAATAGCTAAAGCTATTTTAAACACTTGAGCGTTTTTATATAGTCCTAGAATTTTCATTTACCCTCTTTTATATGCTGAAGAAAAAAGTCTCTATATTTAATCCTGAGGTATGAAATTGCCAATTCATATTTACAACTTCCTTAATCACTTTTTTCAACATTGAAAAATCGTTTGGCTTTTTGATATAAATATTAGCACCCTCTATAAACGTATCCTCAATATCTTTTTCTGATGAAGAAGTAGAATATATGGCAATAGAAACATCTTTAAAACGAATATTTGCTCTTATTTCTTTCAGACAATCTATTCCGGTTTTTCCTGGCATATTTAAATCGAGAAATAAAACATGCGGCAACCTAATATCAGGATGTACTAAATAATCCATTAGATCTTTACCGTCTTTAAACAGAGTCAACTTATTATTCATTTTAAGCTCCTGTATAGCTTCACTAAAAAATGTGCGATCATCTTCGTCATCGTCAGCTAAAAGAATATGCATTGAATCTTGGTGTGAGATCATAAAATATCGGGGGTTATTTTGTGTTTTTATTTATTCATTATTAGCTAACTCTCTTCTTTTACCTACAATTCTTTTAAACATGGAAGGTGTTAATCCTGTTACCTTTTTAAATTGAGTTGATAAATAAGCGACGCTGCTATAATTCAGTTCATGAGAAATCTCAGTTAAAGTGAGCTTCTCTTCAATTATTAATTTCTTTGCTCTTTCAATCTTTTGAATAATAATAAAATTCTCAATTGACGTATGTGTATATTCTGAAAAAACATTTGTAATATAACCATATCTAAAGTTCAATTTATCCGATAGATACTGAGATATTGTTACGTTAGGAAATTTATCCTTTTCATAGACAATTTCAATTATTGCATCTTTAATTTTTTGAATTAATTGCCCTTTTGGGTTATCAATAATATGAATCGCATACTTCTTTAAACTGTCTTGAAGCGCTGTAAAGCTATCTTCTGAAACGTCATCACCGATTTCAATTTGTCCTAGATCTAAAAGTTGATATTTAATATCTAATTTTTCTAATTGATCTTGCAATATCGCCCTGCAAGCAATATTTCCATCATAATTAAAATTGAGCTTCATAGCAATAAACAATCGTTAAAGTTAAAATTAAACGCTAAAAGTAAATCAAAAATTATTAATCCATAACAAATAATTAAATTTAAATGTTAAACATTGATTTCTTTAAAACACAAAAAATATAAAAACCTGATTATTAATACTCTTGAATAAATCAGACGAATTTTAAATAAAAATCAAAAATACTACAATTAAAATTATCCATGAATTGTTTCACTTTTACCGTAATTTGTTATAATATTTTCTTCGAATTCAAGCCATTCTCTCCAACGTTTTTCGACATCAATTCCTACTCCATATTTTCGGGCATAAGTTATAAAAGTAGTATAATGACCCGCTTCACTTTCCATCAAATCTCTATAGAAAACAGATAATTCTTCATCTTGGATGTTTTCTGAAAGTACTTTGAAACGTTCACAACTTCTGGCTTCTATCATTGCCGAAAACAATAACCGTTCCACTAAACCTGAAACCCTGCTTCCATCACCACTTTTCTTCATGTACAAATACAATTCGTTCACATAATCATCTTTTCGTTCGCGTCCTAACTTCAAACCACGCTTGATGATGATGTTGTGTACTTGCTCAAAATGGTCGATTTCTTCTTTGGCCAAAGCCAATAAATCCTTCACTAAATCTTGGTGTTCCGAGTTGTTAGTGATAATTGTTATGGCATTTGTAGCTGCTTTTTGTTCACACCAAGCATGATCCGTCAAGATTTCCTCAATGTTTTTCTCTACAATATTCACCCATCTCGGATCGGTTGGTAATTTTAATCTTAGTACAGACATTACAAAATTTGTTTAAAGTTTGAAAAAAAATAAGGTTTAAAGTTTCATTAAAAATGAAAAAGTTTAAAGTTCAAAATTTTGTGGTACCTTTTCGAAACACAAAACTTTAAACTTTAAACCTTTAAACTTTAAACTAAAAAAAATTAATATACGAAAATAGCTCTTTCGCTCATCATTTCGTTTACTTCAGCAGCTACTGCTTCGATAACATCTTCGTTAGTGTGATCCACTAGCACTCTATCAATAAGAGCAACAATAGTTTCCATATCTTCTTCAACCAGACCACGAGTGGTAATCGCTGCAGTTCCCACACGAATTCCTGAAGTTACAAATGGTGATTTATCATCAAATGGAACCATATTTTTATTTACCGTAATTTCTGCTTTTACTAATGCATTTTCAGCATCTTTTCCAGAAATATTTTTGTTTCTTAAATCAATCAACATCATGTGGTTATCTGTACCTCCAGAAATGATTTCATATCCTCTTTTTACAAAAGCATCCGCCATTGCGTTAGCATTTTTTTGTAATTGTAAAGCATAAGTGAAAAATTCATCATTTAATGCTTCGCCAAATGCCACCGCTTTAGCAGCAATAATGTGCATTAACGGACCACCTTGATTTCCAGGAAAAACAGCTAAGTCTAATAGTGAAGACATCATTCTGATTTCTCCTTTTGGAGTAGTTAAACCAAATGGATTTTCAAAATCTTTACCCATTAAAATTAAACCTCCACGAGGACCACGTAATGTTTTGTGTGTTGTAGTAGTTACAATATGGCAATGAGGCAATGGATCGTTCATCAAACCTTTTGCAATAAGACCTGCAGGATGAGAAATATCCGCCAATAAAATAGCACCTACACTATCAGCAATTACTCTGAAACGCTCAAAATCCATATCACGAGAATAAGCCGAAGCTCCAGCGATGATTAATTTTGGCTGTTCTTTTGTTGCTATTTCTTGAATTTTATCGTAATCTAATCTTCCAGTTTCCTTATCTACACCATAGAAAGAAGGCGTATATAAACGTCCAGAAAAATTTACAGGAGAACCGTGAGTTAAATGTCCACCATGTGACAAATCAAAACCTAAAATTTTATCTCCTGGTTTGATACAAGCGTGATAAACTGCTGTATTCGCTTGTGAGCCTGAGTGTGGCTGCACATTTGCGTAAGCAGCACCAAATAATTCTTTGGCTCTGTCAATAGCAATTTGCTCAATAACATCAACTACTTCGCAACCGCCGTAGTATCTTTTGCCAGGATATCCTTCTGCATATTTATTGGTTAAAACAGAACCAGCTGCTTCCATTACTTCGTCACTTACGAAGTTTTCCGAAGCGATAAGTTCTAATCCGTGTATTTGTCTTTCTTGTTCTTCTAGAATAAGGTCAAAAATTTGTTCGTCGCGTTGCATTTCTTTGATTTTCGTTAATATGTTGCAAAAATACAAAAAAACGTTTGGTTAATAGTTAGATTATAATATATTTGATGAGTAATTTTCAACAAAATAATTAACATCAATATGCCTATAACAGCCAACAATACTAAAAGAAAATCATGGTTAGAAGTAGCTCCAAGCAGCGATTTTCCCATTCAAAACATTCCTTTTGGTGTTTTTCTTACCAAAGAAAACATAGTGACGGTGGGGACTAGAATTGGAGATTTTGCAATTGATTTGGGAGCTTTACAGCAATTAAATTATTTTGAAGGTATTGAGCTGACGGATGATATGTTCATGCAAGACACTTTGAATGATTTTATTTCGGATGGCAAAAAAACATGGCGATTGGTTCGAAATCGCATCGCCGAAATTTTTGACGAAAAAAATCCAAAATTAAGAGATAACACAAAAGACAGAGATATTGTCATCTTCAAAATGGAAGATGTAGAAATGCAATTACCGGTACTAATAGGTGATTATACGGACTTCTATTCCAGTAAAGAGCACGCAACTAATGTAGGAAAAATGTTCCGCGATCCAGAAAACGCGTTATTACCTAACTGGCTTCACATCCCTGTAGGCTATCACGGAAGAAGTTCTACAATAGTTCCTTCGGGAATTCCAGTACACAGACCAATGGGACAAACATTGCCAAATGGCGAAACTACACCTGTTTTTGGCCCTTCCCGTTCCGTAGATTTTGAATTGGAAACTGCTTTTATAACAACCGACGTCAATATTATGGGAGAAAATATTCCTATAAATGAAGCCGAAGATTATATTTTTGGAATGGTTTTATTGAATGACTGGAGTGCCCGCGATATTCAAAAATGGGAATATGTACCACTAGGTCCATTTTTGGCCAAAAACTTTGCCACTTCAATCTCCCCTTGGATTGTAACTATGGATGCTTTGGAACCGTTTAGAACTAAAGGTCCAAAACAAGAACCTACTCCGCTACCATATTTACAACAAAAAGGAAAGCATTCTTTCGACATCAATTTAGAAGTGGCAATTCAACCTGAAAATGCTACAGAAATTCTTGTCTCTCATTCTAATTTTAAATATTTATACTGGTCAATGTGCCAACAATTAGCACATCATACCTCTAATGGTTGTCGCGTAAATTCGGGTGACATGATGGGATCAGGAACAATCTCAGGACCAACCGAAGATAGCTTTGGCTCTATGCTGGAATTAACTTGGGGAGGAAAAAATCCTATAAAAATGAATGACGGGACAGAACGTAAATTCATCAATGATAACGATACTGTAATCATGAAAGGATTTTGTCAAAACGGACAAGTTCGCATTGGTTTTGGCGAAGTTTCCAGTAAGTTGCTTCCACCATTCGTAAGAAAATAAAAATTAAAAAAAATACTTTTCAAAACCTAACATTTATTCTATTTTTGTTAGGTTTTTTTATGGCATTGTTTTTAAAATTTGAATTTTAAAAATAGGATTACAGCTTCAAATAAACCCCTACTTACTTTTGCTTATGAAAAAAATTACTTTTTTATTATCACTGTTTATTCTTGTTTCGTCTTGTGGCGTAAAGCAAACTCAAAACTTATTAAGTTCCGGAAATTACGATCCCGCAATTGACAATGCCATTTCTAATTTACGAACCAATAAAGACAAAAAAGGAAAACAGGAATATGTTTATTTACTCGAAGAGGCTTTCGCCAAAGCCAAAGAGCGTGATTTGAATGCGATAAACATATTGACAAAAGAGGCAAATCCGGCGCAATTAGAAAAAATGTACACCACCTATATACAATTGAATAACCGTCAGGAAAAAATCAAACCAATACTTCCTTTAAAATTAATTAAAGAAGGCAGAAACGCCATTTTCCCTTTTGACAATTATAATAACCAAATTGTAGACAGCAAAAATGCCTTGTCAGCTTATTTATATGCTAATGCAAAAAAGTTAATGCTCACTTCAGACAAGATGAATTTCCGCAAGGGGTATGATGATTTGGATTATTTGAATCAGATAAATCCAAATTACAAGAATGTTTTGCAACTTATGGATGAAGCTAAATTCAAAGGTTCTGATTATGTTTCGGTTTACACCAAAAATGAAACCAATATGATTATTCCAGCTCGCCTGCAAAATGATTTATTGGATTTTAGCACCTATGGCTTAAATGATAAATGGACCGTTTACCACAGCAACAAACAAAAAGGAATTGATTACGATTATGGTATGATGATTAATTTTCGCCAAATTTATATTTCACCCGAACAAATCAAAGAAAGAGAATTTGCAAAAGAACGCATCATAAAAGATGGGGTAAAAAAACTGATTGATGCGAATGGTAAAGAAGTGGTAGACGAAAAAGGAAAAGTCGTTATGGTTGATAATCTTAGAACCGTAAATGCCCGTATTTATGAATCGAGACAATTTAAATCCTGCCAAATTACCGCAAAAGTAGATTATGTAAACTTAAGAAGCAATCAACTCCTACAGTCCTTTCCTGTGACAAGTGAGTTTACTTTCGAAAACATCTATTCAACCTATAAAGGAGACCGACGCGCATCTGACGATAATTATTACTCTTATTTTGATAAAAGAGCAGTCGCTTTTCCTAGCAGTGAACAAATGATTTATGACACTGGAGAAGATTTGAAAGCCAAATTAAAAGATATTATTAGTAGAAATAGATTTCGAAATTAATTGGTTAAATAAATAGAAAAATAACGACTCCCTGAAAATAAATAACTTCAGGGAGTTTTTAGTTTACAGAAAACAAACATTGTATTAAATTTTTGTTACAAAAAATAAAACAAGCCTTGTGTTTAAAAAATAATTGTATTTTTGCACCCATGAATAATATAAGTGTACATATAACTTCTATATCACGGACAAACAGACCTACGGCTTCTCCCGAAGTACGGATGCTATAATCATAGTACCCACAACGTGTTTTGTTTTTGTTTTTATTCATTTTTCATATATACCGTTTTGAAATTATCCCAGTTAACCGTTGGATTAGTATATCCTAAAAAAACTATATTTCCTTGCTCATTAGCCCATACAACGCTATGCTTAGGATCAATGTCTTTTTTTGCATCTATTTTAATTAATGGTATAACTCTTGTTTTTCAAGACTTGAATCCAACTCATTTTTTAACTCAAATAATCTCTTGAAATGAAAATTTCTATCATTGTAACTCAGGAAGAACATTATAAGTATTCGCAAGAAATATGCGATACTATTGAATCGTCCGCCTTATTGAGAGGTACTGGGATTGCTAAAAGAACTCCGGAATACATCCAAAAAAAGATGGAAAGCAAAGATGCTGTCATTGCATTAGACAATGGTAAATTTGCTGGTTTTTGCTATATCGAAAGTTGGCAACACGGAAAATTTGTAGCACATTCCGGTTTGATTGTACATCCTGATTACAGAAATTTAGGTTTAGCAAAAAAAATCAAATCATTTGTTTTTGATTATTCATTGGAAAAATATCCGGATGCTAAGGTTTTTGGAATCACGACTGGTTTAGCGGTAATGAAAATCAATTCAGATTTGGGCTACAAACCTGTCCCTTTTTCAGAATTGACCAGTGATCCAAGTTTTTGGAAAGGATGTCAAACGTGTACCAATTATGAAATCCTAAAAAGTAAAGACAACAAAATGTGCTTGTGTACGGGAATGCTTTATGATCCAAAAGAAAAGCCTAAAGACCCGCCTAAGCATCCATTTAATGTCAGAGTATTAAACAGATTAAAATCAATTAAAGAAGCCTTGTTCTTAAAAAAATAATATCATGAAAAAAGTTGTATTAGCTTATAGTGGAGGATTAGACACCTCATATTGCCTAAAATATTTAAAAAACGAAAAAGGATATGAAGTTCATACCGTTCTTATAAATACAGGAGGATTTGATGAAGCTGAACTAGCCGCTATTGAAGAAAGAGCCTACGAATTAGGGAGTGCGCAACATGCAAATCTTACCATCGTTGATAAATATTATGACAAAGCCATTAAATATTTGATTTATGGAAATGTATTAAAAAACAATACCTATCCATTATCAGTAAGTGCAGAACGTGTTTTTCAAGCTATCGAAGCGATTAAATATGCAAAATCTGTTGGTGCGGAAGCAATCGCCCACGGAAGTACCGGTGCAGGAAATGATCAAATTCGTTTTGATTTAATTTTCCAAACCATTGCTCCCGAAATTGAAATCATCACTCCTATTAGAGATTTGAAATTATCAAGACAGGAAGAAGTTGATTATTTATCTAAAAATGGAGTTCATTATTCTTGGGAAAAAGCACAATATTCCATTAATAAAGGATTGTGGGGAACAAGCGTAGGCGGTAAAGAAACATTGACCTCAAATCAAACTTTACCTAGTGAAGCGTATCCTTCACAATTGCAAAAAACGGGAGAAGAGAAAGTAACGCTACAATTTGAAAAAGGACAATTAGTAGGTATCAACGGAACATTGGACACACCAACAAAAAACATTGTTGCATTAGAAAAATTAGCCAGCGCATATGCTATAGGTAGAGACACGCACGTGGGCGATACTATAATCGGAATTAAAGGAAGAGTTGGTTTTGAAGCCGCTGCACCTTTAATCATTATCAAAGCACACCATTTATTAGAGAAACATACGCTGGGTAAATGGCAACAATACTGGAAAGAACAACTGGGGAACTGGTACGGAATGTTGTTTCATGAAGGACAATTCTTGGACCCTGTAATGAGAAACATCGAGGCTTTCCTTGAAGACACACAAACGACAGTAAATGGAACCGTTATCGTTTCTTTAAAACCATATCACTTTACATTGGACGGAATTGAATCTGAAAATGATTTAATGAATACCTCTTTTGGTCAATATGGAGAAATGAACAACGCCTGGACATCTGACGATGCCAAAGGATTTATCAAAATTCTTGGAAATGCCCAAAACATATTTTCATCTGTAAATAAACTGACACATGATTAATATTGGAATAATTGGTGGTTCGGGTTACACAGCTGGGGAACTCATCAGAATATTGATGTTTCATCCCAATGCTACACTTGATTTTGTTTACAGCACGACAAACGCTGGGAAACCACTTTCGGTGGCGCATCATGATTTGATGGGCGATATCGAAATGAATTTTACCGATACTGTAAATCCAAATGTAAATGTTGTTTTCTTGTGCTTAGGTCATGGAAAATCAAAATCGTTTTTAGAGAACAATCAATTTGCGAGTCATACCAAAATCATCGATTTAGGAAATGATTTTAGATTGACAAAAGACAAAGATTTTGACAGCAAAACTTTCGTTTACGGTTTGCCTGAATTGAATAAAACGGTTATCAAAAATGCTCAATTTATCGCTAATCCAGGTTGTTTTGCAACAGCGATTCAACTAGCATTATTACCATTGGCTAAAAACGAAATGCTTACGACTGACGTTCATATCAATGCTACAACCGGAAGCACAGGAGCTGGAGTCTCGCCTTCGGAAACGACGCATTTTAGTTGGAGATCGAACAATATGTCGCATTACAAAGCTTTTGAGCACCAACATTTGGGCGAAATAAACCAAAGTGTCAACCAATTGCAAGCAGATTATACAAACGAATTGATTTTTGTACCCAACAGAGGTGATTTTGCGAGAGGAATTTTCGCAACATTGTACACAACAATCGAAGAAAGTCTGGAAGATGTAGTTGCGAAATATGAGGCTTTTTACAAAGATCAACCTTTTGTAACCGTAACGACCACTGGAATCAACATGAAGCAAGTGGTTCAAACGAACAAATGTATTATTAGTTTAATGAAAAAAGAGAACCGGTTATTGATTACTTCAGTAATTGATAATTTAACAAAAGGAGCCTCAGGACAAGCCATACAAAACATGAATTTAATGTTTGGATTGGATGAAACCACAGGATTGCATTTGAAACCAAGCGGATTCTAAAAATAATTAAAAGATTGAAGGATTTAATGATTGAAAAATTATTAAGATTCTAAAGACAAAAAAGATTTAGAAAAGACTTAAATCTTTAAATTTTTCAATTTTTAAATCTTTAAATAATTAAAAAATGAACTTATTTGACGTTTACCCATTATACAACATCACTCCTGTAAAAGCACTAGACTGTACTATTACAGATGAAAAAGGAGTGGAATATTTAGATTTATATGGTGGTCATGGAGTAATTTCCATTGGACACACACAACCGGATTATGTTGCCAAATTAAAAAATCAATTGGACAATATTGGTTTTTATTCCAATGCGATTCAGAATCCATTGCAAGTAGAATTAGCAGAAAAATTAGGGAAACTTTCCGGATTGGAAGACTATACGCTATTCTTATGCAGTTCTGGAGCTGAAGCCAATGAAAACGCCTTGAAATTAGCTTCTTTTCACAACAACAAATCGCGTGTAATTGCTTTTGATAATTCCTTTCACGGAAGAACTTCGGCTGCAGTTGCGGTTACAGATAACAAAAAAATTGTTGCGCCGATCAATGCACAACAAATTGTTACTTTTTTGCCGTTGAACAACATCGAGTTAGTAGAAAACGAACTAAAAAAAGGAGATGTTTCTTCTGTTATTATTGAGGGAATTCAAGGAGTTGGCGGTTTAGACCAAGGAACAACTGAATTTTTTCAGGCATTAGAAAAAATATGCGAGGCCTACGATGCCGTTTTGATTTTGGACGAAGTACAATCAGGATACGGAAGAAGCGGAAAGTTTTTTGCACACCAACATCATAACATCAAAGCAGATATTATTTGTCTGGCGAAAGGAATGGGTAACGGATTCCCTATTGGCGGAATCTTAATTTCTCCAAAATTCACAGCGAGTTATGGATTATTGGGAACTACTTTTGGTGGAAACCATTTGGCTTGTGCTGCTGGAATTGCTGTTTTGGATGTGATTGAAAGCCAAAAATTAATGGATAACGTAAATGACGTTTACGCCTATTTTTTAGAAGCAATCAAACAAGTTCCTGAAGTTATTAAAGTAAAAGGAAAAGGATTAATGCTAGGTGTGGAATTTGATTTTGACGTAAGTACACTTCGTAAAAAAATGATTATTGACAAACATATTTTTACAGGAAATGCTAATAATAAAAACTTATTAAGAATCCTTCCTCCATTGACAATCAAGAAGGAAGTAATCGACACCTTTATTATAGCTTTAAAAGAAACATTGGCAGAATTGAAATGATTTTTTTAAATATATAAGTCATCTAAGCTCTTAAACTTACATGACTTATATGTTTAGATTTTTTTTCTAAAATAGCAAAACCAAAAACTAATGAACCACTTATTACCAATAGAAAAACGAAATTCAGTTTTAAGCCGCATGGCCGAACTTCTTGAACAAGAAAGAGCCAATCTTAAGACTATAAATCAACAAGATTTAAATAATTATTCTGGGGATGATTTGGCCATGGAAAAACGTTTATTGGTTGATGATGCCAAAATTGACGGTATGATTTTATCCATGCAACAATTAGCAAGTCAAGAAGATCCTATTGGCGTGGAGCGTTTTAATTTCGACCATGAAAACGGAATGAAAATCATCAATAAAACAGCGGCTTTTGGAACCATAATGATTATTTATGAATCCAGACCTGATGTTACGGTTGAAGCTGGCGGAATTGCTTTTAAATCCGGAAATAAAATTTTATTGAAAGGCGGAAAAGAATCTTTACAATCCAACTTGAAAATTGTAGAATTGTGGCACCAAGCCTTAAAAGAAAACAATGTTGCTACAGAATGGGTGGAATACTTGAATTACAATCGGGAAGAAACGCAGGCATTTTTAGAGAAACCAACACAAAAAGTGGATTTAATCGTTCCTCGTGGTGGTGAAAAATTGATTGCTTTTGTAAAAAAACATGCCACTTGCCCTGTGATTATAAGTGGCCGAGGAAATAATTTTGTGTATGTAAACAAGGAAGCTGATTTAAAAAAAGCGCTTGACATTATTATTAACGGAAAGACCTCAAACATATCTGTTTGCAATGCTTTAGATAAAGTTTTAATTGATACCAATATTGAAAATTGGGAAGCTTTTGCTAAAAAAATAATTACGGAATTACAACAAAAAAACGTTACTATTTTAGGAGATGAAAGCATTTCAAGAGTAGCAAATATTCCTCAGATCGAATCGGATTTAATTTGGTACGAAGAGTTTTTAGATTATAAAATTGTTATTGGAACAACCAATTCAAATCAAGAAGCGATTGACAAAATAAATAAATATTGTGGCGGACATTCGGCTTCCATAATCACAAAAAATGATGCAATTGCCCAGGAATTCATGGAAAATGTAGATACCGCAGCCGTTTATCAAAATGCCTCTACCCGATTCACTGATGGAGGACAATTTGGTTTAGGAGGAGAGTTGGCGATAAGCACGGACAAATTACACCAACGTGGACCAATTGGGTTGCAACATTTAGTTACTAATAAGTGGTATATTTACGGAAATGGACAAATCAGGTAAAAAAAGAATTTTATTAAAGTTAGGCAGCAATACCTTAACCAAAGAAACCAATCACATTTCGAGAGGAAAGATTGAGGATATTGGAATGCAAATAGCGGCTCTGAAAGATGATTATGAGTTTATTATTGTAAGTTCCGGTGCGATTGCTGCAGCCAAACAATTTGTAAAACTGGATAACCACGATAAAGATGTTTTTGTAAAACAAGCGTTAGCGTCTATTGGTCAGCCTCATTTAATGCGGATTTATAACGAAAACTTTAGCGATTTAGGTTTGCATACCTCGCAGTGTTTGCTTTCGTATTCTGATTTTGAAAAAAAACAAACCAAGCTCAATATCGTCAACACGATAAATGTATTGGTCAAAAACAGTTATATTCCAATTATCAATGAAAATGATACTGTGGCAACGGATGAGATCCAGTTTGGAGACAATGATAAATTAGCCGCTTTAACCGCCGTTTTATTAAATGTTGACATTCTTATCATTGCTACCAATACGAACGGGATTTACACCAAATCATCCATCCATGATGCCGTTCCTGAAACAATTTCTTTGGTAACCGATTTAAAATTATTGGAAAAAGAGATTGGCGATTCTAAATCCTCGCACGGAACCGGTGGAATGCAATCCAAAATAGAAGCTACGGCAATTGCCAAAGCCGCTAATATCGAAACCTGGATTGTCAATGGATTGGAAGACAACTTTATTTTGAAAGCTTTAAAAAACGAAATACCTTTTACTAGAATTCTATAAAATGTTAATTCGGTTAATCGTTAATTCGGTTAATCGATTAAACAAATAACCCGATTAAACAAATAAGACAATGAACTACATCTCCATACAAAACATAGATTCGCTCAACAAATGGGTGAAAGAAGCATTAAAAATCAAGAAAAAGCCACTTAAAAACAAAAAACTGGGTAAAAACAAAACCTTAGGAATGTTGTTTTTTAATTCCAGTTTGAGAACGCGTTTGAGTACGCAAAAAGCAGCTTTGAATTTAGGAATGAACGTCATGGTAATGAATTTTACCAGTGAAGGTTGGACATTAGAATTTGAAGATGGAGCCATCATGAACTCAGGAGCTTCAGAACATATTAAAGAAGCGGCAGCTGTTGTTTCTCAATATTGCGATATTATTGCCATCAGAGCTTTTGCCGGATTGGTAGACAAAGAAAAAGACAATGCAGAAACCGTTCTTATGGGTTTCTTAAAATACGCCACCGTACCTGTTGTCAATATGGAAAGTGCTACAGGACATCCATTACAATCACTAGCCGATGCCATTACTATGGCAGAACACAAAACGAAACACAGACCAAAAGTAGTGTTGACTTGGGCACCGCATCCCAGAGCATTACCACAGGCTGTTCCCAATTCCTTCGTGCAAATGATGCAATTGCAAGATGCTGATTTTGTCATTACACATCCCGAAGGGTACGAATTGAATCCTGAAATCACGAAAGATTCCAAGATTGAATACGATCAAGATAAAGCTTTCGAAAATGCCGATTTCATTTATGCCAAAAACTGGAGCAATTATAACGAGTATGGTCAGATTACAAATTCTGACCCAAACTGGACTGTAACTGCTGATAAAATGAAACTGACTAATAATGCTAAATTCATGCACTGTTTGCCTGTAAGACGTAATGTAATTGTTACTGATGAAGTGATTGACAGCGAAAATTCAATTGTTATCGAACAAGCCAATAATAGAACCTATGCCGCACAATTAGTGTTGCAAAAAATATTGGAAAATGGAAAATAAAAAACCGGTAACCCTAATAAAAATTGGAGGAAACATTATTGATAACACAACGGAATTATCCCAATTTTTATCTGATTTTTCTAAAATTGAAGGCTACAAAGTACTCGTTCACGGCGGCGGAAAATCAGCTACCAAAATGGCTGAAAGTATTGGTTTAGTTCCTCAAATGATTGATGGAAGACGCATTACCGATGCCGCTATGCTTGATGTAGTTGTGATGATTTACGCAGGTCAAATCAACAAAAATATCGTTGCCCAATTACAAGCAAATTCGACCAATGCTATGGGATTTTCCGGTGCGGATGGAAATTTAATTCAATCGGATAAAAGAAACCATCCAACAATCAATTATGGTTTTGTGGGCGATGTCAAAAAAGTGAACACGCAATTATTGGAAACGTTGCTTTCAAATAGTATCGTTCCTGTATTTTGCGCAATAACACACGATGGAAAAGGGCAATTATTAAATACTAATGCGGATACCATTGCCAGCGAATTGGCAATTGCTTTATCGGAAGTTTTTGATGTCACTTTGAATTATTGCTTCGAAAAACCGGGCGTTTTATATGATGCCGAGGATGATTCTTCCGTAATTGAGAACATCAATCAAGAATTATATTCCAAATTAAAAACCGAAAAAGCGATACATTCCGGTATGATTCCTAAATTAGACAACTGTTTCAATAGTTTATCCAAAGGAGTTCAAAAAATAAAAATTGGTCATCACAGGATGTTGCAAGATAAAACGGCATTGTACACTACAATTACACTATGAAGAGTATAGAAATCCTTACACAAGAAGCCATTGCGCTATTAAAAGCACTGATTGAAACACCTTCATTTTCAAGTGAAGAAGACAAAACAGCACTTTTAATCGAAAATTGGTTTGCACAAAATAGCATTCCTTTCGAAAGAGAGAATAATAATATTTGGGCTTTCAATAAGAATTTTGATAAAACCAAGCCGACACTATTACTCAATTCGCATCACGATACCGTAAAACCAAACCAAGGGTATACCAACGATCCTTTTGAAGCCATCGTAAAAGACGGTAAATTATTTGGACTGGGAAGCAATGATGCGGGAGGTTGTCTGGTTTCACTTTTAGCCACTTTTGTTCATTTTTATTCGAATGAAAATCTGCCTTACAATATTGTAATAGTAGCTTCAGCCGAGGAAGAAAGCAGCGGAAAAAATGGGTTAAACAGCGTATTGAAACATTTACCGGAACTGGAATGTGCCATTGTGGGAGAACCTACTTTGATGCAATTGGCCGTAGCCGAAAAAGGATTATTGGTACTTGATGTCATCGTAAAAGGTACCGCCAGTCATGCCGCACACAACAATCCTGATAATCCAATTTACAATGCGATACCCGTTATTGAATGGTTTAACAGTTATCAATTCGAAAAAATATCGGAGGTTTTAGGTCCCGTAAAAATGACCGTAACGCAAGTCACTGCCGGAAAACAACACAACGTAGTTCCGGCCGAATGTCATTTGGTTGTCGATATCAGAGTGAATGATTGCTATAACAATCAGGAAATTTTAGATACCATAAGAAAACATCTGACTGCCGAAGTCAATCCGCGTTCGATGCATTTAAACGCATCTTCGATTCCTGTGGCACACGAATTAGTACAAGCTGGAATCGCACTGGGAAGAACCACGTATGGCTCGCCTACCCTTTCAGATCAATCGGTTTTGAGTTGTCAATCCTTGAAATTAGGACCTGGCGAAACTTTGCGGTCACACTCGGCAGACGAATTTATATTTATAAATGAAATAGAAGAAGGAATTCAATTGTATATCAAAATACTAACTGATTTTTTCAAACAATAAAATAATTTGGAGCTAATCCCGCTATCCGCTATATCTTTTCCTGGCTAAAGAAGCCAGAAAAAGGATGTCGCTTCAAACGAAGTTCACTGAACTCCTGTGAAAATAGAAATTAAGTGAAGTAATAGGGGCTAAAAATCTAAAAGTCTAAAAATCTAATTATCCATATATGAAACTTTGGGAAAAAGGAATACCAACCGATAAGCAAATCGAACATTTCACCGTTGGAAACGACAGGGAACTGGATTTAGTTCTGGCCAAATATGATGCATTAGGTTCTATTGCGCATGCAAAAATGTTGGGACAAATCGGACTTTTAACAGACTCCGAAACCGTTTCTTTGGTTTTGGCTTTGGAAGAAATCATAAAAGATGCCGAAAACGGAAAATTCGAAATCGAAGACAGTTTCGAGGACGTACATTCCAAAATCGAGTATTTACTAACTGTAAAACTAGGCGATGCCGGAAAAAAAATACATACGGCCCGTTCTCGTAACGACCAAGTTTTGGTAGACGTTAATTTATATCTGAAAGATGTAGTTAAAGAATTGAAAGAGCAAGTAAAAAGCCTTTTTGATTTACTGATGGAATCAGCTGAAAAACACCAAAATGTGTTATTACCAGGCTACACCCATCTTCAAATTGCCATGCCATCTTCTTTTGGAATGTGGTTTTCTGCTTACGCTGAAACCTTAATTGATGATATAACAATGTTGAATGCCGCTTTAAAAATTGTGGACCAAAATCCATTAGGTTCGGCTGCAGGTTACGGAAGCTCGTTTCCTATCAACAGAACATTCACCACGCAAGAATTAGGTTTTGAAACTTTAAAATTTAATTCGGTAGCGGCACAAATGAGCCGTGGAAAATCAGAGAAAACAGTTGCTTTTGCAATGAGCAGCGTTGCAGCAACTTTGGCTAAATTCTCGATGGATGTCTGTTTGTATATGAGCCAGAATTTTGATTTTATCACTCTACCTTCGCATCTTACAACAGGTTCGAGCATTATGCCTCACAAGAAAAACCCCGATGTTTTTGAATTGATTCGTGGAAAATGCAATAAAATTCAAGCGTTACCATACGAAATCACTTTAATTACCAACAACCTTCCAAGTGGTTATCACAGGGATTTACAATTGTTGAAAGAAGGATTATTTCCAGCGATTCAAAACCTGAAAGCATGTTTGGATATCGCTATTTTTGCGATTAAAGATATTAAAGTAAAAGAACACATTTTAGACGATAAAAAATACGATTATTTGTTTACGGTAGATTCCTTAAACGAAATGGTGGTTGCAGGAATGCCTTTTAGGGATGCCTATAAAGCCGTTGCAGAACAACTGGAAAATGGCACTTTTAAATCACCAAAAGAAACCAAACATACGCACGAAGGAAGTATCAATAACTTATGTTTAGATGCTATAAAAGAGAAGATGAAAAGTTCTTATTAATTCAAAACCAAAATAATTGTTACAAAAAAATCCATTCGCTTCAACGAATGGATTTTTTTATATTTTAAACTTAAAAGAGGTGATTTTTAAACCTTTTTACCCAATTCTTCCGCATCAATATCACTGTGCGAAACGTTGTAAATGGCTTTTCCGTCTTTAATTAAAATCAATTGTGGAGATTCATGCCTTACACCAAATTGATCCGCAATGGCATTAGAAATATCGCGATGCGCTATTAAATCTAAAAAATAAGGCGTAACTTTATCTGAGCTATTAAACTCATTTTCAAACTGTTTCAGCGCCATCCTACTTACGCTGCATCGGGTACTGTGTTTAAAAATTGCTACCGGTTTTTCATTCGAAATGAAAATAATTTCATTCAGTTGCCCTAAATTGGTTAGTTCATTCCAGTTGATTTTGTTTTCTTTTAAATCCTTGTTGTCTGAACTATTAAAAATATTTTGAAAAAAACTCATAATTGTCTTGTTTTAAGACATTTTGGCTTTAAAGTATGATAAAAATCATGAAATTTCCGTCAATTTGTCTGTATTATTGTATTGGAATATATATTGAATATAATTGGCAAAGTTAGTCAAATAACAACAAAACAATAACCATCATGAACATAAATAAATTTACTATCAAATCTCAGGAAGCCATTCAGCTTTCCCAACAATTGGCGCAAAGTCACGGGCAACAACAAATAGAAAACGAACATATTTTCAAAGCTATTTTTGAAGTCGATGAAAATGTGGCGCCTTTTATATTGAAGAAACTGAATGTAAATGTGAGTTTATTGGAACAAATAATAGACAGCACTATACAAAGCTTCCCTAAAGTATCCGGCGGCGAAATTATGCTTTCCAGAACAGCAAATTCAACGCTAAACGAAGCCGAGATCATTGCCAAAAAAATGAATGATGAATTCGTTTCTGTGGAGCATTTAATTTTAGCCATATTTGGTTCCAAAAGTAAAGTTGCCCAAATCCTAAAAGACCAAGGCGTTACCGAAAAAGGACTAAAAGCAGCAATCGACGAATTACGAAAAGGAGAACGAGTGACTTCGGCATCTGCTGAGGAAACCTATAATTCTTTAAATAAATACGCCAAAAACCTCAACGAATTGGCTCGTAACGGTAAACTCGATCCAGTAATTGGCCGTGACGAAGAAATTCGCAGAGTGTTGCAAATTCTGACCCGTAGAACTAAAAATAACCCAATGCTCGTGGGAGAACCTGGAGTAGGAAAAACCGCCATTGCCGAAGGATTAGCACACCGAATTGTAGATGGAGATGTTCCAGACAATCTGAAAGATAAAATCGTGTATTCCCTTGATATGGGAGCTTTGATTGCTGGCGCCAAATACAAAGGAGAATTTGAAGAACGATTAAAATCCGTGGTGAAAGAAGTTACTTCTGCCGAAGGTGATATTGTTTTATTCATTGACGAAATCCATACACTCGTAGGAGCCGGCGGTGGCGAAGGCGCTATGGATGCGGCTAATATTCTGAAACCGGCGTTGGCTCGTGGAGAACTGCGCGCTATTGGTGCAACTACTTTAGACGAATATCAAAAATATTTTGAAAAAGACAAAGCACTCGAAAGACGTTTCCAAAAAATAATGGTCGAAGAACCGGATACCGAAAGTGCCATTTCGATTTTGCGTGGCATCAAGGAAAAATACGAAACACACCATAAAGTCCAAATCAAAGACGATGCTATTATTGCGGCTGTCGAATTATCGCAACGGTATATTACGAACCGTTTTCTTCCGGATAAAGCCATTGATTTAATGGATGAAGCTGCTTCAAAACTGCGTATGGAAATCAATTCGAAACCCGAAGAACTGGATGTTTTGGATCGAAAAATCATGCAGTTGGAAATTGAAATTGAAGCCATTAAACGAGAAAAAGACGAAAGTAAACTTAAAGTTTTAGGTATGGATTTGGCTAATCTCAAAGAAGATCGCAATGAAATCTACGCCAAATGGAAATCTGAGAAAGATGTAGTCGATAACATTCAAACAGTAAAAACGGAAATTGAAGATTTTAAATACGAAGCCGAACGTGCCGAACGTGACGGTGATTATGGAAAAGTAGCCGAAATTCGTTACGGTAAAATCAAAGAGGCGCAAGAACGTTTAGCCATTTTACTCAAGGAATTACAAGAAAACCAATCCGGAACTTCGTTGATAAAAGAAGAAGTTACCCGCGAAGACATTGCCGAAGTCGTGGCCAAATGGACTGGAATTCCGGTGATGAAAATGCTTCAGGGTGAAAGAGAAAAACTACTGAAACTGGAAGATGAATTGCATAACAGAGTCGTAGGACAGGAAGAAGCCATTCAAGCGGTAAGTGATGCCGTGCGCAGAAGCCGTGCCGGATTACAGGATATGAAAAAACCGGTGGGAACCTTTCTTTTCCTTGGAACTACGGGAGTTGGTAAAACCGAATTGGCGAAAGCCTTGGCCGAATACCTGTTTGACGATGAAAATGCAATGACGCGTATTGATATGAGCGAATACCAAGAACGCCACAGCGTAAGCCGTTTGGTGGGTGCGCCTCCGGGATATGTGGGTTATGATGAAGGCGGACAATTGACCGAAGCTGTTCGTAGAAAACCCTATTCCGTAATCTTATTGGATGAGATTGAAAAAGCGCATCCCGATACGTTCAACATCTTGCTACAAGTCTTGGATGAAGGACGTTTGACAGATAATAAAGGACGTCTTGCCGATTTCAAAAACACGATCATCATCATGACTTCTAATATGGGAAGCCAAATTATTCAGGAGAAATTCGAAAATCTAAAAGGAAGCGTCGAAGCGGCAACCGAACTCGCCAAAGTAGAAGTACTAGGATTATTGAAACAAACGGTGCGTCCTGAATTCATCAATCGTATTGACGAAATTGTGATGTTCACGCCATTGACTAATGAAAATATTGCTCAAATTGTAGGCTTACAACTGAAAAATGTAACCAAAATGCTGGCGCAACAAGGCATCAAGATGGATGCCACTCCAGAAGCTATTGCCTATTTATCTGAGAAAGGATATGATCCGCAATTTGGAGCCAGACCCGTGAAAAGAGTGATTCAAAGAGACGTGCTCAATGAATTATCCAAAGAAATTCTATCCGGAAAAATAACTACCGACAGCATTGTTTTGATAGATGCGTTTGACGGAAAATTAGTTTTTAGAAATCAAACCGAGTTAGTTTCTTAATCGGAATAATTTAAAAGTAATGAAAAACATCAGTCGAAAGGCTGGTGTTTTTTTATGTCTTTTTTTAGGAGCAGAACATTTCTAATTTTTCATGACGAGTTGTCCCGCTGTCCGCAATATCTTTTTTTAAACGCAACCCTATCGGGTTACATTTATAAAAAAGGATACTTGCTTCCATCGGGGCTAAGTGATAACAAACTTTTTTTAGAACAAAATTTAGATAAACAAACTGCGTTGGTAACCATTTAAATCTTTTATCAACCATTTCCAAATGAAGAAGGTAATGTAATAATTGTAGTATATTATTTATATCTTAGCAAAACTTTAAAAGGCTAATTTTGGCACAAAGCCGACCAAAAATGGGTGAATTGGAGTCACTTTATGGCTGGTATAAACGAGTTAACAAATATATCTTGAGGAACGTAAAAACAATAACCTAAAAAATTTATATTGGAATAATTTTAAATCTATTTTAGAATTAAGTCTAATTAAACTTTATTTTAGGACGAGATATTTCTACCGATTTACTAAACTAAAACCACTATAAACTAAAAATGATAGAAACTAAGAACCTTATTTTTAAAAAATGGCATGTGTCCCTAGCTGTATTTTTTCTTTCAATATCTATAAATGCACAAAAAACAGAAAAATTCTATAATTTTAAATGGGAAGAATGCAATGCAAATGAAGCACAATATTATGCTACAACACAAAAAGTTGATTCTGGTTATTTGAGAAAAAATTATTTCATAAAACAACAAAAGTTATTGTATTCTTTAAATTGTAAAGACTCTATTTGTAAAATAAAAAATGGGGAGTTTATTAGTCTATATTCTAATGGAAAAATAGAATCTAAAGGGATTTATGTCGATAATAAAAGAGAAGGTACTTGGTTCAATCTTTATTATAATGGAAAGATGAAGGACTCCGTTTTCTATAGCAATGGAAATCCAATTGGTATAAGATTGTCTTGGTATCCTAATGGTTTTCAACATGATTCTCTTTACTCTTCTGTAGAAAAAAGTGGTGCAAAAGTAAGTTGGTTTGACAATGGAATCCCTTCCTCCTACGGAACTTTTGCTGCAGGGCAAAAGAAAACTGGAAAATGGAAGTATTTTCACAAAAACGGAAAAATTAGTGCCATTGAAACCTATCAGGATTTAAAATTAATAGATGTGAAAATTTTTGATGAAAAGGGCGTACTTCAAAACAGTACTGATATCAAAGATACACCAGCAACATTCCCAGGTGAAGAAAAAAAATGGGCTAGAAATATTATAGACAACATAATGTCTTACTTTCCAGAAGGTTTTAAATTAATTAATACCAACAAAGTATCTGTTGTAGCAAATTTCACCATCAATGAAGAAGGCAAAACAGAGAACGTATATTTAAGTGTACCATTTGATGATAATCTTGATCAAATTATAATAAAAGCTATCCTAAATTCACCAAAATGGATTCCCGCAACAAATCATAATAGGAAAGTAAAACAGGATAGAAAAACACCAATATCATTCAGTGATAAAGAACCGTAAGTCTTATTTTAGCAAATAAATCCAACTACACTGATATACTCCTCGAAGTGTTCCTTAAAAACGTAATTGCTGTGCAAAGTTACCGCTAGTAAGAGCATCTCGCTCGTACACACAAACAAAATAAAAAAAAAGACAAAAATTCACTTCTCCAGTTCGATATCTCACGTGTCTCGTGGAGATGCTTCCTTCGTCAGCATGACAAATTTGTAGATTGTTGGAATGTTAAAAAACGTCATTGGTAGTTACTGAACATCCCATAGCAATGAAATTCTTTCTATGCCCACAAGCAAGAACTGGCTTATAAAAAATGCGAATTTTGAAACTTTTTATATTTCTTATATAAATAAAACACCTATTAAATCCCGAACTTTGACAGAATGAAATTCTAATGAACAAAAAACAAATTGTAACTTAAAACATGTATTATGAATAACTTATTTAGAGGACTTTTAGCAGGTTACGGTGCAAAAAAATTAGGAGGCGGATGTTTTGGTACTATCATCGTTTTTATTATTCTTTGGGTATTGCTAGGTCAATGCAGCCACTAAGGTATTTTTAATTATTAGCCCCGAAGCCCAGCTCAACAAAGTCTGTACGAAGTCTCCAGATTTCGTACCCACTGCTTTATGCAGCTACTGCTTTAGTAGAATATTTTACAGCTTGTGTTTGTTGCCTATTGGAATAGATTCAAAGTCGGGAGACTTCGCAGAGCCTTCATAGAAAATCTTTAATCTACCATTGCAAATTGCCGTTCGCCACTACCTCAATCACATTGTATAAACCTTATTATTAACTTAACTTTGCAGTTATAATTAATCCTATTACAACCGTTTAAAAATGTAACCATGAATATTTTAGATTTAATAAAAAAAAGATATACTGCAAAGAAATACAACGCTGACAAAGCTATACCACAAGAAAAAATTGAAGATTTGAAAGAGGTTTTACGCCTCACTCCTTCCTCTATAAACATTCAGCCTTGGAAATTTACATTTGTACAAAATCCAGAAATTAAAGCAAAATTAGCTTCAGTTTCCATGCATAATGAAGAAAAAATAAATCAAGCGCAACTATTGGTTGTATTTAGTGTAGCGGATGATTTGGATGCTTTTCAAAAAGTGGTAGACACCGAATTACCGCAAGCCAGAAGGGATTGGTACAATCAAATGAAAGCGAGTATGCCTGAAGCCGATTTGAAAATATGGCTGTCCAAACAAGTTTATATCGCCTTGGGAGTTGGTCTGACGGCTAGTGTTTCATTAGGTCTGGATTCGACAGCAATGGAAGGTATAGAATCGGATAAATATAGGGGCATTCTTAATATGACAGCATACAAACCACTCTTTGCAATGGCCGTAGGTTACGGTTCGGAAGATGATTTCAACCGAATTGAAGTTACACCAAAATCTAGGAGATTACAAGAGAGTGTAATTGAAACTATTTAAACAAAACCGGGCTAAACCAGCTGTACATTTTTAGATAAAAAATAACATCCCTACCTTTGGGCATGATATCCAAACAAGAATCGAAACGAATTTTTCGATTCCTATAAAAATATAAAATGAAATTTAAAGGAATTATTTTTGATTTAGACGGAACATTGGTGAATTCTCTGGAAGACATTGCAGATGCTATGAATAGTGTCCTTCAAGGCCTCAACTATCCTACGCACAGTTATGATGCTTATCAATATTTCATTGGTAGTGGCCTTAGAAATTTGGTAAGTAAAGCCTTGCCGGCAACACATAATGATGAAACACAAATTGATCGTTGTTACCATTTGATGGTTGAAGTATATCGTGATAATTGTACGCGTAAAACAAAAGCCTATGATGGGATCTTCGAATTATTAGACGAATTAAAATCACGCAATATAAAACTAAGCGTATTTTCGAATAAAGCAGATGACCTGACAAAGGAAATTACAGCAGCCCTATTTCCTGATTATTTTGATCCAATAGTAGGTTTGACGACAGAATCACTAAAAAAACCGAATCCGTTTAAAACAGTGGAAATAAGTAAAAACTTTGGATTAAAAGCTGAAGAAATCATTTTCATAGGAGATTCCGGTATTGATATGCAAACGGCAACGAATGCCAATATGTGTGCCGTAGGGGTTTCATGGGGCTATAGACCAGAAGACGAATTGATTGCAAATGGAGCAAAATATGTATTAAACCAACCCTTAGATTTAATTGCTATTTTATAATTAGTATCCAAAAAAGTAAAAGTGCGTAACCGCTTTAATTTGTAGCAGCAATTTCACAAGTTGCAAAGTGTACAATTGGAAAATTACACGAATTGGCGATAAAACAGAGTTGGTTTGCTTTTTTATGCAAGCTAAGTGCCTCATCGATTTTTTCTTTGTTGCTGATACAAACTTTCGGATTCAGTTTAATTGCAATAAAACGGCCGCTACCGTCGGCCAAAACTTCAAGACTTGCTTCCGCTTCGTCCGTATAGGAAACCACGTCAATCCCATTTTGACTACAAACATATAAGTAAGACATCATGTGACAGGAAACCACACTGCTCAATAACAGGTCTTCAGGATTGTACAAAGCAGGATCTCCTTTGAAAGCTTTAGCTGCTGAAACATGTAGAACAGCTTTGCCGTCAATTGTTATGGTATGACTTTTAGTATACGTCGCCACTTCCTTTTTAGAAAAAAACCAATCTAATTTGGCTATAAATACATGTTTGAATCCCATAATTATTTTTATTTCAAAAGTAAATATAAACAGTACTGCTAATACAGAAATATTTTGGGTGAATATTAACTAAAAATTCACCCTTTTTATAAATAGAGTAAATCAAAAAGTAGTAGCTTCGCATCAATAAACAATCAAAACGCGCAAATTAAATTTGGGTAATCAATACCAAAATCAACGTAGTTTAAAAAACAATCAAAATGGCATCAGGTTTTTTCGCACTCTTAGATGATATCGCAGCAATTATGGATGATGTTGCAGTAATGAGTAAATTTGCAGCCAAAAAAACGGCTGGTATTTTAGGCGATGATTTAGCCGTAAATGCCGAAAAAGCTTCCGGATTTATTTCATCAAGAGAACTTCCCGTATTATGGGCAATTGCAAAAGGTTCTTTCATTAATAAAGTAATCATTTTACCCATCGCCTTTCTGCTGAGTGCTTTTTTACCTGTGGCTGTTATCATAATCTTAGTGCTTGGTGGACTTTATTTAGCCTACGAAGGCGCCGAAAAAATATATGAATACTTCTTTCCACACGAACATACAAAACACGAAATTTCGTTGGAACCGATGACCGAAGAACAAATTTTAGCTTTCGAAAAAGAAAAAATAAAATCAGCCATCGTAACCGATTTTATTCTATCAGTAGAGATTGTAATTATTGCGCTGGGCACCGTAATTGGAAAACCTATTTTATCACAGATTATGGTTGTTTCCATCATTGCAATAATAGCAACCGTGGGTGTTTACGGGATTGTAGCCCTAATTGTAAGAATGGATGAAGCAGGTTTAAAACTGATTCAACTGAGTTCCAAAGAACGCAGTTTTACAAAAACGGTAGGTAATATTCTGGTGCAAGCACTGCCAAAGGTCATCAAAAGTTTATCCGTCATAGGTACTATCGCCTTGATATTAGTGGCAGGCGGCATATTTGTACATAATATCGATTTCTTACATCATGTATTACCTCAATTGCCCTCCATCGTAACCGAATTTATAATCGGACTTATAATCGGTGGAATTGTTTTGGGAATTGTAACCCTGTTCAAAAAGATAATTGGCAAAAAGTAAGCAGCAATTGAATACACTTTAGTCTTATAAATAATAAAAACTAGGAGAACATCAGTCGAAAGGCTGGTGTTTTTTTATGCTTTTTTTTTAGGAGCAGAACATTTCTAATTTTTCATCACGAGTTGTCCCGCTGTCCGCAGTATCTTTTTATAAACGCAACCCTATCGGGTTACATTTATAAAAAAGGATACTTGCTCCCATCGGGGCTATTTGACATCGAGTTTTTTCCAGAATAAAGTTTTCGAAAAAAGTGCTTTGTTAAAATTAGACTCTGTTATAATCATATTGGAATAAAAAATTGATCAATAATTTGTAAGAAAATTTTAATATATTTGTTTACTATACCGCTATAAAATAGCAACAATCTACCCAATTAAGGTTGTATAGTCGCTACTTTATAGCGACTATATGCAAGTTAACTGTTATTTAACCGCAGAATCAAGAATCTAAAGATATAATTTTTGAAAAAAATAGTGCCAAACTTAATTAGAATAAATACAGAATATACTCCGTTAGAAGCCGAGAATTTATTTTTATGGAGATGTGAAAAAACCATAAGTCACGGTTATTCTTTTTCTATTATGGATTTTAATTGTTATTGCGGATTAAAAATAAAAAGAGAAGGTTTGGAAAATTTACATCCAAAAATTGTCAATTATATTTTAGAAGACGGTGAAATAAAACGTGAAATAAAATACGAATTAATTCGTCTAAAAACATTAGATAATCAAGAAATTACTGAAGTAGAAAAATTATTTTTTAATAACGAAAGGCGAATATTAGTAGATAAACGAAAAGAAATTATTAAAAATGAAATCGACAGAATAAATATTAAGGGAAAAATATTAAATCAAATAAATTATAAAAATTCAGACTATTACAGAGAATTACTAAACTTAACCAATCAATTTGTTGATGTGACAATCTTGGATTACTTTATTCCAATAGTTTTAACATACGAAAGATTAGTACATATTTTTATAAAACACGTTGAAGAAACAAAGTTTGGTGATGGACAATTTAAAACAAGAACTTTTTTTAATTATGAAAGTTCTGAAATTTGGACATTAATTACAACAATAATCAAAATAGATGAAGAAAATATCAAAGAACATTTTATTGAAAATGCTGTAAATAAAGATTTAGGAAAACCAGAATTAATGAAGGACTATCGTCGAAATGCAAATAATCCAATAATGATTGAAGATGATAAATTTGCTCTGACAATTGATAAAAATGGTTTTATAAAGATGCTTCACCAAATATAAACAACAGCTAACACACGTTTGTGGCTATTGCGGAATTTAGTGGAATTATTATTTTTTAATTGTATTTTCGTTTAACCGAAAATACTCGTTTTCAAAACTCCACAACAGCCACAAGCGTGGGAACGTTACCTTTTACAAAATACGAAATGAAAATCTTAAAAGTAACATATGTATTGTCATCTATAATTGGAATTTTCCTCTTAATTGTTGGAATATTTATGAAACTTGGTAATATTGAATCTCATGGTTGGTTTTTTACAAAAAAAGGTAATTTAACAAATGGAGTATTAGATGCAAATGGAACTTTAATACTAGCAGTAATAATTTTACTTTTTTCTATTTGGAACAAAAGAATGTATATGCAAGAAAAACAAAATCACGATAGATTAAAAAATATTGAAAAGAATGAAAATATGTTAAGGGGGAAATATAATATTTTTAAGATACGTAAGATTAATAAAAAATAATGTAACTGCTACATCTCCTCGCTATCGCAAGCGTCCCGCTGGTGAACAAAAAAAGCAAATAATTTATTGACAAATATCAAAAGGACTCTGACTATTATAATTTTAACTTCAACATAATAAATATGAAAATTTTTAAACCAACCAATAAATCTCTGACCACAGTAGTTACTTTATTCATATTAACACTTTTCTTTGGTACAAATGCTATGGCTCAGGAAAAAATTCAAATGGTTAGATTGGCAAAAATTAAAGTTGATCCATTGCAATTGGACAAGTATAATCTTGCATTAAAAGAACAAATGACTACTGCAGTTCGTCTTGAACCTGGAGTGCTAACTTATTACGCCGTTGCGGACAAAACCGAACCATCACACATCACAATACTTGAAATATATGCTGATACAACGGCATACAAATCACACATAGAAACAACTCATTTTAAGAAATATAAGGAGACTGTTAAAGAGATGGTTAAATCTCTGGAACTTGTAGAGGTTACCCTAATTGGCTCGGCAAATAAAATGGATAAATAATCCGTAAAAAAAACAACTCTTAGCGATACAGCTAATGGTGAAAAGAACCGCTCCAAATAAGTAATACTACACTAAAACAACTTATATATTCTGTGAATTGGAATCATCACACCTTGCTTTAACATAACATTTTTGTCAGTAACACCCCAAACCGTAGTATCTACTATTTTTTTGGATTCGTTATCTTCAAAGAAAATTTTAATTTTTGAATGCTCAAGATTACCCAATGATAAAGCCCTATTGATCTCACTTATTCTCGTTTTTATTTCGTCCATATCGTCAAGAACATCTGTTGTCGGAAATTTAAGAAGAGCTATGTCTTCTTTATCTATGATTTGAAATTCTTCTGTCATAATTGTAAAATTTAATGAATTATAAAATACAGTATTCTGGCAAAACAAAACTTACCCATTTCGTTAGCTATAATACCATATACAAAAATAAAGCCTCCTTAACTTTGTTAATGCCAATTTTATATTAATTTTTTCTCCAGCTCAAAATCCCGCTCTACGAAGTCTCCCGACTATGGAGTAGTTCATGAAAAAACCCGAATGCGAGGATTTTCAACTCGAACGAACGGACATAGCAAGACAACGATAGTACTACTAACAAATAAACTCTCGGTAATTTTTGACTTCCGATTGGTTAATTTAAAACATTCTAAACAAGAGCTTTTCAGTAATAAAAAACTTCCATTAATTCCGATTTCTAACAACGCTAAATAGTATCCAAGTTTATTTTACCAAAATCTAAAAAATAAACAAATCAAAATAACTACCTTTGAAAGATTAAAAAAACAAAGTAATCATGGGAGCTTTAGAACTAAGAGACAGTATTTTAGAATCTATAAATACCGCTGATGAACGTCTTTTAAAAGTCGTAAAAGCTGTTATAGAAAGTTATCAAGATGAGGAAATAGTAGCTTTTACAGTGGACGGAAAGCCCATAACTAGAGCGATATATAAATCAGAATTAGTCGAAGCAAAAGCTGAAATAAAACGAGGAGAACATAGTACGCAGGAAGATTTGGAAAAAGAATCTGAGAATTGGTAATGGATAAATTAAAAATTATCTGGACAAATACAGCCAAAACACAACTAAAAACTATCTTCGATTACTACAAGGAAAAATCAGTACAAGGAGCAACAAATGTAAAAGATGATATTCTAAAAATAACCAGAGAACTTCGTTATATAGAACAATATCAGCAAGATGAAATAGAACCTGAATTTAGGAGAATCATTATAAGAGATTATAAATTACTCTACAAAGAAGATGAAAAAGGAGTTGTATTTATAGCACGGATATTTTGCACTAAACAAAATCCAAATAAACAGTTGGAGTAAAAAAGAGTTGAAATAAACTCTTTTTTTATGAAATAAATCTACTCTCAGCATTTTAGTGACTTCAGAATAGTGCTTAAAATCCAATATACCCAGGACTATTAAAATCTAAAAAACACATTACCTATATTTCTGCTTCTTAACAAACTCACCCAACACCCAACTTCTATCTGCAATGCATTACAAATACTGCGATTGAACAGCATAAAATAATATACTATATATTTTTAATCGGAATTAATTTGTAAATACTCATTTATTAGATACATTTGAGTAATCGATTACATTATTCTCTTTTTAGTTTTACATGGGCTCCTTTTTATTACCCTTGCTACTAAAATCAATACCTGTAAAACGCAATTATTAGGGATTTAAAAAACAACTAAAATAGATGGTAACGGCTACACGATTAATTGCGATACTTTTAAATGTTTTTCCCTCGCTTAAAAAGGTTAAAATCAGGAAATAAAGAATAAAACTTACATAGAGCCAAATGGTTTTATGAACTTTAAAAAAAAATTAAATCAAATTAAATAAGAATGAAAACGAAACCAATTAACCTATTCTGCATCGCTTTGACAGTTTTAATAACTCTCTGGTCGAAAAATAGTGTAGCCCAAAATTCAAAGTCCGATGAAACGTATAAAAACATTGAATTCAAAATGGCTAAAGTCAAAGAACCCATAATTCCGAACAACAGTGTAAACATAAAAGATTTTGGCGCTGTAAATGGTGGAACTGTTTTAAATACCAAGGCTTTTGCCGATGCCATTGCTGCCGTATCCAAAAAAGGAGGTGGAAAAGTGATTATCCCTCCCGGAATTTGGCTTACTGGTCCCATCATTTTGAAAAGCAACATCGAATTGCATGCAGAAACAGGTGCCTTAATAAAATTTTCAACTGATAAAAGTTTATATCCACTAATCGAAACCAGTTTTGAAGGATTAAATACTTGGCGTTGCATCTCCCCTATTTATGGAAAAAACCTAGAAAACGTAGCTTTTACGGGAAAAGGAGTTTGGGACGGTTCAGGCGAGGTTTGGAGACAAGTCAAAAAGAGTAAACTTACCGAAAGTCAATGGAAAAAATTTGTTGCTTCGGGCGGAGTACTCAATGAAAAAAAAGACAGCTGGTATCCATCGGAAACGTTTATGAATGCTTCTAAAGGTGCCGACCAAAATGTACGCCTCGATTTAAAAACAAAAGAAGAATTTGAAGCCATTCATGATTTTCTTCGTCCGGTTATGGTAAGCATTCAAAACAGTAAAAGAGTATTATTTGACGGGCCTGTATTTCAAAATTCTCCTGCTTGGAATATTCATCCGTTAATGGTGGAAGATTTAATTGTTCGTAATGTATCCGTTCGTAATCCTTGGTTTTCTCAAAACGGGGATGGTCTTGATGTAGAATCGTGTAAAAATGTGATCATTGAAAATTCAAGTTTTGATGTGGGCGACGATGCCATTTGCATCAAATCAGGAAAAGACAAAGATGGTCGTGATCGTGCTGTTCCTTGCGAAAACATTATTGTAAGAAATAATATCGTTTATCATGGACACGGAGGTGTGACTGTAGGTAGCGAAATGTCTAGCGGAGTAAAAAATATGCACGTATCGAATTGTTCTTTTATGGGAACTGACGTTGGATTGCGTTTTAAAAGCAATCGTGGACGTGGCGGTGTTGTCGAAAACATCTTTATCTCGGATATTTTCATGACCGATATTCCTTCACAGGCTATTTCTTTCGACCTTTATTATGGAGGGAAATCCATTGCAGAAACTTTGGCTGAAGGAGGAAATAAAATTAATACCAAAATGGTTCCTATTGATGAAAAAACGCCACAGTTCAAAAACATTTCTATCAAAAACATAACCATTGCAGGAGCGTATCAAGCCGTATTTTTACAGGGCTTGCCTGAAATGAACCTTGAAAACATCGAAATTTCAAATTTGACTGCAAAAGCAGATAAAGGTTTTTCAATCATTGATGCCAAAGGAATCAAACTTAACAATATCAAACTGGACATAAAAGAAAGCAATATATTTGACATTTATAATGGTAAAAACATGTCCTTTAAAAACATTGAATTTAATTCGACATCACCTAAGGCGGTTACAATTAATGGGGCGGCTTCCAAGAATATTGAATTAGTTTCTTCGCCTAAGTTGGATTATTCCAAAACAACTAGTATTGGAGAAACAGTTCCTAAAGGAGCTGTAAAATTATAAACCAATAAAATTCTCTAGTAACCGCATGGATAAGACACTCCGAATTCTAATGACTTCGGAGTAGTTCTTAAAATCCAATACGATATAGCCAGAGAGTATTTAAAACAAAAAACACATTACCCCTATTTTCTACTCTTTATAAAATTCACTATTTTTGCAGTCTAAAATTTTAGTCATGCCAAATAAGAAATACAAAATAGCAGTCATTCAATTGAATCTTAATGATATTGCCGAAAACAACTTGAAAAAATGTATCAGTTGGGTTCGTGATGCCGCTAACCTTGGTGCCGAAGTTATTTCGTTGCCGGAATTATACAGCAGTCATTATTTTTGTCAAAGCGAAGATGTAGATAATTTTGCTTTGGCAGAACCATTATACAGCACTTCGTTTATTGCTTTCAGTGCTTTGGCAAAAGAGTTAGGCGTAGTGATTATTGTTCCTTTCTTCGAAAAAAGAATGGCAGGAATTTACCATAATAGCGCCTACATTATTGATACTGACGGATCAGAAGCAGGATTGTATCGCAAAATGCACATTCCGGATGATCCTCATTTTTATGAAAAATTCTATTTTACGCCTGGTGATTTAGGTTTTAAAACTATTCCGACTCAAAAAGGAAAAATAGGAACACTAATTTGTTGGGATCAATGGTATCCCGAAGCAGCTCGTTTAACCGCTTTACAAGGTGCTGAAGTATTATTTTACCCAACAGCAATTGGATGGCATCCAGCAGAAAAAGATGAATATGGTGTAAATCAACATGGTGCTTGGATGAGTGTAATGAAAGGTCACGCAGTTGCAAATGGCGTGTATGTTGCAGCAGCAAACAGAATTGGTTTAGAACAATATTTACCTGATACAGCGGGAATTCAGTTTTGGGGATCTTCGTTTATAGCGGGGCCACAAGGCGAAATTTTGGCGCAAGCCTCACACGACAAAGAAGAAATCCTGATTGCCGAAGTAGATTTAGACTTACAAGAAAACGTACGTCAGAACTGGCCTTTCTTTAGAGACAGAAGAATAGACGCTTTTGGTGATATTACAAAAAGAGCGATTGACTAAATAATCTTTCTATAATAGAAAATCCCTGCTGAGAAATAATTCTAAGCAGGGATTTTTATTTAAAATAAACTTCTATACCTAATTCAAATCCGGTTGGAATATTTTAACGGTTCCATCCCCTTCACTACTCACCACCACTAAACTTCTTTTGGTAGGACTTTTCGAAGCTGGAATAAAAAGCAACCCTTCTGGAGCATCACCTGTTTTAAAAGTCTGTAAATATTTTGGAGCGGCTGGATTCGAAACATCATACACCATAACGGCATCCACTCTTTCCAATCCAACAAAAAGAATCGTTTTATCTCCCATTTTAGTGACCACAACTGATTCTGGTTCTACTGATTTATCATCACTTCTAGTATCATCATACACACCAAATTCTTGTGCTTTCTTATCTAATTCATTTTTACTGTCGAATACCATTTCTCCAGTATTTCCATTCCAAATAGAAAAAGAGCGAGCTCCAAAAGAAACTAATTCGTCAAAATCACCATCGCCGTCCGTATCACCCATTTTGGTATTGATATTCAACCTTCCCATACTTGTTTCTGCTTTTAAAGCAGCAGCATTAGGAAACGCTATTGGATCAAGAACAACCGAAGAACTGCTGATTCTTTTTACATCCACAAAAGCAGAATATTCTCTGGCATCTCCTTCATTTGCAGTAACAAAATAAGGAATTTTATTGATTTCAAAATTAGTGATAGCATCCGGTTGAAACATTCCTTTCAATTTCCACATATTCATAAAAACACCACCGTCTTTATCGCTGATATCAATTGCATTTTCGGCAAGATTGTACTCTTTATAACCTAATGGAAAAATATTCGTAATTTTTTTGGTAGTCAAATCAATTTTAGCCACTCCGTTGTTTTCCTGTAAGGTAACCCAAGCCGTTTTAGAATCAGAAGAAATGGTTATGTATTCCGGTTCAATATCGGAGGTGAAATTATTGGTTGGACTTGCAATTCTGAATCCTTTTGTTTTCAGCGTACTCAATTGACTGCTAAAATTTTCGAAAGTTAACGTTGTCACCGCATAATTATTATTCACCGCAATAATAGAAACGGATCCATCCGGATCTATAGAATAGGTGTCATTTGGCTCTCCTTCATTAGCAGTCATGATGTAATTCCCATCAGGAGAAAACGTAATCATATCTGGCAAAGCACCAACCGTAATTTCTTTTATCACACTGTAATTAGCCGTATCAAAAACGACCACTTTTCCGGCATCTTGCTTATTAGGTTTCGCTTCTAATGCAACTGCTAATTTACCATTATACGTTGTAACGCTATTTGAAGCTCCATTAAATGGCGTTAAATCGATACTTGCTATAAAAACCGGACTGGATGGATTAGATAAATCAATAACATCTATTCTATTCGTATTACTGTTGTTAACCGTAAATAATTTTTTAGAAACTTCATCATAAGCACTTATTTCAGCAGCTCCGGCACCACCAATAGTTATCGAACCAATTTCTTTGAAACTGGCTGCATTTTCATTTACAACCAACTCAGAAGATTCCTTATTCGAGTCATTTTCGCAACTTGACAATACCATAATTGCCGCCAGTATTGTAATACCATATTTTTTCATAACTGTATTTTTATTTTTTTTCAAAAATACCTAGCTGTAACTCGACAAGAATTAACTCAATATTATATAATCATTACCAAAACTATTCCTGTAAATTATGTAGTACTCAAAAAATGATCTTTGTCAACTATTTCAAAATCCTCCTGAATGTTTATATTTGTACGCTGTAAAATTAGAAACGCTGTATGACGACAAACAATAGAAGATTTCCTGCTGAGTGGGAAAAACAACAAGGTATTTTACTATGTTTTCCACACAATGGAAAAGATTGGCCTGGGAAATATGAAGCTGTAAAATGGGCTTTTGTAGAATTTATAAAAAAAGTGACCACTTTCGAGCAAGTCTTTTTAGTTGTTGCCGATGAAAACCAAAAAGAAAAAGTCAATGCAATGCTGGAAACAGCACATGTTGCCCTAACAAATGTTTCGTACATCATTCATAAAACCAATAGAAGTTGGATGCGTGATTCGGGTCCAATAATCGTTAAAAACGGTGCCGAAAGAGAAGCTTTGAACTTCAATTTTAATGGTTGGGCAAAATATAAAAACATTCAATTAGACAAATTCGTTCCTGCGAAAGTAGGCGAATTTCTAAATATTCCTGTTACTTCGGTAATGTACAAAGGAAAACCGGTAATTGTTGAAGGAGGCGCAATCGATTCAAATGGACGCGGTACTTTACTGACTTCAGAAGAATGCTTGATGCATCCGGATATTCAGGTTCGGAATCCAAATTTTACCAAAGCAGATTACGAAGCTGTTTTCAAGGAATATCTTGGAATTACAAATGTGATTTGGTTAGGCGACGGAATTGAAGGTGACGATACTCACGGGCACATTGATGATTTATGCCGATTTGTAAACGAAGATACTATTGTGACCATTGTAGAAACAGATCCAAAAGACAACAATTACAAACCATTACAAGACAATTTAAAACGCTTGCAAAATGCCAAACTGGAAAATGGAAAATCACCTGTAATTGTGATTTTACCAATGCCAAAACGCTTGGAATTTGATGGCTTGCGATTGCCTGCCAGTTATGCTAATTTCCTGATTTTGAATAATTGTGTTTTGGTTCCTACTTTTAACGACAGCAATGATAGAAAAGCGTTAAACATACTTTCAGAATGTTTTCCTGATAGAGAAATCATCGGAATTAGTGCTACTGATTTTATTTGGGGTTTTGGAACATTACATTGTTTGAGTCAACAAATTCCTGAATAAAAATTCAAGTTTTTCTTTTGCATAAAAAAACACCAACATTATGCTGGTGTTTTTTTTGTGACTCGACTCAATAAATATAAATTACTCTTTAGTAAAAGGTATTTTCTGCCCATTAGTCAAAATCATGTCTAATCCTATTTTAGTTTCATTGAATTTAAATGTAATTCCTGCTTGTTTAGACTCAAAAGTATCTTTTGCAATACGTTCAACAGTAAACTTTGGATAATCCGTTATTGCAACATTTAAAATACTGTTCTTTTCTGAAAACACAATTTTAATTGGTGAATTTTTATTAGAATAAGTCCCTAAATATTCATCTAATACAATGTCAACATCAACCATTCCATTGGCAGAAGTCCAAATGTTATTGCTGTCATTACTATCAGGAAGTACGTGATCAGGGTCGATTGTAATGCTTTCAATTTCCTCGGTAGAATTATGCTTGAATGACCATTCAACATTTTTTTGCCAAACTTCTACAGGTAATTTAACTCGAGTTACGTTTCCGCTTTTAGTTTTTATATCTAAAATTACAGGCATTGCCATTTTTTCGAAGTTTTCAATTGAAATTATAACGCCTTGTTTAGGATCATTTTTTATATATTTAATCGAGTTAATTCCCTGGTCTAAACGCCAGTTGTATTGAAACCAACCTCTCCAAAACCAACTTAAATCTTCTCCTGCAACATTTTCAATAGTTCTAAAGAAATCATCGGGAGTTGGATGTTTAAATGCCCAACGTTCTACATACGTGCGAAAAGCCAAATCAAAACGCTCCGGACCTAAAACTTGCTCACGCAAAATCACTAATCCCGAACTAGGTTTAAAATAACATAAAAGGCCAATATTAGCTTCTTTCATATTATCTGGTGAACTCATAATCGTTTCTAAATTTGGATTAGTAAACGTTTCTGCCCTGTCGTGTAAATCAGTTACTTTCTCTTTGTATTCCCCATTATTAAAATCAACAGAACTTAGTGAATTAATAAAGGTATTGAATCCTTCATCCATCCAGGCAAACAAGCGTTCGTTTGAACCTACAACCATTGGGAACCAATTGTGACCAAATTCATGATCTGTAACTCCCCATAAATCCTCACCTTTTGATTCCCATCCACAAAAAACAATTCCTGGATATTCCATTCCACCTTCATTTCCAGCCACATTTGTAGCTACTGGATAAGGATATTCTAACCATCTTTTAGAATAATTTTCTATCGAAGCTTTCGTATATTCTGTGGAACGTCCCCAAGCATCATTTCCTGCACTTTCTATAGGATATGCTGAAAGCGCCAATGATTTTTTACCACTTGCTAAGTTAATTTTTGCACCATCTAAAATGAAAGCTGCAGAGGAAGCCCAAGAAAGATCACGTGCATTTTTAATTTTATAATGCCAAGTCTTTTCCGTTTTGGGAGCAGTACTATTTGCTGCAGCGGTAACTTCATCAGCAGAACGAATTAGTACCGTTTTATCACTTTTTGAAGCTTGCGCCAAACGCTTTTGTTGCTCAACAGAATATACTGCTGTAGGATTTAGTAATTCGCCGGAACAAACTACAATATGATTCGAGGGAGCAGTAATATTTACATCTAAATCGCCATATTCTAAATAAAACTCCGAAGCTCCTAAATAAGGATTCGTATTCCATCCACGTACATCATCATACACACACATTCTAGGATACCATTGTGCTATGGTAAATATTTTACCGTTTTTAGTCTCCAATACTCCCATTCTATCTGAACCTTCGTTAGGAGCTATAAAAGAAAAATCAATTTTAATTTTTACAATTCCACCCTTAGCATTCAATCCCTGAGGAATAAAAACCTGCATTCTGGTATCAGAAATTATATATTTAGCAACAGATTCAATTGTCTTTCCATTACTAGTCGCAATTACTTTAACCGATTTGATTTTATGACCTCCGTCAAAAATTTGACCCTGGGCACCATTTCGGCTTCCTGTAATGGGAACAACTGCGTTTCCTCTTGAATCTGATTTAAATAAATTTTGATCCAGATTCATCCAAACAAAATTCATTTTGTCCGGACTATTGTTTGTGTAGGTTATAATTCCTGATCCGGTAATTTCATTGTTTTGATCATTCAGCCGTGCCGTCAATTGGTAATCCGCTCTGTTTTGCCAGTATTCTGATCCTGGCTGACCACTTGCTGAACGGGTAGTTGTTCCGTTTTTAGTATAAAAAAACGGGGCAAAAGCATCATGGTAATCATACTTTGAACCTTCGTTAATTGTTGCATTTGTAGGAGTTTGTTGTGCCCAAATAGACGAAACTCCCACTAATAAAGTCAAATTTAATAGGACTCTGAAGCGGCTTTTTTTCATTTTCATTTTATTTATATCACAAATAAATGAAAAAAAAGAGAATTTTAAACTAATTTTAAGAAATTTGGCTAAATTTTGAAGAAAATAAAATTAATGTCAATCCCAATTATTATCAAAAATTATAAAATATATTTACCATCTAAAATCAATTTTTAAATTAACTGGAAACTATTTTGACTACAACACTTAAAAACTCGAATCTAACTGCTGAAATTAAACACTTTGGAGCCGAATTATGTTCTTTAAAGAATAATAAAAATAAAGAATATATCTGGGAAGGAAATCCTGATTTTTGGGGCAAGCATTCCCCTATTTTATTTCCTATTGTAGGTACGCTAAAAAATAATTCCTATCAATATAATGACACCGAATATCATTTATCACGACATGGTTTTGCCAGAGATATGGAATTTGAATTAATTGATAAAAAGGAAAATACTGCCACTTTTTCGATACAGTCTTCTGAAGAAACGTTAAAAGTATATCCATTTGCATTTGAATTACAGCTCATTTACACATTGGATGAAAATAGTTTACGCATTGAATATAAAGTTATTAATAAAGGAGAATCACAAATGCCATTTTCTATTGGGGCACATCCAGCATTTGCTTTACCCGGAAATTTTGAGAACTATTACTTGGTATTCGAAAAAGAAGAACCACTGGAATATTATCTTCTTGAAAATGATTTGATTTCTGATAAAACTAAAAAATTAGATGTTCAAAACAACCTAATTCCACTGACCTACCAATTATTCGAAAATGATGCTATAATTTTTAAAACATTAGAATCAAATTCATTGATGATTTTAGAAAATGAAAATCCTGTTTTGAGAGTAAATTTCAAAGATTTTCCAAGTTTAGGAATTTGGACAAAAGTGAACGCGCCATTTCTTTGCATAGAACCTTGGTTTGGTTATTCAGATACAAACGAAAATTCTGGAAATCTATTTAAAAAAGAAGAAATTCAAATTCTGAACGCAAATCAAACATTTCATTCTGAATTTAGCATCGAAATCTTTTAATTTTTAAAGCAACAAAATATGTTAACCATAAATTTTAATCCATTTCCGAATCTGGAAACCGAGCGTTTAATATTGAGACGTGTTGATGCAAGTGATGTAAATGAAATTTTCGATTTACGTTCTAATCCTAAAACGATGAAATATATTCCAAGACCTTTAGTAAAAACTACTGAGGATGCCTTGGAACACATAGCTATGATTGATGCTAAAATTGAAACTAACGAAGGAATCAATTGGGCAATTACGCTTAAAGACAGTCCAAAACTGATTGGTATCATTGGACATTACAGGATAAAACCGGAACATTTTCGAGCAGAAATTGGTTATATGCTACTTCCTGAATTTAATGGAAAAGGAATCATGCCTGAAGCTGTAAAAGAGGCTGTTAATTATGGTTTTAAAGTAATGCAGCTGCATTCAATTGAAGCTATAATTGATCCAGAAAATTTTGGTTCTGAAAAGGTATTACAAAAAAGTGGTTTTGTAAAAGAAGCCCATTTAAAAGAAAATGAATTTTATGATGGGCATTTTTTAGACACTGTTATTTATTCTATTTTGAATAAAATCTGATAAAATTTTCAATACCCGATTCAGTATAAAAATGGATTCGTAATCGCTTTGAAAGAATAATCTTTATATTTGCCACCAAAATAAATGCTTCTCCAAAGCATTACGCAAACTTTATCATGAAAAAATTATTAGTAATTGCAATTCTTATCTTTTCAATTCATTCACAAAGTCAAACCTATGTAAAGGTTAATGCATTAACTACTATGTTAGCAATTCCAAATGTAGGTATTGAAACTAGTATTGGAAAAAAATCCACTTTTCAATTCGACATTTTAGCTTCTCCCTGGAAATCGATAGCTGGAAAGCCGAGAGAATTTTACACATTTACCCCAGAATATCGGTACCATTTTAAAGAAAAATATAACGGGTTTTATGTTGGAGCCCATATTGGTGCCAGCATATTTAATTTTCAAAAGTGGAATTATTTAAATACTGATAAATATGAAAAAGGTGTTGGATATTTTGTAGGTTCAACTCTAGGATACCAGGTGAAAATTAATGATAAATTTATGTTGGATTGTTTCTTTGGTGGTGGATGGCATCAAGGTTTTTATAAAGGATATTATATTGGTACTAACGAACGCTATGAAACTGCGGAAAAATATAACAAAAGCGGCGAATGGATCCCATACAGAGGAGGCGTAATGATTTCATATAAATTAAACTAAACTTACTTCAGTAATTTAGGCAATGATTTCAGGTACAGATCTTCCACTAGCTTTCTAGCCCAATCTGTTTTTCGTAAAAAAGTCAAACTGGATTTCACACTTGGATTATCTGTGAAACATTTAATTTTAATGAGTTCTCCCAAAGTATCAAATCCATAATGATCGACTAATTGTTCCACAATTTTTTGAAGGGTCATTCCGTGTAAAGGGTCTTTTGATTTCAAATTTTCCATTTTGCAAATTTAAGTATTTATATAAAAACAATTGGTGTTTCGTAGATTTGTTTCTACCTTTGTATTCCTATGCTAAAAACAATAAATATCTACAATAAAAGAGCCAAATTCGACTACGAAATAATCGAGACATTTACTGCTGGAATTGTTTTGGCAGGAACTGAAATTAAATCCATTCGATTAGGAAAGGCTAATATTACAGAGAGTTTTTGTGAATTTAGTAACAACGAACTTTTTGCAATCAATACTTATATTGAAGAGTATACTTTTGGTAATCAATTCAACCATAAAGCCAGAAGCGAACGTAAATTACTTTTGAATAAAAGAGAATTGAAAGGATTAATCAAAAGCGTTCAAGCCAAAGGACTGACTATTATTCCTTTAAAATTGTTCACTAATGAAAAAGGAATGGCTAAACTACAAATTGGTCTTTGTAAAGGAAAGAAAACCTATGACAAACGCGAATCGCTAAAAGAACAAGATACTAAACGCGACCTTGACAGAATAAAAAAATCATTTTAAATTAAATTTTAAGTCTAAAATTTTGTTTTTTTATCAAAATAAAATGACTAAATTTGTCAAGACAATTTAAAACATTTTTCATAAAATGAAAACACTACTCAAAAATGCAAGAGAACAAAAAGGACTCAAGACAAGAGAAGTGGCTCAACTTTTAGGAATTGATCAAGCCTTAATCAGTAAATTTGAAAGTGGTACGAGAAAGCCTACTAGAGATCAAGTTTTGAAACTTGCAGCTTTACTTGAAATAGATTTAGAAACAATAATGGTAGCTTGGCTTAAAGAAAAAATTCTTTATGAAATAGGTCAAGATGAATTTGCATTAAAAGCATTACAGGTTGCAGAGGAAGAAATAAGATACCAAAATAAAGCTGTTAAGAAAAAGGTATCTACAACATTACAAAAAATTCTAGATGAAATAGATTCCTTAAAGAAAAAATTAGATTCTTTTAGAGCGTTTGACAGTTATCGTATTGCTCAGGCATTGGAACTAGAATATACTTTTGAAAGTAATCGTATCGAAGGGAACACGATGACGCTTCGGGAAACTGATTTGGTTATCAATGAAGGTTTGACAATTTCGGGGAAAAGTATGCGGGAACATCTTGAAGTAATTAATCATCAGGAAGCGATTGCTTATATCAAAGATTTGACACAAAAAAACACTTCCATAAATGAACGAGAAGTACTTTCTATTCACAATCTTATTTTAAGAGGTATTCATCCTGAAGATGCAGGACGTTATAGAAAAGTACAGGTCATGATACAAGGAAGTAGCCATATGCCTCCACAACCTTTTCTGGTTGCCAAAGAAATGGAAGATTTTTTCATTTGGTTTGAAACCAATAAAAACAGCCTTCATCCTATCATTTTAGCTGCCGAAATGCACGAACGCTTAGTCACTATCCATCCTTTTATTGATGGAAACGGAAGAACTTCACGCTTGGTCATGAACTTAATTTTACTGCAACATGGCTACATCATTGCTAATATAAAAGGTGATTATGAAAGTAGAATGCAATATTACCAAGCACTGGAAACAGCTCAAACTAAAAATAATAAAGAAGATTTTTTGTTATTTATAGCTCAAATGGAAAAAGAAAGCTTAGAACGTTATCTAAGTATTATTGGTCAATAAAAAACCCGCTTTTTAGCGGGTTTCAGTTAATTTTTATCTTCTAATAGTGGTACAAATCGAAACTCCCCAAACTCATGTTTCTCAAATTGTGTTTCATTTTTTCTGATTAGTAAAGTCATAATTTGGACATCTTCTCCTAATGGAATAACCAACCTTCCTCCTATTTTTAACTGCGCCATCAAAGGCTGGGGAATAAATGGAGCTCCCGCAGTTACAATAATACTATCAAAAGGCGCGTAACTTGGTAATCCTTTGTATCCATCTCCAAAAGAAAGATGTTTGGGACGAATACCTAATTTTGGAAATAAAATAGAAGTTTGTTTAAACAATTCATTTTGTCTTTCTACGCTAAAAACTTTTGCTCCCATGGTACATAAAACAGCCGTTTGATAACCTGAACCTGTTCCTATTTCTAAAATTTTATGCTCTTTTTTGACTTCTAATAATTGGGATTGAAAAGCTACTGTATACGGTTGAGAAATAGTTTGGCCTGCGCCAATAGGGAATGCTTTATCTTGATAGGCATAATCTTCAAAACTGGAATTCAAAAATAAGTGTCTTGGGATTTTTTTTATCGCAGCCAGAACACTTTTATCAGTAATCCCTTTTTGTTCCAAAGTGCTTACTAACTGATTCCGAAGTCCTTGATGTTTGGCTGTGTCTTTCAAAGTTTACTATTTTATTTCGGCAAAAATAGAAAAGAATTTCTAATATCAAATATTGAAAATTGAATTTAAAATACATTAAATAATTGTTCATTATCAATAAAAAATTAATCAATTAATTGCTATTTTTGTACAAATTACATAATTATGCTGAAAATTGGAGTATTAGGTGCCGGTCATCTAGGAAAAATACATTTGCGTTTATTACAACAATCAGAAAAATATGAATTGGTTGGTTTTTATGATGAAAATCTTGAAAATGGAGCCAAAATTGCTGCTGAATTTGGATACAAACAATTTGAGACCATAGCCAAATTGATTCACGCTGTTGATGTTATAGACATCGTCACTCCTACCCTTTCTCATTACAAATGTGCTAAAGTTTCTATCAAATCAGGAAAACACGTTTTTATTGAAAAACCCATTTCTACAACTGTTGAAGAAGCTGAAGAAATAATCGCTTTAGCAAAAGAGTACAATGTCAAAGGACAAGTAGGACATGTAGAGCGATTCAATCCAGCGTTTATCGCTACCAAAAACATGATTGAAAATCCTATGTTTATTGAAACGCACCGTTTGGCGGAATTCAATCCTCGGGGTACGGATGTTCCCGTAGTGCTGGATTTGATGATTCATGACATTGATGCTATTTTGAGTGTTGTAAAATCCAAAGTTAAAAATATCAATGCCAGTGGCGTTTCCGTTATAAGTGAAACTCCGGATATTGCTAATGCCCGAATCGAATTCGAAAATGGTTGTGTAGCTAATTTAACTGCAAGCAGAATTTCGATGAAGAACATGCGTAAATCTCGTTTCTTCCAGAAAGATGCCTATATCTCCGTTGATTTCCTTGAAAAGAAATGCGAAGTGGTAAAAATGAAAGATGCTCCAGAAATTCCTGGTGACTTTGATATCATTTTACAAAATGCTGAAGGTGTAAAAAAACAAATCTACTTTTCAAATCCTGATGTGGAACAAAACAACGCAATTCTTGACGAATTAGAATCATTTGCTAATGCCATCACCAATAATACAACTCCTGTTGTAACATTGGAACAAGCAACCGAAGCTTTAAAAGTGGCGTATCAAATCATTGATTGTTTTAAAAAATAAATAAGATTAGTTTAAAGTTCAAGTTATAAAGTCTCCCTAGAGAAACTTTATAACTTGAACTTTAAACTTTAAACCAAAATATAAATGAAAACAATAGCTGTAATAGGTGCAGGAACAATGGGTAACGGAATTGCCCATACTTTTGCCCAAAGTGGTTTTACCGTAAAATTAATTGATGTTTCCGAAAAATCTTTGGATAAAGGAATGGCAACTATTGCTGCTAATTTAAACCGAATGTTGACCAAAGGTACCATCACCCAAGAAGATGTAGTAAAAACAATTACCAATATAATCACGTATACGGATATCAAAGATGGTGTTGTAGGTGTTGACTTAGTGATTGAAGCAGCTACGGAAAATGTTGAATTGAAACTGAATATTTTCAAGCAATTAAACGAAGCTTGTTCTCATAATACGATTTTGGCAACCAATACTTCTTCCATTTCCATTACACAAATTGGAGCGATAGTAGCACATCCGGAACGTGTTATTGGAATGCATTTTATGAATCCGGTGCCTATTATGAAATTGGTAGAAATCATTCGTGGTTACAATACGAGCGACGAAGTGACCAAAATCATCATGGACTTATCTGAGAAATTAGGAAAAACTCCTGTTGAAGTAAACGATTATCCTGGTTTTGTTGCCAATAGAATTTTGATGCCCATGATTAACGAAGCCATCGAAACGCTATATAACAAAGTGGCAGGTGTTTATGAAATTGATACGGTTATGAAACTAGGAATGGGCCATCCTATGGGACCTTTACAACTAGCTGATTTTATTGGTCTTGATGTCTGTTTAGCCATTTTAAATGTAATGTACGACGGATTCAAAAACCCAAAATATGCCCCTTGTCCATTATTAGTAAATATGGTTCGTGCTGGGAAAATGGGAGTGAAAACCAGTGAAGGTTTCTACGATTATTCGGAAAGCAAAAAAGCAGAGAAAATTGCTAAACAATTTATTTAATATGTCAATCGCACAAAACCTTCTCAAAATAAAATCCACTTTACCAGAACACGTAACTCTTGTTGCTGTTTCAAAAACCAAACCTGTTACTGATTTGATGGAAGCTTATGAAGCGGGACAACGCATTTTTGGAGAAAACAAAATCCAGGAAATGGCCGAGAAATGGGAACAAATGCCCAAAGACATTCAATGGCATATGATTGGTCACGTTCAGACCAATAAAGTCAAATTTATGGCACAATTTGTGAGCTTGATTCATGGCGTGGATAGTTTAAAATTAGTACAGGAAATCAACAAGCAAGCACAAAAAAACGATAGAATTATCGATTGTTTATTACAAATGCATATTGCCGAAGAGGAAACTAAATTTGGACTTGACGAGGAAGAACTCACTTCTCTCCTATCTTCAAATGAATTTCAGAAAATGAAAAACATTCGAATTGTAGGACTAATGGGAATGGCAACTTTTACCGATAATAAAGAGCAAATCAAGAAAGAATTCACTCATTTGAAATCGATTTTTGATTCGATTCGAAGTACAGACGCGATTAATCGCGTTTCTACGGTATCAATGTTATCAATGGGAATGTCCGGTGATTATCAACTTGCAATTGAGTGTGGAAGCACGATGGTTCGAATAGGAAGTAGTATCTTTGGGGGAAGAAAGTAATTTTTGACACAACGATAGATGTTTCATAACTTGAAACTTAAACATTAAACAAAAAATTTGTACGCAATACTTGACATAGAAACCACTGGAGGACAATTCAACGAAGAAGGAATCACCGAAATCGCCATCTATAAATTTGATGGTCATGAAGTTGTGGATCAATTCATCAGTTTAGTCAATCCTGAAATTCCAATTCAGCCTTTTGTTGTAAAATTGACTGGTATTAATAACGCCATGTTGAGCTCTGCTCCCAAGTTTTTTGAAGTGGCCAAACGCATTATCGAAATGACGAATGATTGTGTCATAGTCGCTCATAATGCTTCTTTTGATTACAGAATATTAAGAACCGAATTCAGACGATTAGGTTATGATTTTGAAGCCAGAACACTTTGTACGGTTGAATTATCAAAAAAGTTATTACCGGAGCAACCCTCCCATAGTTTAGGAAAACTGGTTCGTGCTCTTGGAATCCCAATGGCAGACAGACACCGTGCTAGCGGCGATGCATTGGCAACAGTGAAATTATTCAAAATCCTTTTGGAGAAAGATTTAGAAAAAGAAATTGTCAAAGATTTCATTAAACTAGAAATTGAAAAAGGAATTGCCCCCAAATTATTAGACATTGTTTCAAGTTTACCCGCAAAAACCGGAACTTATTACATTCACAATGAAAAAGGAAATTTGATTTATATTGGCAAAAGCCGAAACATAAAAAAACGTATCAACCAACATTTTACTGGAACTTCTGCTAAATGCAAAAAAATACAAGCCGAAGTTTTCACGGTAACTTATGATGAAACCGGAAGCGAACTGATTGCTTTATTGAAAGAAAGCGAAGAAGTAAAAGTCAATAAACCAATCTATAATCGGGCGCAAAGAAAAAGTATTTTCCAATTGGCTTTGTATGCCGAAAAAGACGAAAAGGGTTATCTTAATTTAAAACTTCAAAAAGCGGACGGTCGAAAAAAAGAAATAACTTCATTTACTTCATTACAAGAAGGAAAAGACGCATTGTTTAGAATCACTTCCCATTATAATTTATGCCAAAAATTAACAGGTTTGTATGTTTCAAAAACGAACTGTTTTCAATACAATATAAAAGAATGTGATGGTGCTTGTATAGGCAATGTTTCTCCAGAAGAATACAATACAAGAGTTCAGGCATTCATCGACAAAAACAGTTTTGAAAATCAAAATATGGTACTTATAGACAGAGGAAGAACCATCAACGAGCGCAGTGCGGTTTTAATCGAAAACGGGATTTACAAAGGATATGCTTTTTATGATTTAAACTATCAAATTAACAATATTGAAATCCTTAGAAACATTATAATCCCAATGCAAAGCAACCGTGATACCCGAAATATTATCCAAAGTCATGTCCGAAAAAGTAAAACGCTCAAAATTATACGATTTTAATCATATTCTATTAATTCCCAAATAAATATGAAAACAATAAAATCAAAATTTGAAAGTTTCAGACAAAAAACCAATGTAGTAATCTATGGCACGAATACCGCCTCAGGGCGCTTATTTGACCTTATCCTTTTAGGGATTATTTTATTGAGCGTATTCATAGTTATGCTCGAAACGGTTAAAGGGTTTGATACGAAATACCATCATGAACTCATTGTCCTAGAATGGATTATTACCGTTTTTTTTACTTTAGAATACATTCTTAGAATACTATCCATCAATAAACCTATTAAGTACATTTTCAGTTTCTATGGCATTATCGATTTAATCGCTATTTTGCCCATGTATTTGTCTTTTATTTTGGCAGGAGCCAGCGTTTTAACAGTCGTTCGAGCTATTAAATTATTGAGATTATTCAAGATTTTGAAGCATCCTAAATTTTCTAGCCAATCCATTCACCTAAAAGAAGCTTTGATTGCCAGTAGAGGCAAAATCCTTATTTTTATCTACTTCATGTTAATCAGCAGCATCATAATTGGTTCCATAATGTACGTCGTTGAAGGGGAAGAAGGCGGTTTTACCAGTATTCCCACCAGTATTTATTGGACCATTGTCACACTCACAACCGTTGGTTACGGAGATATATCTCCCATCACACCCTTGGGACAATTCATCGCTTCCATCGTCATGATAATGGGATATGGCGTTATTGCTGTGCCCACAGGAATAGTTACAGCAGAATTTGCCACTAACTCCCTTAAAAAGAAGGTATCTGACACCACTAATCCATGTCCGAATTGTGGAACAGAAGGACATGTATATAACGCTAAATACTGTTTCCATTGTGGTGCAAATTTAAAATAATACTAATCTGAAGCTAATTCCAGTTGTACACTGCAACTCCTCGCTATGAAAGTTGTTTTTCTAAGGCATAAAAGGAGCTTCCTTTGGTCGCTCTTTTACACCAAGAAAAAAGACTTTCATAACTCCGGGGTTTACGTTTCCATCTGGGCTAAAAAATATGAAGTACCTAATAACTATTATCGGACCTACAGCTATAGGAAAAACCTCCTTGAGTATTGTATTAGCCAATTATTTCAAATGTGATATTCTTTCCTGTGACAGCCGACAGTTTTTTAAGGAAATGACTATTGGGACAGCTGTACCAAGCACAACAGAATTGGCGGCAGCATCGCATCATTTCATCCAAAACAAATCCATATTTGAGAATTATACCGTAGGTGATTTCGAGAAAGAAGCAATTACCAAACTCAACGAATTATTCTTGACAAATGATTATGCGATTCTCGTTGGTGGTTCAGGATTATACGTAGATGCAATTTTGAAAGGTTTTGACGAATTTCCCGAAATTGAACCAGCAGTACGTTCAGAAATAACGGCTAATTACGAAAAATTAGGAATTGGATATTTACAACAAAAACTAGAAACACTAGATTCCGATTATTATAAAAGCTTGACAATCGAAAATCCGCAAACTTTACAAAACCCACAACGAATGATGCGTTTTGTGGAAGTATGTTTGGGTTCCGGGAAACCGTATTCTTCTTTTTTAAATCAAAAGCAAAACACGCGTAACTTTACTTCTATTTTAATTGGTCTCGAAGCGGATAGAAAGATCATTTACAACCGAATCAATCAACGTGTTGACATCATGATGAACGAAGGTTTATTGGCCGAAGCAAAAACAGTATTCCCAAATAAAGAATTGAATGCCTTACAAACCGTAGGATATAGAGAATTGTTTAGCTATTTTGACAGACAAATAACATTGGAATTTGCCATTGAAGAAATAAAGAAAAACACCCGACGGTTTTCTAAACGACAACTCACCTGGTTCAAAAGAACTGAAAATACCAAATGGTTTGATTTTGAAACCCCATATGAAGTTATTGTTGATTATATCAATTCCAAAAAATAAAACTTAAATCTAAGAATACAAATTCATAATTATTTATATGCCAATAGCTCCAAATTTCACTTCTGTTTTAAGCAAAGATTGGGAAATCAATTTCACGCAATGCGCGCCCAATGGATTTTTAAAATATACTGATTTGTGTAATATTTTACAATTAACGGCTGCGGCACACTCGGAAATTGGGGGGATTAGTTTTTTGGATATGCAGCAATTCAACCAAGCTTGGGTTTTAAGCAGAATGCGTGTTGAAATTACTAAATTACCAAAATGGGGAGATATTGTAACCGTGAAAACGTGGATCAATTCACTAGAAAATTCCCGTTCTGTGCGTGCTTTAGAAATGCATGTGAATGGAGAAAAAATCGTAGGATCGGAGACTTTTTGGGCTGTTTTCAACACTAAAACCCGCAGACCGGAAGGTTTGGCCTTGCCGTTTGACCATTTTGAATTATATCCGGAAAAAAGAGCCACACAGGAAGGTTTTTCTAAGATTAATTTCAATCATGAAAAAGAGATCGCTTTTGAAAAAACCGTATTCTTGTCGGATTTAGATATCGTAAATCATGTCAATAATGTAAAATACCTGGAATGGTGTTTGGATTTAGTTGATGAAAAATTAATTCTGAATCAAAAGATTAAAAGTTTTGAAATGAATTTTCTAAAGGAATTGTCTTTAAAAGATAAAGTAATCATTCATGAAAATATTTCTGAAAACGAAACCATTTTTAGTATTACGAAAGAAGATAAAACAAGTTTCGCTTTACAATTGAATTGCAAATAGAATAAAATTGTTATTTAAACAAACTCCCTAAGCGAACTCAAGTGGTAAATAGCTCCCAAAAAAAAAGGCTTCGATTTCTCGAAGCCTTTTCTATTTTATACTGCTTTTTTATTTTTCACTACTAATCTAAATCCTTCACCGTGAATGTTTAAGATTTCAACATCTTCATCCAGTTTCAGATATTTTCTTAGTTTAGCGATGTAAACATCCATACTTCTTGACGTAAAATAGTTGTCATCTCTCCATATTTTTGTTAAGGCCAATTCTCTTGGCATTAAATCATTTTCGTGAAGAATCAACATTTTCAATAATTCATTCTCTTTTGGAGACAATTTTATCGGTTCTTCATTATCATATGTTAGAAAACGAAGTTTAGAATTCAAATGGAATTTACCAATGTTAAATTCAAATTGAACTTGCTCTGCTTTTGTATCAGAAGATTTTCTTTGAATAATAGCTTTAATTTTCATCAATAAAACTTCAGAATCAAAGGGTTTATTCAAATAATCATCAGCACCTGCTTTATATCCTTTCAATACATCCTCTTTCATAGATTTTGCTGTCAAGAAAATAATAGGCACTTCATTGTTCTTCTCTCTGATTTCTTTAGCTAGTGTATAGCCATCTTTATATGGCATCATTACATCTAGAATACACAAATCATAAGTATCTTTTTTGAACTTTTCAAATCCTTCCATTCCATTTTTTGCTAAAGTAACATCAAAATCATTTAGCATTAAATAATCTTTTAGTACCGCACCAAAATTAAGGTCATCCTCCACTAAAAGTATTTTTTTATTTACATTTTCCATATTCCTAATTTATTAATGGTAATTTTATTATGAAGGTACTTCCTTTTCCCTTTTCACTTTCTACATAAACTTGACCGTTATGGTCTTCAACTATTCTTTTAACATACGCCAGACCTAATCCGTGACCTTTAACATTATGTATATCTCCAGTATGTTCTCTATAAAATTTTTCAAAAATTCTTTTTTGAGCCACTTTACTCATACCCAAACCATTGTCTTTTACTTTGATAATAACCATGTCTTTAACATTTTCGGTATACACATCAATCTCCGGAACATTTGGGGAATATTTTATTGCATTTTCTAAAATATTAACAAGCACATTCGTAAAATGAACATCATTAATTAAAACAGTAGTTCTACTAGCGTCAAAATGACTTCTAATAGATCCATGTCGGTCTTCTAAAATCAAATTAACATGCTCAATCGCATCATTAATAATATCCTGAATATTATTAGAATCTTTATTAATGTCTAATTCTTTTTTCTCCAGTTTAGAGATTCTTAAAACATTTTCAACCTGAGCGTGCATTCGCTTATTTTCATCTCTAATCATTTGGAGGTATCGAAACACCTTTTCCTTATCATCAATAATCTTTGGATTTTTAATAGCGTCCAAAGCTAAATTAATAGTCGCTATAGGGGTTTTAAACTCATGCGTCATATTATTAATAAAATCCGTTTTTATTTCAGATATGTGGCGTTGACGAATCAATTGGTTCAAAGCACTTGAATAAGCTATAATAATAATAAGCGTAAATATGATTGAAAGTATGGTTATGCTAACGAGTTCCGATAATAAAAACTTCTTTTTATGAGGGAAAGTAACCAATAATTGGTATTTACTATTTCCTTCATTATCAGTAAGTATAGGAATTGAATATGTGGCTTCTTTATCGTATTTAAAATTATTTGACTTAATTTTAGTTGCCAAATTATTACTATAAATACCAAACTCAAATTTTGTATTTACACCATATTCCTCTAATTCTTTTTTTATGAGTTTGTTTAATGTTTCTTTTGAAACTCTTTCTTCAAGAGGCATTGCAGAAGCAATATCTTTAAAGAAAATTTCAAATTGCGCATTGTCTAAAACATCTAAATTTCCAGATTTTTCAATCCTTACATCTGGTATCAAACTTTGTTGAACGCCAGGATTATCAATATTATTATTGTTATAAACTTCAGTAACACGTTTAGAATTAAAATTTTTAAACCTTTCAGTGTCAAATTTTTTGTCAAAGAGCGTTGAAGATATATTGTAATCCTCTGATATGATACTATTTGAATATATTATAGTTTTGTTTGTTTTCGGATTCTTTTGAACGTAATAAAACTCTAATAAATCATTCTTTTTTGGAATCTTTCCAGTACTGTCTTTATAATGATTGTATTTATCATAAAAACTGTATGCTTCATGTTGTTGCAATTTATCTGCTACATTACCAATAACCTGCTTGACATGAAATTTAAATTGTTCATCATTGTTTTTAAATGAGGTATTAAACCAATACACCTGAACAAGAATTATTCCTATCAGGGATAAACTCATCAACAATACAAGTAATCTAAAAAAAAGTTTATTCATCGAGACAAAATTAGTATTTTAACAATATATTAAATAATACATTAACCAAAGATTAACATCTAAGACTCGTTTTGTTTAATCTTTAAAATTTTAAGAATTTTAACAATTTCTAATTTTGCCGCTTCAATTGAAATATTTTCTATGACAAAATCGCTTTTTGAAATGCGCTGTTCGTCAGTCCATTGTGCATTTATTCGCTTTAAAACAAGTTCGCGTGTAATTTTATCGCGCTCCATAACCCTTTGAATCCTTGATTCAACTGGTGCAGTAATCGATATAATTAAATCACAATTTTTATAACCACCGCTTTCAAATAAAATGGCAGCTTCATAAATAATATAAGGTGCTGCTGCATGTTGCAAAAGCCACTGATCAAAATGTCTTTTTACGGCAGGATGAACTATTTTATTGAGTTCTTTTAATTTTTCAGGGTCATTGAATACGATCTCAGCTAATTTTTCTCTATTCAATACATCATTTATAAAAATAGAATTACCAAATACTTTTTTAATAGCTTCAATAATTTCTGCTGATTTCATAATTTCCCTTGCTTCATCATCTGCAATGTAAACAGGAATGTCAAATGATTGAAAATAATTTGCAATGGTTGTTTTCCCACTTCCGATACCGCCTGTTAAACCAATTATTTTTGTCATATTATTTTTTGAAAAATAACTCAGGAAAAGCCTCTTGTGGGTTTTGCTTCAGAATGATGATTTTTATAAATGATTCTAAAAATCCTATTCCGTAACCATAAAATTGTTTCCAAACAGCTATCAATGATAAAAATCCAATTTTAACACTCTTGTTCTGATACGTAGACACCAAAAACAGTACCAAAAAATAAAAAAAATATAACTGAAGTAGCTGATCAAAATTGAAAACCAATAATAGTAAGGATATGAAAAATCCTATTATAAAAATAGACGGAAAGAAAAAAGTGAGTTTATTGTATTGTGGATACCAACTGTTAAGAATCGGTCTTGCTTTACCAAACTTATTCACCTGAACGGAAAATTTATCCCAATCAATTCTTCGTTTGTGATAGACATAAGCTTTTGGAAATAATTTGGTCTCAAAACCTAAATTCCACAAACGAATTGATAAATCCGGATCTTCACCAGGATGGATGTTTCCAAAACCTTTCGACGCTTCAAAAGCTCTTCGAGACAATCCCATGTTAAAACTTCTAGGCTGAAACTTATCGATTTTTTCTGAACCACCTCTAATTCCTCCTGTAGTAAGAAAAGAAGTCATTGCAAAATTGATTGCTTTTTGAATATCTGAAAAATTGTCTAAAGCTTTATCAGGACCTCCAAAACAATCTACATAATTTTGCTTTAAGGCTTTGTCTACTTCCATCAAATAACCTTCCGGAATAATGCAATCCGAGTCAAAAATGATAAAGTAATCTCCTCTAGATTTAGTCATTCCGTAATTCCTAGAGTCCCCTGGTCCTGAATTTTCTTTATAATAATAGGAAATATCAAGTCTGTCGCCATATTTTTGAGCAACATCCTTACAAGGTAAAGTGGAGCCATCTTCAATTATAACAATTTCAAAAATTTCGTTGTAGGTTGAACGAGATAAACTTTCTAAAAGTTCATCAACTTCGTCCGGGCGATTGTAAACCGGTATGATAAGGGAAAATAACATAAATTAAGAATGTGGTATTAAAGATGTTTTTTAGACTCAAATAATTTTAACAAATATAATCTTTATACATAAAAAAACCATCAACTATTAATTGATGGTTTTATAAATATTTACTTTGGTATGGGATTACGCAATACTTTCGATGTTGACCACTTCGTTTGCATCTGCTTTATAATCTACTCCTGGAACGTCAAAGCCAAACAGATTGTAAAAATCTTTTCTGTAACCTTCTAAATCACCTATTTCAGATAAGTTTTCGGTAACAGCCTCAATCCATAATTTAGCTACTTTTTCTTGAACGTCAGGACGCATTTCTAAATCGTCGATACGAATTCTTCCTTTCTCATCTACAGGAACTTCATTTCCGGTATATAATCTGTCTTGGTATAAACGTTGAATTTGCTCAATACAACCTTCATGAATTCCTTCTTCTTTCATTATTTTGTACAATAAAGAAATATACAATGGAATTACAGGAATCGCAGAACTTGCTTGAGTTACTAATGCTTTATTTACAGAAACAAATGCTTTTCCATCAATATCAGCTAAACTGTCAGTGATAGCAAATGCAGTCGCTTCAAGATGATCTTTAGCACGACCTATTGTCCCTTTTCTATAAACTGCCTCAGTCAATGAGGGGCCAATATAAGAATAAGCAACAGTTGTAGCTCCAGGCGCCAATAAATTTTCTGCTTTTAAAGCATCAATCCACATACCCCAATCTTCACCACCCATTACAGCAATTGTATTTTCAATATCATCGCCACTGCAAGGCTCAATAGAAATTTCAGAAACTTTACCCGAATGAAAATCAACCGTTTTGTTCGTATAAGTACTTCCAATTGGTTTCAAAACAGAACGATGCACAACACCAGTAACTGGATGAACACGAACAGGAGAAGCTAAACTATAAATTATTAAATCAATTTGACCTAAATCAGCTTTGATAAGATCTAATGTTTGTTTTTTTATTTCATTAGAAAAGGCATCGCCATTGATACTTTTTGCATATAAACCTGCTTTATGAGCTTCATTTTCGAAAGCTGCAGAATTATACCAACCTGGTGAAGCCGTTTTTCCTTCAGAAGGTGCTTTTTCAAAAAATACACCAATCGTTGCTGCATTAGAACCAAAAGCACTTGTAATTCTAGAAGCCAACCCAAAACCGGTTGAAGCTCCAATTACCAAGACTTTTTTAGCCCCATCAATATTTCCTTTTGATTTTATATATTCTATCTGATTTTTAACATTTTGTTCGCATCCTTTTGGGTGAGATGTCGTACAAATAAATCCTCTCATTCTAGGTTCTATAATCATATTTGGTTATTCTTTAATTTAATTTTTTGTATAATTGTTTTTAAGCTTTCGCAAAATGCTTCCTAAAAGGGAGCAAATATAAAGCAAAATATTAGTTCAACAACGCTTTTGCGTGATTTAAGGCCGATTCAGAAACGATTGTTCCTGATAACATTTGTGCAATCTCCACTACTCTATCTTCCTCGTTCAATAGCTTTAGTTCCGATTGTGTATCATCACCAACAGTCGATTTAAATACTTTGAAATGTGCATTCCCTTTTGCAGCGATTTGAGGCAAATGCGTGATGGCAAAAATTTGCATCTCCTGACTCATTTCCTTCATGATTTCTCCCATTCTGATGGCAATTTCTCCTGAAACACCAGTATCAATTTCATCAAAAATTAGTGTTGGCAATTTTGAATATTGTGCTAATATTGCTTTAACGGCCAGCATGATTCTTGACATTTCCCCACCGGAAGCCACTTTTTTCAACAAACCAAAATCAGTTCCTTTATTGGCAGAAAATAAAAACTGAAGTTCATCTTTTCCATTTTGAAAATACGTTTCAGCAGTATTAATATCGATTTTGAAACGAACATTAGGCATTCCTAACGTTTCTAAAATCGCAATCAATTTTTGAGATAAAACTGGAATCGATTCTAATCTATTATCATGAATTATAGTCGACATCGCGTCTAATGTCGTTGTTTTTTGTTCAATCGAATGCGTTAATGCGATAATTTCTTCTTCGATATTTCCTAATTCTAAAACTGAATTTTCTAAGGTAGCTTGAATTTTCAGTAATTCATCAACCGTAGAAACCTGATGTTTCTTTTGCAAATTAAAAAGAACCTGCAACTTTTGGCTAATTAAGTCCAATTGCTCCGGATCATTAATTAGTTTTTCAGAACAACGATTCATCTCCTCTGAAATATCATCAAACTCAATTGTTACGCTTGTAATTCTTTCTAATAAAGAATGATAATCAGCTGAAAAAGGAGCTATTTTTTGTAATGAAATTTTAATTTCTTTCAAATTATTCAAGACTCCTATTTGTTCTTCATTGGCAATAGCCAAAGCTTTATCGATAGACTCTTTAATAATCTCAACATTATTCAATTTTTCAAAATCAGCTTCAAGAGTTTCTTGTTCCCCTGATTTTAATTGAGCCGTAACCAATTCATCCAATAAAAAAGTATTGTATTCCTGTTCTTTCTTAGATTCGCTTTGCCTTTTCAGCAGCGAATTCAATTTGGATTTATCCGATTTATAACTTTTCAAAAGCGATTGGTAATCCAGAATCGTCTCTTTATTATTGGCAATGGCATCGATAATATCAAACTGAACATTTTCATCCGAAAGTTCTTGCGTTTGCTGTTGCGAATGAATATCAATCAAAAACAAACTCAATTCCTGAAGTTCCTGAAGGTTTACGGGACTGTCATTGATAAAAGCCCTGGATTTCCCCGAAGGCAGAATTTCGCGTCTAATTATAGTTTCATTTTCATAGTCTAAATCATTGGCGTCAAAAAACGGCAATAAATTATACTTTGAAATTTCAAAATGAGCTTCAATGATGCACTTTTCCTCCTTGTTTTTCAAAGAAGTTAAGTCGGCTCTTTTTCCTAAAACTAGTCCTAATGCTCCTAAAATTATTGATTTACCGGCGCCCGTTTCTCCTGTAATTGTTGAGAAACCTTTTGAAAAATCGATAGTCAATTTTTCTATTAAAGCATAGTTTTTTATCGAAAGTGACGTTATCATCTATATATTGTTTTGGGATGAGGAGCTAAAGAATAAATTAAAAATTGAAAACCAATTAATATTTTATTAGCACCCATTTACTTGAATTCAAAGGAGAAATTTTATTCAGATTATCAGCTAAATCTGATATAGTAATACTTGGTCCGCCAGAAAATATAGAAACGATTTCATCTGATTTGGAATCAAAAAAGACACGCGTTAAAAAGGCATTAGGTCTTGAAGCATTTAATTTTGCCAAATTAATTAACGATCCTTTTATTTTTTCTTTCGAAGCTTTTAAATCCTGACTCATCAAGTCTAATCCGGTATGATAGTCATACATAGTTTGTCTGATTTGTTTGAATGCCGGTGATAAAATATCGTTTATTAGAAAATATCGATTTTGATTTCCATCCGTTTGCCCCCATCCTTTAGATCCTCCTTGTTGCGCCACATTGGAAATATTTTGAGCAATTTCAAAATTTGGATTTCCTGATTCCAAAACAAAAGTATCCAAATCCATTCCTAAAATAACATAACTGTAAAACGCGAGTACCGAAACTAAATTAGAATCGAAAGTTGTTGGATTAAAAATTAAATTTTCGAACTCCGTATATCTAAAACTAAAGTCTTTATCATTAAAATTCAATACAGGAGATGCGTAGGAAGAGTTAAAAACTGGTCTTGATGATTGTACCTGAATAGTGGCCGTAAATTGATCCGAACTATTTGATGAAACGGTAATATACATAGAGCAATTAATCTTTTCGTTTTGCTTAAAAGTCTGCCCTGTCCAATCCGTTTTGTTTACAAATTCACTTATCGATGTTTCCAGCGTCTTGAAAACTTGCTGATTTGCATTACTTAATTTTTGTGCATTTACAGTCACAGTACAATTTAACTGTTGCGCTTGTGTAAGCCCAAAAGTAAGTAGTAAAAGAAAAGTAATTATTTTATTCATCTGTAGCTTTCTATTGTTTCTTATGGGTCATCTGTAAATCACTCACCATCATTGCCGTTTGAATTGCAATCCGCTAGCTCATTTTATAAAAGTGTGCTATTACTTTATTTAGAATATCATCAGCAACTGCTTCTTTCGATTTTAATTCCATGGCTTCGATAGTAAAAAACTTATCTATAAAAGTAACTTTATTTGTCGCCTTTCCAAAACCGGCTCCTATATCCTGCAATGAATTTAGAACTATCAAATCTAAGTTTTTTTTCTGAATTTTCAACTTAGCATTTTCAATTTCATTTTCTGTTTCCAAAGCAAAACCAATTAAAAACTGATTTTTTTTACTTTGTCCTAAAGATGCTAAGATATCCTTTGTTTTCTCCAATTCAATAGTGAAATCATCATCATTCTTTTTGATCTTTTGCAAAGCTACATTCTTAGGCTTATAATCCGCAACTGCAGCAGCAGCAATCGCAACATCCACATCAGCATAATAAAGATGACAGGCATCATACATTTCCTGGGCAGAAACCACTGGAATCACTTTTATAAATGGATTAGTAGTTTTACAATGTGTAGGTCCAGTAACTAATACTACTGAAGCTCCCAGATTTGCAGCACTAGAGGCAATATCAAACCCCATTTTCCCTGAAGAATGATTTCCTATAAAACGTACTGGATCTATCGCTTCGTATGTGGGACCGGCAGTAATTAATATTTTTTTTCCTTTTAATGGCAATCTGCTTTCTAAATCTGCTTCTATAAAACCTACAATATGTTCCGGTTCAGCCATACGTCCTTCGCCTGAAAGTCCACTGGCTAATTCTCCACTTTCAGCAGGAATTATAGTGTCTCCAAATTCAGTAAGCGAGAAAAAATTAGCAATGGTGGAGGGATGTTTGTACATATCCAAGTCCATTGCAGGTGCATAATAGACGGGACACTTTGCTGATAAATATGCTGCAATCAAAAGATTATCACAAGTGCCATTTGCCATTTTTGACAAGGTATTTGCAGTTGCTGGAGCAATAACCATCAAATCAGCCCAAAGTGCTAATTCAACATGATTATTCCATTTCTCATTTTCGTCGTCTTGATTGTAAAAACTGGAAAATACAGGATTTTTAGATAACGTAGATAACGTTAATGGAGTTATAAAATCCTTAGAAGCAGGTGTCATTATCACTTGGACATGCGCACCTGCTTTTATGAAAAGTCGTACTAATGAAGCTGTTTTATAGGCTGCAATTCCACCAGAAATCCCTAGCAAAATTTTCTTACCGTTTAAAACTGACATTACTACTATTACTTATTTGAATCTCTGTGGTAAATTTTACCATCTAACCATTCTTGAACCGCTAAAGCGTGAGGCTTAGGCAATTTCTCGTAAAATTTTGAAACCTCAATTTGTTCTTTGTTTTCAAAAACTTCTTCAAGACTGTCATTATATGTAGCAAATTCTTCCAATTTCTCAGTCAATTCTTTTTTGATTTCAGAATTGATTTGGTTTGCTCTTTTAGCCATAATGGTTATCGCTTCATACACGTTTCCAGTAGGTTCCTCAATAACATTCTTGTTGTATGTTATTGTATTTACCGGAGCATTCGTCTTTTTTAAATCCATGACTTTATTTATTTAGTAAATTTTTGTAAATCTTTTTCAATTCTAACGAACATTTCGTCTGCTTTATTTTTGTATTTTGTATTGGCATCAAATTTAACCAAATTTGAATGTGCTACTTTTGCAACATTTAATCGCTCTTCCATTTTTGCAGGAACACTATTGATTGCCAGTTGATAAGCTGAATCATATTTGTAAAACAAGGCATCTTCCTTGAATTTTGTTCCAGGGTAATCCGCTATAAAATTATCAAAAGCAACTATTGCTGATTTAAAATCGGAAATAGTATTATACCCTTTTGCATTTTCATATACCTTTTTCTCTATTTTATCACTTAACACTTTTAAAGTTGCATTTGCTTCTGCTAAATATTCCGAATTAGGATAAGTATCAATAAATGCTTGTAATTTATCTATCGCTTTCACTGTATCTGCCTGATCCAAGCTGTAAACTGGAGATAGCATTGAATAACTTTTCGCACCTAAATAAGCCGCTTCTTGTATTTTTTCACTTTTTGGATAACCAGAAACAAAACTTTCAAATTGGTATCCTGCTAAATAATATTGTTTGGTTTTGTAATACGATTGTGCAAACATGTAAAACAACTTTTCCGCTTGTGGTTTCCCTCTGTATGCCGGGGCAATTTGTTCAAAAAGACGAATCGCTTTTGAATATTTACCTGTATCGTACAATTTAGTAGCTATGTCAAATTTTACAGCAACATCTTCGGTTTTTAGTGCTTTTTGATATTCGTTACAAGAATAAAAAAGGGTAACAAGAAGCAATAGAGATATTATTTTTTTCATTTTTTTACTTTTTTTACGATTTCTGTGTTGTATTCAACCTACAGAAAATCATACCGAAGTTTCGGTGGCAAATTTAGTTATTAATTTAGCTACTACAAAATATATTTTTGTATAAAAAAACACACTGCTTTTTACGCTTGTTTATTCATTTTTTTAACAAATTGTCCAATTCTGTCAGCCAATGATTCATCTACTTTTACTAATGGCAAACGCACTGTGTTTTCAGCAATTCCCAATGATAGAAACACTTGTTTGATTCCTGCAGGATTCCCCTGTTCAAAAATCATATCAATACAATCCGACAAAAGGTATTGTGATTTGAATGCTTCCTCTACTTTTCTATTTAAACCCAATCGAATCATTTCAGAGAATTCTTTTGGAAAACCTTGTCCAATTACAGATATAACGCCAGATCCACCTGCCAAAATCATTGGCAAGGCAATCATATCATCGCCAGAAATCACAAGAAAATCCTTTGGTTTGTTTTTTAATATTTGCATCGCTTGAACAATATCACCAGCTGCTTCCTTGATAGCAACCACATTTTCAAAATCATTTGCTAAACGCAAAACAGTTGAAGGCAACATATTACTTGCCGTTCTTCCTGGTACATTGTATAAAATTACAGGAATAGGAGAAGCTTCAGCAACAGCTTTAAAGTGTTGGTAGATTCCTTCCTGAGTTGGTTTACTATAATATGGTGAAACCGAAAGTATTGCAGCAAACTGTGATAAATCTCTCGTTTTAAGCTCCTCTACAACTTTCATTGTATTATTACCTCCAACACCTAATACCAATGGCAATCTTCCATTATTAGTTTCTATTACCGTCTTGATAACTACTTCTTTTTCGTCATGAGACAATGTTGCATTTTCAGCAGTTGTACCAAGTACGACAAGGTATTCAATTCCATTATCAATTGAGAAATTTACAATTCTTTTTAATGCTTCAATATCAATTGAAAAATCCTCGTTAAATGGCGTCACAAGGGCAACACCTGTTCCTATTAATGATTGCATATGGGATTATAATTTGTTTAACATTTTTAAATATCTAAATAATTCGTGAGTGAAAACTTTATAATTTTCGGCATTGGTATTAATTATCAAGTGATTTAATCTTTTATCTATTGATGAAAATCCAACTTTAAATTTTGCTTTTGAATTGTGAGTAACAACCATTAAAATTGCTTTTTCAACATCGTAATAATTGATTAGTAAATCAAATTTTTCGTTTACAAAATCATTTACCTGTTGATTCGTTATCTCCCCTTTCCAATTGAGATGTTTCGCTCCAAAAGCAGGATGATTATGCGCATTACTTTTTCTAAAAGTGTCTTTGTAAACAATAACTTTAATATTGTCTGCTGGAATTCCATTTGCTATTAACTCGTTAATCAACGCCTCTTTTTTCGAAAAATAACTGGCATCTATAAGTAAACCTACAGTTTGTACCGAAGTTGAAAGCGAACTGCCTTTAACATTCTGCAAGCTGCTTTTTAATATTTTTTTTACAGAAAAATTCTTTATGTAATTTAAAAACATATTACTTTTACTTGATTACAAAATTAATTAATTAAGTCGCATTTGAAATGGTAAATCTAAAAAAGTATAACGATGTTTTAAAACTTTTTGTTATATTCTTAACATTTATTTTCATTACTTCCTGTAGCAAACAAAACTACTACATTACGAAGATAGAAGGTAAAAGAATCCCAATTACTGAAAAGAAAAACCAAGTTCCTGACCCGAGCCTAGATGACGAGCAGACAAAGCAAATTGAAAACTTTATCAAACCCTACCGCGAACACATTAATAAAGATTTAGACAGCGTTTTGGCGTATTGTCCGGTAACTTTAGACAAAAGTTCCGGCAAATGGCAGACCAATATTGGTAATTTACTAGCCGATGTTACCTTGATGCGAGGCAATTTAGTTTTTAATGCCCGAGAAAAAAAGAATATCGATATCTGTTTACTGAATCATGGTGGTATTCGTTCTATTCTTCCAAAAGGAAATGTAACGACAAGAACTGCTTTTGAAATTATGCCTTTTGAAAACAGCATGGTTGTCATTGCTTTAAAAGGAGGGCAAATTTTTGAATTAGTTGATTATTTCATTGCCGAAAAAAAACCGCATCCTTTATCTGGAATAACTTTTACAATTGACAAAAATAATACCGCCAAAAACATCTTAGTGCAAGGAAAAGTTATTGAAAAAGACAAAATTTATTATGTGGGTACCAATGATTATTTATCCAATGGTGGGGACAATATGAATTTCTTTAAAAAAGGCATTCAGAAATATGTTTTGGATTATAAGTTACGAAACGTTTTAATTGATTATTTCAAAGAAGTGGATACGATTCCGGTTCTAAATGATGTCAGGATTACTGTTGAATAGAAAAAATTCCTTTTAAAAAACAGAAAATAGTTTTATAAATATATAGCCCTAGCCCTGATGGTCGAATTGCTCTCGCAATTACCTTTATGTTTTTTTTAAAAACATAAAGATATAGCGTACAGCAGGACACGAGCGAAGCGAACTGACGAAGTAAATAGCTCCAAAAAAACAAAAATGAAAAGAAGAGATTTTATCGAAAAAACCGCTGCAAGTACCGCTTTATTGAGTTTAGGACTACCTTTAACTAGCTTTACATCTAGTGTGACGAAACATTTGACAATTCTACATACAAATGATGTACATAGTTATATAGATCCTTTTCCGGCGGATCATCCCAGAAATCCTAATATGGGCGGCGTTGTACGAAGAGCGGCTCTTATAGAATCAATCCGAAAAGAAAATCCAAATGTGCTATTGCTAGATGCCGGTGATATTTTTCAGGGAACGCCGTATTTTAATTATTACGGCGGTGAATTAGAGTTTAAATTGATGAGCATGATGCAATATGATGCTTCCACAATAGGAAACCATGATTTTGATAATGGCGTTGAAGGTTTGTATGCTCAAATGCCTCATGCGAAGTTTGAATTCTTATCAGCAAACTATGATTTTAAAAACACGGTGATGGATGGTTTTGTAAAACCGTATAAGATATTTAATAAAAATGGAATCAAAGTTGGTGTTTTTGGCCTTGGAATTGAACTCAATGGATTAGTGGATAAAGCAATGTACAAAGAAACGGTCTACAATAATCCTGTTGAGGCGGCTCAAGATATGGTTCGGATTTTAAAAAAAGAGCAACAATGTGATTTAGTAATTTGCTTGTCGCATTTAGGGTATAAATACAAAGACGAACCCAATAAAATTTGTGACTTAAAACTAGCGGAACTGACCCAGGATATTGACTTAATAATAGGCGGTCACACGCATACTTTTCTTGATAAACCAACGGTTGCAAAAAACATTATTGGCAAAGAAGTTTTGGTAAATCAAGTAGGTTGTTACGGAATTAATTTAGGCCGAATTGATTTTTATCTGGATAATAATAAACAGAATACATCCAAAGGAACATCAATTATTGTTTAATTTTTCGGGATCTGAAATCAAGTTGGAATACTCCACATCAATAACAAATTTATAAAAAGTATAATGTAATGTTATGTTTAACAGCATTGCCAATGGTCTAAAAACAGTTGGTGCTAAATTAGAAAAATAGTATTTTTCAATAAAAACTATAAATATTGCGTCACTGATAACAAACCAAATATTAATAACTAAGTATTATTTTTAACGTCATTCATCACATAGTTGGATAAAGTAATTACGCCAAGAATGAAAATCAATATATTTTGAATGATTAAAATATCATAACTTTTAGACGTTAATCCCTCCGAAATAGATAATAAATAAAAGAAAACAAACATAAATGGAACAATTGCAATCAGTAAGGGAATGAAAGTGATAAGCTTTGTCAATTTAATTATATAATAAATTTTTAGTACTCGATGTATTAAAAAGGCAAGTAATCCTAAAAAAAAAGCATCTTTTCAGTATTTGGAATAAAAAAAATATTTGTAATTAATGAAAAGAATATTGTTGCAAAAAATAGTCTATTTCTTTCATTTGAAGTATTCCAGTACAAAATCATCAATAGTATTGAAATAAGAGGATTTAGAAAAAAAAGTACTGGTTTATATACAAATAACTCTACCGTAACTTCAACCGAAGCAACTGTGAAATAAAAAACTGTAATCCATTTTTCAAGGCTATCTTTATTTTTTACTATTGGCATTTACACTTTCTAGCTTTCATTTATCAGTTTCATAAAATCATCTTCAGAAATTATCGGGACATTAAGTTTATTGGCTTTTTCTAGTTTAGCCGGTCCCATATTATCTCCGGCAACAACATAATCTGTTTTGGCAGAAATAGAACTTCCCACTTTCCCACCGTTATCTTCAATAGCTTTTTTCAAATCGTCTCTTGAAAATTTCTCAAAAACACCTGAAACTACAAAGGTTTTTCCAGAAAGTTTATCCGTGGCATTTGGATTTATTTTTTCAACAATTTCAAATTGTACGCCATGTTTTCTTATTCTTTCGATTATAATCCTATTTTCTTGATTTTCGAAAAAATCAATCACGCTTTGTGCAATTCGTTCTCCAATTTCATCCACCAAAATCAAATCCATCAATGTGGCCTGACTCAATGCATCAATATTTTTATAATGCTTGGCTAATTTCTTAGCTACCGTTTCACCAACAAATCGGATTCCAAGAGCAAATAAAACACTTTCAAAAGGAATATTTTTCGAATTTTCTACCCCTTTCACCAAATTTTGAGCAGATTTTTGAGCCATTCTTTCCAAAGGAAGAATTTGTTCTACCGTCAATTCATATAAATCAGCATAATTGTGAACCAATCCATTATTGAAAAGTAACGCAACTGTTTCTCCGCCAAGGCCTTCGATATCCATAGCTTTTCTGGAAATATAATGTTGTATTCGTCCAATAATCTGTGGAGGACAACCATAAAAATTCGGACAATAGTGATTCGCTTCGCCTTCCGATCTGACCAACTCTGTATTACATTCCGGACAATGCGTGATGTATTTTGTAGGCTGTGTATTTTCTGGACGTTTGCCTAAATCAACGGCAATAATCTTAGGGATTATCTCTCCTCCTTTTTCTACGAAAACGGTATCTCCTACACGAATATCCAGTTTCTCAATTTGATCAGCATTATGTAATGAAGCACGTTTCACTATGGTTCCTGCCAATTGTACTGGTTCTAAATTTGCCACTGGAGTAATAGCCCCAGTTCTTCCTACTTGATAGGATATGGAGTTTAATTTTGTTGAAACTTGTTCTGATTTGAATTTATAAGCAATTGCCCAACGCGGAGATTTGGCAGTAAAACCCAATTCATCCTGATAGTGAAAAGAATTTACTTTTACCACTACGCCATCTGTTTCATAAGGAAGAGTATGCCTATGAGTGTCCCAATGATCAATAAATTCAAAAACTTCTTCTAAATTACGAGCCAGTTTTGCTTCTTTGGGTGCTTTAAATCCCCATTGTCTAGCCGTTTCTAATCCTTCATATTGTGATTTAAAAGGTAAATTATTTCCAATTAAAAAATACAACAAACAATCCAACGGTCTTTTTGCAACTTCGGCACTGTCTTGTAATTTCAAACTTCCCGAAGCTGTGTTTCTAGGATTTGAATACGGTAATTCCCCTATTTCGATTAAATCCTGGTTCATTTTTTCGAAACCGGCAAAGGGCAAAATGATTTCACCACGCACATCAAATTTATCAGGAAAATTTCCTTTAAGCTTAAGCGGAATTGATTTTATGGTTTTAATATTATTAGTAACATCATCCCCTTGAAAACCATCGCCACGAGTTACTGCCCGTTTTAATTTTCCGTTTTCGTAAGTTATACTGATTGATGCCCCATCATATTTTAATTCACAGGTATATTCTAATGGAACTTCTCCGAGAACTTTTTGAATACGCTTTTCCCAATCGATCAATTCTTCTTTCGAATAAGAATTATCAAGAGAATACATTCGGTGTTCATGAGGAACGGTTTGGAAGTTTTTTGTAATCGTACCGCCTACTCGTTGCGTAGGAGAATTTTCATCAAAGTATTCTGGATATTTATTTTCTAAATCCTGAAGTTGTTTTAATTTCAAATCAAATTCATAATCGGAAATTATTGGTTTATCCAACACGTAATAATTATGATTGTGTTGATTTAATTCCTCTCTTAAAGTTTGAATTGTATTTTGAATATCCATAGAAAATAAAAATTGGCTATTTTAGTTTTTGAAAAAGTGTACTAAAATAACCAAATTAAAAGAAACTGCAATACAATTATGACTCTATAATTGTATTTATTTGTTTGTACAAAAGACCATCACTTAAAAAAGAACCTTGCTGTATTAATTCGAAAACTGAGGTATTACGTTCATCGGTAAACTCTTTTTTCCCCACTTTCATTTCAATTGTATCGGTAAACATGTTATCGCTAAGCCATTGCAATCCTTCTTTGGTAAGAAAATCAGTTTCTGGAACCAATGATTTCAAAACAATAGATTGAACATAAGTATCAAAACAATGAAAAAGAAAAATATGGTTTTTAGAAAAATGCTCTAAATATTCTGCTTTTGTTAGAACCCCTTCCCAAACCAAATCAGAAAAAACATCAAGTTCTTGTTCAGCCACTTCCGGTTTTTCAATTTTAATTTTATCCCACTCCGCTTTATCAATTGCTTGAGTGGCTAGAAAATTAGTAAATTCAGGCGTTAATTCTTCAAATTGTTCTTTTGTTAATCTTGAGTATTTCATTTATGTTAAATTTATTTCAGCATCTTGTATTTATTAAGATGCTCTTTATATTATATTTAAAGTAAAGAATCTGAAACAAGTTCAGATTAAACAAAAAAAAATCCCGACTTCCATCGGGATTTAATTATATAAATTTAAAATTATGCTTTTTCAGCAACAATTTCATAAGCTAATTCAATAATTACTTCTCTGTGTAATCTAACGTTAGCAGCATATTTTCCTGTACGTTTAACAATTCCACTTGTAATAAATTTTCTATCAATTACTTGACCACCTTTTGCTAATGCTTCAGCGATATCAATATTCGTAATTGAACCGAATAATTTTTCACCACCTGCTTTTGCGAAAATTTTAATTTCAATAGCTTTCAAAGCTTCAGCCAATGCTTTTGCGTCGTTTACTACTTTCTCTTCTTTGTGAGCTCTTTGTTTTAGGTTTTCAGCTAACACTTTCTTTGCAGAAGAAGTTGCTAAATGTGCGTGACCTTGTGGGATTAAAAAGTTACGACCGTATCCGTTTTTCACATTTACTACGTCATCTTTAAATCCTAAATTTTGAACATCTTTTCTTAAAATAAGTTCCATGTTGTTGTCCTTTATTTGAGAAGTTAGGTTTCATATTTCAGAAAACCAACAACTGTTAGTTTTTAATTATTTTAATAAATCAGCCACATATGGCATTAATGCTAAGTGACGTGCTCTCTTAACAGCAACTGACACTTTTCTTTGGTATTTCAATGAAGTTCCTGTTAAACGACGAGGAAGAATTTTCCCTTGTTCGTTTACAAATTTCAATAAGAAATCAGCATCTTTATAATCAATATATTTGATACCTGATTTTTTGAAACGACAATACTTTTTAGTTTTGTTTGTTTCTATGTTTAAAGGTGTAAGATATCTGATATCTCCGTCTTTTTTTCCTGAAGCCGATTGTTGTAATGTTGCCATGATAATTAAGCTTTTGTAGATTTTAATTTAGTTCTTCTTCTTTCAGCCCAAGATATAGCATGTTTATCTAAACTTACAGTCAAGAAACGCATTACTCTTTCGTCACGTCTAAATTCAGTTTCAAAAGCAATAAGAACTTCTCCTGCTACTTTGAATTCGAATAAATGGTAAAAACCACTTTTTTTGTTTTGAATTTCGTAAGCCATCTTTTTAAGACCCCAGTCTTCTTTCGATACCATTTCAGCTCCACGACTAGTAAGAAAATCTTCAAATTTGCTTACTGTTTCCTTTACCTGAACTTCAGATAAAACGGGATTTAAAATGAAAACAGTTTCATAATGATTCATAAATGTTTTATTTATTTGTTAATTTGGCTGCAAAAGTAATCAATTTTTTTAAACAAACAATGACAATTTCACTTTATTCGTTGTATGGTTAAAAAAACCGATGAAAATTAGTTTTTTAAATAAATGATTATTAAATTTACTATTCCAAATCTTAAAATACAAAAATTATGAAACTTAATTGTGTAGTAGTTGACGATAGTTCCATTCAAAGAATGATCATCGCAAAGTTAGTAAATAATCATCCAAATCTGCATTTAATTGGTGATTTTTCTAATGCAATTGAAGCTAGAAGCTGCATGTCCGTGCATAATGTGGATCTAATATTTCTAGACATTGAGATGCCTGTGATAAGCGGTTTCGATTTCTTAGACGGTTTAAAAATTAAACCCCAAATAATCTTCATTACTTCTAAAGCGGAGTATGCCATGAAAGCATTTGATTATGACGCTACCGACTATCTGCAAAAACCTATTGCTATTGATCGTTTCAATGCATCTGTTAGAAGAGCAATCGATTTATATTCTCTTAAAAAAGAAAATAAAGAAGAAGAAGGGGAACATATTTTCATTAAGAGCAATCTGAAAAAATTAAAAATATTTACTTCTAAAATTAAATGGATTGAAGCTTTTGGCGACTACGTTAGAGTTGTTACAGAAGAAGACAGCAACTTAGTGCTTTCTACGATGAAATCTTTTGAAAATGATTTATCTAAAGAAAAATTCATCCGAGTTCACAAGTCCTATATTATAAATATAGACAAAGTAGAGCGCTTCAACAGTAAGTTTGCCGAAATTGGAGTTACCAAAATACCTTTAAGTAGAAATAAAAAAGAAGATTTAGTTAAAGCCCTATCATTTGCATAAAACTATTTTTCAATAAAAATCGACGTTTAGCGTAACTTTTATAGCTCTGTATTGAGCAACAGCCTCAAAACTATTCAATATCTTTTGGATAGTTTTTTTTGTGCTTACTACAGACACGTTTTGTGGAATTTTAATAATGATTGTTCGTATGTATTCATTTCTAATTCTATTTATAGCGGGTTCCTCAGGACCTAATACCGGCATAGTAAGATTTTGACTCATTACTTGATACAACCACATGGCACCTTCCTTTAGTTTATCAAAATCGCGTTGTTTTAATGTCAGCTTTATGATTCTGAAATAAGGCGGATATTTATAGATTTGCCTGTCATACAATTGCTCCTTATACATTCCCAGATAATCATTATTGGTTACTTGCTGTATCGTATTGTGATTGGGATTATACGTTTGAATAATTACTTTTCCTTGTTTCTCTGAGCGGCCTGCCCGACCCGCTACTTGAGTCATCATTTGAAAACTTCTTTCGAATGCCCTAAAATCAGGATGATACAACATATTATCCGCGTTCATGATTCCTACCAAACTTACATTGTCAAAATCCAATCCTTTGGCAAGCATTTGCGTTCCAACTAAAATATCAATTTCCCTATTCTTGAAACTATCGATAATTTTCTCAAAACCAAATTTTCCTCGCGTGGTGTCCTGATCCATTCTTCCCATTTTTGAATTAGGAAAAATCGAAATCAGCTCTTGCTCTATTTGCTCGGTTCCAAATCCTTTTGTAGTCAAATCAACACTTGAACACGAATGACAATGCGAAGGTTTTGCCATCGTATAGCCACAATAATGACAACGCAACTGGTTTTTATGTTTGTGATACGTCAAACTCACGTCGCATTGTTGGCATTGGGGAACATGACCACAAGTAATACATTCAATTATAGGAGAATAACCTCTTCTATTTTGAAATAAAATCACTTGTTCACCTAATGACAAAGCTATATTGATTTCTTCAATTAAAACATCACTAAAATGTCCTGTCATTTTTTTACGAAAGTATTTGTCTTTCAAATCCACCAATTCAATATTTGGCATCATGACGTTTCCAAATCGTTTCGAAATTTCGACTAAACCATATTTTTCTGATTTTGCATTAAAATAAGTTTCAATACTTGGTGTTGCCGAACCTAATAAAACTTTTGCTTTATGTGAATGAGCCAAAACCACCGCAGCATCACGCGCATGATAACGCGGCGCAGGATCTACTTGTTTGAAAGTTTGTTCGTGCTCCTCATCAACAATTATAAATCCCAGATTATGAAAAGGCAAAAATAAAGCGGATCGCGCTCCTATTACTACTTGCGCTTTCTCTGAATTTACCAAAACTTGATTCCAAACCTCGATACGTTCATTATTGTTATATTTCGAATGAAAAACAGCTACTTTATTTCCAAAATAAGTTCGCAATCTTCCCACTAATTGTGTAGTCAAAGCAATTTCGGGCAATAAATACAACACTTGTTTTCCCGTTTCCAGATATTCTTCAATAAGCTTAATATAAATTTCGGTTTTTCCACTGGAAGTTACACCATGTAGCAAACAGACTTCTTTTTGAACAAAACTATCTTTAATTTCTTCAAAAGCAGTTTGCTGCGCTTGACTTAATTGCAGTTGATCTTCTCTTATTTTTCCATTGAAATTTACTCGGTCTTCCTGAAGAAAATAATCCTCGAATATTTCTTTTTCAATTAATGCTTTTATAATTGCCGAAGAGGAATTAGCAGCTTCAACCAATTTTTTAACAGTTATCGGTTTCTTTTCGGTAGCGCTCAATTGAAAATAAGCCAGTACAATTTCCTTTTGTTTATTAGCGCTTTTCAAAGTTTCCAACAATTCACCCAAACCTGCATTCGAATCGTATTTAGAATGCAAACGCAAATAACGAACCAACTTTGGCTTGTAACTTTCTGAAATTTCTTCTTGAAGAACCAATATATTTTTGTCAATCAATTTTTGAATAACAGGAAATATATTTTTCTTGTTTAAAATAGCTATAATGTCTTGAACTTTGAGCGAACTTTGCTGTTGCAAGGCTTGATAAACTAGATATTCATCATCCGAAAGCAGACTTTCATCCACAAACAAATCTTGCTTTTGAGAAATTATGGTTTCGCTTTCCAGCAAAAGTGCGCTTGGCATAGCGCCTCGATACACATCACCAATAGCACACATATAATAAGAAGCTATCCATTGCCAATGTGCAATTTGGATTTCAGTAACTATAGGTTTTTCATCCAGAATTTGGTGAATTTCTTTGGCTTCGTATAAAATGGGTTCATTTTGATGAATTTCAATTACTAGCGCCGTGTAAATTTTACTTTTACCAAAAGGTACTGCCACACGCATTCCTTTCTTGATATAATGAAATTCAGCTTCAGAAACGCTATAGGTAAAGGTTTTGGCAAGAGAAAGGGGTAAAATTACTTCGAAGAAATGCATTTTTAGATTTTAGGTATTTATTATTATTTGGACGGGTATTAAATTCATTCTACTTGAATTAACTTTTTACCCTGTACCAATATTGTGTTCGTCCAAACAATGAAATCCCAATAAAACCACGAACTTTAAGTTTATCTTTTGATTCTAATGTAATGAAACATTTATAAAGCTTCCCGTTTTTAGGATCTAAGATTTTACCCTTAGTATACACATCTCCGTCTTTTTTCAATCCCTTAATTACAATCATTCCAAGAATAGGTTTGTTTTTATCCTCGCCTGAACAATTAGTACAAACTTTTTTTCTATGTTCTTCTTCGAGAATTTCAATTACTTTACCATAAATCTTTCCAGATTTCTCATAGATTTCCACTATTGATTTTGCTTTTCCAGTTTCGTCATCAATAGTTTTCCATTTACCAATAACCGTTTGATTTTGACCATAGAAAATGGTAACAAAAAACAGCGCTATAATAACAAATCTACTTTTTTTCATAATGATTGATTTTTGCTCTGGCAGATTAAAGACCTCAAATTAATTAATTGTAAAATTAAACATTAAAAAGGAAAAGATTGTAATGAATAGCAGGAAATTGCTTGCTAACTTCATTGGATTAAATTCTGAAAATTATTTTAAAAAAATTGTTCCGTCTGTTATTACGAAAACGTTTGAAACTTTAAATTTTGCATATATAGGCCTTTGTCACCCGAAATAAAATCAATAAATTAGCCACTTGAAATCCTATACAAAATTACAATGAAAAATACTGCGCTTACGCACATACACGAGAGTTTGGGAGCAAAAATGCTTCCGTTTGCCGGATACAATATGCCTATTTTATATGAAGGCGTGAATGCAGAACATGAAACGGTTCGAAATGCCGTGGGTGTTTTTGATGTTTCACACATGGGCGAATTCTTGCTTACCGGACCAAATGCGTTGGCTTTGATACAAAAAGTAACTTCTAATGACGCATCTGTTTTGACCATTGGAAGAGCACAATATTCTTGTTTACCAAACGATGATGGTGGAATTGTAGATGATTTGATTGTTTACAAAATGAAAGACGAGCAGTATTTATTAGTCGTAAATGCTTCGAATATTGATAAAGATTGGGATTGGATTTCAGCTCATAATGATTTAGGAGTCGAAATGAAAAACTTATCTGATGATTATTCATTATTGGCTATTCAAGGCCCTAAAGCTGTTGAATCCATGCAATCATTGACTTCTAGGGATTTATCAGCTATTCCGTATTACCATTTTGAAGTAGGTGATTTTGCAGGAATTGAGAACGTGATTATTTCGGCAACAGGATATACAGGTTCTGGAGGATTTGAGATTTACTGCAAAAATTCAGAAGTAGAACAAATTTGGAATAAAGTTTTTGAAGCTGGTGCTTCTTTTGGGATTAAACCAATAGGTCTTGCCGCCCGTGATACGTTACGATTAGAAATGGGATTTTGTTTGTACGGAAATGACATCAATGACACCACTTCTCCACTTGAAGCTGGTTTGGGATGGATTACTAAATTCACCAAAGAATTCACCAATTCAGAAAACTTGAAAAAGCAAAAAGAAGCAGGAGTTTCTAAAAAGTTAGTGGCTTTTGAAATGCAGGAACGTGCTGTGCCAAGACATGATTATGAAATCGTTGATGCAGCAGGAAATCCAATAGGAATTGTAACTTCGGGCACCATGTCGCCATCAATGAATAAAGGAATCGGTTTAGGCTACGTTACCACTGAAAACAGCGCTTTAGACAGTGATATATTCATTAGAATCCGTAAAAATGATGTTCCTGCCAAAGTGGTAAAATTACCGTTTTACAAGAAATAAGAAATAAATGAAAAAAATTTCACTCGTATTATTCTTGACTACATTTTCACTATTTGGTCAAAATGATGTCAAAACTTGTGAAATACTTTCTAAAATAAATGCGTTAATTCAGCGCGAACATATTAATCCAAAACCGGTAGACGACAGTTTATCGGTTTTTGTTTTTGATAGCTTTATTGACCAACTTGATCCTTCAAGAACTGTTTTTCTAAAATCAGAATATAATATTTTATCTCAAAAATACCGCTTGAATATTGACAATCTCATCAAAGATAAAGATTGTACTTTTCTAACCGATATAGCTTCGGTTTACAAAGAAGATCTTTTAAGAAATAAGAATATTTTAGAAAAAATAGATAAAGAAACCATGGACTATGAAGGGAAAGATACGATTCGGTTTTATAAAAAATCATTTCCAATCTATTTAGTAGAGAATCAAGTCGAGAAAGTTTGGAGAAAAAAAATTCGATATGAAATTTTGGATGATATTGCTCAGGTAAGCAAAAATCTAGATTCTATTAAAACCAATTTTAATACATTGGCTATTCATTCGAAAAACACTGTTATTCAAAATGAACTTTGTAGAATAAATAGCATTTTACAAAATGAATCGAGCTTAGCTGAAAGCCTATACAATCATTTCTGCGGATACTTCGACCCACATACCGCTTATTTTAGTGATGATTCCAAGACAAGTTTTGTAGCTTCATTATCAAAGGAACATTTATCATTAGGGCTTAATGTAAGCTTAAATGAAAAAAGTGAAATTATTATAGATGAATTAGATCCAAATGGTCCCGCATTTTTAACTGGAAAAATAAAAAAAGGAGATCAGATTGTTTCGATTTCAAATCTAAAAGAGACTTTACTGGTTTCTTGCACTTCAATGGAATCCATTTCGAATATGATCCTCTCAGAAGCAAATAAAAACATATTACTAACCCTGAAACGTAGTTCCGGAAAAAGTTTTGAAGTACTAATCGAGAAGCAAGTCATAAAAGACGAAGAAAACACTGTTTACAGTTTTATTGTTGAGAAAGACACCAAAATAGGATATATAAAAATCCCTAGTTTTTATGCTGATTTAGAAGGCCAGAGCGGTAAAGGTTGTGCCCAAGATGTTGCCCAAGAAGTAATCAAATTAAAGAAAGACAACATCAAGGGATTAATTATTGATTTAGCGGATAATGGGGGCGGATCGATGGAAGAAGCGATAAAATTAGCCGGAATGTTTATTGATAACGGTCCAATATCCGTAGTAATTGATAATAAAAAAGGACAAACCACAATTGACGATCCATACAAAGGAATGATCTATAAAGATCCTATCGTGCTTCTAATAAATGGCAATTCAGCATCCGCAAGTGAATTTTTCGCATCAATTCTTCAAGATTATCATCGAGCATTATTGATAGGCAATACTACTTTAGGAAAAGCAACCATGCAAACCATAGTCCCTTTAGAAGAAAATGATTCTGAAAATTTTATAAAAGTAACCGTCAATAAATTTTACAGAATAACTGGTAAAAGTCATCAAAGTGTGGGTGTTTTTCCAAATGTTCGAATACCGGAGATCTATGAAACAATCTTTCAAAAAGAGAATGACTATCCTACTTCTTTCAAAAATGACAGTATTGATACTTTTATTAAATTTAAACCTTATGTGAAAAACAATTTGATTCAAAAAGTATCAGAAAAAAGCAAACTCCGAATTAGCAACGACTCTTATTTTAATGCTATTAAAATGATTAATAAACGAATCGATGCTTTGACAAACCAACCAAAGAAAGCGATACCATTGACAATTGATCTGGTTTTTGAAGAACAAAATGAAGTCAGTAATTTATGGGAAGATATTAATTCTTTTGATTCCGGAAATATTAATTTGAATGTTTACAATTCGGATTTTAATAAATTCCTTCTCGCCATCCATCCATTAGAAAAAAGCAACAATCAATTCCAGTTGGATGCATTAAAAAAGAATCATTATTTGAATGAAGCCATTACAATAATTGAAGATTTTAATACTTTGAAATAAAATAATACTACTAATTTATTTAATTAGATAAAAGAATTTAATTTGATTTTGGTAAAATAAGGAATAACTGTATTTTTGCAGATCAAAATAATAAACTAGCAATGGGAAGAGCGTTTGAGTTCAGAAAAGGAAGAAAAATGAAACGTTGGTCAGCAATGGCCAAAGCATTTACCAGAATTGGTAAAGATATTGTGATGGCTGTAAAGGAAGGTGGACCTAATCCTGATGCCAACTCAAGATTAAGAGCTGTTATTCAGAATTCCAAGGCAGTTAATATGCCGAAAGAAAATGTAGAACGCGCAATCAAAAAAGCAACGGATAAAGACACCGCTAACTATAAAGAAGTTTTATTTGAAGGATATGCTCCTCATGGAATTGCAATTCTGGTTGAAACGGCTACTGATAATAATAACAGGACTGTTGCTAATGTTAGAAGCTATTTTAACAAATGCAACGGAACAATGGGAACGCAAGGTTCGGTTGAATTTATGTTTGACCATACGTGTAACTTTAGAATTCCAGCAAACGGAATTGACCCTGAAGAATTAGAATTAGAATTAATCGATTTTGGTGCAGAAGAAGTTTTTGAAGATGAAGACGGTATATTAATTTATGCGCCGTTTGGAAGTTTTGGAACTATTCAAAAAGAATTAGAAAACAGAGGATTAGAAATTCTTTCGTCTGGATTTGAAAGAATTCCTCAAATTACTAAAAAACTCTCTGAAGCTGAAGTAGCCGATGTAGAAAAACTAATTGAAAAATTAGAAGAAGATGATGACGTGATGAACGTGTATCATACTATGGAAGAAGAATAGCTATCAGATTACAGTTATAAGATTACAGTTTTAAACTCCGGAGAAATCTGGAGTTTTTTGTTTTTAATACCTTAAAATTTGTCATAAAAAAAGGGAATAAAACTATACGTTTAAAAACCCACTTTAAAACTGAAAACCCCATCAGCTTTAAGTTGATGGGGTTTTTTATCTTAATACTGTCCCGTCCTGAAATAGTGATACACAAAAAGTATCCTTATGGAAAAACAAGAAGAACCACGCTATTTAAAGCGCACCCAAAAAGACTATTCGATGTTTTTTAAATTGCAAATTGTT
>NZ_JBLNKX010000010.1:0-105010 GCF_048158725.1 Flavobacterium arabinosi
ACAAATTAAAATGAGAACCTATAAAATAAAAAACAGTAGTAAACTGTTGCTTACTACTGTTTAAAAATTGTATTTTTATTTTTATTAATCCTGTATCACTATTTCAGGACTAGACATTCACTGAGACTGAAAACTGCTCACCGAAAACTTTTTTATTTATTTCCTTTCTCGAAATCAGCAACAAACTGTGCCAATCCAATATCAGTCAATGGGTGTTTCAATAAACCGTGAATAGCCGAAAGTGGTCCAGTTATAACATCGGCACCAATTTTTGCACAGTTTACAATGTGCATCGTGTGACGAACTGAAGCAGCAAGAATTTGAGTTTCATAACCATAGTTATCATAAATCAATCTGATTTCTTCAATCAAAGCCAAACCGTCTGTAGAGATATCGTCCAAACGACCAATAAATGGAGAAACATAAGTAGCTCCAGCTTTTGCAGCCAATAAAGCTTGACCAGCAGAGAATACTAAAGTAACATTGGTTTTAATTCCTTTATCCGAAAAGTATTTGGCAGCTATAACACCTTCTTTGGTCATTGGCAATTTCACTACAATTTGATCGTGTAAATCAGCTAATTCTTCACCTTCTTTAACCATTCCGTCAAAATCCAATGCATTTACTTCGGCACTTACATCACCATCAACAAGATTACAAATATCAACGTAATGTTTCAAAATGCTATTTTTCCCTGTGATTCCTTCTTTTGCCATCAAGGATGGATTTGTAGTAACGCCATCCAAAACGCCTAATGCATGTGCTTCTTTAATTTGAGCTAAATTAGCCGTGTCAATAAAAAACTTCATAATATATCTATTTAATTGTGTGTTTTTAAAATTTGGGCATGACCCTCGTGAAAAACTTCGGGTCGGGCTTTCCGTTATAATCTTTTACTTTTTAAAGAAAAAAGTAAAAGGATTTTCACTGCAATCCCTCATGCTCATAAAATTCGGTGCAAAATTACAACTTATAATGGTTCATAAGCATTTTTTCATATACTTTATCCGGTAAAATTCTCTTCAAGACAATCGAAAATTTTTGCATAAAAACACCTATTTTATAATGAATTTTAGGCTCCGGAGTTTGAATAATTTTATACACCGCTTCTGCCATTTCATTTGGATTACTACCACTATCTACATGTTCATCCATAGTTTTTAATGTATTTCCATACGGACTTTCATAAGCAGAACCTTTAATAACCGGGGCATGAAAACGTCCTGAAGCAATATTTGTGGCAAAATCACCTGGAGCCACATTCGTAATATGAACGCCAAACGCCTTCACTTCCATGCGCAACCCTTCTGTAATTAGTTCTAAAGCTCCTTTTGAAGCGGAATAAACACTTCGATATGGCAAACCCATATAGGCAGCAATAGAAGTAATATTGATAATCAATCCTGATTTTTGCGAACGCATTTGTGGTAACACCGCTTTCATCACTTCAATAGGTCCAAAAAAATTGGTCTCAAAATTATTCTTGATTTCATGCATTGGAATTTCTTCCAGCGGTCCTGTAATTCCAACACCTGCATTATTGATTACAACATCCAGTCTTCCTGAAATAGCAATAACTTTGGCAACAGCCGCATGAATCGAATCCGTATCACGAACATCTAAAGCTACCAAAGGAAAAACAGAATTTAAGATTCGTTCCGGATTTCTACTGGTTCCATAAACAACAAAACCTTTTTGATGCAAAAACTCGCCAATAGATTTTCCTATTCCTGAAGAACCTCCTGTAATTAGAACTACTTTATTCATGTTTATGATGTTTGTTGTACGAAAGGTCCAAAAATAAAAAAATCCTCCCGAAGGAAGACTACTTATTTGTGTGAATTTTGAAAAGAATCTGAAATAAATTCAAATTTAAAAATGGCAAGCGACCTACATCGCACCGCTCAACCACGTACCCTTGCTATGTTCCCATCCTGGGGGAGTCTGCAGGAGCTGGTCGTGTAGGACTTGCCGGTGCAAATATACAAACTTTTTATATTTTTGCAAGTGCTTTGTACCTATAAAAATAACGTTGTATATTGGTGCATCAAAAAATCAAACTATGAGAAATTATAACTTCCTATCTTTCATTTTATTAGGAATCACTTTAGCAAGTTGCAACGAGACAAAAAAAGGAGAAAATACTTTATTTACCTTTGATATTTCTAAATTCAAGGAGCAATATCAACCACAAGAAGCAATAGAATTAGGAATTTCGAACCCAAATTCGAAAACAATTGACAGTATTATCTATTACGTAAATGATAAAAAAATAGCTTCAAAGAAAGGACTTGACAAACTAACGTTTCAATTGAAAGACCAAAAATTAGGGTACCAAAACCTAAAAGCCTTAGTATATTACGAAGGAGAAAACTCAGAAGCTACAGCAAGAGTAGAATTAGTTTCTAATATTCAGCCAAAATTATTGAAATACACAATCATCAATACATATCCGCACGATAAGGAATCTTTTACCGAAGGTTTAGAGTTTTATAAAGATACTTTATATGAAAGCACTGGGCAAAATGGGAAATCTTATTTTAGAAAATACGATTACAAAACTGGAAAAGTTTTTAAACAAATTGACCTTGATAAAAAATATTTTGGAGAAGGAATTACTTTTCTAAATGACAAAATGTATCAATTGACTTGGCAGGAAAAAACAGGTTTTATCTATGATGCAAAAACTTTAAAACTAGAAAAAACCTTTGCATATGATAAAGATATTGAAGGTTGGGGTATGACCAATGACGGTAAATACATTTATCAAACGGATAAAACGGAAAAAATCTGGAAAATGGATCCGAATACCCAAAAAATGATTGACTATATAAATGTGTATTCTGGGAATTCTAAAATCAAAGCTATCAACGAATTGGAATGGATTAATGGAAGAATTTACACGAATGTTTGGCAAAAAGACGCTATCGCTGTTGTAAATCCTGTAAATGGAGCAGTCGAGGGTATTTTGGACATGTCTGGTTTAAGAAAATTAATTAATGTAACTCCGGAAGATGTTTTAAACGGAATTGCCTACAACCCAAAAACTAAAACCATTTTTGTAACTGGTAAAAATTGGGATAAAATGTTTGAAATAAAAGTTTCAGAATAATTTTTCAAATGACAACACTCATCATCAATATAAAGGAATTACTTCAGGTTCGGGAAACTTCAATTTCAAAAGTGTCTGGTGCTGAAATGGCTATTCTTCCTACTATTAAAAATGCTTTTATAGTAATTAAAGACAACTTAATTGCTGATTTTGGCCCGATGGATAATTTTCCTAAAATAAATGCTGATAAAACTATTGATGCTACCGGAAAAATGGTTTTACCTTCCTGGTGTGACAGTCACACCCATATTGTTTATGCTGGTAATAGGGAACAAGAATTCGTTGATAGAATAAATGGATTGACTTATGAAGAAATTGCCAATCGTGGTGGTGGAATCTTAAATTCGGCAAAAAAACTAAACGAATCCACTGAAGAAGAAATCTACAATCAATCTAAAGTTCGGCTCGAAGAAATTATGCGTTTAGGAACTGGGGCAGTCGAAATCAAATCAGGATACGGACTAACATTTGATGGAGAGTTGAAAATGCTTCGCGTTATTCAACGCCTCGCAAAAAACTATCCCATAACCATAAAAGCAACTTTTCTTGGTGCTCACGCTTTCCCATTAGAATTTAAAGGAAACTATCAAGGATATATTGATGTAATCATCAACCAAATGCTTCCTGAAATTGCCAAAAATAAACTGGCAGATTTTATAGACGCATTTTGCGAAACTGGCTATTTTACTGTTGAAGAAACGGAACAAATCATGGAAGCTGGAATTCGCTTTGGCTTAAAGCCAAAAATTCATGTCAACCAATTTAATTCTATTGGAGGAATTCAGGCTGGAATAAAATACAACGCACTTTCAGTAGATCATTTAGAAGTCATGACAACGGAAGATATTAATACTTTAAAGAATACGGAAACAATGCCAGTGGCTCTACCATCCTGTTCTTATTTCTTGAGTATTCCTTATACTCCTGCACGAGAAATGATAACCGCAGGACTTCCATTGGCACTAGCAACCGATTATAATCCTGGTTCTACTCCGTCAGGAAACATGAATTTTGTGGTTGCCACTGCTTGTATCAAAATGAAAATGACTCCGGAAGAAGCTATAAATGCAGCCACAATAAATGGAGCATATGCTATGGGAATTTCAGAAACTCATGGAAGTATAACTATTGGTAAAAAAGCAAACCTTATTATCACGAAACCTATCTCCTCCTACTATCAATTACCTTACGCTTTTGGCAGTAATCTTATTGATGCTATACTAATAGAAGGTAAAATTTTTGAATAAAAAAAAGAGGAACAAATGTTCCTCTTTTTTATTTTATGCTTTAAAATATTATTTCAAAGTAAAACTTGTTTTAGAAACTAATTCACCTTTATCAAAAACATTTACAAAATAATTCCCTTTTTCGAAATTTTTTCCTTTTAGGTCCTGTGAAACATTAACCGTTTTATTTTCATATGTAACATTAGTTGCAAAACTGTATGTTAAAGTATTATCTCCAAAAGTCTCTGTTTTTTTGTCTCCTACCACATTATTTTTACTGTCAATTACTTGAACGTAATACGTTTTATCTCCTGATTGTGCAATTTGATTTTCAGCAATTGTAAAACTAACTCTAAGAGCATCTGCTCTACTTGCTTTATCAGTTTCTATTTGTTTTCCAGAACTTCTTAATTTGAAAGCTGAACCTCTTGTATTTAAAATAGTTAATTTTGAACCTTTTTCAACAACTTTTGCTAGTTCTTCATTTTGACCTGTTAATGATTCCACATTCTTCTTAGTCTCTCCTAATACAACAACCGTACTATCGCGTTGTGTAGTTAGAGTTGTATTTTGTTTTTTCAACCCTTCATTCTCGGCCATTAAAACTTTCATATTCCCTTGCAAAGCAGTGAATTGTGTTTTATATTTCGACATAGAAGCTACATCACCTTTAGATTTACTTAAATCAGACATTAAGTTTACCACTTTATCTCTTTCTTGAATTAACTCATCAGACATTGATGTGTTTTCCGCAATTGCAGCATCATAAGTAGATTTTAATTCTTGTAAATCTTTCATAACGGATTCTTTTTCGGTCAATGTAGATTTTAATTCTGTTTTAACTACATCAGCATCAGAAGTCATTTTAAAAATATACACTAAACTTCCCACTAACAAAACTGCTAAAACCGCTATAACCGCTTTAAGACTTGAACTGCTTTTTTGATTTTCCATAATTTGATTTTAATTTTTATTTTATACAAATTTAACAATATATAACTAGGTAATAACGTAAGTTAACACAATTATATTATTTTTGAAAAAAAATATTTTTTTTAATGGAAAAAATTATCCCGTTTACAATTAATGATCTTGCAAAAATCACGAACCACAGAAGTGGTGAAATAAAATTTGGTGAGAAAATGATAACAGTTCCTAAAGAGGCTGACCCTATTGCATTTCTAAAAACTTGCGATGCTAAATATGTTTTAGTAGGAATCCCTGAAGATATAGGAATAAGAGCTAATTTTGGCAGACCCGGTGCAGCATCAGCTTGGGATAGTGCCATAAAAAGCATTGCTAATATTCAACACAATCGTTTTTGCAAAGGAAGTCAACTGGTTGTCTTGGGACAATTGAACGTGACTGAAGAAATGAAAGAAGTGGAACATTTAGACTTTAATGATATTGACGATCGTTCCAAATTAAGTCAACTAGTAGAAAAAATTGATAAGGATGTTTCCCATATAATTTTTAATATTATAAAATTAGGAAAAACGCCAATAGTTATCGGTGGAGGACATAATAATGCCTATGGAAATATAAAAGGTGCTGCTCTTGCCAAAGGAAAACCTGTAAATGCAATAAATTTTGATGCTCATTCTGATTTTAGAATTTTAGAAGGCCGTCACAGCGGTAACGGTTTTTCATATGCTTTCGAAGAAGGTTTTCTAAAAAAATATTTTATTTTTGGTTTGCACGAAAATTACACTTCTAAAAGTGTTTTGGACATCATCAAAAAAATTGAAGACCGTGTGCGCTATAATACTTATGATAGTGTAAACATCCGAAAAGAAAAAGATTTCAATCAAGAAATGGCTCAAGCCTTAGAATTTATAAATGACGATTTTTACGGAATTGAAATTGATCTTGATGCAATCCCCAATATTGCATGCAGTGCAATGACATTGAGTGGCTTCTCTGTAGAACAACTTCGCCAATTTATTTCTTTTTTTGCAAAAAATAAAAATGCTACCTATTTACATATTTGTGAAGGTGCACCTGATTTAGGAGAAGACAAAAACAATCATTTAATAGGTAAACTTATAGGCTATCTGATAACCGATTTTATTAAATCTAATAATCAATAGTCTATTTTATTGCTGAATTTCTTCTTTTCAACTCCAGAAATTATTTCGAGAATAGCGTAAAACAGTCATCAAAAATATTAATACTATCTTTGCCTCACTATCTATGTACTTAATACAAGATATTTAATACCAAAAACATGTTATTCGAAGATTTATCACTTTCAAAAAGTATACAAAAAGCCGTATTTGAACAAGGCTACACCAGCCCGACTCCTATTCAAGAACAATCTATCCCGCTAGTATTAGCCGGTAGAGATTTAATAGGATGCGCACAAACAGGAACAGGAAAAACAGCCGCATTTGCTATTCCAATCATACATCAATTACACAGAATTGTAGGTTCATCTAAAAAAGCAAAACAAATTCGTGCTTTGGTAGTTACTCCAACCCGAGAATTAGCCGTTCAAATTGGACAAAGCTTTGATACTTATGGCAAATATACCAACTTGACTCAACTGACCATTTTTGGTGGAGTTTCACAAAATCCTCAAGTGGATACCTTACGAAATGGTGTCGATATTTTGGTAGCTACGCCAGGAAGATTACTAGATTTACACAAACAAGGTTTTATTGATTTAGATCACTTACATACTTTGGTTCTTGACGAGGCGGATCAAATGCTTGATATGGGATTTGTAAATGATGTAAAGAAAATTGTAAAGCTTACTCCAAAAAATAGACAAACATTATTTTTCTCTGCTACAATGCCAATTGCCATTAGAGAATTAGCCGAAATGTTTCTTACAGATCCAGCAACAGTTACAGTTTCACCAGTATCATCAACTGCCGAAAATGTAGAACAACGCGTTTATTTTGTCGAAAAAACAGAAAAAAGAAATCTACTTTATCATTTGATAAAAAATGAAAATCTATCCGATGTATTGGTTTTTTCCAGAACCAAACATGGTGCAGATAATGTTGTAAAAGCATTACGCAAAAACAATATTGCAGCTGAAGCCATACATGGAGACAAATCTCAAAATGCAAGACAACGAGTTCTGGATGCTTTCAAAAATAAAGAAGTAGGCGTTTTAGTCGCTACTGATATTGCTGCAAGAGGAATTGATATTGACCAATTGCCATTTGTCATCAATTTTGATCTGCCAAACATTCCTGAAACGTATGTCCATAGAATAGGTAGAACTGGTCGTGCCGGAAATGGAGGTATTGCTATTTCTTTTTGCAGCAAAGACGAACATGCGTATTGGAAAGACATTCAAAAACTAATAAAAGTGGATGTACAAACAGTAAACGACCATCCTTATCCTTGGCATTCAGGAAGTCCCGAAACTGCTCCTGCCGCTGCTCAAAAAAATTCAAATCGTAGTGCTGGTGCACATAAATCCAGAAAATCTGAAGTTTCAAAACAAAATAAGAAACGCTGGTATTAGTTGTTTTTTTTAGTACTAAATCATAATATATAAGAAATGTCTTTCTAACTCTAGTTAAAAAGGCATTTTGTCGTTAATAGACTTGTTTTCAACGTTTTATGTATTAATTATACTTTTAAAGTAAATAATTTCATTAAATTTGATTTAACTTATTTAAACATTTAAATTAAACAATATGGAAAATTTAGTTAAAAGAAACAGTGCTTTCCCTTCAATTAATACTGGCCTATTTCCGTCAGTGAACACCTTTTTTGATGATTTTGTATCCAGAGATCTTTTTGATTGGGCAGATAAAAATTTTACAACAATTGGCAGTAATTTACCTTCTGTAAACTTAAAAGAAACAGAAGATAAATTAGAAGTTGATCTAGCTGCTCCAGGTTTAAAAAAAGAAGATTTTAAAGTTGAAATTGATAACAACATGCTGATGATTTCTTCAGAAAAAGAAGAAGAGAAAGAAGAAACAAGAAAAAAAGATAATTACATTCGAAAAGAATTTAGTTATCAATCTTTTTTCAGATCCTTCAATTTACCAGAATATATAGATGAAAGTAAAATAGAAGCAAGTTACAAAGATGGAATTCTCCATATTGTTATTGCTAAAAAAGAAGGCGCTAAGAGAAAAGAACACAAAACTATTGCTATCAAATAATTTTTTTAATATATCCTTAATATTAAACAATAGATTAAAATCGTTAAGCCATTTTAAGTATTGGTTTAACGATTTTAATTTTGACGCACTAGTTTCTCTACCAATCCAAATTCATTAGAAGACAATTAAAAATAACATCAAAAAGTGATATTATGAAGCCGTCGAAACATTTTTTCAAAAAAAATCAATCTTTAATAGATTATAGAAACGTTCAAAATAAAGAGTACGAACTGACTCATCCAAAACTTGAAATAAAAATCACTCTTGATGCTTCGGGAAATAAAAAAACACCACATCCATTATTGCTGCAAATGTATTCTAAAGAAAACGAAGTACTTTTTATTTAGAAAAGATGTAGTTATTAAAAAATGGAGCTTTTAAGACTCCATTTTTTTATGTTTATATATTATCAATGCCAAAATGAAATTTTGATAAAATCATCTTTTAAATCAAAACTAAAAAACCATTGTTAAATCATTTCTCTTATTTTTTGTAATCAAGACATTGATAATTTTAAATAACTTAGCCGAATCAAAAGGTTTTACAATAATATCATCGATTCCAGCTGAAATAGCTTCTTCAGTAATTTCTTCTTTATCAAATGCTGTTAATGCAATAATAGGAGTTTCAATCCCTTTAGATCGGATTCTTCTTGAAGTTTCAAAACCATTTATTAAAGGCATATTGATGTCCATTAAAATAATATCAAAATTCTCCTCTTCAAGAATTTTGATAGCCTTATAGCCATCATCTACCAGAGTACAAGTATAATTATTTTTTTTGAGAATTTTTTCAGTAACAATTTGGTTGATTTTATTGTCTTCGACCACTAAAACTTTCAATTTTTTATTCGAAGATAAATCAACTGGGATGTTATATATTATTTCATTGGTTTTCTCCGGATCAAATTCAAAAGCAATTGTAAATGTAAATACAGTTCCAACACCAATTGTACTTTCAAGCGTAATATCACTCCCAAATAAACCTAATAAACGCTTCACGATAGATAATCCTAAACCTGTACCTTGATAATCTACTTCTTTTCTTCCAACTTGAACAAATTTTTCAAAAACCTTATCCTGATCTTCTATTGCAATTCCTACCCCAGTATCCTTTATCTTAAACTCTATAGAATGGGACTTATTAGTTACTTTCACTAAATTCACATCAATAAATACCTCTCCATTTTTGGTGAATTTTAGCGCGTTACTTACTAAATTTATCACTATTTGAGAAAGTCTTAGCTTATCTCCAATCAAATATTCTGGAATTGCCGAATCAATATTGACAATGATAAAATTATTATTATTCTTAGCGATGAATGACAATGAGTTTTTAATCATGTTTATCTCATCCGAAATATTGAACGTCATATTTTCAAGAACAATTCTGTTTTCTTCAATTTTATTAATTTGAAGAACATCATTTACAAGTGACAATAAATATCTTGCTGAAAACTTTAGAGAACTCAGGTGTGGGCTGTTTGCTAATTCTTTATGTTCATCTAATAACATATTAGTAATTCCAACCACTCCATATAAAGGTGTTCTCAATTCATGAGTGATAGTAGAAACAAATTGTGATTTGAGTATGGATGCTTCTTCTGCTTTTTCTTTGGCAATAACCAATTTGTCATTGGCAAGAGACAGTTCTTTATTTGTTTTTTTCTTAAAATTATTATTTTTAAACAAAGTATAAAGCAGGATTAATAAGAAACACAATACAACAATGAACAATATGACAATAGTTCTAGATTTCTTCAAACTTTGATATTGTAAATCTTTCTCGGTTTCAATTTTATCAATCTCTCTTTTATATTCGTCTAATTCGAGATTAATGCCGGCCATATTAGCCTTCCTAAGTATCTCTTTATTATTGAGTTCCTCTGTAATTTTATTATAAATTGCTAGATTTTCGTATGCTTTTTTGTATTCACCATTATTTAATAAATACTTAGAATATTCCTGATGCGTAAATGACAAATCTGATTTCTCAATTCCTTTATTCCCTAATTTTATAGCATTTAAAAATGATGCTGTAGCTTTTTCATGATTTCCTTTAAAACCATAGTACATTCCGTTGAGCATATTTAAGGCAACAATCGTTGTCTCATTTCCATACTTTTTATGGTATTTATTGATAAATTTTAAATACGAAAAACCTTCATCAAAAAGGCCAATATCAAAATAAGCCCATGTGATGTTCAATTTTGTTAAAACAATCTCACTTGAATCGGAAATTTTTCTGCTATGCTCTAATGAATTTTTATAATAATTAATTCCTAGTTTGTATTGCTTTTTTTCAAAACTATATATATTTCCTAAATTATTATTAATCCAGGCTTTTATAGTGTCGTTCGAAGTTTTATTAGCATAAGCCAACGCTTTTTTATAAAAAAAGATGGCTTTACTATATTCTGATAATTTTTCATAATTTGCCCCAATTGTATTATAGGAAATGGCAATTAGATTATCATCCTTAGTATTTATAGCTTGATGTAAAGCACGTCTTGAAGTTATTAATGATTTTTCAAAATTAGAATTCCGCAAGTATTTAGAAGCTTGTTTTGTTAATTTTGTAATTTCTTTTTTTGAAGGAGTTGGAGTTAAAGAATAACAATTAATATTAAAAAAATTTAATATTAATAGTAATAAAACGATTCTGATTTGATACATATGTTGCTATACTTAAGCCAAATATACAAATATATTAATAAGAAAAGTACTGTCTTTGTTTATAATATTATAAAACACAAATTTTTATAAAAATTATAGTTTTCCAAAATAAAATATTAAAAAAAGGAAAAGTTATAGTCGATCTGAACTTGAGTAAATAATTTTAAATAAAAAAACCTATTTGAAAAAATCAAATAGGTTTTTTGGTTTTATAAAAATTAAATTTAGTTATTCTTCTAGTGCAGTTTCATTTTCATCTTCACTTTCCCATTGTCCTACAACTGATGTAGCTAATGCATTCCCCAAAACATTAGTTGCACTACGAAACATGTCACAAAAATGATCTATTGGTAAAATTAAAGCAATTCCTTCAATAGGAATTTTAAACATTCCGCAAGTTGCCGCTACTACCACTAAACTTGCTCTTGGTACACCTGCAATTCCCTTACTGGTAAGCATCAATACCAAAAGCATTGTCATTTGTGTCCCCAAATCTAAATGAACTCCATAAGCCTGTGCTATAAAAATACTGGCAAATGTCATGTACATCATACTCCCGTCTAAATTAAAAGAATACCCTAATGGCAACATGAAAGAAACAATTCTATCTTTTACTCCAAAACGTTCTAATTCTTCCGTAAGTTTAGGAAAAACGGCTTCACTGCTTGTTGTACCAAAGGCAATGATTAAAGGACCTACAATTCTTTTAAGCAAAACTGTCATTCTTCTTTTAAGAAAAATATATCCTATTAGTATTAATACAATCCAAATTGACGAAATTCCTATTAAGAAAGAGCCAAAGAATTTGAAATATGTAATTGCTAATTCCTGAAAATCTCTTACTGCAAATACGCCTGCAATAGCACCAAAAACACCTATTGGAGCAAACTTCATTACGTAGTTTACCATTTTTAAAACAATATGAGATGTTTTGTCTAATGCATTTATAACTGGTTTTACATAATCTCCTAAAGATGCTGCTGCTAATCCGAAAAAAATGGAAAAAATAACAATTTGCAAAATCTCATTAGTTGCCATCGCCTCAAAAATACTTTTAGGAACAATATGCTCGATAAAGTTTTCGAAAGATATGTTTTGAGTTTTTGCTGTTACTTCTGAAACAGAAGCCAAATCAACATTTGATAAATTAAGTCCAACTCCTGGCTCCAGTAAGTTTACAAAAAACATCCCTAATAATAAGGATATAAAAGACGCTGAAAAAAACCAACCTAATGCTTTACCTCCAATTCTTCCTACCGCTTTGATATCCCCTAATTTAGCAATTCCTACTACAAGAGTTGTAAATACCAATGGGGAAATTATCATTTGAACCAATCTAATAAAAACTGTAGCCAGCATTTTTATCTTATTACTAAATGATTGGGCTGCTTCTGCAGAAATTGAATTATGAATAACGATTCCTAAAACGGCGCCTAAAAGCATTGCTATTAGAATTTGGCCGGTTAAGCCTGAAAAAAATGATGGTTTCTTGGTTGTAGTTGTGTTCATTAAATTAGCAAATTGATTTCAAGGTTATGGCTCCGTATTTAGCTCGTCAAAATACTGAGTATGCAATTCTATTTTAAATAGGTTTTATTAATCAAATAAAAATCAGCTAACACTATAGCTGCCATAGCTTCTACAATAGGAACTGCACGAGGAACTACGCAAGGATCATGACGTCCTTTTCCTGTCATTTCAGTAATATTCCCTTTATTGTCTAATGATTCTTGTTTTTGCATAATTGTTGCCACAGGTTTGAAAGCCACACGGAAATAGATATCCATTCCATTACTTATTCCACCTTGAATTCCGCCTGAAAGATTGGTTTTAGTTGTTCCATCAGGATTGTATAAATCATTGTGTTCGCTTCCTTTCATTTTGACACCTTCAAATCCGCTTCCAAATTCAAAACCCTTTACAGCATTGATAGATAACATTGCTTTACCAAGTTCAGCATGAAGCTTATCAAAAACAGGCTCTCCTAAACCAATAGGCACATTTTGAATCACACAACTTACAGTTCCACCTACGGTATCCCCTTGTTTGCGAATATCGCGTATGTATTCCTCCATGATTATTGCTGATGCTTCATCAGGACAGCGAACAGGATTACTTTCGGTTTTTGAAAAATCTAATTCCTGGTATGGTTTTTCCAAAAATATAGGACCTACAGAAGAAACGTAGGCATTAATCTTGATTTCGGGTAACATTTGTTTTGCAATTGCTCCCGCTACTACCCTACTTGCGGTTTCACGAGCAGAGCTACGTCCACCACCGCGATAATCACGTACTCCGTATTTTTTTTCATATACATAATCCGCATGACTTGGTCTGTAATTATCTTTTATATGAGAGTAATCATCTGATTTTTGATTGGTATTGGGAATTATGAAACCGATAGGTGTTCCTGTGGTTTTACCTTCAAAAATTCCAGATAGGAATTGTACATCATCTGGTTCTTTTCTTTGGGTAACAATAGCCGATTGACCTGGCTTTCTTCTTGACATTTCAAATTGAATTGCTTCTAGATCTATTGCTATTCCTGAAGGACAACCATCGATTATTCCGCCTAAAGCTTCTCCGTGTGATTCTCCAAAAGTTGTTATTCTAAATAGTGTTCCGTAGCTATTTCCTGCCATTATATTAAGTTTTGAACAAAAGTACTATTTTAGTTTAAAGTTTAAAAGCTTATCCAGAGATTTCAGGATAAACTTTAAAAAAACAATGCGTATTTATTAGCTTTGAATTCATATTAAAAACCATTTATTGGAAACATCTTCAAATTGAGTCCATTTTTAAGTAGCCAAGTAGTTACCTTTTTTTAAACAAAATATTTTAAATTTAATTATCGTCATTAAAATAGTACAATCTAAAAGTGTGAATTTTATAACTTTTCATAAAAATTCTATAAATTTATAATACCTTTAAGACTGTAATATTGCAAAAACAAATACTCAACTTATGAAAAAAATTATTTTATCGGCTATTATGTTAATGGGATTAGCATTTACCACACAGGCACAAGACATTTCAAAAAACGCGCTAGGTTTACGTTTAGGAGGCAATAATGGTTTTGGTGGAGAACTTTCTTACCAAAGAGCATTAGGAAGCAACAATAGACTTGAACTTGATTTAGGTTGGAGAAATAGAAATAATTATAACAACAATGGTTATGATGACAATGCAGTGAAACTAGCAGCTTTGTACCAATGGGTATGGAACATTGACGGAGGTTTCAACTGGTATGCAGGTGTTGGTGGAGGATTAGGTAGTTACAGTTATGATAATAACAATACTTCTTATAATGATACGTTTGCATTTGCAGCGGGAGATATTGGAATTGAATATAACTTTGATATCCCTTTGTTAATTTCATTAGATTTCAGACCTGAGTTTGGAGGAAATGGATATTACGAAAACAATTACGGTTCAGATATTGCATTAGGTCTTAGATACCAATTCTAATATTTAGTACTACATATATTTAAAAATGCCACTAGAAATAGTGGCATTTTTTTATTTAATAATGATTTCTTTTTTAGAATTTATCTTAACTACACAAAAAGGATTTGTAAAAGCTTGAGTTACCATGCCACCGGGTTCAGGTATTGTTTCCTTCACAGTTATAATTATGTTTTTATCTGTTTCTACAACAGTATCAATTCCTATTTTGTATCCTCCAGATATTTTTTCTCCCATATTCAAAATAATAAAATTAGAATTCTGAATATCATTTGGGCTAATTTTATTTTTTAGATTTTCATCATTCTGCAACATTTTAATTTCATTTGGCTCCGAAAGAATTTCAAAAAAGCGAATACTTGCTCCACCATCATTTTGTTGGGTTAAGACTTCAAATAAAGGTTTTTTATCTGAGCTTTTTGTGGAAGAAGCGCCACATGAAAATAATAATACAGCAACAAATAATGCAGGGATTTTTTTCATTTTTTATTTTTTTAATGTATCAGATTAAGAATCTATTTGAAAAGTAACCTATAAATATTTATTTATTGCTTTTTTATATAAGTTTTCATATAAAGGTAAGATGTTTTTAATATCAAACTTTTTAGCAATCGAAAGAGCATTCTCTTTAAATTTATTCAGAGTAGTATCATCTTTCAAAATTTTCAGTGCATTCACAGCCATTTCATCAGTATTACCTACATCACTCAAATAACCAGAAATATCATCAAAATTAACTTCTGATAAACCTCCTGAATTACTAGAAATTACAGGAACTGACCAAGCCATTGCTTCAAGAGCGGCAAGACCAAAACTTTCAGTTTCAGATGGCAGCAAGAATAAATCTGTATAACTTAATATTTTATCGATTTCATTGCTATTCCCAAAAAAGATAACTTTATCCTGAATTCCTAATTCTTGGCATAGATATTCCGCTTTTTCTTTTTCCGGACCATCACCTACCATCATCAATTTAGCTGGAATTTCTTTTTGAATATTATAAAATATTTTAATGACATCAGGAATTCGTTTTACTTTTCTAAAATTACTGATATGAGTTATTATCCGCTCATTCTCTTTTGCCATTACAGAACGATGACAAGCAATACTGGGATCATTTACGTTTTTATCCAATTCGATAAAGTTTGGAATAACCTCAATTTCATTTTTTATATTAAATAATTTAAGGGTATCATCTTTTAAACTTTGGGAAACTGAAGTAACAAAATCAGATTTATTAATACTGAAGGTTACTGCAGGTTTATAAAAGGGATGATTTCCAACTAAAGTAATATCGGTTCCGTGGAGTGTAGTCACCATTGGAATATTAATTCCTTCATCTTTTAGCATTTGTTTTGCCATATAACCCGCATAAGCATGAGGAATGGCATAATGCACATGCATTAATTCAATTTTATAAAGTTTCACCATGTCGACCAATTTGCTTGACAAAGCCAATTCATACGGTTGATAATGAAACAATGGATATTCAGGGACATTCACTTCGTGGTAATGCACATTTGGATTTAAAAGCGCTAAACGTACAGGCTGACTGTAGGTTATAAAATGTATTTCGTGACCACGTCGTGCCAATTCAAGACCTAATTCTGTAGCGACAACACCACTTCCTCCAAAGGTAGGATAACAAACTATTGCAATTTTCATGTATGTATTTTAATGAAACGAAATTAATAAAAATAGGAATGGGTTTTATGGAAATTTAAGTTAAATAGTTTTATCCTTAAAATTTCATTCTTTGGATTCTTACAGCATTTAAAATGGCTAATAAAGCCACACCAACATCTGCAAAAACGGCTTCCCACATGGTGGCTAATCCTCCTGCACCCATTATCAAAACGATGAGTTTTACTGAAAAAGCTAAACCAATATTTTGCCAGACGATTTGTTTTGTCTTTTTTCCAATATGTATTGCTTTAAAAATCTTTGTTGGTTGGTCATTTTGAATAACGACATCTGCAGTTTCAATGGCAGCATCACTTCCTAAACCGCCCATTGCGATTCCCACATCGGCCAAAGCGATCACTGGCGCATCATTTACGCCATCTCCAACAAATGCTATTTTTAAATGCTGTTCTTTTAGTACTGAAACTTTTTGAACTTTGTTTTCAGGCAATAACTCCCCAAAAGCTTGGTCAATATTCAACTCTTTTGCGACAAGCGAAACTATTGCCTGATTATCACCAGAAAGCATTATCGTTTTGATTTTTAATTTGTGTAAGCTCTGAATGGCTTCTTTTGCATCTTCTTTAATTTCATCAGCAATGATAAAATAGCCCGCATATTTTTGATTGAGGGCAACAACTATAATTGTAAATGGAATAGTATCAATTTCAGCGTCATAACTAATGTTGAATTTTTTCATCAATTTAGTACTTCCTACTAAAATCTCTTTTCCATCAACCAGTCCTTTCATTCCATGACCTGCAATTTCATTGACCTCAGTAACTATAGTGTCTTTCACAATATCTTTCGCATATTCAATTATCGCTGAACCGACAGGATGTGTCGATTTGGTTTCAATTGCGGCTGTATATTTCACCAAATCAGTTTCCGAAATTCCAATAGCTACAACTTTTTGGACTTTAAAAACACCTTTGGTCAGTGTTCCAGTTTTATCCATAACCACAACTTGAATAGCTGCTAAAATATCCAAAAAAGTAGACCCTTTAATTAAAATTCCATTTTTACTTGCAGCGCCAATTCCACCAAAATAACCCAATGGAATAGAAATTACCAATGCACAAGGACAAGAAATGACTAAGAAAATTAATGCTCTGTACAACCAATCTTTGAACACATAATTCTCCACAAATAACATAGGAAGCAAGCAAATTCCGATGGCCAGAAAAACAACTATTGGAGTGTAAATTTTGGCGAATTTTCTAATAAATAGTTCGGTTGTCGCTTTTTTTGCGGTGGCTTCCTGAACCATTTCAAGAATTCTGGATAATTTACTATCGGTAAAAATGGCTGTAACTTCGACTTCAGCGACAGCATTCAGATTAATCATTCCGGCAAGAACCATTTCGCCTTTTGATTTTGTATTAGGTTTGCTTTCTCCCGTTAATGCCGCTGTGTTGAAAGTGGCATGCTCTGAAAATAGTTTCCCATCCAAAGCTAATTTTTCACCCTGCTTTAATTGAATGATTTCACCAATCGTAATATCCGAAGCTTTTTTAGAAATAGTTTCGAGGCCTTCAATAACATTTGCTGAATCCGGTCTTTGGTCCAATAATGCCTTGATGCTTGATTTAGCTCTTTTTACAGCTAACATTTGGAATAATTCACCAATAGAATAAAACAACATTACGGCAACGCCTTCAGCATATTGGCCAATTCCAAAAGCGCCAAGTGTAGCAATGCACATTAGAAAAAATTCTGAAAAAATAGCGCCCTTGCGTATACTTTCAAAAGCTTCTTTTAACACTGGCAAACCTACTGGAATATAAGCAACACAAAACCACGCAATCCTAACCCAACCAACAAACCAGGTTTGATGGAAATAATTATCAAATACAATCGCTGTTAGTAGTAACAGTAAACTTAGTATTGAAGGTAAAAACATTTTAAAAACACTATCACTTCCATTGGAATGATCGTGGTCATGATCATGATCAGAATGACTTTCTGACTCATTATGAGAAGAACAACATCCGGCATCTTCGCTCGTTTTAATACCTATTTTTTCTTCTGAAGTGCAACACGATTCTTTGTCGTCAGCTTCCTGTTTATGTTGGTGTGCCATTTTTAATAATTTTATCTTTTATAAAAAAAGAGAAGTAAATAATAACCAAAAGTGTGATTGCGGCTGAAGTAATAAATGTTGTATTGGCTCCAAATTGATACCAAATCAATCCTGCAAAGGAACTTGCTATTAATGTACAAATACTTTGAAATCCGGAATAGGTGCCAATTGCTGTGGCGGTATCTTTTTTATCGGAAATATTGCTAATCCATGCTTTTGAAACTCCTTCGGTTGCGGCCGCATAAACTCCATAAATAAAAAAGAACAGCGCAATCGCATAAATACTTTTACTGAAAGCCATTCCAAAATAGACAATGGCAAATAAAGATAATCCAAATATGAACATCTTTTTTAAACCTATTTTATCTGCTAAAATACCTATTGGAAATGCAGAAAGCGCATATACTAAATTATAAAAAATATAAATTCCAATTACGTTTGTATCATCAAGACCCGCTTGTTTCGCTTTTAATAACAAAAAAATATCAGAACTATTAAATAATGTAAATGCCAATAATCCGACTACTACTTTTCGATATTGTTCCGGACTTGTTTTCCAATAATTAAGAAACGAGAAAAAGGAGGTAGGCTTTTTTTCGATTGGATGGATTTTTGCTTTGTCTTTGATCAAAAAGGAGGCAAATACAGCAAGTAAACCTGGAATGAAAGCGATATAAAAAAGAGTTTTGTATTGTTGTGGATAAAAATACAGATAAATTAAAGCGATAACTGGTCCTAAAACAGCTCCCAAAGTATCCATCGATCTATGAAATCCAAAAATTTTTCCCTTGGATTCTGCTGTAGCTTCATCTGATAAAATAGCGTCCCTCGCCCCGGTACGAATTCCTTTTCCGAAACGATCAATGGCTCTAGCAAAAAATATCCAAAGTGGGAAAACAAATACAGCCATCATTGGTTTTGAAACAGCACTTAAACTATAACCCAGTTGTACAAAGGGAACCCGTTTTCCAGAATTATCAGATAATTTTCCGAAATATCCTTTGCTCAATCCAGCCAAAGCTTCAGCAAATCCTTCTAAAACACCAATTAACACAATTGAAAAACCTATCGTTTTAAGGTAAATAGGCATTATAGGATAAAGCATTTCACTTGCCATGTCAGTAAACAAACTTACCAATGATAATACCCAGACTGTTTTTGTTATGTAATTAAATCTTTTCATTTTATATCGCTTTTAAATGATAATTTCATTACTAATCGCAATTTATCTATCTTTTTTAGACCTTTTCTTATTAAGCCATTTATTAGCTTTATATGTTAGATAAGCGGAACCACTTCCTATGATTGCTCCAGCCAAAACGTCACTGGGATAATGGACTCCTAAATGCATTCTTGAATATCCTACTGCACCCGCCCATACAAAAGAGGGTGCAATAACATACCATTTAGGATACGCCATACTCAATGATGTTGCTGTTGCAAAAGCTAATGAAGTATGCCCCGAAGGAAATGAATACCCTGGTGCGGAAGTCTCTTTATCAATATCTGAATACGTGTCAAATGGTCTCTGTCTTTTTACGGTATGTTTTAAAGCGGTCGTTATAAATGCTGAAACCAGAAACGTTTCCCCAATAAAAATCGCCTGCTTTTTGATTGTGCTGTCTTTCTTTATCAATCCTACTGAATAAATAATAATAGGAGCTGCAACACTAAACGGAACCGCAGTATTAGTAACGAACTTAAAAGTGGGATCTAGATTCCTATTTCTACTGCCGTTAATATCACGCAGAATATTTATATCTATATTTTGGGCATTCCCAAAAGCTATCCATAAAAAAAACAATAATAAACAGTATATTTTCCGCATTTTAGGAAATGTTTTTTTTTTATAATTTTATTTTTACCCCGCCATTAAATACAAACCCTTCTGTATGAGTCCAAATTTCATCAAAAGTAGGATTATTATGTGGTTCGTTTACTACTCTTTTATAGTTACTTTGTTTCACATCCGTAAAGTTTTCAAAATTGACGAAGAATGAAAAATGTTTCCACAGCGTTTTTTCAGCCATAAAACCAAATTCCCAAAAACTAGGTGTTTGCGTGCTATTAGAAAGAAATTGTTTATCCGTGAAATAGCCTTCTAACCCAAATTTAAAATTGTTTTCTTTCTCATAAATTAAAGCCAGATTCAATTTGTTTTTTGGTAACAAAGGCAAAAATTGATTTACTGTTAAGTATTTTGCTTTAGCATCTGTAAAAGTATAACCGGCAAAAAGTTTGAAATCTTCTTTAAAAATAAATTTCACATTAGTTTCAAATCCTTTACTGATAATTGGCTGTGATGCATTAATAAAAAACAAATTAGCTCCTTCTTTTTCTAAAATCATAGGTTTATTAATCCGGGTACCAAAAAACATTTGATTAATACTAAACAACAAATCTTCAGAAATTGAACTTTTATAATTAACATCTACCGTTCCCCCTATGCTTCGCTCTGCTTTTACATTATTCAAAGCTAAAACATTTTGGTATTGGTTTTCTTCCGTTTTTTCGGTAAAAATAGTTGGAATTTTGTACCCAAATCCACCACCAATTCTAGAAGACCATTTCGCATCAATTTTGAACAGTGCTGCTATTTTCGGCAGAAAAAACATCTGGTTTTTTGAAAAATTTATATTGGAATAAGTTACATTGTCAATGCGCAACCCATTTTCTAATTTTATTTTTTCGCTAATATCCCAAGTGTCTTGAATATAAACACCTGTGGTAAATGATTTGGCATCTAAAATCGAACTGTTTTTTTGTTTGAAATTGTCGTATAATAAATTCATGCCACCAATAATCGTATGTTTCTCTTTGTTCCAAAGATAGGAAGCATCGGAAAATGCATTCGTGTTAAACCCCGAAAATTGATAATTGGGAATATTGATTTTTCTGTCAAAAAAGCTTAAACTTTGTTTGAACTTGAAACTATTTTTATTTTCAAATTTCTTATCAAATTCAAGAGTAGTCGTATTTCTTATCGTTTCGTTTTGCTCAAAATAAGCGTGATCAGCGTCTGGATTACCTTTTATTGCTTGTATATCGCCTCCTTTCATGTTTCCCTTGGTAAAACTATTGCCAATCATCAAACTGGTGCTTTGGTTTGGATAATAAAAAAAGCGCGGATTAATTGTGAAATTATTGGATTTTGGAATTTCCGAAAAATCATCATTATCAACATCATATAGTTTTTGAAAATTTACCAAACCTAAGATTGCATAACCAAATTTCCCTTTTCGTTGCGATGCATAGATTCCCACATTGGTTTGCCCAATATTAGATTGGTTCAAAATAAAATTATATTCTGCCTCCTCTTTTGGGGTTTTAGAAATAAAATTAATAGCACCGGCAATGGCTCCACCGCCATAGAGTGTTGAGGCTGGTCCTTTTATGACTTCTACTTGTTTTAGATCCAATGGCGGAATTTCTAAAATACTTAATCCACTGGCAAAATTACCGAAATTTGGATACCCGTCTTTGAGTAATTGCGTATATCGTCCGTCTAAACCTTGCACCCTAATACTCGCATTACCGCTTGTAGCCGATGTTTGTTGCACTTGTAAGCCAGTACTTTCGTGTAAAACCATACTCACATTGGCTGGTCTCATATTGGCTTTTTCGTCCAACTCTTCGACATCAATTGTTTCTATTCTTGTGGGCGTATTTACGATGGTCCGACTGGTTCTTGTCGATTGTATAATTACTTCATCGAGTTCCTCTTCCTTTTGTTTTATACTATCTTTTGGAATTTCTTGGCTGTAGATTACGCCAAAATTAGCTGCTAACAGAAGTAGCATTATTATTTTTTGCATTTGTAAATTATAATTAAGTGACTGAAATAATAGATTATGGAATCAATTCATAATTGAATGATTTCATGGAAAAAACTATATTACATTACTTACTTTTGGCGGTTGCCAAATAGTTCCATTGAAGTCAGAAACAAACTTTCGAACATAAAACGTTGTTTCTTTACCTGCTTGAGAAACAGGCTGTATAGGGATTAAAAAAGAATTACTGCCGTGAAATACAATTTGTTGGCCACAACAAGAACAAATACAAAAAGGCGAACAAATTTCTTGATGATTATCCTGCTTTTGTTCGTGTTCACGAATAGTTATTCCACTATTAGAATTATAATTATACTCTATGTTTACGCAAGGCATAAAGGAAAGTATAATGAAGTAAATTGATAATATGAAGTTGACTATTCTCATCTAGATGCAAATATAGCTATAATCATTATTTAACAATAGACTCGTAAATTACTTTCTGAATATCTTCCCGAATATTTTCTTTAGATAATCTATTTTCTGCTGCAACCGGAAAAGTTCTATTGGACAAAAACACATAAACAATTTGTGTTTCAGGATCAGCCCAAGCCATCGTACCTGTATAACCGGTATGTCCAAAACTTGTCATTGAAGCACAACCGCATGTAGGACCCGCAGCGCCCAATTGAGGTTTATCAAAACCAATACCTCTCCTATTCCCCGCAGCACAAAAATAACAGGTATTGAAATCATTGAATGTTTTTTCGGAAAAATACTGGTGATTCCCGTAATTTCCTTTTTGCAAATAGAGTTCCATTATTTTAGCCACATCCATTGCATTAGAAAAAACACCAGCATGTCCTGAAACACCTCCTTCTAAGGCAGCCGATAAATCATTGACATAACCCTGCAAAATTTGACGACGGAAATAAGTGTCCGTTTCTGTTGGAGGAATTCTGTTTTTATCAAACTTATTCAATGGATTAAAAGTCGAATTATTCATTCCGAGCGATTGATAGAAATTCTCTTGAATTAAATCATCTAGTTTTTTACCCGTTGTATTTTCTAAATAATCCTTAAGAATCATGAAAGTAAGATCACTGTAAGTGTATTCTTTTTTTAATGACAATTTACTTTTAACAATCATTTTCATTATCGTGTCATGAAAATCATTTCTTATAAAAAGACTATCTCCCATTTTTTTAGAGAACTGCTCCTCAGATACTTTTCTAAAATATCTTTCAGAAGGGAATTTTGTCTTATCCGTTGTCGCTTTATAAAATGGAATCCCGGCTACAAGTCCAGCATAATGTGACAATAATTCCTTGAAACGAATATCCTGTTTATTTGTATTTTTAAAAATTGGTGACATCGTTCCCAATGTCGTTTCCATATTAATTTTTTGCTGATCATATTGTTGCATCACATTTGGTAAAGTAGCCAGAATCTTTGTTAATGATGCAACATCATAAATATCTGAATCCAAAACCTTCAAATCATTATTGTAAGTGTGGTAGCCGAATGATTTTTGATAAATTACTTTTCCATTTCTTGCGACAAGAACCTGAATTCCAGGAGTCATTCTAGCGCTAATCGCTTTTTTTGCAATCAAATCAATTTTTGATAAAATGTTAGAATTCATGCCTACATTTTCTGGAGTCGTAAATCCCAATCGGTTCAATTTTTCAGTTGCTAAGCCGTCATTAACTTTGAAATTTGTATTTATGGACACCGGTAATTTCCCTTTGGCTTCAATGGCTCCAAAAATTAATTCGGCGGAAACCACTTGTGCAATATCACTATTTTGATAGGAAACAACCAATCCTTCGATATCATCAAAATAGGTAATCGGTAATAAGGAATAGGGTTTAGCAAAAATATCCAGAATGACATTATTATTACGTGCTAAAGAATGGATTTTAAACAATTCATCCGAATTTAATTCCCCATTTTTAAAAGCGACATCAGATTTGTGATATCCAATAATTACAGTTGTAAACGGTTTCAATTTCACTTGTAAGCTGTCCAGGTTAGTATCGGCTATGACAGTTACTTCCGCATATTTTTTTAGAGTAGAAATAAAAGAACTGTTAGTATCATCTCCTATTTTTATATAAGCTATTTTTTGCTTATCCAAATTTTTAATAGGTAAAACAGAAGCTGTATTTTTTAAAACTGTAACTGCATTTTCATACAACTCATACTCTAAAGCTTCATTTTCAGCCGAATTTAAATCTTTGAACAAATTAGCCGTTTCAATAGGTTTAAAAGAATTCAAACCCGCTTTATATTTGAATTTTAATATTTTCTTCACCGAAAAAGCCAATCTTTCTTCACTTATTAAATTGGCAGAATACCCAATTTTAAATTTTTCAATTGCTGACGGAACATCTTCAGGAAATAATAATACATCATTTCCAGCCATAAATGCTTCAAAATTAATTTCGCTGGGCATACTAGCATTACTAATGGCTTTCATATTCAAGGCATCCGTAAAAATAAGTCCTTTGAATCCCAATTCTTTTTGAAGAATATTCGTTACCACATTATAGGAAATCGATGACGGATAATTAGGTCTGGATTCTAAGCTTGGTACATTCAAATGTGCCACCATAACTGAAGAAAGTCCTTCATGAAACATTTTTTTATAAGGATAAAACTCAACCTGTTCTAATCTTTCCTTGGTGGCATTAATTGTTGGTAATCCTTTATGAGAATCCGTCTCTGTATCGCCATGACCGGGGAAATGCTTTCCTGTAGAAAACACTCCTTGGCTTTGCACTCCTTTCATTAATGCGATTGCTCTTTCAGTAACCTTGTATTTATCCTCTCCAAAAGAGCGAAAACCTATAATTGGATTTCTCGGATTAGTATTAATATCAAGTACTGGGGCGAAGTTAAATTGTAAACCCAATCGCTTACTTTGTTGTCCCATTTGAACACCAACTTTTTCTATCAATTTCATGTCTTGGATGGCTCCAAGAGTCATATTCCATGGATATCTAGCCGTTGAATCCAATCGCATATTTAAACCCCATTCCGCATCATTACCAATAAATAATGGAATTTTGGACTTGGCTTGAAAACGATTGGTAAGATTTGCTTGACGGACCGGACCTCCTTGAAAGAAGATTAATCCTCCAATTTTGTTTTCCTTTATCAGTTTATCAATAGCGTTGAAATGTACGGTATCTTTGTTAGAATAAGCGGCAACCATAAATAATTGTCCTATTCTTTCGTCTAGATTCATTGCATTGTAAACACTATCTACCCATTTATTACCTTCGGGTGATATTTGAAAAAGCGTCGGAATATTGCTTGGACTTTTACTGTCAAGATTTTCTGTTACGGACGGAATGTTCGTTAGAATTACTTTAGGCTTATTAATTTTTGTACCAACACAACTAGCGGCAACAAAAAGAAATAGGACATAAAATAAAACAATTCTTATGTCTATTTTTTTCATTGAACTATTTTTTAAAAAAAGCGACTATGCCAGCTATCCATGGCTGGAACTTCCCAAGATTCATTATATTCTTCTATATTATTAACCAAATTATTGAAAACAATTGTGTTTTCAGTAACGGCTTTATCTTTTACCATTTTCTTAAAATCAATCAAAGGCTTGTGAGCAATATGTTCCCCTAATTTAAAAGTCACATTCATTTTATCCAATAAATCGACATTATATTTTTGTTCTAAACTTTGGATAAATTCTACAGAAGAATCTATAGAACAACCCGTTGCGGCCTGAACATCCTGATCTACTGCAATAATAATAAATCGGTTGTATTTTAATTGGTATGATGATTCTAAACTGGTACCATGTGCAGCCCAACCTTCAAGAAAGGATTGCAAGGCAGTTTCTATTTCAGAAAATTCGGCGTCCGAAAACTTTCTGTTCGATTGATAAATCCAGATTTTGGATTCTTCGGGTAAATTTTCAAATGGAACGTACATGATATTTAATTATAAATTATGAACTATAGATTTAAATGAAAAATAATAAATATTGAATCAATACTTTATTACAAATCTTGGGCGTTAGCAATTAATTCGGCAATGTCCATAACTTTTACATCGCTTTCCTTTTCTTTATTCTTTATACCATCAGTCATCATAGTATTACAAAAAGGACAACCTGCAGCAATAATTTCTGGTTTTGTTTCTAACGCTTCTTCAGTTCTCTCAACGTTTATTTCCTTGTTTCCAGGTTCAGCATCTTTAAACATTTGTGCACCACCAGCACCGCAGCATAATCCATTGGCTTTAGAACGTTTCATTTCCACTAATTCGGCATCCAATTTAAGAATTAAATCTCTTGGAGCTTCGTAAACATTATTTGCCCTCCCTAAATAGCAAGGGTCGTGAAAAGTAATTCGTTTTCCTTTGAATTGTCCTCCTTCAATAGTTAATCTTCCATGATCTAACAAAGATTTTAAAAACTCCGTATGATGAACCACTTCGTATTTTCCACCTAATTCAGGATACTCATTTTTAAGCGTATTAAAACAATGCGGACAAGCAGTAACAATTTTCTTTGCTTCATATCCATTGAGAACTTCAATATTCATCATCGCCTGCATTTGGAACAAAAACTCATTTCCAGCTCTTTTTGCAGGATCGCCAGTACAACTTTCTTCAGTACCAAGAACTGCAAAAGAAACATTTGCACGATTTAAAATTCGTACAAATGCCTTAGTTATTTTTTTTGCTCTATCATCAAAACTTCCTGCACAACCTACCCAAAACAAGACTTCTGGTTGTTTACCTTGAGCTAACATTTCGGCCATAGTCGGCACTACCAAACTTTCTGACATAATATTTTGTTGATTCGGTTATTCGCTTAAACGTTGATTTGATTATTCGTTGATTTGATTATTCGCGTAAGCGGTAATTTGTTTATTCGGTTTATCAGTTAAACAACTATTCATTTTTCCAATTCAAACGGTCTTGCTGATTGTATTGCCAAGGCGCTCCATTATTTTCTATATTGGTCATCATTGCGTTTATTGGCATTGGTGCTGCACTTTTTTCCATTACTAAATAGCGTCTCATATCAATAATAATAGAAAGAGGGCTTATGCTTACCGGACATTCCTCTACACATGCATTACATGAAGTACATGCCCAAAGTTCTTCAGGTGTAATATAATCATTCAATAATGTTTTATTATCTGGAACAAAAATACCTTTATTAGCATCTATATTTCTTCCTACTTCTTCCAGTCTATCCCTCGTATCCATCATTATTTTACGAGGAGACAATTTTTTTCCTGTTATATTGGCAGGACACGATGATGTACAACGACCACATTCAGTACACGTATAAGCGTTCAATAATTGTACCCAATTTAAATCCTGAACATCACTGGCTCCAAATTTAGCTGGAACTTCGTTTTCGTTAACGGGTGCTGCCGCAAATGGATCAGCTTTAGGATCCATCATCATCTTCACTTCTTTAGTAACTGATTCTAAATTATCAAATTGACCTTGTGGGTTTAAATTTGCAAAATAGGTGTTTGGAAAAGCCAATAATATATGTAAGTGTTTTGAAAAATACAGATAGTTCATAAAAATCAAAATACCCGTAATATGCAACCACCAAAATATTTGTGTAAGAAGCATTACTAACTCATTTGACATTCCATTAAACAATGGTGCAATAAATTGACTTACAGGAAATGAGCCTGCTTTGATAAAATGAGAAAAACCACCAGGTATATTTTGTAAGTGTAAATCAGAAGCATTCATTAATAAAAACAATGTCATCAAAACAACTTCAAAATAAAGAATATAATTAGCATCTTTTTTAGGAGAACCCTCTAAATCTGAACTTGAAAATCGTTTTAATTTGATTATATTTCTTCTGATCCAAAAAGTAAAAACAGCAACTAAAACTAAAAGAGCCAATATTTCAAATGAAGCAATCAATACATTATAAGCAGTTCCTAAAAAAGCAAAAACTCTATGTGTACCAAGAAGCCCATCAATAATTATTTCCAATAACTCTATATTGATAATTATAAATCCTACGTAAACAATAATATGAAGTACTCCTGCAACAGGCCTTTTTACCATTTTAGATTGTCCGAGAGCAATCATAGCCATATTTTTCCAACGCACTTTTGCATTGTCTTTACGGTTTACTGCTGCACCAAGATTTATGTTTCGAATGATTTTTTTTATATTCATATAAAAATAACCAAAACCGATAGCTAATATTATGGCAAATAATATATTGTCTAAATAGCTCATATTGCTAGTTTTTTTCTTTTACTATCGTATCATTTTTTGGAGCAACGTAAGGTTTATTTTTCTTTCCAAATAAAGAAACATTAACATATCTTGTAGGAGCTAGTCTTATATCTTGCAATAATAATTCTAATTCTTTTGTTGTTGCTTTGATATTTTCGTAGAAAGCCTCATCGTGTAATAATTTACCCACAGAACCTTTTCCTGATTCTAAACCGATCATAATACCATCAACTCTTGCTAACGTTTTATTTAGATTTTTAACAGTTTTTCCTAAATCTGCTTTATTCAATGAATCAGATATTTTAGAAAAATCACCCGTGATTTTATTAAAATTCTTCACAGCTCCTTGTATTTGAACTTTATTGTCATCTAACAAAGTATTAACACTTACAGTAGCTTTATGAAATTGCTCGATAGTCTTGCTCAACTCCGCTAAGCTAACTTTCAAATTCTCTTGACCATTGTTATCCAAAACATTGTTAATTCCTGATATCAATTTATCAGTATTAGTCATTATCTTTTCTAATTTTTCCTGAAGAGGAGCTAATTGATCGCCTACTTTATCGGTAAGTCCTAATCTTGTATCTCCCTGTAATTTTTGTCCATCAACAGCTAGCGTTTTATCATTAAAATTCGGAATAATTGCAATTTGTTTTCCGCCAATGAATCCTGGCTCATAAATAGAAGCGGTACTTGATTTAGAAATAGGAAAGTCCGTTTTTAATTGCAATTCAACCATTAAATTACCTGTATTTTCGTTTATTGTAATGCTGCTTACTTTACCTATTACTAAGCCATTTAAAGTTACAGGAGCCGATGCAGCTAAACCTTCTACACTTTTATATTCAACATAAAATGTTTTGTAATTTGTAAAAAGATCTCTTCCTTTTAAAAAACTATATCCCCAAATGAATAATAAAATAGATGCAATAACTAATATAGCAGTTTTAATTTCTCTCGTTATTTTCAAAATGTATTTTTTTTTTGCAAAATTAATATAAAATATTTTAACTTGTAGTTATTATTTTAAAGCTTCTTGAATACTAATTTTTTCTCCATTTTTAAATGCAATTAGAAATGCAGAATCATATCCTTTCTCTTTAGCTTCTTGTAATTGTTTTTTGGCCTCATCATAATCTGAAGTTTCTCCATACATATATTTGTAAACTCTGTTATCATAATCTACAGATATATTTTTTAATCCTTTAAAGTTTTTAGGAGCTAATTCCACTTTCCTTACACTTGCAGAAAGTTGTACCTTGAATAAAGTAGCGGAACTGTCATTGCTTTTTGTTGGTTTTTTAAGTTCGCTGGAATTGAAATTTATTTTTGTTTTTGATGGAGATGATGTATCTCTTATAGGTTTCTCAATAATTTTTTGTGATGGTCTTACGTCAATCATCTCCGTTTCTCCATTTCCGTAATAATCCCTTCTATAACTTACGATTGCATCAGCTATGGCTCTGGCAATATCATTCTGACCTACTTCTGAGTCTAAAAGATTTCCTTCAGTAAAATTAGAAATAAACCCCATTTCAATTAATACTCTAGGCATATACGCTTTGTGCAGCACCATATAAGGCGCTTGTTTTACTCCTCCGCCTCTTATTTTTTTTCCCAAACCCTCAAATGCATCTTCAACTTTACTTGCAAGTGAAATACTGTTATCTAAATACTCCTCTTGCATCAAAGTCATTCCTATCATCGTTTCAGGAGAATTTGGATCAAAACCTTCATATTTTTGCTTGTAATCTTTTTCTAAAGTAATAACGGAATTCTCTTTTTTAGCAGCTTCTAGGTTTGAAGCTACTTTTGTCATACCCATTACATACGTTTCGGTGCCATCAGCTGCAGTATTTCTATTAGCATTACAATGTATAGAAACAAAAATATTAGCGTCGGCACGGTTTGCAATGTTGGCCCTTTCTACTAAATCAATAAAAACATCCGTTCTTCGTGTATAAATCACATCCATTTTAGGCATTGCTTCTAAAATCCTTCCAACCTTCAATACAACTGCCAAAGCTATATTTTTTTCAACATGTCCATTATAAACAGCTCCAAAATCATGAGCACCATGACCCGCATCTAACGTTACTTTAAATATATTGGATTGACTGTAGGTGGTAAAAGAAACTATCGTCAGAAGAAGTGTAAATGTTGTTTTTATTTTATATGAAATATGCATAAATCTAAAAGTTAATTTTAATTAAAACACTACGGCTATAAATTCTTTATTTGATTATTTTTGCAAAAAAATAATATGTAAGTTTGACATGTCAAAAAACAGGCCATAATTTTACAAAAATAGCATTTAAACCTTTGCATACAAACTTATTTAATATCGTTTTATTATCAATTTTCCTAACAATAGGAACTGGTAAATTATATTCTCAAGATATAACAAAAAAAACGACAGCTATACCTACTAAAAAACAAATAGATAACCCTAAAACCGTTACTAACAATGCTGGAAAATCGACTGAAATTATAAAAAAATCGACCGATTCGATAAAAAAAGACAGCATCAAGCAAAAAAAAGCATTTCTTGACGGTAAAGTAAAATACAGGGCTGAAAAATATGTGAAAATAGATCAGAAGAAAAAACTCATTACTTTATACGATAAAGCGGAGCTTTACTATCAAGATATAGAATTGACATCAGGGATAATCGTCATGGATTATGAAAAAAACGAAGTCTATGCTGGTCGAATAAAAGATTCTACGGGAGCATATACACAATATCCTAATTTTAAACAAGGCGCAAATGTGGTTGAACCGGACTCGATTCGTTTTAATTTTAAAACAAAAAAGGCTTTAATCTGGAATTCCAGATCGGATCAGGGAGAATTTAAAGTAAAAGCAGCTATTACTAAAAAAGAAAACGATTCTGTTTATTTCCTCAAAGGTGCTCGATTTACGACATCAACAAATGTAGATAATCCGGAATACTATTTCCAAACCAGCAAAGTGAAATTTATTCCTGGCAAAAAAGTCATTACAGGTCTAACCAATATGGTTATTGCGAATGTCCCAACACCAATAGCTTTGCCTTTTGCTTTTTTTCCAATGAGTAAAGAAACCAGCATATCTGGATTGATTTTACCTAGTTACAATGATTCTAATACAAGAGGTTTTTCTTTACAAAATGGAGGTTATTATTTTGCACTGAGTGATAATTATGATTTAACCGCTTTAGGAGATTATTATACTAATGGTAGTTATGGACTGCGCTTTGAATCAAGTTATGCCAAACGGTATAAATATCGTGGTAACATAAATGTAAGATTTGAAAATTTAATCTCAAGCGAAAGAGGATATCCTGATTACTCCAAACAGAAAATTTACAATATCCAATGGTCTCATTCTAAAGATACTAAATCAACCCCAAACTCTAGTTTTTCTGCTTCGGTAAATCTTGGAAGCAGTAAATATTTTAGGCAATCTATAAATCAGGCCAATGTAGGTTCTAATCTTAATAATACATTAAGTTCGTCGATTTCTTATAGTAAAACATTCAATTCAGTACCGCAAGTAAGAATGTCATTGACTGCAACACATTCTCAAAATACTCAAACTGAAGAAATCAATATGACTTTACCAACACTGCAATTAAGTGTGGATCGTATATATCCTTTTGTTGGGAAAGACGGTCTCAAAAAAGGGTTCTTTAAAAATATCAATCTACAATATAATTTAAACGGCAGAAACAGTATCGTTACCAATGACTCTTTATTTTTTAAACCTCAAATGTTCAGAGATGCGAAAAATGGTATTGAACACACTATTCCGTTAAGTACTAATTTTAAATTATTCAAATATTTCAGTGCTTCCTCCTCTTTCAATTATAAAGAAGTTTGGTACACAAAAACGATTAAAAGAAGTTATGATAACGACCAAAGCAAAGTTGTTGATAATATCGTAAATGGTTTTGATGCCTTCAGAACGTACTCAATGTCATCAAGTTTAGGGACTACTATATACGGAACATTTAATTTTGGAGACGACAAAAAAATAAAATCGATTCGACACGTGATGCGTCCATCTGTTTCGTATGGTTATACTCCAAGTTTTGAAAAATATTATGATACCTATGCCTCAGATGCAACAGGGACCATGACAAAACAATATTCTCGATTTGAAGCTGGGATTTTTGGAGCACCAGGCATATCAAATTCAAATAACTTAGGTTTTGATTTAAGCAATACTTTTGAAGCTAAAGTTACTGATAAGGACAGTACTAAGGTGGAACCAAAAAAGATAATGCTACTAAACAATTTAAACCTTTCAACCAGCTATAATCTAAATGCTGATGGCAAAACGTCCCTTGCTTGGTCACCAGTAAGAGTAAGCGGAGGAACCCAACTTTTTGAAAACAAAATGAATGTAAATTTTGGAGCTACTTTAGATCCTTATGCAATTGATAATTCAGGTGCCAGAATTAATGTTTATAATATTGATAATGGCGGAAGTCTATTTAGAATGACAAGTGCAAATATGACTTTAAATTATGCTATTTCAAGCAAAGAAAAAGATAAAACTAAAGATAAAAACGTTCAAAGCGAAAGAAATGGTGGTCGGGAAGATGATCTATTTGGAACAAATACTGATTTAAACGATAGCCGAAAAAGTCAATTTGATGAAACTGATGAAGGTCAAGATAAAATTTCTGAATTTTTCAAATCTGAACTACCTTGGGACATGACGTTTGCCTATTCACTCACTTACGGAAATAACAATAGAGAAAAGAAGATTATTGGTAATTCCATAATGATCTCTGCAAATGCAGATATAACTCCTAAATGGAAAGCAGGCGTATCAACAGGTTATGATTTTGTACAAAATGGAGTTACATTTACCCAGCTTCGTTTTGAAAGAGATTTATTAAGCTGGAGAATGGATTTCAATTGGACACCTTTTGGGTCAAATGCCAATTGGGGCTTTTTCATTGGGATAAAATCTGGTGTATTAAGTGATATAAAATGGGATAAACGAAGTAATACAAATAGATAATTACTAGTTAATCATTCTTGAATAAACTGAATATTCACAGCTTCATTCTATTTAATAGTCCATTTAAGAAGATTAAACAATTTTATATTGACGTTCAAACAATAAATTAATGTATCCATTTTTATGAAAAAGATAATTTTAACCGAAAATGCTCCTGCACCAATTGGCCCATACAACCAAGCTGTTCTTAAAGGAAATACGCTGTACACATCCGGCCAAATTGCAATAAATCCAGCTACAGGAGAATTAGTTACCGCTACTATTGAAACCGAAACCGAACAAGTCATGCAAAACATGAAAGCAGTTTTAGAAGCTGCAGGAATGACATTTGAAAACGTAGTAAAAACTACAATATTCATAATGGACATGAATGATTTTGGAAAAATAAATACCGTTTACGGTTCTTATTTTAACGAAAAAACCGCTCCAGCTCGTGAAACGGTTCAAGTGGCTTGTTTACCAAAAAATGTAAATATAGAAATTTCTATGATTGCAATACTATAGCATTTAGCAGTAATTGTGCCGTTGCCTCATTTGTTGCCAATGGCACATTATGTACATCACAAACACGAATTAGCATATTGATATCAGCTTCATGAGCATGACTTGACAATGGATCTTTAAAAAAGAAAACCATTTGAGTTTTACCTTCAGCAACTCTGGCTGCAATTTGAGCATCACCTCCTAGAGGACCTGAAAGCATTTTTATTACTTTGAAACCTGAATTTTCAGCTTTACCTCCAGTTGTTCCAGTTGCAATTAACCTTATTTTTTCTTCTTGTAAAACAGCTTTGTTTTTTTCTAAAAACTGAACTAAATCAGCTTTTTTACCATCATGTGCAATAATTGCAATTTCCATAAATTATTTATTTGCTATATGATACGCAATAAGTCCATCAATTGGTCTTCTTAGTACGTTACCTAATTTCAATTCATATTTATCGAAAGTCTCTTGCAGTTCATCTTTCAAATAAAATGCAATTGAACCTACAAAATGAACAGGTACTTCTTTGCAATTATCATATTGTTTAATATAATTTTTCACAAAAGATTTCATTCCTTTGAAAATTATTTTTCTACAAAATTCAGTCTCTTTATGCTGAATTAAGAACTTTGCAAATGTTGCTAGATAAGCATTTGGATTTGGTTCTTTATATAATTTGCTTTTAACGGAGTCAGGATCTAAATCGTATTCTTTTTCAAATTCTACTGCCAATTCTTTTGGCATTTTATTGAAATAATATTTTCTTATTAATTCTTTTCCAAAAACATTACCACTGCAATCATCCATCACTATATAACCCAATGATTGTACTTTTTGATGCAATTCTTTTCCATCAAAATAACTACAGTTAGATCCAGTTCCTAATATACTGACAATCGCTTTTTCACCTTTAGGCGTTGTAGCATAAACTGCAGCATAAGTATCCTCTTCAACTACAATAATTGCATTAGGAAAATAAGTTTGAAAAATTTGCGAAAGTGAAACTTTCATTCTTTCGGTTCCACAACCTGCACCATAAAAAAATAAATGTGTGGCTTCTTTTTTATTTTGTAAAATATCAAAACGATCATTTAATCGTTCAATAATTTCATCTCCTTCTAGAATTTCTGGATTTAATCCTAGTGTTTGTGTTGTAAACAATACTTTTCCGGCATCATCTATCGCAATCCAATCGGCTTTGGTAGAACCACTATCAACTAATAATCTCATTTTTTTTGGTTTTTTTGGTTTTTTGGATTTCGTTTTTCTAATTTAAAATGCTTGCAGTATAAAATTTGCATTTAAAAAAGTGAACAAAAAATAAAATCCCGTTAAATATAGTATAACGGGATTTGTAAATATAAAGAATTATTTTAAACCTGCAATGTGAACTGATAAATCAATTAATTTGCTAGAATAACCATATTCATTATCATACCAAGAGATGATTTTGAAGAAAGTAGAGTTCAATCCAATTCCAGCATTAGCATCAATGATAGATGTTCTTGAATCAGAAACGAAATCCTGAGAAACAACTAAATCTTCAGTATATCCTAAGATACCTTTCATTGTAGTTTCAGAAGCATTTTTCAACACAGCCATAATTTCTTCGTAAGTAGTTTCTTTTTCAACTTTTACAGTTAAATCAACTACAGAAACATCAGTTGTAGGAACACGCATTGACATACCTGTTAATTTTCCGTTCAATGAAGGAATAACTTTTCCTACTGCTTTAGCAGCACCTGTAGAAGATGGGATGATATTACATGAAGCAGCACGTCCACCTCTCCAGTCTTTTCTAGAAGGACCATCAGTAGTCATTTGAGTTGAAGTTGTTGCATGAACAGTAGTCATCAACGCTTCAACAATTCCAAAGTTATCATTAATAACTTTAGCTAATGGAGCTAAACAGTTAGTAGTACAAGATGCATTAGAAACAACCATATCAGTTGCTAAAGCTTCCTCATGGTTTACTCCCATTACAAACATTGGAGCATCAGCAGAAGGAGCTGAAATAATTACTTTTTTAGCACCACCTTTGATGTGCTCGTTTGCAGTTTCAATAGTGGTAAAGAAACCGGTACATTCAGCAACTACATCAACATCAACTTCATTCCATTTTAAGTCTGCAGGATTTCTTTCAGCAGTAATACGGATGTTTTTTCCGTTTACAAAAAGTTTTCCTTCTTTTACTTCAACAGTTCCATTGAAACGACCGTGAACTGAATCATATTTTAATAAGTAAGCTAAATGATCAACATCTAATAAATCGTTGATAGCTACTACTTCTACATTATCTCTGTTGAAAGACTCTCTGAATACAATTCTTCCAATTCTTCCAAAACCGTTTATTCCTAATTTTACTTTTGACATTTTATTTTAATTTTTGTTTGTATTTATTTTATTTATATAAAGTCTGATTTCCTATAATAAACATCAACTAATCTATGTTGACATTATATCAGAAACTCTTAATAACTCTCTATCAATTTCTGTTTTACCTTTTATGGCTTGTTCTAATGGCGTCAAGGCAACTTTATCACTTTGTAAACCAACCATATAACTTGATTTTCCTTCCAATAATGATTCTACAGCTTTTACTCCTAATCTACTGGCCAAAACCCTATCAAAACATGATGGTGAACCACCACGCTGCATGTGACCCAGAACAGAAACTCTTACATCATACTCCGGTAAATTAGCTTCAACATAATCTTTTAATTCGAATACGTTTTTACCTATTTTATCACCTTCTGCAATAACTACGATACTGGATGATTTACCTGAAGCTTTACTTTTTTGTAATGATTCTAATAATCTTTCCAATCCTAAGTCTTCTTCCGGTATTAAAATTTCTTCAGCTCCAGCTCCAATTCCTGCATTTAAAGCAATATGACCAGCATCTCTTCCCATTACCTCTACAAAGAATAAACGGTTATGAGAACTTGCAGTATCTCTAATTTTATCAATTACATCTACTACAGTATTTAATGCGGTATCATATCCTAAAGTATGGCTTGTACCAAAAATATCATTATCAATAGTACCTGGAATTCCCATAACTGGAAAGTTAAATTCACTATTAAATAACAGACCTCCGGTAAAAGTTCCATCTCCTCCTATTACAACTAAAGCGTCAATTCCAGCTTTCACTAGATGTTCATGGGCTTTTTTTCTACCTTCAGGAGTCCTAAATTCTGATGAACGAGCCGATTTTAAAATCGTCCCTCCTTTATTTACAATGTTGTTTACACTACGAGGTCCCATTTCTTTGAAGTCACCTTCAATCATTCCTTGATATCCTCTGTATATTCCTATGCATTCTATGTTATGATAAGCACATGTTCGAACAACTGATCGTATTGCTGCATTCATTCCTGGTGAATCTCCACCTGAGGTTAGAACACCAACCTTTTTTATTGTTTTTGGCATTATTTAAGTATTAAAGTGTAAAATTAGCAAACATTAAGCACTTTTAAAGCTGCATTTTTTTTAAATTAGTAAAGGGCTCTAAATTCAAACGTTTTCGTTAATAAGTTTTTAAAAAACCAAAATAAAACCTATTTTATTTAACAAAATTAAAAAAAAATCAATAATTATTTGATAATTAACAATTAATAAGATTTTTATTCTTTTTTATAATTAGTAATAACTATTGAGTAATACTAATTTTAGTTAAAAGTAATATCGTGATTGATCCCCGAAAATTACGAAATAATTATAAAGCTAAAACATATATTACATCTTTATAATCAAGTATTTAAAAACATTAAATAACACAAGTATTAATCCTCTTTAGGAATTATAGCTTCCCTATTTGTTTTTTGCTTTTCTGTAGAAGGTTTTTTGGGTTTCGAAAAATTAATATAATCCGGTGATAAATTAGAATCTTGATCTTCACTGTTTGTTATAACGTCTCTCTCCAGATGATGTTTCTTAAATATTTTATTTACCAGTTCTTTAAAAGTATCAAAATCGACCTCATAAGAAACTCCTAAACCTTGCGTATACCCTATCCCCTGACCTATATAATTAATGTCATTCTCTTTATTGAAAAGACGTAAGTTCATCGTTCCATCCTCATTAACTCTATAAAGGACTTCTAAATCGCCTACAATAGCTGATTCATTTATTCCTCCAAAAGGAACCCCTACTTTACCATTAATCGTAATCCTTTCATTAATTTTTGATGAAATCGTAGCTACAAATCTTCCATCCGTTTCTCTTCCTATTCTTTTATCTGCAGAAACAAAATTAATTCCCACTTTGAATTTCTCATTATCCGTTTGAATTATCCCACCTAATAAGCTTGTTGCTGTTTCAAATAAACTACCAGAAAAGTCAGATTGGTTTACTCCTTCAGGACTTAAAAAACCACCTGATGATAATAAATACAAAGCCTGGGTTTGCCTAACATCCTTATCATTCAACTTGTATTGAATTTCTGATTTTAAAACATTACTAACCGTTGGGAATTCTATATTAAAATCGGGTTCAGGACTCGTTAAATCACCGCGGAGACCTATAATAACTTCCACAGGAACTTTAGTATTAAACGAAGAGTTTTCTAATAAAACTGCAGGATTTGCTGCAGTTTTATACACAGCCTCTAAATTTAATTGCGCTTTCATAGGATTTCCTTCCCAAGAAATGGAACCTCCTTTTTTGACAGCAAACTTTTTATCGATTAATCCACCATATTTAAAGTTATAGGTTCCTTCATAAGCCTGGAAATCTCCCCACATATTAAATTTACCCAATGTGTTTATCTTAAATAATAAGGATCCAAAACCTTTTCCTTTCATTCCGTGTCCTGTATTTCTATCTAAAATAACTTCCACTTCCGCATTTGGGGTAATATCAAAATCAAACTCTAATTCGAGTCCGTTATAATTTCTGGTATTCTCAAAAATTCCTTTTTCGATATTATATTTTTCTTTAGGAGTAACAAAATGAATGAATTTATTATCACTTACACTCGCGGCATTATTAATAGGTATTTTTATTGCGGTTCCTTTTTCTGATTTCGCATCCACTTTTATAAATAAAGAATTAGTAGGTCCCTTTATTGTTGCGGTACCATCTATAAAAGCAGTACCATAATAAGCGGCATCATCACTGTCTTTTGTGTCTAAAGCTAAAAGTCTTTTCGAATTAATACTTAAATCTAATTTCCAATCGGAAAAATTTCTATGTTCGATACTTCCATTCAAAGTTCCTTTTGTGCCGTATTTGGTATCCGTTAATGTATTATTTCTAAACAAAAACTTTTCATCAGCCAAATCAATGATTGTCTTGTCTTTTAATTCATAATCCACATTCAAATACGGAACAGTCAATCCTGCATTATCAACAAAAAGACGCCCATTGATTTCAGGTTTTTTAAGATTTCCCTGAATCGTTGAATTCCCAGATACAAATCCTCTGATATTCGATAAAACTTCACCACCTAATGAGCTCAATGTTCCCAGATTGAATTTCTCGAATTTTAGTTTTAAATCTAAAATTGTTTCCTTATTTACGATTTCAAAACTTCCGTCGGCATTAAAGGATTCTAAATTTTCATTTTCGATATTGGAATTTATTGTAAACTTTTTGAAGCTTTCATCTCCTTCAATATTAAAATTCAAAATACCTAAATCCGTTTTATTCAAATTTAAATGATCAATTACTATTGATGCCGTTGGCTGATAAACATTTATATTTTGCTTATAATTTACTTCCCCATTTATATTTCCATTAAAAACAAATTTGTTGTTATCTGGCGTAATTTTGTTTAAATCGACATCTTTAAAAGTCAGCTTTAAATCTTTATAGGAAGTGTCTTTTAAATCCCCCATTAGTGAAATTTCCTGATCTTCGTGAGACAATATTATATTATCAATATTGAAGTTTTTAAACGCTTTATCAAAAACAATTTGGTTATCAGGTGTGTCTTTTGCATTCAAAAACCACAGATAATCCTTAAACTTAATCTCTGATTTACTGATTCCAACAACATTTTTATTGGCTGCATTTATGGTATGATATAAATTTAAATTATAATAATCCTCTCCTTTTACTCCTCCTTTAAATTCAGAACGAAAGTATAAGGTATCTTTCATAGTTACATTTATCAAACTAAAATCTCGAATTTTATAATATTTAGTTTTTATACTATCTAATTCAATATAAGCATTATAAAGTGGATTTTTATTATCAACCGAAATTCTGATATTATCAAAAGTATTATCCGAAGCAATGATTTTAGGAGAATTAAAATTGAGTTTGAATTCTTGGTTATCCGAGTTAATATTTCCTTTAACAATAGTATTTGATCCAATAGAAATTTCGGGATAAAATATTTCAATGATTTTATTATAGATCGTAAAATCAAATTTAAAAAACTGTCCTTTTTTTACCTTAGCAGGTTTGTAATTCGTATAAAGACTTCCCAAAGAATTGGTAATCATGTTTTTCAACTGACTGAATTCATATTTACCAACAATCTCTCCCTGCACTATATCAGGAGAATTCACTGTTATAGTTCGTACTCTATTTTGGTCAAAAGTTGAACTTATGGCAAAATCATCAAAATTATAAGTTCCCTTTGCATTTTGATAAGAGGTTTTATTGATATAAACATTTCCCTGAAAATTTTCTATATTATTTCCTGAAGCCTGAACCACAACATCACCTTTAAAAACAGAAACAGAATCTTTTACTAACTTTAATTTAGATAAATCTGCATTTTCAACGTTAATATGAAAATCATATCGGCTGTCTTTTTTACTTAAATCCAATAAACCGTCAAAAGTCATACTCAAATTGGGGTCATTTACAGAGACTTGACCTTTGTAATTTGGCATTTTAAAAGTACCATTTACAACAACATTTGTGTAGGTATAATTATTATACTCTATTTTGCTTATGTCCCCTTTAATGGCAGTATCTAAATATTTTTGTTTAAACCCTTTTCCATCAACATCAATATTCATACTTACTCTTCCAACGTCTTTTCTTTCGAATAAAGTACCGACATCAAAATTCTCTAAAATAACATTACCTACATAAGAAGCTTTGTCAATTACATCAATATTTTGTATTATTAAGTTAGAAGTTACTTTCCCTAATGCGGTAATCATAGAAAAATCAGCTTCAACCGCAGTAGTTGAAACGCTTGAAGTTCCTGAAGCTGAAAATCTACCTAATTTTTTTAAAGAGGTAGGTAGTTTATTTCCTAAAATATTAGGCAATATGACTACCAAATTCTCGTAGGTAGAGGTTAACTTATCAAACTTAGCATACATGGAGAATTTTTGACCTTTTTTGGCAAACAGATTTTTAAAATTAATATCGCCATTGATTTGTGTCTTTCTATCATCAACTAATTCTAAATTTTTAAATCTCAAATCATTAAGAGTCCCTTTAATACTGGTCTTGGTATAAAAATGTTGGTTTTTACCTAGTTCTTTATAAAAATAACGAATATCATTTGAAGCTATGGAAGCCGAATTCAATTTGATATCAAACTGAACTTTATCCGTAAAATTAGAGAAATCTTCAATTTTATAATTTAATACAACGGTCCCATTCAACGTTGATTCCTTTGTTAACAAATCGAGCTTTTCCAGTTTTAGGTACTTTTTTGAATAGCTGAATTTTGAGCTTAGATTTTTAACATACAAACCGCGAAAGTCTAAAAATGACATTTTATTAATCATAGTAGTCACATCAGGACCGTATATTTGAAAATTACTTACCGAAGCGTTAAGTTTAGTAAAATCGAGATCTTTTGGATTTTCCCGATTATCATCTGTCAAAATAAAATGTCCATTGGTTATATAAACATCTTTAGCAGATAACAAAAAATGCTTCCCTGATGGCTTCCCTTTTCCAAAAGCAGCAATAAACTTATCAAGATTGGTTTCTTTTTCGTTTTTATACGTTTTCATATTAAATAATAATCCGTCTAAACGCAATTCGCCAAAAATCAAATCACCATCTAATAATCTTTGTCCTTCTAAAACAGTCGTTTTTATTCGATTGGCATAAATTAAAGTATCTCTATGATGATCTGTAATTAAAACTTTTTTGAATTTCACACCTCCAAAAACCGATATTGCGACTTCATCTATAGAAATATTGATTCCAAAATCTTTATTAATGCTTCTAACAAAATATTGAGCAATTTTTGTTTGAACATAAGGTGTTGAAAGGGCTATTCCAAGCACCAATAAAAGTAGGATTAGTCCAAGTAAAGAACGAAATACTATTTTTTTAAACTTTTTGATACTTATTTATTGTTTTAATTTTTTATAAAATTTTATTTTGCTTTTGGAAACAACAGTAGCTTTAATAAAAATTCTTTAATTTTGCTTTTTATGTAAAAAATCGTTTTTACATAGGATTGTCAAATATAATTCAAAATTTGTGCCTTTTTATGCAAAATCCCGAGGTTTTTATTCTTGCTATCGAAAGTTCTTGCGATGATACGGCAGCAGCTGTTTTACAAAAGGACAAAGTACTATCAAACATAGTCGCTAATCAATTGATTCACAATCAATATGGCGGTGTTGTTCCTGAACTTGCCTCTCGTGCACACCAACAAAATATAGTTCCAGTTATTGATGCTGCACTTCGAAAAGCAAATATACAAAAAGAACAGTTGTCAGCAATTGCTTTTACCCAAGGCCCCGGATTGATGGGTTCCCTTCTTGTAGGAAGTTCATTTGCAAAATCATTGGCATTAGCCTTAAAAATTCCTTTAATTGCAGTAAATCACATGCACGCCCATATTTTAGCGCATTTTATCCATGAAGAAGGATTCGAAAAGCCTACCTTTCCCTTTTTGGCTTTGACCATAAGTGGCGGACATACTCAAATTGTGAGAGTGAATGATTTCTTTGATATGACAATTATAGGTGAAACTACCGATGATGCCGTAGGAGAAGCTTTTGATAAAAGTGCAAAAATACTCGGACTCCCTTATCCTGGTGGACCTTTGATTGATAAATATGCTCAATTGGGGAATCCAAAAGCTTTTGCTTTTACAAAACCAAAAGTTCCCGGATTGGATTTTAGTTTTTCAGGTTTAAAAACCGCTATTTTATATTTTATTCAAAAGAAAAAACTAGAGAATCAAAATTTTATAGAAGAAAACCGAAATGACATTTGTGCTTCCATTCAATATACAATTATTGAAATTCTGATGGATAAATTAAAACTAGCCGTAAAGGAAACAGGAATAAAACAAATAGCAATTGGCGGAGGAGTTTCGGCTAATTCAGGAATAAGAAACGCTTTGGCAGAAGCCGAAAATAAATATGGATGGAAGACATTTGTTCCTAAATTTGAGTACACCACGGATAACGCTGCAATGATTGGAATTGTAGGTTACCAAAAATTTTTAACTGGAAATTTTGAAACTTCATCTGTCGTTTCTAAAGCAAGAATACAATTCTAAATTATGCAATTATTTTACAATCCAAATATTAACGAGACCACTGAGAACTTTTCTTTTGACAAAGAAGAAAGCAAACATATTATTAAAGTATTACGCAAAAAAGATAGCGATATTCTATTTGTAACCAATGGTTTAGGGCATTTATTTAAAACTGAAATCACTTTAGCTTCCGACAATAAATGCACGGTAAAAATCATTTCTTTCGAAAAATCGTCACCTTCAAAATTTCATTTGCATTTAGCTGTTGCTCCAACTAAAATGAATGATCGCTTCGAATGGTTTTTAGAGAAAGCAACTGAAATTGGCATCCATGAAATAACCCCTATTATTTGCGATCGTTCTGAACGAAAAGTAATCAATACAGAAAGATTTGATAAAATTTTATTGACCGCCATGAAGCAATCTAATGTATTGTTTCTTCCAAAATTGAATGATGCGATATCTTTCAAAGAGTTTATTAAACAAAAACAGGAAGGTCTAAATTTTATAGCCCATTGTGAGGAAACCAATAAAAAAACATTGAAATCTGCATTAGAAGCAAATAAAAATGTTACCCTATTAATAGGTCCTGAAGGAGATTTTACAGAAAAAGAAATCGAATCAGCACTTGAAGCCAATTACATTCCGGTTTCTTTAGGCAATACAAGATTACGCACAGAAACTGCTGCCATTGTTGCGTGTCATAGCGTTGTTTTTGTTAATGAAGAGTAAGAATTAATGATTCTGAATTTATAGTTATGAAAAAAATATATTATTTATTGCTATTAATTTCTGTCACCTCATTTTCGCAGGAGATTGCATTATTAAAATATAGTGGTGGCGGAGATTGGTACGCTAATCCCACTTCATTACCTAATTTAATAAAATATTGCAATGCAAACATCAACACTAAAATAAAAACTAAGCCAGGAACGGTTGAACCCGGAAGTCCGGATTTACTTTCCTATCCATTCGTTCATATGACTGGACACGGAAATGTTGTTTTTAGTGATACTGATGTAATTAATCTTAGAAATTATTTGTTGGCTGGTGGTTTTCTCCACATTGATGATAATTATGGTATGGACCAATACATTCGAAAAGAAATAAAAAAAATATTTCCAAATAATGATTTGGTCGAAATTCCTGCAAATCATGCTATTTTTCAAAAGCCCTATCTTTTTGCTAATGGATTACCAAAAATACATGAGCATGATGGAAAACGACCACAAGCTTTTGGAATATTTATAGAAAACAAATTAGTCCTTCTTTATACTTTCGAATGTGACTTAGGTGATGGATGGGAAGATCCTGAAGTACATAACGATCCCGCTGATGTTCGCGAAAAAGCACTAAAAATGGGTGCTAATATTATAAATTATATCTTTAATAATTAATATAAATCATGCAGCTATTCCCTTTGAGAGAAAAAATTGCCCCATTACATTAGTAAGTGATCCTATTTATTTTAATAGAATTTTGGTTCACTCTTTAGGATAAGCGAGGCTTTTATTGTTGAAAAAATCATCTACTTAGGGAAAACATTCCTCTCAATCCAAGAAAAATTAATAAAACTTCCCGAAGTAGCCATCTTCATGTTGTGTAATTGATGAAACCAAATGATTTATTAGATTATTTAATTCGCGATGATTACGAAATTATCTCCCTGGAAATTACCAATACAAGTAAACCATTAAAAAGAGTATTATTACCAATTTTAGAAAAGTTGCATTAATAATAGACAGCGAAATAAACGAAATTTTAGCAATTTCAAATCAGATCGCACACATAGATATGTTTGGAGAAAACAGCAGTATGAATGTCGAGAAAGCTACAAGTATTGCATTGTATGAGCTTATTAGTAAAAACAAATCCAATAGATAATCATTCAAGCCATATTAACTATATCGTTATAGTTGGTTCGTAAATTTTATTTAAAAAAATTTGTTTTGCTGAATAATTTGTTATAAAATTGCATTATTATTAACCCAAATCAATTTTTTATAACAAAAAACCAGTATTATTATGAAAAAAATTCTTTTAACTGCAACAGCATTCTTGATGCTATTCTCTTGTCAAAATGACCAAACAGAATCAATAGCAACGAATGCTACTGCACGCCGCTCATGCGCTTCTCAAGATGTATTAGCGGAACAATTAGCAGCTGATCCTACATTAGCTTTAAGAATGAATCAGATTGAAGCTTTTACACAAAAATCAATGCTAACTAATAAATTAGTAAATGGCAAAGTTGTAATTCCAGTAGTTGTCAATGTATTGTATAAAACTGCAGCAGAAAATATCTCTGACGCTCAGATACAATCTCAAATTGACGTATTAAATAAAGATTTCACTGCTACAAACCCTGATTTCAGTAGTACTCCTGCTGAGTTTGCTGGTGTTGCCGCAAATGTTGGTATTACTTTTGAATTAGTAAAAATCAATAGAAAATCAACTACTAAAACTTCATGGGGAACCAGAGATGCCATGAAAAAAACAAAACAAGGAGGATTAGATCCAACTTCACCTACAACAACGCTTAACTTATGGGCTTGTACAATAGGCGGAGGAATATTGGGTTATGCTCAATTCCCTGGTGGTTCATTGGCAACTGATGGTGTTGTAATTGATTCCAATTATTTTGGATTATCTAGTGCTGCAAGCTACCCTTACAATTTAGGTAGAACTGCAAGTCATGAAGTAGGTCACTGGATGAACCTTAGACACATTTGGGGTGATGCATCTTGTGGAGACGATTTAGTTTCTGACACTCCTGTTCACAAAACTTCAAACTTTGGTGTTCCAACATATCCATACGTAAGTACATGTTTACCGGCTCATAATGAAATGACTATGAACTATATGGATTATACTGACGATAGAGGAATGTTCATGTTCACTAATGGTCAAAAAGCAAGAATGACTGCTTTATTCGTTTCTGGCGGAGCTAGAGCAGGTTTCGGTATATAATTTTTTTAGATTTTAGAATTTAAGACTCGCTACTTGTTAGCGAGTTTTTTTTTGAAAATTAAATCAATCCAAATTTTATTAAAACCCATCCTATAATCGGTAACATCATAGTATTGAAAATTATTGTAAATCATTAATACATGCCAAATATTAATTGTAAATTGCTTGTTATTAAACTGACAAACAATAATTTATAACGTAAAAAACTACTATTATGAAAAAAATTATTCTATCCGCAGTCGCATTTATAATGCTTTTTTCATGTCAAAATGACCAAACAGAATTAACTTCCTCTTCAAGAAATGCTATTACACACCGTTCATGTGCTTCCCAAGAGGTATTAGCGGAACAATTAAAAGCAGATCCTACATTGATTCTAAGAATGAATCAAATTGAAGCTTTTACACAAAAAGCAATGTTGACAAACCGCTCAGTAAACGGCAAAATTATAATTCCGGTAGTCGTAAATGTGCTTTACAGAACACTTGCTGAAAATATCTCTGATGCTCAAATACAATCCCAAATTGATGTATTAAATAAAGATTTCACTGCTACAAACTCTGATTTCAGGAATATTCCGGCTGAGTTTACTGGTGTAGCGGCTAATGTGGGCATTACTTTCGAGTTGGTAAAAATCAATAGAAAATCGACTACTAAAACTTCATGGGGAACCAGAGATGTTATGAAAAATTCAAAAAGAGGTGGAATCGATCCTACTTCGCCAACTACAACTTTAAACATTTGGGCTTGTATTATAGGAGGAGGAATCTTAGGATACGCTCAATTCCCTGGTGGCTCATTAGCAACTGATGGAGTCGTGATTGATTCATTCTATTTTGGTTTATCAAGTGATAACAGTTATCCTTACAATCTAGGAAGAACGGCCTCTCACGAAGTTGGCCATTGGATGAATCTTCGTCACATTTGGGGAGACGCTTCTTGTGGAAACGATTTAGTTGCTGACACTCCTGTTCATAAAACCGCAAACTTTAGTGTCCCGACATACCCATTTGTAAGCTCTTGTTTACCAACTCATAATGAAATGACTATGAATTATATGGATTATACTGACGATCGAGGAATGTATATGTTCACTAATGGTCAAAAAGCAAGAATGGCTGCTTTATTTGTTTCTGGTGGAGCAAGAGCCGGTTTTGGGATATAATTTTTAGATTTTAGAATTTAAAACTCGCTACTTGTTAGCGAGTTTTTTTATCTTTATATCCTAAAAAATATAAATGATTACATCAAAAATTATCGCTAATGGAATTTTAAGAGCAATAAGTACTATTGTTATAGTCGCTTTATCTCTTTATTTTCTGTATCAAATTCAATCAGTGCTGATTTATCTCATAGTTGCATTAATTCTTACATTAATAGGAAATCCAATTTTAGATTTTTTCAAAAGAAGATTAAAATTCAAACATGTATTTGCAACAATAGCAACATTATTGATTTTTGTTCTTATTATAGCTGGATTTATAATGATGTTTATTCCTTTGATTTCATCACAAGGTCAAAATTTATCGCTTTTGAACACTGCCGAAATTGAAAAAAACATAATTCAATTGGTTAACCAGATATCAGCATTTTTGGAAAGTCATCATATTGATTCCTCCAAAATGCTCAAAGAAAGTAATTATGCCTCAAAATTAAATTTTAATTTTATTCCAAATTTTATAAATGCAATTTTAGGTACAATCAGTAGTTTTGGAATGGGATTGGCTTCCGTACTTTTTATTACTTTTTTCTTCTTGAAAGACCGGTTATTATTTAAAAATGGAGCTAAAAAATTAATTCCTGATAGCCACGAAGATCAAATTTTAAATTCTTTAGACAAAATAAATTACTTATTGTCGCGCTATTTTATTGGATTATTACTCCAATTATTCATAGTTTTTATTTTATACCTAATTGTATTACTTATTTTTGGTGCTCCTAATGCAATTATCATCGCCTTTTTATGTGCAGTTTTAAATATTATTCCTTACATCGGTCCATTAATAGCCTCAATATTAGCTGCAATTTTAACGATGATGAGTAATTTAGGAAATGATTTTCAATCAGAAATTTTGCCAACTACAATTTATGTTTTAATTGGTTTCTGGATTGTTCAAGTCATTGATAATAATTTATCTCAACCTATCATTTTTTCAAAAAGCGTAAGCTCACATCCATTAGAAATATTTCTTGTGATATTAATTGCAGGTTTCCTTTTTGGAATACTAGGAATGATAGTAGCGGTTCCTTTATATACGATAATAAAAGTGATTGGTAAAGAATTCTTTCCCGAGAACAAAATTATTCAACTATTAACTAAAGACATTTAATTTTGGATTTAATGATTCTAAATCCTGAAATTCAAGAATTTATAGGAAAAAATATTGGCATTCCCATTTCGAAATTAGCACTTCAAAAAAATCCATTTCCAACTGTGGATTGGATTTCTATTTTGAACCAAATTGAAGCCAAAACAAGAGCAAAGGATAAATTGCCTAATTGGTTTAGCACCAAATATATTATTTATCCAAGTAAAATCTCAATAGAGCAAACTTCATCCGAAAAAACAGCTTCTTACAAAGCCTCCATTATTTCAGGTGAAAATTTAATTGATTTGACAGGAGGTTTTGGAGTCGATGATTATTATTTTGCAAAAAAAATAAAAAATGTTGTCCATTGCGAAATCAATCCAGAACTATCTAATCTTGTCAAACACAATTTTGAGCTATTAAATGCTACAAATATCAGTTGCTATGCGGGAGATAGTTTGGCTACTTTAAAAACTTTAAATACTAAATGGGAGTGGATTTATATTGATCCTTCGAGAAGAAATGATGCTAAAGGAAAAGTATTCATGCTCAAAGATTGCTTGCCCAATGTTCCTGAGAATCTGGACTTTTATTTCAATAATTCGAATGCTATTCTTATAAAGACGGCTCCTCTACTCGATATTTCAGCAGGATTATTAGAATTACAAAATGTCAAAACGATTCATATAGTGGCGCTCGAAAATGAAGTAAAAGAACTATTATGGGAATTACACAAAGGCTATTCTGGAACTGTAAACATAAAAACAATTAACCTTTTAAAAGATAAAAACGAAACATTCGACTTTATTTTAGACGACCAAACTACATTTCCAGTCTTTGGTTTACCTCAAAAATATTTGTACGAACCCAATAGTGCCATAATGAAATCAGGTGGGTTTGATGAAGTGAGTTCATTTTACAACCTAAACAAATTACACAAACATTCTCATTTATACACCTCAGATCATTTAATTTCCTTTCCGGGAAGAGTTTTTGAAATTCAAAATGCAGTTCCTTACAGCAAAACGGAAATGAAAATGTATTTAGAAAATACCAAAGCCAATATTACAACCCGAAATTTTCCCGACAGTGTAGAAAGCATTCGAAAAAAATGGAAAATAAAAGACGGTGGAAATGTATATTGTTTTTTTACGACTGATGAAAATAATCATAAAATAGTTTTAATTTGCACCAAAATAAAATAAAAATGAAATCTATAATTACTAGCATACTATTCTTATTCAGCCTTAGCTTATTTGCCCAAAAAACATGTGATTATAGCGTAAACGTAACCGATTCTATAGGAACATACAAAGCAACAAAGGAATACATGATTAGCGAGAAAAATTTTGCCGGAAATTCCAGTTATATTTTCTATTCCTTAGCTTTAACAGATGGCTTGCCAACACTTAATGTGCAGTTAATCCAAAAAAGCAAAGAATTCATTAAAGCAAATTGCTTTGATAAAAACTCAAAATTATTTTTACAGTTAAATAATGGAAAAATAATAACATTGCTACATATCGATCAAGAGAATTGTGGAACGATGCTTCGTGATGATAAAGGCTTTGACAATAGAATCATTTCAGGTCAATTTATGTTTATGAAAGATAGTTTTGCAGAGTTAAAAAGCTCTCCCGTTTCCATGATGAGAATCAAATATTTAACGGATACTGAAGATTATGTGCTGAAAAAAGAATTTAAATCGGAATTAAACGATGAGATTTACCAACCGGAAACGTATTTCATGAATTCGATACGTTGTATCGAATAAATTAGTTACAATCCCATTTGGCATTAGAAACACTATCTTTCAAAGCGGATTTTAAATTATAATGCCACCATTCCGAATCAAAAGAATTAAACCCTTTTTGGATCATTATTTTTTTTAGCAATCCCCTATTTTGTTTAATTTCTTGAGATACGTTTAAATAATTGTGACTGGCTTCAATTCCAAAATAATCAAAAGAAGTTCCCATATCCAATTCTTTCCCGTTATTGTCGACTAGAGTAATATCTACCGCTCCTCCTCTATTATGGATAGAACCTTTAGCAGGATTAGCCACATATTCTGGGTTAGAAACAATTTTCCACATTTTTTTTTGAATATCTAAAGGGCGGTAACAATCAAAAATTTTTATTTTATAGCCTTTCTTCATGAATTTTTTATTGGCTTCAACAAGTGCATTAACCGTTTTTAACCGTAAAAAGCATTCTGCACAATCATACACTTTTGCTTTTAGGAAATTATCAGAAGTTGCATACTTCATATCATAGACAAAATTCTGACTATATTCTTTTAAATTCACAAATGTAGTATCAGCAATCATTGGACTCTTTTTATCTTCAGTAACAGTAATAGCCGATTGCGATTTACAGGAAACAATCCAAAAAAGAGAACAAAAGATTAACAATGATTTGAAGTAGCGAGTCATAAATACTATTTTTTATAAAAATAAGACAAATTAAGTATTTACAATAGATATAAAAACAAAAAAACCGATACTAATTAAAGTATCGGTTTTTTTGAACCTTAGTGTTCAAAATCCGAACCTTTACTCGAAGATTTGAAACTCTTAGCCATCTGTTTTGAAGGAGAAAGTTACTAAAAAATTCAACAGTGCTTTTTTATATTATTGAATGTAGTTTAAATCAGGATTTGTTTGACCCAAATAAGAAATATTTGAATTTCAAGTATTTTTCTGACATCATTATCTCTAAAAGTTCCAGGTATGTGCTTTTGCAACTAGTTTTTTGGCTATATTTTTTCTGTTTCTATTTATTTGTTTGAACTTGTTTATACTCTTCATCTGTTACAGCTTCTAACCAAACAGGCACACCGTTTTGGGTATTTGTTATTGCTACTTGAACAAAATACGTATCAACACTGGCACCGTGCCAATGTTGAATATTTGGTGGACATTTGATTACATCTCCTTTACGAAGTATTTTTTTAGGTTGCCCTTTTTCCTGATAATATCCAACTCCATCGGTGGCCAACAAAATTTGACCACCCGGATGAATGTGCCATTTCGTTCTAGCTCCAGGTTCAAAAGTTACATTTCCTACTGAGGTTGGATTGAGACTGTCACTTTTCATTAGCATTTGTAAATAGGCTATACCTGTGAAATTACTATTGGTAATTTTTTCTCCTTTGGGGAAAATGATTGATTTTTGTGATTCTGTTTCTGTTGAAAGTGTTACTTTATTTTGTGCTTTACAAGAAAAAGCAAACACTCCGATAAGAAATATTCCTGCTATATTTTTAAGTTTCATCTTTTTAAACTTTAAAGATTGATTTGATAAAAATTAACCAATTTATTAACCGCTTGCAATACATAATCAGGTTTCCAATAGGTTTCTATATGGGTAGCTCCATTAATAAGAAATAATTCTTTGTTTTTTGTATTGGTAGCTTTGTTAAATGCATCGTCAGTCATATAAAAAGTATCGGCTTTACTTCCTGCAATCATTAATAATGGCTGGTTTATTAAGTCCATATTAGTACTGGCATCAAAAGTCATTAAATCCATAAGACTACTCTTAGTGTATTTAAATGTAGAATTTGGATGAGCATGTGTTTTGCCGTAATACTCAAATCCTTCACGATATAAATCAAACGGTAGTGCTGCTATTTGTTTATCCGTAAGCTGAGTATCTCCCATATACATAATTTTACCTCCTCCAGCTTCTTGGGCACGGGCATCAGAAGCTTCTTTTAATCGTTCCTGGATCGTTGAAAATTGTGAGTTCATAAAACCGTTACGTCTTACTACACCCGAATTGAACATGCTTAATGTTGCTATTGCTTTAAATCGTTTATCTGATTGGGCTGCCTTTAAAGAATAACCGCCGCCGCCACAAATTCCGAGTAATCCAAGTCTAGATGTGTCAACACCTTTATATTGAGTAATAAAGTCAGCCATTGCGTGTATATCTTCAATTCGGTTTGCCGGTTTATCTACATTACGAGGCTCTCCGCCGCTACCTCCTTGATATGCTGCATCTGCTGTGATAGTAATATAGCCCTGTTCTGCTAAACGTTGAGCATATAAACCTGCCACCTGTTCTTTTACACCACCATTAGGATGAGCAATAACTAAAGTAGGATATTTTTTTGATGAGTCAAAGTTAGCAGGTGCGTAAACATTAGCAACTATTGTAATTTCTTTAATTTTATAGGTGACAGGATAGATGTTTACTTTCCCTTTAACATTTTCAGTAATTGCTCCCTCATATACCAAGGTATAAGGATTTTGTTGATGTGCCTTTTGAGTAGTTTGAGCATTTGACATATCTATAGCTGCTATTGACATTACTAATGCGATTATTAATGATACTTTTTTCATTTCTTTTATTTTAAAATTATTGAGCCTATCTGTTTTTCAACACTTCGTTTATAACTTCTTTTGCAGCTTTAGTCTTTTTTCTTCCTAAGATTGGTTTGATAACGCCTATAAATTCTTTTAACTGTTCAGGCGATATACCTAGATTGAGAGAAATTAACAAATGACTTTTTAGCATTGGCTCAGCATCACCAATAGCACTGATAACGGAAATCGTAACCAATTCTCTTTGAGTGAAGGTTAAAACATCTCTTTCAAAAATAGCTGCAAATAAGTGTTCTTTCAAAAAAATATCTATTACCGGTGCAAAAGCTGCATATCCTGTAAGGGTATCCGATTGGGGCGTTTTTGTAAGTTGTTCCAAAATTTTTTTACCCCTTTGATATTTGTTGCCATCCTCTTTGATTGCAGAAGCTTCGTTACCAGGTTCATCAATAATACCTTTTGATTTTCGTTCGTTAAGCACTTCCATAAAAGTTTGCAATCCTCTGATACTCCTTGGAAAACCGCAATATGCATAGGTATGAACCAATACTTCTTTTACTTCATTCACGGTAAGTCCCGCTTCAAGACCTTTGTTTAACTCTGATTTTAGTTGGACTAAATCGCCTTTAGCTGTTAGTGATGCAATGGTAATAATGCTTTTTTCCTTTATACTTAAATAGCTGTCATTAATTACCAACTGTTGTGCTTTTGTGTAATTGGAAAATAATGCAAAACTTAATACAATTACTTTAAAACCGAAAATTCTAAATTGCTTCATAATTATTTTCTTATTACTTATCCAATCCCTTTTCTTTTAGCCATTGACTCATTAGGTTAGCTATATCAACATTGTTTAAATCTGAGAATGGAAAATGTGTATTGCCTTTAATTCCTATTTCCGGTAGATGTATTACAGTGACATCTCCACCATATTTATTGACTGCATCTCGCCATAAACGCGCCATTTTGAGGCGTATTCTCCATCCGTCAGCCCCAGGATTTTTTGAGGGACTTTCAGGAATATTATCTCCATAATAAATAACAATAGGTATTTTAGTAAGTTGCATAAATTCTTTCATTGAAACTGAACTTGCTTCTAGGGAACCAGCCGAACTTGTTAAAGATGATGGTACTTCACCTTCAGGAAATAAGAATCCACTACCTGGTTCGTAAGATACTATTGCTTTGACGTTTTTATTTTTTACAGCAGTGAGCCATCCCATACCACCAGAATGGGAATGTGTAACCAAAATTGCAGGGCCTATTGTGTTGAATAATGCTGAAACCGCATCCGAATTAACATTACTATCGATAGCACCAATGTTGGGTGTCATAGACCGAAAGTATTGATTGAGTGTACTTGAATCTTGAGCAAATTGGACACCTTCAAAATAATTGGGCCATACACCTACACGGAAGACATCAAACCATTGCTGTTCATCAGGAGTTGGATTAATGGTAGCCGCTACAGTACTTCTTCCAGCATTACCTCTTCTTGGTTGATCAATCACATAAACAGGAAAGTTTCTGCGGAGAAAAATATTTTGATACCCTTCTCGTCCGTCGGGTGTGGTTTCCCATGTTTTAGAAAACTGACCTATACCGTGCCACATCACCAGTGGATATTTACGAGCCTTTACAGGAATTTGATAAAAAACATAGGCATGGTCTCCACGAAAAGTTTGTCCTTCGGGAGTAGGTTTGTAGGGATCGAATGTGCCAGAATTGGTAATGATAGTTCCTCCAACAGCAAAACTTCCTTGCTCTTTAATTAGTAACGGTTTTTGTTTCGTGCTTTTTTGTGCATAAAATGATGATTGGATCATCAAAAACAAACAAAGTATACTCCACAATCTAATTATATTCTGTTTCATTATAATGTGATTTAATTTATATTTTCCAGTTTGCAATCTAATTCTTTTTATTTATTGCTGTCAAATGCCTTTTCTATCACATCTAGTCTTGCTTTTCTATGATCGAAAGAATTACCTGCCGACCCATCTTGCCTAAACTCAAAAACCTCATTTTTATAGCTATCATATACCGGCCAAAGCGGTAGTCCCTTTCCATTTGGATTACCCGTTTTAGCAAAGTTAACCCAATAGGCATTCATTATTTTGCCTACTTCTTTATCTTTCGCAGTAAAAGTAATGCCATTGCGTTCCACAAGATTATCAAATACATAAGCAATCTCAGAGGCATGAGATGCACCATATCGCATCCAGTCTTTCATGGAGATGGGTACATAAGAGAAGAGATATAAATAGATAGGTATCGATTTAGAAGTAAATGCTCTAGCAGTAAAGCGGGCAGGCTCTGCCCAAACTTTATCGGTATTAACTAAGGTTAACATCTTAGCAAAATCAGTATTGCCATCAGGGTCGTAGGCTGCAGTTGCCTCCTCTTTATAGTTGCCAAACAATGACAGTAATTCCTCTTTTGAATTCGCGTTAACAAAGCCTGCAGGAACTTCTGCACTATTTGATCCAATAATAATAGGAACATTTGGTTGCTTTCCTGTCTTGTAAGAACTCTCCGCAGTCTCAGTTACCAAACGTCTATCAAGTATAGGTCCTGAATACGTTATAGGACCACCTTGTCCAGCAGTTTCCTCTCCGCCATCAATAATTTCAGCAGTACTTAATGCTCTTAGCTTGTTGAGAACTTCGTCATTATCACCTTCGATATTAAATCTTTTGGTAAAGTTAACTCCGATAGTTTCGGCCGATATTGGATAATGAATATCTGCCTTTTCTTTGTCAATTGGACGACCCGTTAGTACACCATCTCGTCCACCCCCTGACTCAATAATTGCTTTCTTAAATAAACCTTTTGCTGCGGGTATAGTCAAAAGAGAATGTACCGATACGCCACCAGCTGACTCGCCAAAAATGGTTACATTTTTGGAATCGCCTCCAAACGCAACGATATTTTTTTTAACCCATTGTAATGCAGCAATCTGATCCATGTAGCCATAATTACCTTTATATTCATTTGGGTTTTCTTTACTTAAAGCGGGAAACGCAAAAAAACCAAGACGCCCTAAACGATAATTAAAAGAAACTAGTATAACATCCTGATTTGCAAATGATGCTCCTGTAAACCCATTTCCACCACCACTGCCTCCTACAAATCCGCCTCCGTGAATCCAAACCATAACAGGTAATTTTGATTTTTTTGTTGCTGTAGCAGGTGTCCAGATATTGAGAAACAAACAATCTTCAGATGAATTTTGCGACATGCCGGCACCACGAGGCCAACTCGCTTGCGGACAATCAGCACAAAAGTTACTTACATCTTTCACTTCCTTCCAAGCAGTCACTGGCTGTGGAGGCCGCCAACAATTTGCACCCACTGGTGGTGCCGCATAAGGAATACCTCTGAATATAGAAATACCTCCTTCTGTTACTCCACGAACAATTCCTGAATTCGTACTAACTTGCCTTGTAGAACTTTGTGAAACCGCTTGTTGCGCGTTTACCTGGGCAGTACAATAAAATAATACAATTACAATCCATATTTTTTTCATTTTTTCAAATTTTTATTGTCCTGGTGTCATGAGCTTAGTGAACGACAATGAGCCGAGTTTCCAACCATCATTGTCTTTTATATATACTTCCATTACAATAAACGGATTGGTTACTTCATTCCCTCCAACTACTGCTAATAGTGTAATTTTATTTAAAAGTATAGCCGTATTACCGATAATGTTTACTGACACTTCATGAACATCTGCTTTCTTATAATGAATTCCTCCACTTTTAATCACATTGATTTCTTGGGTTTTTCCCCAACTTCCTCCCATATGAACAAAGACAGATTTATCATCAAACAAAGGTGTAAGTCTATCGACATTTTTATCGGCCATCCACTGCCATTTTTGTTTTGAAAGTTGAATCACTTCCTGTTTATCAGTATTTTGTGAAAAAGTATTAGTTGTAAATAAAACAAGAAGAAGTAGTCCAAAGATTGATTTTTTCATAGTAGTAAATTTAGTATTATGTATTTTTATTATTATTTCTGAATCTGATGAGTATCTCTAACACTGCTGAATGTTAAAGCTAACAATTTCCAATCTTTACCTTGTTTTTGATAGATTTCTGTTACAGTAAATTCAGTGACGACCTCACTTCCTCGGACTATAGCCTCTAGGGTAATTCGGTTCCAAACGATTGCCGTTTTTTTGAAAATTTCTACTGCTACATCATGGACTTTAGTATTCTTGTACCAAATTCTACCCGTTTTAATAATGTCGAGTTCCTCGTCCTTTTTCCAAGTACCACTCATATGGACAAATTTGGATTTGTTGTCAAAGAGTGGTTCAAGTTTGTCTACATTTTTATCGGCCATCCACTGCCATTTTTGTTTCGAGAGTTGAATAATTTCCTGTTCAGTGTCTGTGTAATTCGTAACGACAGTACTTGTTTTATTTTCTTGAGCAAAGGAATATTGTAAACTAGCTATTACAAACAGCCCCACAATTACTATTTTCATATGATCTAATTTAAAGTTAAAGTGTAATGATGTTTTTTAATTTTACTGTTTTTTCTTTAACGGTGCTTCCACATCAGAAAAAGCTTGAACAAAGGCAGGTAATCGTTCACCCAAAATTTGAATAGCATCCAATTGTTTATTGAATTCCTTTAGTTCAGCTGTCGTAAATTTTATATTTTCAGCTCCAATATTTTCAAGCATGTGTGCCATCTGTGTCGTGCCTGGTATTGGAACAATCCAAGGCTTTTGTGCCAATAGCCAAGCCAGCGAAATTTGGGCAGGAGTGGCCTGTTTTTGTGCACCCCAGTTTTTTAATAAATCTACAAGTATCAAGTTACGGGGCATATTCTCTGGCGAGAAACGAGACTCATTTCCACGTATATCACCTTGAGCGAAGCGTGTATCAGCATCAATGGCTCCAGTTAGAAAACCCACTCCAAGCGGACTCCATGGAACGAATCCTATATCTAATTCTTCGCAAAGCGGTATGATTTCCTTTTCCGGACCACGCCATAACAAAGAATATTCATTTTGAATGGCCGCAATGGGATGGATTTTGTGTGCTCGTCTTACGGTTTGAGATCCCGGCTCTGACAATCCGTAATGCAATATTTTACCTTCTTTTATCAAATCCTGAATAGCTCCAACTACATCTTCAATGGGAACTTGCGGATCTACACGGTGTTGATACAATAAATCTATTCTATCAGTGCGAAGTCTTTTAAGCATTCCTTCCACAACCATTTTGATGTGTTCAGGGCGACTGTTTAAACCAGGTAATCGCTTGCCTGTTTCCTGGTCAATATTCCAGCCAAACTTCGTTTCGATGACTATTTTATCACGGAAAGGTGCCACACCTTCTCCAAGAATTCGTTCCACTTCAAAAGGGCCATAAGCCTCAGCTGTATCAAATAGGGTAACTCCTTTATCAAAGGCTGTTCGAATGATATTGAACATTTCTGGACGAGAGGGAATTGTAGTTTGATACGTACGGCTCATATTCTGAACACCCAGTCCTATACTGGAAACTTCAAGAGAAGCACCCAGTTTTCGCTTGTTAGACAAGGGTTGAAGATAATCATTTTTTAAATGATCTTCTTCTGATTTTATAGTTTTTGCTAATGAATCAAAAGGTAGTATAGCGCTTCCAGCCAATACTAATCCTGCGGTTTTTAATAGATTTCTACGATTCATAATTATATTTTTTAGAACTACTGTTATTTTATAACGCTACTTTATACTCGCTTAACCATTTTACCATATTAGGATCTCTAAGGTCAAAAAACAAACTCCCTTTAGTATCCAGAGTCTGAATCATCTGCATATCATCTGTTGATAATTCAAAATCAAAAATGATGAAATTCTCAAGCATTCTTTCTTTTCGTACTGATTTTGGAATAGCAACCACACCTCTTTGAGTCAACCAACGAAGGATAACTTGCGCAACGGATTTATTATATTTAGCGCCAATAGCAATTAAAATTTCATTTTGGAAAATGTTGTTTTTTCCTTCTGCAAATGGCCCCCAAGATTGTATTTGGACATTGTTTTTCTGAAGGAATTCTTGGTTCCTAATTTGTTGATGAAATGGATGCGTTTCTATCTGATTTATTGCAGGTGTAAAACCACTATTAGCAATTAAATCCATTACTCTGTCCGGATGAAAATTTGCAACACCAATAGCTCTGACCTTACCTTCAGTATATAATTCTTGCATAGCTCTCCAAGATCCAAAAATATCTCCATAGGGTTGATGAATAAGATATAAATCCAGATAGTATAGTTGCAACAGGTCTAATGATTTTTGGAAAGCAGCTTTCGTTTTTTCATAGCCAGCATCTTGAACCCATACTTTTGTAGTTATAAACAATTCTTCTCTAGGAACACCACTTTTCTTAATGGCATTACCTACGGCAGCTTCATTCATATACGAAGCAGCTGTGTCGATTAAACGATAACCACAATCGATAGCTTCTAATACTGCTTTTTCACATTCGGTAGCATCTGGAATTTGGAAAACACCGAATCCTAAAATTGGCATTTCTACCCCGTTGTTTAATTTTATGTTTTGCATGATTCTGTAATTTTAAGGTTACTATAAATTCCCCAAGCAATTAGGATAACTTATACTACTCAGCAAATTTCCGACCTGAAAATGAGGTTGTTGGTATATAGATTACTGATTGTTCTACCAATATTACTTATTGTGCTTACTACATGGTAATTGATATATCTAAATACATAAATTTGTATTATAAAATGAAAATTATCATGAACAAAGTAGTCAAGTTTAATACAATTAGTGAATATAATGCATTTAACAATTGCAAAACTTTACATCCATTAATAAGTGTTATTGATTTTTCAAAAGCAAACGAAAGATCTTGGGGAGGTGAAAAGAATGTTAGAATTTATTACGGCTTTTATTGCATCTTTTTGAAAGATATAAAATGTGGTGATCTGCGTTATGGTTGTGATTACTATGACTATCAAGAAGGCACATTGGTTTTTGTTGCACCAGGGCAAGTAATGGAAGTAGAGACTGATGGTAAAGTATATCAACCAAAAGGATATGCCTTAGTGTTTCATCCTGATTTAATACACGGCACTTCTCTGTTTAAAAGTATAAATGATTATAATTTTTTCAGTTACAATGCCAATGAAGCATTGCATTTGTCAGAACGCGAAAGACAAATTGTTTTAGACTCTTTTTCAAAAATCCACTCAGAATTACAACTTGGAGTTGATAAGCATAGTAAGAAACTTATTGCTTCAAATATTGAATTGTTTTTAGGCTATTGTGAGCGTTTTTATGATAGACAATTTATCACAAGAGAAAGTGTTAATAAAGGAATTCTAGAGAGATTTGAAGAGGTATTAAATGCCTATTTCACCTCTGATAAGCCCAATACTATAGGTTTACCATCAGTTGCTTATTGTGCTGACGAACTACATTTATCAGCTAACTACTTTGGGGATTTAATAAAAAAGGAAACAGGTAAATCGGCTCAAGAATATATCCAAAATAAAATAATTGATGTGGCAAAAGACAAAATTCTGGTAGACCATTTGACTGTAAACGAAATTGCTTATGAGCTGGGCTTTAAATACCCTCAGCATTTTTCTAGATTGTTTAAACAACGGGTAGGATACACTCCTAATGAATATCGGAGTTTGAATTAAAAATCTTATTTATAATGAGTTAACAAGATTCATTTACATGTATTAAAAAAAATCAATTATTACCTATAAATTATACAAGTAGCTAAAAATTATTATTTTTACAAATAAAAAACCGACAATATATATTTTAATATATTTTGTCGGTTTAAGTGAAGGCAGAAGGATTCGAACCTTCGACCGCCTGCTTAGAAGGCAGGTGCTCTATCCAGCTGAGCTATGCCTCCATTGCTCATGTAAAAAATCTAGTCGGGGTGGCAGGATTCGAACCTGCGGCCTCCTGCTCCCAAAGCAGGCGCGATAACCGAGCTACGCTACACCCCGAAGTGCAAAAAAATTAAGCGGAGGGACAGGGACTCGAACCCTGGCACCAATTACTCGATGACAGTTTAGCAAACTGCTCCATTACCACTCTGGCACCCCTCCAAGCTCAAAGAAACGTGTCCTGTTTTGCGGTTGCAAATTTAAGACATCTTTAGACTTCTCACAACTATTTTAGGTCTTTTTTTTAATATTTTTTGTCGTTTTTACAAAAACACTTCACAATCAAACATATAGAATGAAAATAAATTTAAAAAAAGATAATGCCTTAATCTAAATTTGAAATTGTTCAAAAAAGATTAAATTTGCTTCATAAACCAACATTTTATAAGTTATGAACAAAAGAGTTGTTATCGTTTCTGCCGTTAGGACACCTATCGGAAGTTTTATGGGGGGATTATCTACAGTTACTGCTCCAAGATTAGGTGCAGTCGCTATAAAAGGTGCTTTGGAAAAAATAAATTTAGATCCAAATTTAATTGACGAAGTATTTATGGGCAATGTAGTTCAAGCTGGCACAGGACAAGCTCCTGCTCGTCAAGCAGCGCTATTTGCTGGTTTACCAAATACTGTTGCCTGCACCACAATAAATAAAGTTTGCGCTTCTGGAATGAAAGCTATTATGTTGGGTGCGCAAGCAATCCAATGCGGTGATGCCGAAATTGTAGTTGCTGGTGGAATGGAAAACATGAGTTTAATTCCACATTATATGCATTTGAGAAACGGAACTAAATTTGGTCCCGCAACCATGATTGACGGAATGCAGAAGGATGGACTGACTGACGCATACGATAACAGCGCTATGGGAGTGTGTGCTGACTTATGTGCCGCAGAATACAAGTTTACCCGTGAAGATCAAGATAACTTCGCAATTCAATCGTATGAGCGTAGTACAAAAGCTTGGGATTCTGGAAAATTTGACAATGAAGTTGTTCCGGTTCCCGTTCCACAAAGAAAGGGAGATCCTATTATAGTTTCTAAAGACGAAGAATACACTAATGTAAAATTAGATAAAATACCATCATTAAGTCCTGTTTTTACCAAAGACGGAACCGTAACCGCAGCCAATGCATCTACAATAAATGATGGCGCAGCAGCAGTAATATTAATGAGTGAAGAAAAAGCAATCGCTTTAGGTTTAAAACCGCTAGCCTACATTAATGGGTATGCCGATGCAGCACAAGAACCAAAATGGTTCACAACTACACCATCTAAAGCAATTCCAAAAGCTCTAGAAAAAGCAGGAATAGCAATTGGCGATGTTGATTATTTTGAATTCAATGAAGCTTTTGCCGTTGTAGGTCTGGCTAATACTAAAATTTTGGGATTAGACGACAGCAAAGTAAATATAAATGGTGGTGCTGTATCTCTAGGACATCCATTAGGTTGTTCCGGAGCAAGAATCATTGTTACTTTAATAAATGTTTTAGAACAAAATAACGGTAAATTCGGAGCTGCAGCAATTTGTAATGGCGGTGGCGGTGCTTCGGCAATTGTTATTGAAAAAGCCTAAAATAATTATAAGTTATGGGTTATGAGTTCTGAAACTTATAACCCATAATTATTAACTCATAAATTGACCTAAATGTTCGGAATTTGTAATCTAGCCATAATCCCACTTCGCTTTGAACCCAGTGACAGAAGCGAAATTGTTTCTCAAGTTTTATTTGGCGAACATTTTGAAATTCTGGAACAATTGAAACAATGGTCCCGAATCAAAATGCAATATGATGATTATGAAGGCTGGGTAGATTCTAAACAATACCAACTGATTTCCGAAACCAGTTTCAATCAATTGTCTGAAGACGCAATTATTTTGAATGCTGATTTAATAGAATACATTACGGCGCCAAATAATGTATTAATCCCAATTCCGTTAGCTTCATCGGTATCATTTTTAAATCATAATGAAATCAACACTTCAAATTTTGATTTTGAAGGAACTAAAATTAGTGGTATAAAGCCTAAAGAAGGTTTGATCAATACTGCCTTTTTGTATCTAAATGCTCCTTATCTATGGGGAGGTAAAACACCATTTGGTATTGATTGTTCCGGTTTTACACAAATGGTTTACAAACTCAACGGATATAAATTATTACGTGATGCATCACAACAAGCAACTCAAGGAGAGCCTTTGAGTTTTATAGAAGAAAGCGAACCCGGTGATTTAGCTTTCTTTGACAACGACGAAGGCAAAATCATTCATGTTGGAATCATCATGGAAGACAACTATATCATTCACGCCAGTGGAAAAGTACGGATTGACAGATTAGATCATCTCGGTATTTATAATCCCGAAACAAACAAGCATACACACAAACTTCGGGTCATCAAAAAAATTATATAAAAAAAACCTATCAAGAATTTATATTCGAGATAGGTTTTTTTAATCTTCTTAAAAAGAATTATTACATTTTAGCTTTCAATGCTTTTTTCTTTTCAGTCATTTCTAATGCTCCATAAACATTCAACAAAGTAGCTTTAACTTCTTTATTTGATGGATCCAATTCACTTGCTTTTTCCAAAAACGGTAAGGCATCCAAAAATACTGCTTCTCTTTGTTTTTTAAGAACCAAATAACGCTTATTATCTTTTTCTGAGTTTCCTAATTTATTCATTTCCTCAAAAAGTTTTTTGTCAGCATCCAGTTTTAAAATTGCTAAATTAAGATACGCATTTACATAATCTGGTTTTATTTCAATAGCTCTCTTATAATATTTCTCAGCTTCAACGGTATTATTGGCAGTAGTACTTATTACTCCTAAATTAAAAATCAAATCAGCATCATTAGGATTTTTTTCTAATACTTCAGAGATTAATTTCTTATAAGTAACATAATCTTTCGTTTCTAAATATAAATTAGCTTCTGTCAAAATCAATGAAGTATCATCCGGATTTGCAACTCTAGCCTCAGCCATAGCTTTTTTAGCTTCTTCAGTTTTTCCATTTTGAACTAAAATTAAAGCCATATTTTTATATATTTCTCCTCTTTTTGAAGGAACAGCTTCAGTTCTTGGTTTTTCATGAGTTCCCAGTTTCACCATTCTGTCTCTTTCTTGAGCTGTAGCATAAACATCCTCTTCACCAGACAATTTATTCACTGCAAAATAACTCGTTCCTTTTCCAGAATAGTTTAAATTCTTCAACTCATCATATAACTTAAGTGCTGTATCATATTCTTTAGCATTTACATAAGTAGAAGCTGCATAATATAAATTGATAGTATCATTTTTATCTAACAAATAAGCATCATATAATTTTTTAGCACTATCTGCGTGTTTTTCAATTTTAGAATCTGCAATCGCATTATTAATTAATTTAAATTTTATCTGCGTAATTGACGTAGCTGCTTGAGTAGAAAATTTAACTTTTCCAGAAGCTTTTTCAACAGCAATTAAATCTTGATATGCTTTTGCAGCAAGTGAAAGATTCGTATTGGTGTCAACATTCTTATTTGCTAAGTCTAGCAAAGCATTTCCTTTTATAAAGAAAAATTGTGCTTTCTCAACATCAGTGGCATTAGTAATCAAAGATTCAGCACCTTGTAAAATCGTTGCAGCTTCTTGAGAATTTCCGCCTTTCATTGCTTTTTCTGCAGCTTTAATTTGATCTTTTTGAGCAAAAGTAGCTACTGATATCAATAATGCTGATGCAAGTATTACATATTTACTTTTCATAATATTCTTGTTTTTGTTTAATAATTATTCTTTTTCACATTTTTATTTTAAGCTTCATCATCAGAATCTTCGTCTTCGGCATCATCTTCAGAATCTTCGTCCTCTTCAGACTCATCCTCATCATCTTCTTCCTCTGCTCCCTCGTCTTCAAGTACTTCTAAAACTGGTTTTACTCTTTCGATTGTTTCAGTTTCGATGATATTCCCTTCTTCATCAACAACAACTTCTGCTACATCATCTTTCATTACTTTTGTAACTGCTGCAATAGAATCGTTTCCTTTAATGTTGATCAACTTCACTCCTTGCGTAGCACGTCCCATAACCCTTAAATCTTCGACAGCCATTCTGATAGTCAATCCAGATTTGTTGATAATCATTAAATCATCAGCATCAGTAACTGCATTTATCGAAATCAGCTTACCTGTTTTCTCGGTAATATTTAAGGTTTTAACTCCTTTACCACCACGGTTTGTAATTCTGTATTCGTCAAGACTAGAACGTTTTCCGTATCCATTTTCGGCAACAACTAAAATTTCGCTGCTCATATCATTAACAGTAACCATGCCAATCACTTCATCAGTATCATCTTTAAGGGTGATTCCTCGAACTCCAGAAGCTGTTCTTCCCATTGGACGGGTTTTAGTTTCTTCAAAACGAACTAATTTACCAGATTTCACAGCCAAAATAATTTGACTTTCTCCATTGGTTAATTTTGCTTCCAATAATTCATCACCTTCTTTGATAGTAATTGCAGCAACACCATTAACTCTAGGCTTAGAATATTTCTCTAAAGATGTTTTCTTAACCTGACCTTTTTTAGTCACCATAATCAAATTATGACTTTTGATGTATTCCTGGTCTTTTAAATCTTGGGTACAAATAAATGCTTTTACTTTATCGTCACTTTCAATATTTACCAAGTTTTGGATTGCTCTACCTTTAGCAGTTTTACTTCCTTCCGGTATTTCATAAACACGCATCCAGAAACATTTCCCTTTTTGCGTAAAGAACATCATATATTGGTGATTCGTTGCCACAAACATGTGTTCTAAGAAATCTTGATCTCTTGTTCCAGCACTTTTTTGACCAACTCCTCCTCTATTCTGAGTTTTGTATTCCGTAAGATTAGTACGTTTAATATAACCTGCATGAGAAATTGTAATTACCACATTTTCATCGGCAATTAAATCCTCAATACTTACATCTCCACCAGAATATTCAATTATAGAACGACGCTCATCTCCATATTTATCACGAATTTCAGTCAATTCTTCTTTAATCAAAGCAATTCTCAAGTTTACGTCGGCTAATAAAGCTTTCAAATGCTCTATTAACTTCATAATTTCATCGTATTCCGTTCTTAACTTATCTTGTTCCAGACCTGTTAATTGACGCAAACGCATTTCAACAATGGCACGAGATTGAATATCTGATAAATTGAATCTTTCAATTAATTTCTCTCTTGCCTCTTCGGTACTTTTTGAAGCTTTGATTAAAGCAATTACTTCATCAATATTATCCGAAGCGATAATCAAACCTTCTAAAATATGCGCTCTAGCTTCCGCTTTTTTCAATTCAAATTGCGTTCTACGAGTCACCACATCATGACGGTGTTCGATAAAATAATGAATCAGATCTTTCAGATTCAACATTTGCGGACGCCCTTTTACAATTGCAATATTGTTTACACTAAACGAAGATTGTAATTGTGTAAACTTATAAAGTGTGTTCAAAACCACGTTTGGTGTAGCATCACGTTTTAAAATATAAACGATACGCATCCCGTTTCTATCCGATTCATCACGGATATTAGCAATTCCATCTATTTTTTTATCATTTACTAAGTCGGCGGTACGTTTAATCATATCCGCTTTATTCACTTGGTATGGAATTTCGGTAACGATAATGCACTCTCTTCCGTCAACTTCTTCAAAGCCTACTTTAGCACGCATTACAATACGTCCTCTTCCAGTTTTAAATGCTTCACGAACGCCTTCATACCCATATATGATACCACCAGTAGGAAAATCTGGGGCTTTAATATGCGTCATCAGCTCGTCAATCTCAATATCATTATTGTCCATGAAAGCCAATGTACCGTTGATTACCTCTGTTAAGTTGTGAGGTGGCATATTTGTCGCCATACCTACTGCGATTCCTGTTGCCCCATTTATTAATAAGGTAGGAACACGAGTTGGCATAACTGTTGGCTCTTCTAGTGTGTCATCAAAATTCAATTTAAAATCTACCGTTTCTTTATCGATATCCGCCAAAATTTCTTCCGAAATCTTACGCATTCTAGCCTCCGTATAACGCATCGCTGCAGGACTATCGCCATCTACAGAACCAAAATTACCCTGACCGTCAATCAATAAATAACGCATACTCCATTCTTGTGCCATACGAACCATGGCATCATAAACAGAGGTATCACCGTGTGGGTGATACTTTCCAAGAACTTCCCCGACAATTCTTGCGGACTTTTTATGGGCAGATCTGGAGTTAACCCCTAAATCATGCATTCCAAATAATACTCTTCGATGTACTGGTTTCAAGCCATCTCTAACATCTGGAAGTGCTCTGGATACAATTACGGACATCGAATAATCGATGTAAGCAGTTTTCATTTCATCTTCAATGTTAATAGGAATTAACTTTTCTCCTTCAGACATAAGTTGTTATATTAAAAAATTATATTAGTTTCAAAACGTGCCAATATACGGCTTTTTGAAATTTTTGAACCTATTTTAACGTTCTTATTTCAATGATTTATTAACAAATTAATCTTCACTTTTAGTTAATAAATTAAGGGAAATTTAACTTTAATATTATTATTATTTTTGTCTATTAGCTGACAGTACTTGTTAAGGGAACGATTTTTGTTTTTCAATTACTAATTCACTAAATTTACTATATCAAATATATATTATGGATGATAATTTTTCACCAAGAGTAAAAGATGTTATTACCTACAGCAAAGAAGAAGCTTTGCGATTGGGTCATGACTTTATAGGAACTGAACACTTGATGCTGGGTATTTTAAGAGATGGAAATGGGAAAGCAATACAAATATTGAATAACTTATCTGTCGATTTAGATCATTTACGCAGAAAGGTAGAAATCCTAAGCCCCGCAAGTCCAAGCGTAGAAGTTAATATTGAAAAGAAAAATTTACACTTGACACGCCAGGCAGAACGAGCGTTGAAAACCACTTTTCTTGAAGCAAAAGTATTTCATAGTTCGTCCATTAGTACAGCACATTTATTGTTATGTATTTTAAGAAATGAAAACGATCCAACAACCAAGCTATTGAATAAACTTAAAATTGATTATGACGTAGCTAAAGAACAATATTTAAATATGACTCCAAGCGAAGAAGAATTTTTAGAAAACTTGCCAAGAAACGAATCGTATAATGACGATTCAGGACAAGATGACAGTCTTAAGGAAGGCAATTTTAACAATCCTGCCAATAAATCAAACAAAAAATCTAAAACACCTGTTTTAGATAATTTTGGAAGGGATTTAACTGAAATGGCCGAAGAAGGAAAGTTAGATCCTGTTGTAGGACGTGAAAAAGAAATTGAACGTGTTTCTCAAATTTTGAGCCGTCGCAAAAAGAACAATCCACTACTTATAGGGGAACCTGGGGTGGGAAAATCAGCTATTGCTGAAGGATTAGCGTTGCGAATTATTCAAAAGAAAGTATCACGAATCCTTTTCAACAAACGCGTTGTAACATTAGATTTGGCGAGCCTTGTCGCTGGGACAAAATACCGTGGACAGTTCGAAGAGCGCATGAAAGCAGTTATGAACGAATTAGAAAAGAATGATGACATTATTCTTTTTATAGATGAAATCCATACAATTGTTGGAGCTGGTGGCGCAACGGGTTCATTAGATGCTTCTAATATGTTCAAACCTGCATTAGCAAGGGGCGAAATTCAATGTATTGGTGCTACAACACTAGATGAATACCGTCAATATATTGAGAAAGATGGTGCACTGGAAAGACGTTTTCAAAAAATAATTGTGGAACCAACATCTGTTGCGGAAACGATCACAATTTTGAATAATATCAAAAACAAATACGAAGACCATCACAATGTTACTTATTCTCAAGAAGCAATTGAAGCTTGTGTGAAATTAACGGACAGATATATGTCCGAACGTTTCTTGCCAGACAAGGCTATTGATGCATTAGATGAAGCAGGTTCAAGAGTTCACATAACCAATATTGAAGTTCCAAAACAGATTTTGGATCTGGAACGTCAATTAGAAGATGTTCGAGAATTGAAAAATGTTGTTGTTAAAAAACAAAAATACGAAGAGGCTGCCAAGCTTCGTGATGACGAAAAAAAGATCGAAAAAGATTTAGCAATTGCTCAGGAACAATGGGAAGAAGACGCTAAAAACAATCGAATTGAAGTTACCGAAGACAATGTAGCTGATGTGGTTTCCATGATGACTGGAATCCCGGTAAATCGTATCGCTCAAACTGAAAGCAACAAACTAGCTAAACTACCAGAACTTATCGAAGGAAAAGTTATTGGACAAAGAGAAGCGGTAATGAAAATTTCTCGTTCTATCCAAAGAAATCGTGCCGGATTAAAAGATCCGAACCGACCAATTGGTTCCTTTATTTTCTTGGGACAAACTGGTGTTGGTAAAACTCAATTGGCAAAAGTTTTGGCAAAAGAATTATTCGATTCAGAAGATGCGTTGATTCGTATTGACATGAGCGAATACATGGAAAAATTTGCAATCTCCCGTTTAGTTGGTGCGCCTCCGGGATACGTAGGCTACGAAGAAGGTGGACAATTAACCGAGAAAGTAAGAAGAAAACCATATTGTGTTGTCTTATTAGATGAGATCGAAAAAGCGCATCCTGATGTTTTCAACATGTTATTACAAGTTCTTGACGATGGCTATTTAACGGATAGTTTAGGTCGAAAAATTGATTTCAAAAACACTATAATTATCATGACTTCAAATGTTGGAGCCAGACAATTAAAAGATTTTGGTCAAGGAGTTGGTTTTGGTACCGCTGCTAAAGTGGCTCAAGCCGATGATAATTCGAAAAGTATCATTGAAAATGCATTGAAAAAAACTTTTGCCCCTGAATTCCTAAATAGAATTGATGACGTAATTGTGTTCAATGCTTTAGAAAAACATGATATTGATTTGATTATCGAAATCGAATTGAAAAAATTATATGCTCGTGTTGCAGAATTAGGTTACCAATTAAATCTTTCTGATAAAGCCAAAGCTTTTATCGCTGAAAAAGGATTTGATAGACAATTTGGTGCAAGACCATTAAAAAGAGCTATTCAAAAATACGTTGAAGATGCACTTGCTGAAGAAATTATTACTTCAAAAATTGCATCAGGAGACGAAATTTTCATGGATATTGAAGACGGAGCACAAGAACTGACCGTACAAGTTCATAAAGCTGGCGAACCAACGAATCCATAAATTCTTCTGGAATTGCACAAAATAAACCCGTTACGTTTTTATAACATAGCGGGTTTATTCTTTATACAAATTCAACATTTTTTGAAAACAAATATTTACATTTGGTTTTTAAAAAATAGGTTAAATAAAATCAATTTATGTCTCAAAACAAAGTTATCCTAGGTAGCGAAGAATGGTGTTCATTTCCTGAATTAGGAATTCCAACGATTAAAGCACGTGTTGATTCAGGCGCAAAAACATCCGCTTTACACGCTATAAACATTGCCCCTTTTATAAAGAATGAAGCAAACTGGGTAAAGTTTGATATCAATCCGATTCAAAACAATCTAAAAACGGTGATTCATTGCGAGGCACCTTTAGTGGATAAACGTTTTGTAAAAAGTTCCAGCGGATTTAGAGAACAACGGTATGTTATCCAAACCAACTTGAAAATTGGTGATTCGATGTGGCCTATTGAAATGACATTAACCAATAGAGATTCCATGGGTTTTAGAATGCTTTTAGGTCGGGAAGCAATGAGCGGAAGGGTTCTTGTAGACCCGGAACAGAAATATCTTTTAGGACAGCCTACCTCAGATAGTTTAAAAGAACTCTATAAAAATTCCGAAAAAGCAAGTTCTGGTTTACGAATTGGTCTTTTAGCCAGCAACCCCGAATTATACAGTAACAAGCGTATTATGGAGGCGGGTGAAATGCGTGGCCACGAAATGCATTTTTTGAACATTAAAGAATGTTATATGAAGCTGGATGCAAAAAACCCAGAAATTCATTATCGCGGAGGGAAAATATTAAATCAATTTGACGCCGTTATCCCTAGAATTAGACCTAGCATCACCTTTTATGGCTGTGCTTTAACGAGACAGTTTGAAGCCTTGAATGTGTTTTGTTTAAATTCTTCTAATGCAATTACCCAATCACGCGATAAATTATATTCCTTACAATTACTCTTACACAGTGGAATTGATATACCTACAACAGGATTTGCAAATTCACCTTTGGACACGGATGATTTAATAAAAATGGTTGGAGGCTCTCCTTTAATTGTTAAATTACTTGAAGGAACGCAAGGGAAAGGTGTTGTATTAGCTGAAACAAAAAAAGCAGCAGAAAGTGTGATTAACGCCTTTAAAAGCTTAAATGCCAATATATTAGTTCAGGAATTTATCAAAGAAGCCAATGGTAAAGACATTCGTTGTTTTGTAATTGACGGAAAAGTAGTAGCTGCTATTCAACGGGAAGCAATGCCAGGCGAATTTAGAGCTAACATACATCTTGGAGGAACAGCTTCAGTCATAAAAGTGACAGCTGAAGAAAAACGTATTGCCATAAAAGCTGCAAAAGCAATGGATTTGAAAGTAGCCGGTGTTGATATTATTCGTTCTTCAAAAGGACCATTATTATTAGAAGTAAATTCATCGCCAGGGCTAGAAGGAATTGAAGGAGCTACTAATAAAGATATTGCGGGCGAAATGATAAAAGCTATTGAGAAAAATTTTAAACTGAAATAGTTTTAAGAGGTTCAGTCGTAGTAGCAGTTTACAGTCTGCTATGTAACTGAAAACTGAGACTGAAAACTGAAAAACTAAAAACAATGAATCCATATCTAGATATTATCATTCGCAGTGCCGCTGTTTATTTCTTTATGGTTATTGCTTTGCGGTTTTTTGGAAAAAAAGAATTATCCCAACTCAATACTGCCGATGTCATTTTAATATTATTGATAAGCAACTCTGTTCAAAACGCAATGGTTGGGAATAACACGTCACTTTATGGTGGTATGGCTGCGGCAACAGTACTTTTTACTATTAATTTTATCTTGAAGAAATTGATGTTCAGATACCCCAAGTTTAGTGATTTTATGCAGGAAAAACCGGAGATTTTAATTCACGATGGAAATCTGGATTTTAAAGCATTAAGTAAATTAAACATTTCTTCTGATGAATTAAAAGAAGCGATGCGCGAACATGGAATCGAGTATTTTAAAGACGTAAAACTAGCTATGCTTGAGATTGATGGTAATATTAGTATTATATCTGGCGATAAAACCTTAAAACAAACACATTTCAAAAGAAAACGCATTCATAAACATTTGGGCAGCATAAACTAAATATAAACCAACTCAAAAATATTTTTATAGTGTTATAAATAACTTAGCAGCTACCGTCTCAGTTTGAGTATAAAACCTCCTTAAAATAAATCAAAAACTCATGATATTAGACGTTGAAGAAACATTAATTATTGGAGAGGAAACCTTTATTGAAAGCTTTTCTATTCAAAATTCATTTGCAGTAGCCTTTGAGGATGATTTAAGAACTGGATATTTTTATGCACTTGAAAATCAAAAAGAAATTATAATTCTTGACGCACTACATATTTATGATGTTGAAAATATATCTGATAAAAATAAGCCAAGTATAATACAGATTGCATGGAATAATGAAGGTGACATCGCTGCATTTTTAATAAATGATTATTGTCATGCAATTTTTGACTTTAAAAATAAAGCTGGTTACTGTAGAAATGGTTTTCCTGATAGTAAGGGCTGGGCAATTGATTTTAACAGGAATCTTACAGATGATTTAATAACAAAACTATTAGGTTAACCATAACGGCAGCCTCTAACAAATGTAGTTTCGCAAGATTGTGGCTATTGTTGAATTATCGTTTTAATTCGTATTTTCGTTTAGCAGAAAATATCCTGCTGCAAATTCCCCAAGCTCGCCTAACCGCGAAACGATAAGAACAAAAGTATTAACACTGAAATAATTATGCTTGATTCATTCAAAACATACTTTCAATCCAAAACCAATCTGACGGACGAACAATTTCGTTCGATTACGGGTACATTACAATCCAAAAAAGTAGAAAAAGGAACTGTCCTACTCCATCAGGGTGATATTTGCCACCATTCTTTTTTTGTATCCAAAGGATTGTTGCGTTCCTATACCATTGACGAAACTGGCAAGGAACACATCATTCAATTTGCACCGGAGAATTGGATTATTTCGGACAGAAGCAGTTCTTATTTTAACGAACCTTCCGAATTATTTATTGATGCTATTGAAGAAACGGAAATTGTTTTAATTGATAAAAATTTCATCGATGCCGCAGCTGAAATTAGTATTTCTTTCCGACAACAGGACAATATTGCTTTGCACAATCACATTCGCCAACTTCAAAAACGTGTTAACCTCTTACTGGGAGCAACAGCTGAACAGCGTTATTTGGATTTTATAACTATTTATCCGAGTCTTACTTTACGTATTCCACAATGGATGATTGCCTCTTATTTAGGAATTACACCTGAAACCCTAAGTAGAGTTCGCAAAGAATTAGCCAAAAGAAATTTCAAACCCTATTAATTTCTTTTCAAATTCATCTGTTTACAAATTCATTTCTTATCCTATATCAATGCATCTGGTTTTAATCTATAGTAAATTTGTACTATAATTTAAATAAAATAAAGAAATGAAAACTAAAAATATTGAATTAGTATTGGCTCCACCTACACCACACATGGTAGGTGACGGATTTAGAGTGCATAATTTTATTCCGAGTGGTCATAATTTAGACATGAAAAGAATGAGTCCGTTTATTATGATGGATTACAATTCTAAATTTTATTTTCCGCCAACGGATCAACCCAGAGGCGTAAGTGTACATCCACATAGAGGTTTTGAAACCGTTACTGTTGCCTATAAGGGAAAAGTAGCGCATCACGATAGTTCAGGAAATAGCGGTGTCATTGGCGAAGGTGATGTACAATGGATGACTGCAGCTTCAGGAATTTTACATAAAGAATACCACGAAGAAGAGTTCAGTAAAAATGGTGGTGATTTTCAAATGGTGCAACTCTGGGTCAACCTTCCTGCAAAGGATAAAATGTCAACACCAAAATACCAAGGAATTACCAATGACCAGATCAACAAATTCGAACTTTCTGAAAATGGCGGCGTGATTGAAGTTATAGCGGGACAATACGAAAATGTAAAAGGTACTGCTTCGACTTTCACTCCAGTTCATTTACTAAATGCCAAATTGAATAAAGGAGCAAAAGCATCCTTCAATTTCCCTGCAAATTACAACACTGGTTTATTAGTAATTGAAGGAAGCATAAAAGTTAATGATGCTGAAAATGTCCCAACCAACCATTTTACATTGTTTCAAAACGACGGAGAAACATTTACCATTGAAGCAACTGAAAATACAATTGTTTTAATCTTAAGTGGTGAACCTATCAATGAACCAATTGCCGCACACGGCCCGTTTGTGATGAACACCCAAGCCGAAATTATGCAAGCATTCAACGATGTGAATATGGGAAAATTCGGTTATTTGGAAGAATAATTTCCTTATTTTTATAGTTTAAAACATAAAAAATGTCAAATATCAAATTAATAATAGAAGAACGTCCGAGCAATATTGGAAACTTTATGGTTGGGCGATTGCTTCCCTTTCGAGAAAAAAGAATGGTTGGGCCATTTGCATTCATCGATCATATGGGACCAACCTGCATGAGCGATTATGAAAATTTAGATGTTCCGCCGCATCCACATATAGGGCTTTCGACTTTGACTTATTTGTTTGAAGGGAGCATTATGCACAAAGACAGCTTGGGAACAGAAATGGAAATCAAACCCGGGCAAATCAATTGGATGACGGCAGGAAAAGGGATTGTCCATTCCGAACGAACACCTGAGTATTTGCGTAGTTCTAATAAAATGCTACATGGACTTCAAATTTGGGTGGCTTTACCCAAAGAATTGGAAGAAATGGAACCTTCATTTTTCCACGTACCCGAAAATGAAATTCCAGAATGGAAAGCAGATAATATTGCTTTCAAACTTATAGCCGGAGAAATACTCGGTAAAAAATCACCTGTTCCAGTTTACAGTCCGCTTTATCTTCTGGAACTAAAAAGTACCACGCGTCAAACGGTTACTATTGGCAAAGACTTATTTGGCGAAAGCGCTTTATACATATTAGAAGGTAGTATCGAAAGTGAAGGCAATACTTTCGGACCAAAGCAAATTTTGATTGCCAAAGACAGCAAACTCTGCACCTTTGATATTGCAGAAAACACAACTATTTATATTTTTGGAGGAGAACCTTTTCCCGAAGAGCGGATTATTTATTGGAATTTTGTCGCTTCAACCAAAGAACTGATTGAAAAAGCAAAAGAAAAATGGTTGGCACAGACTTTTGATAAAGTTCCAGGCGAAAGCGAATTTGTTCCACTTCCAGAGCAAAATAAAAAATAGCAATTATGATTAAAATAAAAGCGCACATTGGCACAGAACTTTATAAAACAGAAATTGAATCCGCCAATAATAAAATTATTTCAGATGAGCCTGAAAGTGCAGGAGGAAAAGATTTAGGCTTTGCTCCAAAGGAATTACTGGCTTCCTCATTAGCAGCTTGTACCTGCATCACTTTACGCATGTATGCGAACCGAAAAGCATGGGATTTAACAGATGTAAAAGTTGAAGTCACTTTTGAAAAAGATGCAACGGAAAATAAGTCCAAAATAATGCGCAACATTCAATTATTTGGAAATTTAGACGAAGCACAAAAAGCACGATTATTAAACATTGCCGATAGATGCCCAATGCACCAAATACTAACTAATCCTATCGAAATTACAACCGAATTAAATTAAAAATTATGATAATTGAACAAATAAACGAAATTAAAAAAGGTTATTTTAGAGCATCAGACAACGAAATAGAAGCAGGAAGAATGACCTATACTTGGGCTGGTACAGATAAATTCATTATTGACCATACCGAAGTAAATGATGAATTTGCAGGCCAAAGCGTGGGCAAAAAACTGGTAATGGAAGCAGTACAATATGCAAGGTTGAATAATTTTAAAATCTTGCCTTTGTGTCCTTTCGCAAAAAGCGTATTTGACAAAACGGAAGAAATTCAAGATCTTTTATTTTAAAAAATAAAAACTTAAAAGGCATAAAAAAACCATTCGCAGTTACGAATGGTTTTTTATATATCTAAAATGAATTATAAAAATAAACTAAGAAAGTAGTAAACTAATGACGCTAAAATAGCTGAAATAGGAATAGTCAATACCCAAGCCCAAACTAAACTTACTGTCACACCCCAACGAACTGCTGAAATACGTTTCGTTAAACCAACACCAATTATAGAACCCGTAATAGTATGTGTAGTACTTACCGGAATTTTTAAATGTTCTGTAAAATATAAGGTTAAAGCTCCTGCAGTTTCGGCAGCAACACCTTCAAAAGAAGTTACTTTTGTTATTTTAGAACCCATTGTTTTTACAATTTTCCAACCACCGCTTAAGGTTCCCGCTGCAATAGCAGAATAACAAGCTAAAGGAATCCATGCCGGCATAACGCCTTTTATTTTTAAATCATCATTGGGAAGTATTACCTGTAACCAGTCTGGCAAACTTATTTGTGCAACTCCACTTGTATGTATGTAAACAGCAACTGCCGCAGCGATAATACCCATTACTTTTTGAGAATCATTTCCTCCATGTCCTAAACTAAAAGCTGCAGAAGATAGTAATTGCATTTTTTTTAACGAAGCAGTAGCTTGATGTAAGTTTAAACTACTAAACACCAAACAAAAACAACTAACCGATAAAACGATAAAGGCAACCAAAAACCATTTTATGTTATGGGCCTCAAAAGCAACACTCCAAAAATGAGAATCGAAACGCGGTTTTTCGATAGCATCATAATATAACATTTGACTTTCTACAAACCAAATTGTTAAAACCATTAATGCAACTGTAAATAGTTTTGGAAAAATACTTTTTTTAGAAGCATTCAAAAGCCAAATAGAGATTAAGTAAGAGATTAAAGCACCCAATAATGGAGCCAATACAATAAAAGCAATAATAATCAGTACTCCTGAAGGCATTCCGCCGTCTTTTCCTGCTTTATACCAACTTACTATATTGTACCAATGTTGGGTTGTCCCATCTACCATATAACCTGAAAAGCCATGAACTGCTATGGCATGTGCGATAGCCGCTCCAGCAAAACCTCCAATTAAAGTATGAGATGAACTGGAAGGAATTCCTTGCCACCAAGTCAATAGATTCCAGATAATTGCTGCTATAACCCCAGCGAGAATAACCACGAGGTTAATTTCCATGGTATGGGCCGTTTTTGCAACAGTATCTGCTACTCCAAAACCGAAAACCCAATAGGCCAGAAAGTTAAAGAAAGCAGCCCAAAGCACTGCTTGAAAGGGAGTCAAAACTTTTGTTGCCACAACTGTAGCAATAGCATTGGCAGCATCATGAAAACCATTGATATAATCAAAGATTAGAGCCAAAACTATAATAACTATAAGTAGAGTAAATTCCATAAATATATTTCAGTCTAAACTGATCGAATTAAGAATGTTTTACAGAAATAGATTCTAAAACACTTGCTACACTTTTACATTTGTCTGTAGCTGATTCCAAAACAGATAAGACCTCTTTATATTTAATAATGTTTTTTGCATCGGTTTCATTTTCAAATATTTCGAATACTGCTTTATTATAAACAGTATCGGATTTATTTTCCAACTTGCTGATTCGTGCGCAAGCATCCGTAATATTCTTGATTTTTTTGAAATTCCTTAATTCTTTTACCGCTACATCAATATTTTGGCACGCTTCAAGATTTATTTCTGTCAATTTTCTGATCGATTTTGTAATCTTATCCACCTGATACAATCTCATTCTACTGGCAGCACCGTGAAGATTATCAGCAACATTATCAATTGAAGTAATCAAGGAGTGAATGTCTTCTCTATCAAAAGGAGTGATAAAGTTTCTGCTCAATTCCAAATTTGTCTGACGTGTAATATCTTCTCCTTTTTGCTCCAAAGCATCAATTTTTTGAAAAAGAACTTCTCTTTCTTTCAAAGGAAGATTTACTGCTTCGTGTAAGTTTGAAGCTAATTCAATTAAATTACTGGATGCTTCTTCAAAAAGAGGAAAGAATTTTTTGTCTTTTGGAACTAAAAACTGGAAAATACTATTTATTGACATTTTATTGGATTTTTGAACTGCAAAATTAGCTCATTATTTTAAGATAACGTTAAGCTATCGTTAACAAATCATCTTCTATTTGAAAACTATTCAGAAAAGAAACCGTTTTTTCAATATCGTAATGCAAAATTCGGTCTTCTTTTACCAAAGGAACTTCCTCACGATACGCATTTAAAAACATTTCGATAAAATCACTCGATTGCAGCGGTCTCCTATATTCTATGGCTTGCGAGGCATTCATCAATTCTATCGCTAAAATTCGTTCCAGATTATCCATAACACGTAACGCTTTTGTAGCACCATTTGCCCCCATACTTACGTGGTCTTCCTGTCCGTTACTGGACACGATGCTATCAATACTGGCAGGGGTTGCCAGTTGCTTGTTTTGGCTTGCAATACTGGCAGCGGTATATTGCGGAATCATCAAACCAGAGTTTAAACCTGGATTATCCACTAAAAATGCAGGAAGATTTCGCAAACCTGATATCAATTGATACGTTCTGCGCTCCGAAATACTTCCTAATTCAGCTAAAGCAATTGCCATAAAATCCAAAGCCAAAGCCAATGGTTGTCCATGAAAATTACCTCCAGAAATGATTTGGTCACTTTCTATAAATATATTAGGATTATCCGTCACCGAATTAATCTCCGTTTTGAACACTCTTTTCACATAATCAAAAGCATCTTTTGAAGCACCGTGGACTTGTGGCATACATCTAAAAGAATACGGATCTTGAACATGCGTTTTTTCTTGCTCAATGATTTCGCTTCCTTCCAGAAAACCTTTTATACGATTAGCCGTTACAATTTGTCCTTTGTGAGGGCGAATAAAATGAATTAATTCATGAAAAGGTTCGATTCTGCCATCAAATCCTTCAAGAGAAATAGTTCCTATCAAATCAGCCAAATAAGAAAACTTATTCGCTTTCATCAAAATATGTGCGCCATAAGCACTCATGAATTGAGTACCATTCAATAAAGCTAAACCTTCTTTGGACTGTAAAACAATCGGTTCCCAATTAAAACGCTTCAAAACTTCACTGGAATGCACTTTTTTACCTTCAAAATTCACATCACCTTCACCCAATAATGGTAATGATAAATGTGCCAATGGAGCTAAATCACCAGAAGCACCAAGAGAACCTTGTGTATAAATTACAGGTAAAATATCATTATTATAAAATGCAATCAAACGCTCCACTGTTTGCAATTGAATTCCGGAATGACCATAACTCAAGGATTGAATTTTAAGCAACAACATCAATTTGACAACTTCATTCGGAACTTCCTCACCTGTTCCGCAAGAATGCGATTTCACTAGATTTTCTTGCAATTTCGATAAGTTTTCATTCGAAATTTTCACATTACAAAGGGAACCAAAACCAGTATTAATTCCATAGATAGGTGCGGAATGCGTGGCCATTTTTTTATCCAAATAATCCCTGCATTTCTGGATATTTATTTTTGCCTCGTCAGATAATGCTATTGTTTTTTGATGCGCGATAATCTCGTTTAAAACCTCTAATGAAAGTACTTCAGTGCTTATATAATGTGTGTTTTCCATCCCAATTGTATTTAAGTGCCCAAAATTGAATAAATCAATATTAAAAAGCAACATTTTTTAATAATAATTTAAAATTTATACCCTAAAAAAACCAAATAATAGATTTCATGCAAATTATCCTATATTTAAGGTTATTAAAATTCTTAGTTTAGAATACCGATTGGATTTATACTATGAACTAATTTATTGGCATAAAATTAAAGAAATTCAGATCGTATTGAATACAAATAGGAATGAATTTAGAATTTAAGTTTAATCAAAAGCGAGCCGCAACAACTCAACAGCGTTATAAAATCGCGACAATTATAAGAATCGCATCAACGAAAAGGTTATTTATTGAAAAATATTTATTTTTAATCCAAATGCGATTGAATTTTTAAAATATTCGCAAAAACTGAATTTAATGTTTTGGTTTTTATAAAAAACTGTACTTTTGGGGTATCAAAATGGTAAACAACAGATCAACATATCAATCTTCGATAACAACTCAAAACTGGGTTGCAATTTCTGTTACATTTACTGCTACAACAACTACAACTACCCCTTAGGGGTATTCATTTTACATATAATCCTATTTATTATACTTTTTCCTGAAAGGAGAAAGATTTTGGATGTATAAAAAACATTGCATTTTTAAAATAAAACATATACAATGAAAGTATTAAAATTTGGCGGAACTTCGGTTGCCAATGCACAAAATATAAAACTGGTACTAGATATCGTCATCAATAAAGCAAAAGAAGAAAAATTAGTAGTAGTGGTTTCTGCTTTTAGTAAAGTTACTGACATGCTTCAGCTTGCTTCCCAAAAAGCGGCTGCCGGAGATGAAAGTTTCAAAGATATTCTTGCCGAAATAGAGAAAAAACATTTAGATGCCTTAAAAGAATTTATTCCTGTAAGCGAACAAAGCAGCCTGTTAAGCCATATAAAAAGAATTATCAATCATCTTGAAACGTTATTGGACGGTTGTTTTCTTTTGGGGGAATTATCCGCAAGAACTTCTGACACCATTTTAAGTTTTGGTGAATTATTGTCTTCTTACATCATTTCTGAAGCATTAAAACAAAATTTAATAAACAGCGGTTATAAAGACAGCCGCGAAGTAATAAAAACGGATCATCATTTCGGAAAAGCTATCGTAAATTTTGAAGTTTCAAATCAACTAATTGCTGATTTCTTTGCTTCGAATGAGAATCAAATAGTTGTAATGCCCGGATTTATTGCCGCATCACTTGATGGTATCAACACTACTTTAGGTCGTGGTGGTTCCGATTATACTGCCGCAATTATAGCTGGAGCAGTGAATGCATCTGATTTGGAAATTTGGACCGACGTAAATGGAATGTTTACTGCTAATCCAAAAATTGTAAAACAAGCACAACCTATCGCCTTCATTTCCTATCAGGAAGCGATGGAGTTATCGCATTTTGGTGCCAAAGTTCTATATCCTCCAACGATTCAACCGGTATTGAGAAAGAATATTCCAATTCATATCAAAAATACTTTTGAACCAGAAGCCGAAGGAACTTATATTTCAAATCAAGAAATGGTTCACACTAATCCTGTAAAAGGAATTAGCCATATCGATAATATTACTTTGATTACACTTGAAGGACCAGGAATGATTGGTGTTACAGGTTCATCTAAAAGGCTTTTTGAAGTATTATCGCATGAAAGCATCAATGTAATTTTTATTACTCAAGCCTCATCAGAGCATTCTATTTGTATTGGAATTTTAAATTCGGATGCTGATATTGCTGAAGAAGCCATCAATAAAGCTTTTGAAATTGAGATTTTACAAAACAAAATTGATCCCTGTATCGTTGAAAAAAACCTATGCATAATAGCTTTGGTTGGCGAAAACATGAAAAATCACCAAGGTTTGAGCGGACGAATGTTTAGCACTTTGGGTAAAAATAACGTAAACATCAGAGCGATTGCTCAAGGTGCTTCCGAAAGAAATATCTCGGCGGTTATCAACGAAAGAGATGTAAAGAAAGCATTGAACACGTTGCACGAAAACTTTTTTGAAGAAAACACCAAACAATTAAACCTGTTTGTAATGGGTGTTGGAAATGTAGGAGAGAAATTCATCGAACAAATTCACCAACAAAAAAAATTCTTAAAAGACAACCTGAAAATAAACTTACGTGTTATCGCTTTGTCAAATTCACGAAAAATGTATTTTGATGAGGACGGAATCTCTTTAAAAGAATGGCAATTTCTACTAGAAACTGGAGAACCTGCTGACAAAGAAAAGTTCATTTCGAATGTAAAAGAACTCAATTTACGCAACAGTATTTTTGTTGATATTACTGCAAATGAAAGCGTATCAAAAACCTACGAACAATATTTAAAACGCAATATTGCCGTTGTAACTTGTAATAAAATTGCCTGTGCTTCTGAGTACGACAATTATAAAAAACTAAAAAAACTATCCAGACAATTCAATGCTCCTTTTCTATTTGAAACCAACGTTGGAGCTGGATTACCAATTATTGATACCGTAAAAAACTTGATTGCCTCAGGTGATAAAGTAAATAAAATTCAGGCTGTTTTATCAGGAAGTTTGAACTTTATTTTTAATAATTTTGATGAAAATAATACTTTTCATGATGTTGTTAAAGAAGCTGGCGTACAAGGATTTACAGAACCGGACCCTAAGATTGATTTAAGCGGAATTGATGTTGCCAGAAAGATATTAATCCTGATTAGAGAAAGTGGTTATAAAATGGAAATTGACGAGATTGCGAATGAATCTTTTATGCCTGCTGAATGTCTCGAAACAACTTCAAATGAAGCGTTTTTTGAATCTTTATTGAAACACGCCTCTCATTTTGAAACTATTTATAAGGAAGCGTTGAGCAAAGAATCTCGTTTGAAATATGTAGCGCAATTCGAAAATGGAAAAGCAAATGTTGGGTTGCGATTCATTCCTAAAGATCACCCTTTTTACAATCTGGAAGGAAAAGACAATATCGTATTGTTTTTCACGGATCGTTATGTGGACCAACCTTTATTGATAAAAGGTGCCGGTGCCGGAGCTGCAGTTACAGCTTCAGGAATATTTGCGGATGTAATTAGAATTGGAAACATATAAATTTAGTTTCAAGTTTAAGGTTTCAAGTTAAGAAGTTATTAGAACACTTCCTTTTTACCTGAAACTTTAAACTTTAAACATGAAACAATTAACTATGAATGAAATAAAAATATTTTGCCCCGCCACAATCGCCAATCTATCCTGTGGATTTGATGTCCTTGGTCTTTGTTTAGAAACTGCCGGTGACGAAATGATTATTCGAAAATCAGACATAAAAGGGATTCGTATCACTAAAATTGTGGGTGCCGACTTGCCTTTGGAAACTGAAAAAAATGTTGCTGGAGTATCTGCTTTGGCGATGTTGGAAGCCATTGAAACGGAATTTGGATTTGAGATCGAAATCTACAAACACATCAAAGCCGGAAGCGGAATTGGCAGTAGTGCCGCAAGTTCAGCCGGTGCTGTTTTTGGCATCAATGAATTATTGGGGCGTCCATTTACCCGAAAAGAACTGGTTTTATTCGCTATGCAAGGCGAAAAATTAGCCAGTGGAAATGCCCATGCCGATAACGTTGCTCCTGCCCTTTTGGGTGGCTTTACGTTGGTAAGAAGTTCAAATCCTTTGGACATTATCAAAATAGAAAGTCCTTCTGAATTATACGCCACTGTGGTTCATCCTCAAATTGAGTTGAAAACATCTGATGCGCGTTCCGTATTAAAACAAACTGTTTCCTTGAAAAGTGCTATTACACAATGGGGAAATGTGGGCGGATTAGTAGCCGGATTGTACACCAAAGATTACGATTTAATCGGACGTTCGTTGCATGATGAAATCGTCGAACCGTTGCGAAGTGTCTTGATTCCGGGATTTGATTTAATCAAAAAAACAGCTTACGAAAACGGAGCTTTAGGTTCCGGAATATCAGGTTCAGGTCCTTCTATTTTTGCTTTAAGCAAAGGAAAGGAAACCGCTGATAAAATCGCCAAAGCCATGAGCGCCGTATACGATGCCATGAATTTACCGTATGAAATTCACGTTTCTAAAGTGAATGATGAAGGAATGAAAATAATAGCCCCCTAACCCCCTGAAGGGGGAATAAAAAAATAGTGATTTTAAAATTACAATAACACATACTGAATCCAGTTTCGTCTCTCTTCCCTTTGGGGACGGTTGGGATGGGGATTCTAAAATTAGTATACATAATGAAATATTACAGTTTAAACCATAACGCACCAAAAGTTTCTTTTCAAGAAGCCGTAATACAAGGATTAGCAACTGATAAAGGGTTGTATTTTCCGGAAACAATTACCCCATTAACACCTGCTTTTTTTGAAACTATCGAAAATTTAAGCAATGAAGAAATTGCTTTTGAAGCGATTCAACAATTTGTGGGTGACGAAATCCCGGAAGCCACTTTAAAACAAATCATTGCCGAAACGTTGTGCTTTGATTTCCCTGTGGTTGAAGTGGAAAAAGGCATTTATTCCCTTGAATTGTTTCATGGTCCAACGATGGCTTTCAAGGACGTAGGCGCGCGTTTCATGTCACGTTGTTTGGGTTATTTCAATAAAGACAACAAAGACAGTAAAAACACTGTTCTTGTCGCGACTTCTGGTGATACCGGTGGTGCTGTAGCCAGTGGTTTTCTTGGCGTAACCGGTGTGGAAGTGATTATCCTGTATCCATCCGGAAAAGTGAGCGATATTCAGGAACGACAATTGACAACTTTAGGACAGAATATTAAAGCGCTTGAAGTTGATGGTGTTTTTGATGATTGTCAGGATATGGTCAAAAAAGCGTTCTTGGACGAAAGTTTAAAACATAAAAACTTGACTTCGGCGAATTCTATAAATATTGCACGCTGGTTGCCACAAATGTTTTATTTCTTCTTTGCGTATAAAGCATTAAAAAAACAGAATAAACCATTGGTTTTCTCTTGCCCAAGTGGTAATTTTGGAAATATTTGTGCGGGTATCATAGCTAAAAAAATGGGATTGCCTATTGAACATTTTGTAGCTTCCACGAATGTGAATGATACCGTACCACGATTTCTAGAAAACGGAATTTACGATCCAAAACCTTCCAAAGCGACAATTTCGAATGCGATGGATGTGGGGAATCCAAGTAATTTCATCCGAATTCAGGAAATGTACCACAATGATTTAGAGCAATTCAAAAAAGATTTTTCTTCGTTTACATTCTCTGATGTAGAAACGATTGAAGCCATGAAAACCATTTACAATACCGACGGTTACATTGCTGAACCGCACGGAGCAGTTGGATATCTCGGATTGAAAAAAGAATTGCAAAACCACCCAAATGCGATTGGTATTTTCTTAGAAACTGCCCACCCGATTAAATTTTTGGACACGGTAGAACCAACATTAAACGTAAAACTACCAATTCCTACACAAATTGAAAGTGTGTTAGGAAAGGAAAAAGTGAGCGTGAAAATTAAAACGTATGAGGAATTGAAAGCGTTTTTGGCATAAAAATTAAATACACATTTTAAAAATACAAACCGACTGAGAAGTGATTTTCAGTCGGTTTTTTTATGGGAATTAGTTTCTTGTAAGTAAAATCATTAAGTTTGATGAAACAAAAATTGCTTGATTTATGATATAAAGCCAGTCAAATTAAAAGAAAATAATAGCGTATTTAAACAAATAGTCAATAATTTAAAAAAATGGATAAATAATAAGTTAGAAGAAGTCTTCACTCCTAGTCAACCTGCTGAAGCTACCTTTGTCGACAGAATTAACATAAATAAAAGATTACAAAGAGCTTTAAGAACACCAGGAAAACAAATTATCATTTATGGATATTCTGGAGTGGGTAAAACAACTTTGTTATTCAACAAATTAAAACATCACGATATTAAATTCATCAAAACAAGTTGTATCACTGGAATGACTATCCAAGATATAATTATTGATGCTTTTAACCAATTAGATATATTTTATACCAATGAAAAAAATTCTACAGAAACAAATACTGTTGGTGGAGAATTAAATGCTTCATTTTGGCTTTTAAAAGCTGGAATAAAAGCTGAAACTAAAGGAGATACCAAAGTTAGTCATAGGAGAGCTGTTGAACTTCCTATAACACCACAAAATTTAGCAAAATATATTGGCTCAGCTGAATTATGTTGGATAATAGAAGATTTTCATAAAATCGAAGAATCACATAAAACTCAGATGGCTCAAATAATGAAAGTTTTTATGGATTCTTCAAAAGAATATGGAAATCTAAAAATAATTGCATTAGGAGCTGTAAACTCCGCAAGAGAAGTAGTTCAATTTGATCCAGAAATGAGAAGTCGTATTTCAGAAATTGAAGTTCCAATAATGGATGTTGATAATTTAAAAAGAATTATTGAAACTGGTGAAAAACTACTTAATATAGAATTTAGCGAAACAGTAAAAAATAGAATTGCAACTTATTCAAGTGGCCTACCTGCTGTAACACACCAATTATGTTTATTAATGTGTGAACTTAATAATATTCAAGAGACTCAATCAAAAAAAGTAAAAATCCTTTCTACCCAATTTAATGAAGCAATGGAAGAATATTTAGAAGAAAATTCGGATTCTTTTAAATCTGTTTTCGAATATTCTACCAGGGTAATTCATAAAAGAAAAAATGAAAATCCTCTAGATTTATTAAATGCTATCCTTGAGGTAAATAAGGAAAATTTCACTCTATCTGAAGTAAAAGAAGTTATACAAAAATCACATAAAGATTATTTAGGAAATAATTTAAAAAAGTACTTGGATGAATTTTGCGAACCATTTAGATCAGAAATTTTAAGATTTAATGAAAACTATAATACCTATTATTTTTCAAATCCATTCATTAAGGCTTATATTCAATGTGTTCTTAAAAAAGACGAATTCATTATAAATAAAAGCTTTAAATCAGAAAGTTTTCTAAAAGAATTTAAAGTAATATTAAAACAAGAATTCTTAAGTGCCAGACAAGCTTTCATTGAAGATTTTGGTGATGGAGATTTTGGAACATTTGACGATTTATGAATTATTCCCCAGCTAGTGCGAGCGTCCCGCTCTTGAAACTAACAAGAGGAAATAAACCATTATCATTCAAAATTATAATAGGCACGAGCGGGACGCTCTCGCTAGCAAATTAAATTATCAAACAATACTGAAACACAAAAAGAAGATAAAAAACAAAATAAGCTACTGACTTAAAAGAATGTAGCTTTTTTTATACCTTGGCTCTAAATAAAAACCAAACAGAAAAACGATGAACACAACAGAGCAAGCGTCACAACAACAGAAGCAATCCAAGTTCAGTATCAAAAACATTTTTGTTCCTGACTACGAAAACTACGAAGGGGTACGCAGAATTAATATTTATGTGATGCGGTTGTTCTTCGCTTTAATGTTTGTTTTTGTTGCCACAGATTCCTGGACCGTTATTCTTACTCATGAAGGTGCTTGGGATCCTACAAGAGCTGTTGCTTGGTGCACTTGGGCTGCTTACTCAACACTGGCGCTTTTAGGTGTATTCCATACGCTCAGAATGTTACCTATTATGCTTTTTATGATTTTCTATAAAGGACTTTGGCTTATTGTTGTCGCTTATCCTTTGTGGTCAGCGGGTACGCTCAAAGGTTCACCTGCCGAGGAAATGGCCTATATGTTCTCTGGAATTATCATACCAATACTTTTCATGCCTTGGAAATATGTATTCAAAAAATACATTTTATTCGAGACAAAAAAGAAATGATTATAGCATTTCAATATACCTAGTAAAAAACAAAACGGCTGAGAAAATTTCTCAGCCGTTTTGTTTTTATCACAATTTATTAAACTTAAACTTCTGACCGCCAATCGAAGCCTCGTACATGAGTCCGCCTTTCTGCATGGTGAACACCATAACGCCGTTAGTATATTTTACATTTGCTGAGGCACCTTCTGTTACAGCTACTGCTGAAGCTTGTGCGGAAAACTCGAATCGGCTCTGTTTAAAGCGTTCCAATTCCTTTTTTGTCTCAAAAAATATTACCTCTCGATACGCTTGTCCGCCTGCCTGAAATCCTATGCTCAATTGCGATAACTTAGCCATGCCTACCATCTTGCTATGTTCATAGACAACTCCGTTACCAGCCGCTCCTCCTATACCGAGTCCTGCTTTGCCTACATTGGGAAAAATGACATAGCCAGACGCTTTATCAAAAAGTCCTTTCATAAGAGGATCACTTTTAATGAACTCTGTTTTTGCTGTTTTACTGTCGGCAATAATTTTATTTTTTCTAGCGGTCGATTGTCCCAATATAGGAGTTATGTTTAATACACAAGCCATCACTATTACCCAAATAATATTTAAATTTTTCATAATTATAGCTATTAAAATTGTTGTAAACTTTCTTTATTCAAAGGTAAAAAAAAATCCCCATATTAAATATAAAATACTGATTGCCAGTAAAATAAATTCAATTCATCTCTATTTAGCGGACTTTTGAAAAGTAAATGATTTTTGGTTCTTCACCACATTAAAACAGTAACAAGACCTGGTGATGAAATTCTATAATGCAATCCTTTTTTCTACCTTTGAAAAACACAAATCCATAACCCCAGAATAAATATTACGTATGATTACAAAAGCAACTGTAGCAGACGTTTCTGCATTAAATACATTAATCAATTCAGCCTATCGTGGGGAATCCTCTAAAAAAGGATGGACCACGGAAGCCAACCTGTTAGAAGGACTCCGAACCACTGAAGAGGAACTGACTGAAACCATTCAGAACACTAAAAATACCATTCTAAAATTTACAGAGAATGAACAGATTATAGGTTGCGTATTGCTAGTTGAAAAAGAACAGCAATTGTATTTAGGAATGCTGACGGTTTCGCCTGATTTACAAAATAGTGGTGTTGGAAAAAAATTACTGCAAAAGGCTGAAATTCATGCTTCGGAATTGGGTTTGCCCAAAATTGTAATGACCGTGATTTCAGTTCGGGAAGAATTGATAGCTTGGTACAAACGCAATGGTTATGCAGAAACGGGAGCAAAAGAACCTTTTCCGGCAAGTGACGTTCATATTCCAATTGCTAATCAACCTTTGGAGTTCATTGTAATGGAGAAAAAGATTGGATAAGCTTGAAATGATTTTTGAATGAAGAGTAACGTCCCGAAGCGTCGGGATTGATTGCAGATTTCTGAAAATCTTTAATATTACGATGATGTTTAAAAACAAAACGACTGTTATCAATGAAGTAAACTGATAAGCTCTCTCGATTCAAGAATTGCCCGCGTAAGGGATTGCGGCGGCATCCTTTATTTTTTTTCTTTAAAAAAATAAAGATAGAGCCAAAAGCCCGACCCCAAAGCTGCAGGTATGTAAATTGAAACCGGGATTTTCTGCTTTGGGGTTACGCCCAAACAATAGCTAATATAAAAATCCATATCAGGGTTAATCGGTAAAACAAACCGTATTTTTGTAGCGTGAAGAAATCAGTTTCAATTATTGGAGGAGGACCTGCAGCACTTTTGCTCGCTGCATTACTCGATTGCAAGAAATTTACCGTTACCATCTACGAGAAAAACAAAACGCTGGGGAGAAAATTTCTGGTGGCCGGAAAAGGAGGATTTAACCTCACCCATTCGGAACCTGTTGATGAACTCATAGCGCGGTATACGCCATCCCATTTTCTAGAAAAAGCACTCCTTGATTTTGACAATCACGATTTCCGAAATTGGATTGATAGCATTGGCATTCCAACATACATAGGCAGTAGCAAACGCGTCTATCCTGAAAGCGGCATTAAACCTATAACAGTACTCAACGCAATCCTAAAAGTTCTCGATAAACAAGGGGTTGGCATACAATACGAACACAACTGGACGGGTTGGACTAACAACGATACTCTTGTTTTCAATACTGATACAGAAATACAATCTGATTATACCATTTTTGCACTCGGCGGAGGCAGTTGGAAAGTAACCGGTTCTGATGGTACTTGGCTTGATTTATTCAAAACACAAGGTATAGCTGTCGTTCCATTTCAATCTTCTAATTGTGCGTATCGTATTCCCTGGCCGGAAGATTTTATTATGGAACATGAAGGCAGTCCGCTTAAAAATATAGCCATTAGCTGCTTGAATAAAACTCAAAAAGGCGAAGCGGTAATCACGCGTTTCGGTTTAGAAGGCAATGCTATTTATGCGCTCAGTCCACAAATTCGGGAGCAGCTTGAAAGCCAACAAAAGGCCATTATTTTTCTGGACCTAAAACCAGCATTAAGTTATGAGGATTTGCATCAAAAGATCAATAAATCAACCTTAAAAAAGACGAGCGAAAAATTACAAAAAGAGGTTAAATTGAGTCCTGCGCAGATTGGGCTTTTGAAAAAATACCTGTCAAAAGAAACCTACCTGAATCCAGAACTATTGGCACAAAACATCAAAAAACTGCATATCGAAATTACAGGTTCTTCCTTATTGAACGATGCAATATCCACAACTGGAGGTATTCAATTGAATGCCGTGGATAAAAACTTCCAATTGAAAGAGATGAAACATCACTATTGCATTGGTGAAATGTTGGACTGGGACGCACCCACAGGTGGCTATCTCCTTCAAGCTTGCTTTAGCATGGGCATGCATCTTGCGCGCCATCTGAATAGTATTCCTTAATTTTTTTGAAACTTAATTAGCTGAATTCAAAAAAATATTTTTATCAAAGCACAATAAATTCACTACAATACCATTTCCTCAAACAAGCGTTGGGCGGTTTGTTCCAAATCATCACACAATCCCGGATGCGGTCTTGAAGTCTGAATCGCCGAACTCCGAAGAGCTGTCAACCAACGAAAACGGGATGGAATGTCGAATTGTGCTATTGGTCCACCCGATTTTTCCCCATGTCCCACTTTCTCGAATGCCTGTAAGTTTAAATGCAATTGTTCTAAATCTAAATCGGCTGAAAACAATTGAAGCTTCACTTCGTTAAACGAACAGAGTACTTTTATAAACTTGGCTTTTTTACAAAATAGAATAATACCCACATTGAGGAATTCTTCGCGTTCTACCCTTGGTACAACCCGGATTACGGCATACTCATATAAGTGTTTCTCGTGCATTTTGGGCTTCATTTATAAAAATTTCAGAATGGTTTAAGCGTATGGATAAAAACTGGAAATAGACTTCCCGAATCGCTTCGGGAGTTTCATCCGAATCTTCCCATTGCAGCCACTCCGTTGGAATAAGATTGACAATGGATTGCAGCACTTCGTTACTTAGTATTTTTTTGAATATCACGTCTGTTTCTTTCAACAGAGAAGCTTGCGGCAACAATACATGGTCTTTTATTAGTGCAAAAGGACTTTGTACATACGTTTTCCAATTGGTCCACGAATGGTGAAAATAAAGACTTGCACCGTGATCAATCAGCCATAATTCTTTGTGCCAAATCAACATGTTGGTGTTTCTGAAGGTTCGGTCTACATTGGTAATAAAAGCATCCAGCCAAACAATTTGGGAAGCTAATTTTGCATCAACCACCGTCACAACAGGATCAAAATTTATAGCTCCCGATAAATAATGCAAAGCCAAATTAAGTCCCTGACTTCCTTGAAGCAAATCCTGAATTTCTTCATCGCCTTCTGAGCGACCAAAAGCTTCGTCGAGATTTGCATAAACGAGTTCCGGCATTTTTAGATTTAAAACACGGGCTATTTCTCCGCCTATTAATTCGGCAATTAAGGCTTTTACGCCATGACCGGCACCTTTGAATTTCAATACATATTTAAAATCATCATCGGCTTCAGCAAGCGCAGGTAAAGAACCGCCTTCCCGCAACGGAGTGATGTATCGCGTAACATTTACGGTTCTAAGATGGGGTATTTTTTCCATAATCAAATTGGATAAAGCTATTTTGCTTAGGTACAAACTTACAAATAAGTGGGATAAAATTCATTTATAAGCACTATTTACTCAAATTTTCCAGACTCAAAAAGGCTTTTCCAATATTTGTAATAACATCAGAAGCAATAAAGGATTGATAACCGGTTTCGGGTAGCGCAATATCAGCAGTTAGTCCGTGCAGATAAACGCCAAGTATTGCAGCGTTTATTGGTTCATAGGATTGTGCCAATAAACTGGTAATCATTCCCGTCAAAACATCTCCGGTTCCTGCAGTAGCCAAAGCTGCATTTCCTGTAGTGTTTCCGTAGATTGTATCTCCATCGATGATTCGGGTTGGTGCGCCTTTCATCACAATAATCAGGTTATACTCTTTCGAAAAAGTGATTGATTTTTCGAGTTTTTCAGCATCGGAATTCCATTTTCCTATTAAGCGTTCCAATTCTTTGGGATGTGGCGAGATGATGGTTTTGGGTTGTAATAAAGGAAGCCATTCTTTGTTTTTGGATAAAATATTCAACGCATCTGCATCGATTACCAAAGGGATTTTATTCGTTTGTAGCAATTTATAAACAGCTTGTTGCGTTTCGATTTCCAGACCTAAACCCGGTCCTATTCCTATGGCTTGTGGTGTGATATCAAAAATGATATTGGAGATGAATTTTTCCTGATTGTCTGTTATAACCATGACTTCTGGAATGGCGATTTGAAGAATATCGTAGCCACATTTTGGTATAAAAACCGTGACTAATCCACAGCCGGTTTTCAAGCAAGCTTTGGAGGAAAGACAAACGGCTCCCATTTTTCCATAACTTCCACCAATTATAATCGCATGCCCCTGAATTCCTTTGTGGGTGTACTGATCAGGTTGTTTATACCGTTTTAGAATTTCTTTTTGGTGGATGTAAATTGGATTCATCATGGAATTTGTTTGTCTAAAAATACATATTTAAAATGAAACAGATTCGTTAATTGTAACCCAAATTCCCTAGCCCTGATTACTTCACTTTTCTTTTATTTTAATTGGAGTTCAGTGAACTTGGTTTGCAACGGAAATCCTTTTACACGCCTTTTCGGCTGATAAAAGATTAAAGTTAGGACACGAGCGAAGCGAACTGACTAAGTAAATAGCTCCTGAAAACTAGGCTTCTTTTTTTATTTTTAATTTATTTACTGAAGCATTCAATTCAAAACCCAGCAGTAATATCATACAGTTGATCCAAATGTAAAACATCAGTATTAATAAGGTTCCAATAGAGCCATATAATTCATTGTATTTTGAGAATCGTACTACCCAAATACCAAAAACATACGAATCCAAAAGAATCAATATTGTAGTAAATACGGAGCCTATCGAGATAAAAGCCCTGTTTTTGTCGTGTTTTGTGCCAAACTTGAAAAGTATCGAGGTTGTCATCAAAAGCATTAAAATTATAAATACATATCTTCCTAAAATGATCAATTGAACCTGATCGTTAAATACGGTTTTTTGAATAAATACCTCAAAAATTACTATTATTGCTACGGTTACTATCAAAAGTAATGACAGTAATAATGACATGCCTAAAGCGACAATGTATTGGTGCACAAATCCTCTTTTGATGAGGACATGACGCGAGGATTCAAAGCCGCCCAAAATTCCATTCAGTCCATTTGCCATCAAGAAAATAGACAATATAAAACCCGAAGACAATAATCCGGAATGACTGTTATTGAGAATATCATTGATGATTTTATAAATAGCTTCATAGGTATTTGGAGGTACTCCTTCCCTCACAAATTGAAGAAAATCATCTTGAAAACCTAAAATTGGAATGTATGGAATAAGATTTAATATGAACAGCGCAAAGGGAAATAATGCCATAAAGAAACTAAATGCAATCGCACTTGCATGATAAGTCAAGGCGCTTTCGACAATTCCTAATCCGTACAATTCCAAAAGATCATACAACGATAATCCCTGTAACCATGGGAGTTTTATCTTTTTTAACCCACGGGCAAGATTCCGTATTACGGGAATTTTTTCTAGTCTCTGTTCTATTTCTTTACTCATATTGCTTTTAAGCTCAAATCCATATTATAGACAGAATGCGTTAAGGCTCCGGACGAAATATAATCTACACCACATTCCGCATAAAGACCAATTGTTTCTTCATTGATATTCCCTGAAGATTCGGTTTGGCATTTATCTCCTATCAAAGCGACTGCTTTTCGGGTATCTTCATAATTGAAGTTGTCTATCAAAATTCTATAAACGCCTTCGCTTTCTAATATTTCTTTGATTTCATCCAAGTTCCTAGCTTCGACAATGATTTTTAGATCCAGATTATTTTCTTTGAGATAGGTTTTAGTTTTGGCTATGGCCAAAGTAATTCCGCCTGCAAAATCATTGTGATTGTCCTTGAGCATAATCATGTCATACAAAGCAAAACGGTGGTTTTCGCCTCCGCCAATTTTCACTGCCCATTTCTCACAAGCTCTGAAACCGGGTGTTGTTTTACGCGTGTCAAGGATTTTAGTTCCCGTTCCTTCCAGAAGCTGAACATATTCTTTGGTTTTAGTAGCAATTGCAGACATTCTTTGCATCGAATTTAAAACTACCCGTTCCGATTTTAAGATGGATTGTGAACTTCCCGAAACATGAAAAACAACATCCCCCTTTTTTACTGGAGTTCCGTCCTGAATAAATGTATCTATTTGCAAATTAAAATCTACATACTCGAAAACCATTTTGGCGAAAGCTACACCGGCAATAATACCATCTTCTTTTACAAGCAACTTCGCTTTTCCGGTTGCCGTTGTAGGAATACAAGCCAAAGAGCTGTAATCACCAGGGCCAATATCTTCCCGAATGGCGTTTTTTATCAGTATTTGTAACTCGTTTTTGAACTGTGCTTCGCTAATCATTTTATAGGAAATTTATTGGAATGCTAAAGTAAGATTTATTTTGTGGATTTAAAAATATGTGCGCTTTGTTCTTAAGAAAAGAAACAAATTAATCTGTTTTCAATAAAGTATTGTGTAGTCTGAAAGACTGAGACTGTAATAGAATGTTGAGCTAGAAATTCTGAACATTAACATTTAACTATCAAGAGATTGAAACCATTTAAATCAGATATTTTATTTTGGTTTATAGTATTAAAATCCTATATTTGAGTTTAGTAACAAAAAAAAACTGACTATGAAATCTTTTTTAAGCCTTCTTTTTGTATCCTCAATACTATTGATTTCTTGCAAAAAAGAAATCGAACTTCAAAATAGTACTAGTCCAGCAAACATAGTTCCCTTTACTGAAGTTGGTAAACAAATGCGTAGTCAAGCTTCAATACCTTCTCAAGAACAGCAAAATACTAATGCGGTCGATCAAAATCAAGCTTCGACAACTCCTATTCCTGTTGCCAAAGGAATAAATCCAGCACACGGTCAACCTGGTCATCGTTGCGATATTCCTGTTGGAGCTCCATTAAATTCTCCTGTAGCTTCAGCTAAAAATACTCCCGAAACACAGCAAATAACTTCCCCACAAAATCAGTCGGTTTCTACTAGTCCAGCTGCTACAACACCAACAGTAACAACGCCTACTCCTGAGGGAATGAACCCACCACACGGTCAAACAAACCACAGATGTGATATTGCTGTTGGAGCACCGTTGCCAAAATCATAATTTAAAATAAGGCCAAAAAACATGAAAGATGACTGAAAAAACTAAGTACTATGCAAAAGCAGAAATGCTAATTAGAAAACCCATCGAAGACGTTTTTCAGGCATTTATAAATCCAGAAATTACGACTAAATTTTGGTTTACTAAAAGTTCAGGAAAACTTGAAGAAGGAAAAGAAACACAGTGGACTTGGGAAATGTACAACCACTCTATTTCGGTTAGGACCAAAACGATAGAACTGAATAAAAAAATAGTAATGGAATGGGGAAACTATGATAAAATCACTACTGTGGAATGGATATTTAAAAATCTAGGCGAAGCGGGAACTTTTGTAAGCATTGTCAATACAGGATTTCAGGGTGATACAGAAAAAATCATTGCACAACTACGCGATTCAACAGAAGGATTTACATTAGTTTTAGCGGGATTAAAAGCCTATTTGGAACACAATATTGAGCTAAATTTAATTTCAGACCGATTCCCAAAGGAACTTAATGAATAAATAATAAATGGTGCATAGCACAAAGAATAACTACCGCTATCTTCTAACAAAACACGAAGAAAATCTTAAAAAAAGCTCCTCAAACATTCTGATAAACGGATGTCGAGTAGCTTTTTTTTATTAACATACAATCACAAAACAACTGATTTACAATTAATTAACACAAATCACTTTTAGATTAACTTTTTATTTTCAACTAATTTTGTACTTTTAATATCCCAAAATATTTGCTTAATTTCAAATGATTTAATCTCATTTTTTTTCCTATTTTGTAATTTTAAGTCCAATATAAATAAAAACTATTTTATGGAAAATAAAAAAATAATTACCCAAAAAATTACACCCTGTTTATGGTTTAATGATAATGCAGATGAAGCAGTAACTTTTTATGCTTCCATTTTTAAAAATTCAACAATTGGAAAAGCAACACATTACGGGAAAAATGCACCCTTGCCAGAAGGAACTGTTTTAACGATTCCCTTTCAATTAGACGGAGAAGATTTCCTCGCTTTGAATGGCGGACCGTTATTTACTTTTTCAGAAGCCATTTCATTCATTGTTAATTGTGAAAACCAACCAGAGATTGATACGTTTTGGGAAAAACTTTCTGAAGGCGGACAAATTCAACAATGTGGTTGGCTAAAAGATAAATTTGGAGTTTCTTGGCAAATCGTGCCTGTTGCATTAGCCGAAATGATGCAAAGCGATGATAATGAAAAATCAAACCGAGTGATGCAGGCGATCATGCAAATGGTAAAAATTGATATTGAAAAGCTAGAAACAGCCTATAATGGCTAGAACATTAGAATGAAACCTTAATAAAAAGTAAAACAAAGAAATTATCATATAATTTAAAAACAAATAAAATGGCACGAGTAAGCACGTATCTCAATTTCCCTCGCAACACGGAGGAAGCGTTTAATTTTTATAAATCTGTATTTGGAGGAGAATTTAGCGGTGGCGGAATAGCGCGATTCAAAGACATTCCACCAACAGAAGGAATGCCTCCAATTGATGAAAATGATAAAAATCTAATCATGCACATCGAATTGCCAATTGTTGGCGGACATATTTTGATGGCAACTGACGCTCCTGAATCAATGGGATTTAAAGTAAATTTCGGAAATAACTTTTATATCAATTTGGAACCAGACACAAAAGCTGAAACGAAAAGATTATTTGTTGCATTAGCCGCTGAAGGAACAATAACTATGGAACTTCAAATCATGTTCTGGGGTGCCTATTACGGAAGCTGCACCGATAAATTTGGTGTTCAATGGATGTTTAACTGTGTTGAAAAAACAGAATAATTTAAGAAATGGAAAATAATGATAAAACATTGATAACAGTAGAAACTGTAGTTAATGCACCAATAGAAACCGTTTGGGATAAGTGGACAAATCCTGAAGATATTGTAAAATGGAACAATGCTTCTGATGACTGGCACACAACCAGAGCTGAAAATGATTTGAAAGTTGGAGGTAAATTTGTTTCAAGAATGGAAGCTAAAGACGGCAGTATGGGGTTTGACTTCAGTGGAACTTATGACACTATAAAACGAAATGAACTGATTGAATATACCGCTGATGACAATAGAAAAGTAAAAATTAGTTTTTCTGATGCTGATGATAAGACCAAAATTATTGAAGTCTTTGAAGCCGAAAATGAAAACCCAATAGCCATGCAAGAATCGGGTTGGCAATCTATATTGAATAATTTCAAAGAATACACCGAATCAAAATTGTAAAAAAATCAAGAACTAGCGCTAGAAAGTCCATTTACATGGGCTTTTTTTGTTCATCAAATGCAATATCAATTTTCTATCTTTGCGCCTCTGAAATTCCACAAAATGAACATTAAACTTATTGCTATTGGCAAAACTGATAACAAAGCTTTACAATCTTTGATAGACGATTACACCAAGCGTTTGTCTTTTTATATCAAATTTGATCTGGATATTATCCCTGATATCAAAAACGTAAAAAACCTGTCCGAAAGTCAGCAGAAAGAGAAAGAAGGCGAATTGATTTTGGCAAAAATAACACCAACTGACCAACTCATTTTATTGGACGAAAATGGAAAAAACTTTTCCAGTGTTGGTTTTTCAGAAGAACTACAAAAAAAAATGAACTCAGGCGTTAAGACTTTGGTTTTTGTAATTGGTGGTCCTTATGGATTTTCGGAAACGGTGTATGAAAAAGCACAAGGGAAAATTTCGCTTTCGCTAATGACTTTTTCACACCAAATGGTTCGGTTATTTTTTATAGAGCAATTGTATCGCGGTTTTACAATTTTGAGGAATGAACCCTATCATCATCAGTAAAAAGCTTTATGTTTTCAATCGCCGTTTTCAATTTAAAAACAACATTTTTTGTATTTACCTTTTCCAAAAACAGGTAAATATATCATCCTATCTAAAAAAATTAAAGATAAAATATTAATCTATTTTTTTTTGTAAATAAACATAAACAATTGTAAATAAATATTTTAACATATATTTATTTGCGTTTTAATCTTAAAAGGTTAATTTTATAATTGCATTACAGTGTGCTACACTAAAAGCCTATTAAATAGAAACTTTACTAGAATTACATATTTTTTTTAAATGCATTATTTTATTTTACTAATCTTTAAAAAATTTTACTATGAAACGTTCCATTAGATTTTTAGTCACTATTATCATTTTATCAGGTTTATTTTCTTGCGATGATAATGATTCTACTCCATCACCAGTTATAGTAACTTTTAATGCGACTTTAAATGGTACAAGCGAAGTACCTCCTAATGCTTCTACAGCTACTGGAGCTGCCGTGCTTAAATTTAATAAAACTACAAAAATATTCACATTAACAGTGACATATAGCGGTTTAACTCCCACTGCTGGACATATTCATAGAGGTGCAGTAGGAGCAGCTCCAGCCAATAATATAATCTTTCCTCTTACTAGTTTAGTCTCTCCAATAACTTACACAAGTCCAGTTTTGAATACAACTCAAGAAGCGGATCTTATTGCCAATCTTTATTATGTAAACTTACATACTACTGCATTTCCTACTGGAGAAATAAGAGGACAACTTATCACAACTAATCCAGCAGGTACCGGTGGCGGAGGTGGCGGTGGAGGCGGTTATTAAATAACAATTTCTCACCTTATAAAACTAAAGGCTTTCTTTCGTAAAAAGAAAGCCTTCTTCATTTTTAAAATCATAGTATCAACAATAAAATCAGTAGAATTATGCTTTTAATGATTCTTTTAATCTTTTTTAAGTATCAGATAAAATTGTTTTCTGCCAGTGGACAAAATCTGAATTAACCATAACTAGTTCCAGTTCTGATTTTTGAAGTTGGTAATTTATTTAAATACTTTTTACCTAATTATTTTTTTTTTAACAAATAAAATATTGAAAATCAAGTTTTTAACTTATAATTGATGAGTTTTTGGTTTTAAAAATTTAATTTTATAGTTTCTAATCGCAAGGTTTTCTTCTAAACCTAATTAAATATAAAAACGTTACGAAATTACATAGCTTTTTTAATAGTATGTGTTTCAATTTTTTAACCTTTTAAATATTTTATCATGAAACGTTCTATTCGATTTTTAGCTATTTTCATCATTTTATCAGGTTTAGTTTCATGCGATAATGTTGATACTCCTGCTCCTCTACTTGTTCTTGATCCTGTCAAAGTTCTTGATCCTGTTCCTGTTCCATTTACAGCAATCTTTAATGCTACTTTAAATGGTGCAAGCGAAGTACCTTCTAATACTTCTACAGCCACTGGCAGTGCAGTGCTTGCGTTTAATACAACTACAAAAATATTTTCATTAACAGTAACATACAATGGTCTGACTCCCACTGAAGGACATATTCATGTAGGGACTACAGGAGTTGCTGGACCGATTGTCTTTGCTCTTACTGGTTTAACCTCACCAATAACTTACACAAGTCCTCCATTAACTACGGCACAGGAAGCAGATCTTAAAGAAGGTCGTTATTATGTAAACTTACATACTACGGCATTTCCCGGTGGAGAGATAAGAGGCCAATTTGACAATCTTGCATGCGAAGGATGTTGGGATTATTAAACCGTAATTTTTTAACTTATAAAACTAAAGGCTTTCTTTTTGCAAAAGAAAGCCTTTAGTTTTTAAAATATTCAACCAACAATAAAATCAGTAAAATGAGCTTTTGTTGTTCTTTTAGCCTTTTTTAAGGACCAAATAATATTGTTTTCTTCTAGTAAATAAACTCCGTATTAACCATAACTAATTCCAGTTTTGATTTTATAAGTTTTAAACTTTGAATGAAAATTTTATGTTGTAGGTAATTTCCAAAATTTAAGTCTTTGCCAAAACAAAATACATATTTATTAGGTTTATGGCTTGGTAATTTATTTAAATACTCTTCTAATTCTTCTCTTTTTACAGCTACATTATCAACTAAAATCTCATTGTTTTTGGTAAAAAAGACAACAATTCCTGACTTCGGTTTTTCTAATTTGTAATACACATTTGTAAAAGGAACAAAGGCTAAGTTTTTACCAATAGTATCGGCATACGAATAATAATTTTGTGCTAATTCATTTTTATGAGCCTTTTCTTCACGCTTTTTTTGCTGCAGTTTCATTACTCCAGGAATTACCAATCGCAAAGGCAAACGCTTGTCAATATTGAAAATCCAATTGGTAGAAATTATACTGTTTTTTCTATTTACCTCTGCCAAAGTATCTTTTCCTTTTATTCTAAAAAAAATATAGATTGGCGAATGATCTTCTACATTTTTCACAATAGTTACATTGGCTTTTGGCAATAAAATATCTTCTTTATTCCCGCAAGAAAAAAAGAAACAAAGGATAATCAGACTAAAATATTTCATGTTACAGATTGATTTTATTAAATAGGGAAACACATTCCATCGCTTCTTTTACATCATGAACACGAAGGATTTTTGCTCCTTTAGTCAATGCTAAAGTATTTAAAACCGTGGTTCCGTTTAAAGCCTGTTCTGCATTAGAGTTCAGCGTTTTATAAATCATTGACTTTCTGGAAATTCCTATCAGCATCGGTAATTCTAATAGGCTAAATAATTCCATTTTTTGAAAGACTTCGTAATTTTGTTCCAGTGTTTTGGCAAAGCCAAAACCAGGATCAATAATTAAATCATTGATTCCAAAACTTCTTGCTTTGGCAATTCGTTCCGAAAAATAGAATACCATTTCTTTTACAATATCGTCATAAATTGTGAGTGTTTGCATCGTCTGAGGATTTCCTCGCATGTGCATCATAATATAAGGAACATTGTATTTTGCAATTATCTCAAACATTTTTTTATCCAGATTTCCTGCAGCAATATCGTTGATGATGGCTGCGCCGCTTTCGATGGAAACCTTTGCCACTTCGCTTCTAAAAGTGTCAATCGAAATAAACGTTTCCGGAAAACTTTTTAGAATCAAATTAATGGCAGGGACAATTCTTGAAATTTCTTCTTGTTCCGAAACAAATTCGGCACTGGGCTTACTGGAATAAGCGCCTAAATCAATGAAAGTAGCTCCGTCAATAAGCATTTTTTCAACCCGAGAAAGTATTTCGTTATCATTTTTGTACTTTCCACCATCAAAAAAAGAGTTGGGTGTAACATTCAAAATACCCATTACTTTGGGAGTTGATAAGTCGATGAGTTGCCCTTTGCAGTTAATAGTCATTTGTTTACAGTTTTAAAGACTTCAAAATTCTACATTCAAAAAAAATATGCTATTTTTGAAAAAATTTTAGACAAATATACACCAATAATGAAGAATACTTCAAAGGAATATGATACTGTGATTGCGCTTTGTCGTTCGCTGTTTATCAACAAAATGAAAGATTATGGATGTGCATGGCGTATTTTAAGATTGCCATCATTGACTGACCAAATCTACATTAAAGCCCAAAGAATAAGAAGTTTACAAGAAAATGAAGTTCGTAAAATTGACGAAGATGAAACGGGTGAATTCATCGGGATTATCAATTATTCCATCATGGCACTAATCCAATTGGAATTAGGCGTTGTTGAGCAACCCGATTTAGAGGTTTCAAGAGCAACCGAATTATACGATGCCAAAGTTAAACTGACCAAAGATTTAATGGAAGCTAAAAATCATGATTACGGGGAAGCTTGGCGCGACATGCGTGTGAGTTCACTAACGGACTTGATTTTGCAAAAACTGCTTCGTGTCAAGCAGATAGAAGACAATAAAGGAAAAACATTGGTTTCTGAAGGCATTGATGCCAATTATCAGGATATGATTAATTATTCGATTTTTGCATTGATTTTAATGGGTTTTGGAAATAAAAATTAAAATATAACTATGAAAAATATAATTACTCAATTCTCCCGAATTTTCGTTGGAATATTATTTATCATTTCGGGATTAATAAAGCTGAACGACCCAATTGGTTTTTCTTATAAACTGGCGGAGTATTTTGGCGAGCCCGTTTTCAACATGCCTTTTTTAGTGCCATTTGCATTAGCGATTGCTTTGTTTTTGGTTATTCTTGAAGTTGTTCTGGGTGTTATGTTGCTCATTGGCTACAAATCAAAATTTACGATTAACAGTTTGTTGTTATTGATTGTGTTTTTCACTTTCCTTACCTTTTATTCTGCCTATTTTGATGTTGTCAGAGACTGTGGTTGTTTTGGCGATGCCTTGCATATTACTCCGTGGCAATCCTTTACTAAAGATGTCGTTTTATTATTTTTTATTCTGATTCTGTTTTTCAATAGAAAATTGGTGAAACCTTTATTTGGAAATACAGTTCAAAATATATTGGCTTTTGCAAGTATCGCTCTATGTGCTTTTATGGGCTATTGGGTTATCAATCATTTACCTATAATCGATTTTCGTCCGTATAAAGTAGGAACCAATATCCAAAAAGGAATGAGAATTCCTGATAATGCACCAAAAAGTGTAGTCGAAATGGTTTTCATTTATAAAGTAAATGGTGTCGACAAAGAATTTAGTGAAAAAGATTTAATGGCGCTACCTGAAGGAGCCACTTTTGTAGACAGAAAAGACAAAGTAATTACAGAAGGTTACGTCCCTCCTATTCATGATTTTGCTATGGAAAAAGAAGGATCTGATTATAAAGAGGAGTTCTTAAATGAGCCAAAATTAGTCATGATTGTTGCTTATGATTTAGTTCATGCAGATAAAGCAGGTTTAATTAAATTGGAAAAATTGAATCAGGAAGCTAAAGCAAAAGGATATAAAGTAATAGGAATGACAGCTTCTTCACCGGAAGAAATTGCCAAATCAAAAAAGGAATTCGGAATGACATTCGATTTTTATTTCTGCGATGCTACAGCTTTAAAAACGATCGAAAGAGCTAATCCTAGCATTGTAATCCTTGAAAAAGGAACCATTTTACAAAAAGTACATTATAATGATATTGCAAATTTGAAGCTCTAAATAAAAGTTTAATATTTTATTTTAAAGGTTTAAAGTTACTGAAAAAGGTAATTTTAAACCTTTAACTATTTTAAATATCCATATAAATCTGGTCTCAAAACTAATAAATTGGTTCGTTTTGAATTTCCTACTTTTAATTTATTTCAACAAACACTCTATTTAACAGCGAACTATTACGATTTCACTACTTTTAACATTATAAAAAAATCATTTTTTGTGACATAACCGTTAACTATTCAAAATTCGTCAATCTCTATTCCCCAATCAAATTGTTTGTTTAACTTTGTTCCAAATTATTAAAAATGAAAAAAATATTCGTTTTATTCATCGCTTTCGTTACATTTTCTTGTACGCAAGCTCAAAAAACAGCATTTTCAAAAGAAGCGTTATCAGAAACATTATTGTCAACTGATGGAAGCCAAGTTGCTTTTAAGAATATTTTAAAAAAATACAAAGGCAAAACTTTGGTAATTGAAGTTTGGGCTTCATGGTGCGGAGATTGTGTAAAAGCAATGCCGAAAATTAAAGAATTACAGGCTACTAATCCTGATGTGGCCTATGTCTTTATTTCTATGGACAAAGCTGCCGATAAATGGAAAGTTGGGATTGAAAAACACGAATTAAAAGGAAACCATTTCATGGCAAATGACCAAATGAAAGGTGTTTTTGGAAAAGCAATTGATTTGGATTGGATTCCAAGATACATTATCATTGACAAAACAGGAAAAATAGTTTTATATCGTGCGATAGAAACTGATTTTGACTTAATAAATGAAACTTTAAAAAAACTGAAATAATAGCCGTATTCATTTCAAAAAAACTACCTAACTAAAATAAAAAACAACAAAATGAGAAAGAAGATTGTAGCAGGAAACTGGAAAATGCATAAAAACGCAGAACAGACTGAAGATTTATTGAATGAATTAATTGCAAAAATCCCAACAGAAACTAAAGCACAAGTAATTGTAGCTCCAACTTTCGTAAACTTGGCTTCTGCAGTTGATCATTTAGAGTTTACAAATATTGATGTGGCTGCTCAAAATGTACATCAAGCTGAAAGTGGTGCTTTTACAGGCGAAATTTCTGCTGATATGCTTAAAAGTGTTGGTGTAAATATCGTAATTCTTGGACATTCAGAGCGTAGAGCAATTTTTAATGAGACTGATGCTTTAATTGCAAGTAAAGTAAATACAGCTTTAGAACATGACATGACTGTTATTTTCTGTTTTGGTGAAGAATTGAAAGACCGTCAATCTAAAAACCATTTCAATATTGTTGAAAATCAATTGCGTGATGGTTTGTTTCAGATTGAAGCAAAAGACTGGGCAAATGTTGTTTTAGCATACGAGCCAGTTTGGGCAATTGGAACTGGAGAAACAGCTTCTCCTGAACAAGCACAGGAAATGCACGAATTCATCAGAGAAACTGTACGTAAAGCTTTTGGAAGCGACATCGCTGATGATGTTTCAATTCTTTACGGAGGAAGTGTAAAACCAGAAAATGCAAAAGAAATTTTCTCTAAACCTGACGTAGACGGTGGTCTTATTGGTGGAGCTGCCCTAAAAGCAGATGATTTTGTAGCAATTGTAAACGCTATTTAATAACTCATATTACACTTTACAAATAGAATCCTCAATTACAAATGTAGTTGGGGATTCTTTTTATCCAATTGTCTAGTCCTGAAATAGTGATACAGGATTAATAAAAATAAAAATACAATTTTTAAACAGTAGTAAGCAACAGTTTACTACTGTTTTTTATTTTATAGGTTCTCATTTTAATTTGTT
>NZ_JBLNKX010000011.1:0-56795 GCF_048158725.1 Flavobacterium arabinosi
CACTAATGTAGCTGCCAATGCAAGCGCAATTGAAGGAGAAACTACTAGAGCTACGGCTGCAGAAGGAACCCTTACCACTAATGTAGCTGCCAATGCAAGCGCAATTGAAGGAGAAACTACTAGAGCTACCGCTGCAGAAGGAACCCTTACCACTAATGTAGCTGCCAATGCAAGCGCAATTGAAGGAGAAACTACTAGAGCTACGGCTGCAGAAGGAACCCTTACCACTAATGTAGCTGCCAATGCAAGCGCAATTGAAGGAGAAACATCAGCTAGAGCTGCTGCAATTTTAGCAGAAACATCAGTCAGAATAACTACAGATGCTATTCAAAATACAGCTATTGGTGCAAACGCTACAGCTATATCAGCAGAAACATCAGCTAGAGCTGCTGCAATTTCAGCAGAAGCTACAGCTAGAACAAATGGAGACGCTAACAATGCAGCTTCAATTTCAGCAGAGACATCAGCTAGAACAACTGCAGATGGTCTTCAAAACACAGCTATTTCGAATAATGCAACTACAATATCTGCAGAAGCTACAATCGCGAGAGCTGCTGAGTTAGCCAATGCCAATGCAATTTCAACAGAAAGCACAACTAGAGCCACTGATAACACTGCTCAAGATAACGCCATCGCTGCCAATGTAACTGCAATATCTGCAGAAGCTACAATCGCGAGAGCTGCTGAGTTAACCAATGCCAATGCAATTTCAACAGAAAGCACAACTAGAGCCACTGCTGACACTGCTCACGATAACGCCATCGCTGCCAATGCAACTGCAATTTCAGCAGAAGCTACAACCGCAAGAGCTGCTGAATTAGCTAATGCCAATGCAATTTCAACAGAAACATCAGCCAGAGCAGCTGCAATTTCAGCAGAAGCTTTAGCTAGAACAAATGGAGACGCTACCAATGCAACTTCAATTTTAGCAGAAACATCAGCTAGAGCAGCTGCAATTACAGCAGAAACTAATGCTAGAACCGCTGCAGATGCTGTTAATTCTAGTGCGATCACAGCAGAAACTACAAGAGCTACAGGAGTTGAGGGAACAAAAGAAGACTCGGCAAACAGATCAACGAATGTAACTACTGATGCAGCTTCAGATACAAAATATCCAAGTGTGAAATCGGTAAAAACGTATGTTGATGCTCAAGTAGGAGGGGTAGTAACTCCAGATGCTACTAGTTCAGTGAAAGGAAAAATACAATTGGCTGGAGATTTATCAGGTACAGCTGCTGTTCCAACAATTGCATCAGTTGGAGGTGTAAATGCTATAAACGTGGCAAGCGGATCAAACTTAGCTAATGCGGCAACGAATGCAAATAATGCAAGCACAATAGTAAAACGTGATGCGTCAGGAAATTTTAGTGCAGGAACAATTACTGCGGCTTTAACTGGAAATGTTTCTGGTACAGCTACTAATGTTACCGGAACAGTGGCTGTTGCAAATGGTGGTACAGGATCTACTACGCAAAATTTTGTAGACCTTACAACAACGCAATCATCCATAGGTGGTGCCAAAACTTTTACAGGAAGTGTTCAAATTGGAACAAATGGAACTACATTGGCAGCAGTGATTAAAGCTACTGTTACTACTAATACAGGTAATCTAATAAAGAATGTGATTACCACCCAAAATTATACTGTGCCAAATTCTGTAACAACTGGTTCTGTAATGGTTTCACCAAACAGTGATACAGTGATTCCTCCAGGTGTATTCATTGCTTTTGCTCGTGTTAGTTCAACTGGTACAGTTACGATTGGTTTTTACAACTTGAACACAGGAACTAGTAATCTCAATGCAGGTTCTTTTTATATAACAGTTATTCAATAAGTAAAGGCTAAAAACTTTTAAAAAGTGTAATAGTAACCAAAGTGATTTCTAAAACATGATACAATGAAAAATATAATCATATTATTTGCATTACTAACAATGATTAGTAATGCAAATGCGCAAACCATCAGTCGTAAGCTCGTCTCCAATGCTGGGGGAACCCTAACGGGAGGCAGTAGTCAAATCACTTTTAGTATTGGTGAAACAATTATTCCTTCGCTGAATACTGCTACTGCTATGATAACGCAAGGTTTTCAACAACCAGGTGAGCAAATTAGGACGGGTAGCGTGGCTACTTCAATATGTGCTGGAAGCAGTTTTAATCTTCCGTACACCGCCACTGATGTAGGAGGGAGCAATACTTTTACGGCGCAATTAAGTAACGCCGCAGGAAGTTTTACAAGTCCGGTAAACATTGGTACACTGTCTGGCAATGCTTCTACAACTGTGATTAATGTAACGATTCCTTCTAATACAGTGGCAGGTAGCGGCTATAGAATACGTATAACGAGCAGTTCACCAGCTTTTATAGGTGCCAATAACGGTGCTAATATTACAATTAACCCAGCTCCAACAGCGAGCATCAGTTATAGTGGCAGCCCTTATTGCGCAAGTGGTGCCGCTTCAGTAACAAGGTCAGGGCAATCGGGAGGTTCTTATTCAACTGCTGCAGGATTGAGTATTAATAGCTTAACTGGGGAGATTAATCTTGCAGCTAGTGCAGCAGGTACATATAGTGTAACCTACATCTTCAGCAATGGTACTTGTTCCGGTACAGCAACTACGAATGTAACTATTGCGATTCCAACAGTACCTGTTGTGGCAGCACAAAACTTCTGCAATTCAGCAACTGTAGCTTTACTGCCCAATGGTAGTGGGGCATATAAATGGTACACTAAAGCGAAAAACGGCACGGCACTTATAAGTTCTACTGTAATAAGCACAGGAACCTACTATGTAAGCAGTACATCGGGTAGTTGTGAAAGCGAAAGAGCAGCGGTAAGTGTCACAATTAGTCCAAATGTTACAGCAGGAACAGTAAGTGGTACTACGTCACTTTGTAAAGGAGCAGCAGCAAACTACACAAGTAACGGTACAACAGGTGGAAGCTGGAGTAGCACGAACACATCTGTAGCAACTGTGAATGCAAGTACGGGACTTGTAACTGCAGTGAATGCAGGAAATGCGATTATCAAATACACTGTAACTACAGGTTGTGGTAGTCCTGTTACGTCATCATCTGGAACTTTAGCGGTAAATGCATCACCGACAGCAAGCATCAGCTATAATGGTAGTCCGTTCTGTAAGTCAGGTTCAGTAAATGTGACTAGAACGGGTCAGGCAGGCGGTACGTATTCCTCTTCTGCAGGATTGATTATTAGTAGTTTAACAGGAAGTGTCAATCTTGAAGCCAGTTCAACAGGAACATATACGGTGACCTACATTTTCAGTAATGGTACTTGCTCTGATATAGCTACGACCACACTAAAGATTAATAAATGTAATAATAATAGTCGCATAGTAAATGATGTTAATACTATTACTCAGGAATCATCTTTAAAGGTAACAGTTGATAAATTTGATGTTATTGCTTATCCTAATCCATCAAATTATCAATTTACTCTTATCGTTAAAGGCGGAAGCGATGAAAAAGTAGAAGTAGTGGTATATGATTCACTTGGAAGAATGGTGAAACACATTGATAATAGTGATGGGAAACAAATCAAGTTTGGAGAAGAACTTCCATCAGGTGCTTACATTGCAATAGTCAGTCAGGGTATTAACCAAAAAACAATCAGACTGATAAAAGAATAAAGTTACTTACAAACAGGTTTTAAAAACTCCATTTCAATTTTATTGAGATGGAGTTTTTTTATATAATATTTTGTGTTTTGAGAATTCAGTTTTAGATAAAAATAGTAATTATATGGGCTATCAAGAATTGGATAATCAAATGAAAATGTAATGATTTTAACCTGATTGAGTATTATTTAAGCAATGATTTGGGTATTGAGAATGTAATAAATGAGGAGGATTGAATATATGTGGAAGTTCAAAATAGAAATAATTTGTATTGTAAGATAATTCAAATTTACTTTTGGAGCACTATACCTAAATTATTTTAAAACAAAAAAATAGAAGTATGATTATGTAATCACTATTATTGAGAAGTTTTCGGAAAAAGGAGTTTACTGATGTATTTAAGGAAGTTGATGTAGAGAAAAATAATTGAATATTATGTAAAAAAAAACACTCTGAAAACTAATTTTCAGAGTGCCTTAATTTATTTATAAAAAGGTATATTATAAGTATTCTCCGTGTTGAGAAATATCTAAACCTAATTCTTCTTTTTCTTCAGAAACTCTTAAAGGAGTAATTTTATTTACAATAAAGAAAAGGAAATACGATACTGAAAATGCAAATACCGAAACAAGAACTAATGCTTTTAATTGAATTAAAAACAAAGTAGCATCACCAAAAATTAAACCTTGGTTATCTCCTACAATCGCATTTACAGATTTTGATGCAAATACACCTGTTAAAAGCATACCTACCATACCTCCAACACCGTGACAAGCAAATACATCTAAAGCATCATCAATTTTACCTTTAGGGAATTTGCTCACCACAAGATTACTTACAATACTGGCAATTATACCAATTGCCATTGCATGAGGAATGCTTACGAATCCTGCAGCCGGTGTAATAGCTACTAAACCTACAACAGCCCCGATACAAGCTCCCATTGCAGAAAGTTTGTGTCCAAGAATTTTGTCAAGAAATACCCAACCCATTGCAGCAGCAGCAGCAGCAACTGTTGTAGTTCCTAAAGCTTGAGCAGCAAGACTTCCAGCTCCAACAGCTGATCCAGCATTGAAACCGAACCAACCGAACCATAATAAACCTGTTCCTAATAATACATAAGTAATACGAGCAGGATTTGCCTTTTGTACTTTTCTTTTTCCTAAGAACATAGCTCCGGCAAGAGCAGCCCAACCTGCACTCATGTGAACTACTGTTCCTCCAGCAAAATCTAGTACTCCCCATCCAAATAATAACCCATCAGGATGCCATGTCATGTGACACAAAGGAGAGTAAACGAATAATATGAATAAAACCATAAACAACAAGTAAGCCCAGAAACGAACACGTTCTGCAAAAGCTCCTGTTATTAAAGCTGGTGTAATAATTGCAAATTTAGCTTGAAATAAGGCAAACAAGATCATTGGAATGGTTGGAGCCAGTTCCCAAGCAGTGTTAGCACTTACTCCTTGAAAAAATAAGTTTGACATAGGATTTCCTATAAATCCACCTATTGACGGTCCAAAACATAATCCAAATCCAACAACAACCCATAGAACAGTTACTATAACCATAGCCATAAAGCTTTGTAGTACCGTACTAATAACATTCTTTTTACCTACCATTCCACCGTAAAAGAATCCAAGTCCTGGAGTCATTAATAATACAAGAGCTGTGGCAACTATCATCCAAGCCGTGTCTCCCGTATCTAATTTTAATTCAACAACGTGTGCACCTAATGTTGTAGATTCAACAAAAAGATGAATTGAAAAAATGGATAATACTAGAATTGTGATCATTATCACACTTAAAATAATCTTTCGCATAGTTTTTAGTTTTAAATTTCGATAAAAATATAAAATGATTTTAAACCCCCTATTAAAAAAGAGTATAATATTTTATTTTTATTGATTTTTCAATTTACCCCCCTATATTTTGTGGGTATGTGATAATTCAACATTAAATTTAATGATTTATTAATGTTGTTTTTCTGAAAAACGACAGTTTCTATAAACTATTAAATTTATCATAATATATTAGCAGTCTTTTAATATTATATGGATTATTCGATAATTACACACAATAATAAACAATTTTATCGAGAATTTATCAAAATTACAAACAAAAAAAACACCTCATACTTTTATGTATCAGGTGTTTATTTTAATTTTTAAAAATTATAATTTTAAAATTATTATTTTAAAAGGTGTTGACTTAAAATTTTGTAAACTTCATTGATATTGTTTCCTCCCTTTCCAAATTGTTTAGAGATGGGTGTATCTTCACTTTTTAACCAAATTTTTAATTCAGCATCCATGTCCATAATTCCAGCACTTTCTTTAGAGAACTTTTGGATACTTGAATAAGGAATTGACATGTAATCTACTTTGGTTCCAACCAATTGCTTTTCGACTAAAATTAATCTTTTATTAGTAAATATAAACATATCACGAATAAGTTTATATGCTTTTTCGATTATCTCCCCATCAATTAAAATAGGTTCAAATTCTTTTGAAACATTTTCAATGTTTACTTCTGATGCATTGCCTAAAATGGCATTGAATATTCCCATAATTATTTTTTCTAGTTTGTAAAATTCAAAATTAAACGAAATTATACGTTATTAATGCCAATATTTTACTAATTTACGTACAAAATTAACATACATACTAAATTAAAATATTTCTTGAAAAATATGTAAATTATAGCTTGTCAGTATGTTTAATGTTTATCGAAAAGGTTTAATAATTATTTTTTATGGAAGAAGGGGTTAAGATAAAATGGGGAATTATAGGTTTAGGCAACATTGCTCAACAATTTGCAGATGATTTAATGTTGGTTCATGATGCTAAAATTGTTGCAGTAGCCTCACGAAATAGTGAAAAAGCACAAGAATTTGCAGAAAAATATAATTGTGGAAAAGCCTATACCACTTATGACGAAATTTTTGCCGATGATGAAGTAGATATTTTATATATAGCAACACCCCACAATTCTCATGCAACATTAACTATTAAAGCATTACAAAGCAATAAACACGTGCTTTGTGAAAAACCTATTGCATTATGTTATAATGATGCTTTTCAAATGATTGAAGCTTCAAAAGTAAATAATAGATTTTTCATGGAAGCCTTTTGGACTAGGTTTAATCCTTCGGTTCGGGAAGCTTTTTATAAAATTAAAAATGGTGAAATAGGTGAAATCAAATACATTAATGCTGACTTTGCATTTCAAGCTGAGGAACTGGAAGGAAATCGAATGACAGATTTAAAATTGGGTGGAGGTGCACTTTTAGATATTGGTGTATATCCTCTTTTTTTGTCGTATTTGATGTTGGGAATTCCTAACGAAATTGTTGCAAGATCAAATTTTCATGATTCGGGAGCAGATTTACAAACGACAATGATTTTGCAATATGATACTGCTCAGGCAGTTTTGCATTCCAGTTTTCTTTCTTCGTCAAATAGGAAAGCAACGATCAGTGGTACTAAAGGTATAATTAATTTGAATTCGCCTTGGTACATGACTAAATCATATACTTTGATTAAAGACAATGAAAAAGTAAAATATAAATTACCTACTAAGGGTAAAGGCTTTACCTATGAAATTGAAGAATGTCATAGATGTATTAGAGAAAACAAAATTGAGAGTAGCCTTTGGTCCCATCAAAATAGTTTAGATCTTATAAAGATAGTTGATAAAGTCAGAAGCGAAATTGGACTAGTGTATCCTCTAGAAAAAATATAGTTGAGAAGTCTAAAATAGTTGTTGATTTTTTATTGTTGTTTTAGAATTAATACTTTTTACATTTAAACAAAACAATTTTATATGCTAGTTAAAGTTTTTGGAAGTGCCGTTTTTGGAGTCGAGGCCACAACGATTACCGTCGAAGTAAATATTGATAAAGGTATTGGATATCATCTGGTGGGATTGCCTGATAATGCCATCAAAGAGAGTAGTTATAGAATTGCTGCCGCACTCAAAAATAATGGGTACGCCATGCCAGGCAAAAAAATTACGATCAATATGGCTCCAGCTGATTTGCGTAAAGAAGGTTCGGCTTATGATTTGACTTTAACGATAGGAATTCTTGTTGCTTCAGGACAAATTAAAGCAGATGACATTGACAAATACATCATCATGGGAGAGCTTTCTCTGGATGGTGGTTTGCAACCAATTCGTGGGGCTTTACCAATAGCAATAAAAGCAAAAGAAGAAGGCTTTAAAGGTTTTTTTCTTCCAAAACAAAATGTAAAAGAAGCCGCAATTGTTGCCGGGCTAGAGGTGTATGGAGTAGAAAATATACAGGAAGTCATTGATTTTCTGGAAGGAAAAGGCACATTAGAACCGACAACTATTGATACCAGAGCAGAATTTTATAAAGATTTAGATTTCCCAGAATTTGATTTTTCGGATGTCAAAGGACAAGAAAGCATTAAGCGTTGTATGGAAATTGCCGCTGCAGGAGGACATAATATTATTCTAATAGGTCCGCCAGGTGCAGGAAAGACAATGCTTGCCAAGCGTTTGCCCAGTATTTTACCACCTATGACTTTGCGAGAAGCACTGGAAACTACCAAAATACATAGTGTTGCAGGAAAACTGAAAGAAGTGGGTTTAATGAATCAAAGACCGTTTCGTAGCCCACATCACACTATTTCAAATGTGGCACTTGTTGGGGGAGGGAGCTACCCGCAACCGGGAGAAATTTCTATGGCGCATAATGGTGTTCTGTTTCTGGATGAATTGCCGGAATTTAAAAGGGACGTTCTCGAAGTGATGCGTCAGCCATTAGAAGATAGGGAAGTAACCATTTCAAGAGCTAAGTTTACCGTGACTTATCCTTCGTCTTTTATGCTTGTGGCAAGCATGAATCCAAGTCCGAGTGGTTTTTTTAATGATCCGGATTCGCCACAAACTTCTTCGCCACATGAAATGCAGCGGTATTTGAGTAAAATTTCGGGACCTTTATTGGATAGAATTGACATTCATATTGAAGTGACGCCAGTTCCTTTCGAAAAATTGTCCGAAGACCAAAAAGCGGAAAGCAGCGTTGATATTCGAAAAAGAGTTACAGCTGCGCGCGAAATCCAAACGGAACGCTTTGATCAAATGGAGAATATACATTACAATGCCCAAATGAATACCAAACACATTCGGGAACATTGTGCGCTGGATGATGTCTCCAAACAATTATTAAAAACTGCAATGGAAAGATTGAATCTTTCGGCTCGTGCTTATGACAGAATTTTGAAAGTGGCCAGAACCATTGCCGATTTAGATGCCGCTCCAAAGGTTGTTTCTTCTCATATCGCAGAAGCTATACAATATCGCAGTTTGGATCGCGATGGTTGGTTGGGTTGAGATTTCAGATTTTTGATCAACGATTTTTGATTTTAGATATTTATCACAACGCTCCACAAAGTCTTCAACTTTGAGGAAGTGACTTTCTATTTTTAACCGATTTTGGTTTTCAAATGTTTGATTTTTAAGGTCAGTCAGAGAATGGAAAATAGATACTCAAAGTCGGAGACTTTGCGTAGCAGATGAATTAGATTTCAGATATTTGATTAACGATTTTTGATTGCAGATGTTTAACCTCTGCAAAATCGATAAGCGGGGGGAAAAAGAAAAGTATAGAAATAAATAAGTCAAAAAAGAGATTTCGATAGAAATCTGTTTTATTTTTGCCAAATGTTAGAAATTCTTTACCAAGACGAATATATTATAGCAATTAATAAGCCAAGTGGATTGTTGGTCCACAAATCATTTTATGCGCGCGATGCAAAAGTTTTTGCTATTCAAGAATTGAGAAATCAAATAGGAGGGCAACACGTTTATCCTATTCATCGGTTAGATCGCAAAACATCTGGTGTCTTGTTATTTGCGTTGGATTCAGCGGTTTTAAAAATTATGAATGATCGTTTTGCCACACGCGAAGTCGAAAAAAAATATTTAGCAATTTTACGTGGTTGGTCACCCGAAGAACTAACGATTGATTATGATTTAACCAATGATGATGGCATTATACAAAATGCAATAACATACTTTCATCGATTGCAAAGTACCGAAATTGAGTTAGAATTTAACAATCAACCAACGTCACGATATTGTTTGGTAGAAGCGATTCCTGAAACTGGACGTATGCATCAATTACGAAAACATTTCAAACATATTTTTCATCCCATTTTAGGAAGTCGTCCACATGGTTGTAACAAACAAAATAAATTATGGTTGGAGAATTTTGACCTGAGAGGAATGATGCTTCATGCACATCAGTTAATTTTTAATCATCCAATAACAAATGAACAACTTATCTTGAATGCAAAGATTAATGAAGAGTTTAGCAGAGTAGGTACTATTCTTAATCTAGATTTGAATAAGTATGAATAGAATACTAATGTGTAAATTAATGCTTTAAATTATTGTTGAAATTGGAAACAACAGTTTTCAGTATAAAGAGGAGCATATTTCAGATTTTTGATCAACGATTTTTGATTGCAGATATTTAACCTCTGCAAAATCGATAATGTGATTGCTAGCGCGAGCGTTCCGCTCGTGCCTATTACAAATTTATAGTGATTTATTTTTGTTAGTGTTCACGAGCGGGACGCTCGCGCTAGCGGGGGGGTAAATGCTAGACAATTCCAGTAATATCAGATTATTTGTTTCAAGTTTAGTTTTAGAGTTATTAACAAATTAAGATTTAATGATATTCAATATCTTAAATATATTTTGGTTAAAATAAAAATATAATAGTTAAATATAAATTAAACACTGCTTTTTCCTTTCCCAAGAAAAACAAAATACAGCAAGTATATGTTAATAAAAAAGTTTCCATACTACTGTAGATTACGATATATTTGTAAATGATGATCCAAGGGAAATTAGACTTGTAAGAAATAAAAAAACCAAAGCGTGGGGCTTCGGTTCTTATGAGCTAGATTTTAATGTCTAACAATAAAATATTAACGATAATGGAAATATTTATTTATTTGTATTACCTAATGGTAATATTGTCATTAACTAGATTAGTTGAAAAGATTACAAGATTAGTAATTGAATCTAAAAAGTAATCTAAACTTATTAAACCACTTGATCCTTTTACTGTTGATAGTGGTTTTCTATTTGTAATCAATTGTATTAAACAATTGCCATAAGGCAAATGTATAGAACAAATATATAGAACAAACGATACATTTCGCAACATTTTACAACATTTATATTTATTTATTTATTAACAGTATTAATAATAAAAGGTTTAACGTATTGAATAATAAATAGTTATAAAAAAGCTATAAATAATTAAGTACTATTTTACTACTACTTTACTACTAGTTTAATTAAGAGGATTGAAATTTGTTACTGGTTTTAAAAACATCTAAGGATAGAGTTAGGTCAGAAAGAGTGCCAGAGCGCATAAATAAACCAGTTTTCCCAGTTTCCAGCCATTATCCCATCATTCCCTTTTTTTACTAATCCTGGCCACTCGGATTTGCACTAAACGCATCGAGTTGGATAGCGCAGTTTTGTAAACTGTGCCCATAAACGAGAGCGACTTTGTTTTTCAAAGATTTGAATAAAGGTCTTTAGAAAGAAAATAGTAAATTATAGCCCCGATAGGAACGAAAATTCTCCCGATTTTTCATCGGGAGATTATAGTGTATAGCGGGAAATAAGTTCTTAAAAAACGAACTCGTTCTGCTCCTAAAAAAAGAAAACGTATTTTCTTAATTGTTATCTATTAGAACGTCTGTCAATATTTTGACTTGGACGTCTTGGACCAAAGCTATTATTGCTGCTACGGTTTGTAGTATCTGTTTTTGGTTTTCGAGGAGTTGAATCGCGTTGTTGCCTTCCTTGACCTTGTTTAATTGGTTCAGTTGAAGCGTTAGGATCTGGCTCAAAACCTTTAATGTTTTCTTTCGGTAATTTCAAGCCAACCAATTTTTCTATATCGCGTAAAAAAACAGTTTCGTCTGGACTAAACAACGAAATGGCTTCTCCACTTGCTCCAGCTCTTCCGGTTCTACCAATGCGGTGAACGTAATCTTCGGGAATATTTGGTAATTCAAAATTAATAACATGCGGTAATAATGGAATATCCAAACCTCGAGCGGCAATATCTGTGGCGACCAAAGCGGTTAGGCTTCCGTTTTTAAAACCGGCTAAGGCTTTAGTTCGTGCGCCTTGACCTTTATTTCCGTGAATGGCAGCTGCTTTGATTCCGGCACTAATCATGCTTTCCGTCAGTTTATTGGCACCTTGTTTGGTACGGGTAAAAACCAAAATTTGCTTCCAGTTTCCTTCCGTAATCAATTTAATGATTAGTTCTGTTTTTTTCTCTTTGGCAACAGGATATACTTTTTGAATAATAGCATCTACGGTTGTGTTTTCCGGAGTTGCTTCAACCTGAACAGGATGGTGCAAAATACCCATTGCCAATTTTTTGATGTCTGTTGAAAAGGTTGCCGAAAACATCAAATTTTGCCTTTTTGAAGGTAATACTTTTATAATCCGCTCAATGTCTCGTACGAAACCCATGTCCAGCATACGGTCTGCTTCATCTAAAACTAAGATTTCAACTTTTGCGAGCGATATTAATCCTTGATTTTGCAAATCGATTAGTCGACCTGGAGTAGCGACTAATATATCGACTCCTTGACGCAATTGAGTTACTTGTGGGTTTTGGTTTACACCTCCAAAAATAACGGTACTGCGCAAGTCTAAGAACTCACTGTATTCTTTTATATTAGCAAGTATTTGTGCTGCTAATTCTCTGGTTGGGGTCAATATTAAGGCACGAATAGGTCTTTGTCGCAATTGTTGACCTTGTGATAATATTTGTAAAATGGGTAACGTGAAGCCTGCTGTTTTTCCTGTTCCAGTTTGTGCAGATGCTAATACATCTTTACCTTCTAAAATGGGTGGAATTGCTTTTTGTTGTATTGGTGAAGGAGTTGAATATCCTTTTTTACTGATGGCTTTTAATAAAGCATCAGATAAGCCTAATGAGTTGAATGACATAAATAGTATTTATAAAGTAAACACTATTATTTAGGTTACTTTTTTAATTGGGCGCAAAGATACTGCTAATTTTTTCGATGTACTTTTTATTGCGCGACTTTGTTTAAATAAAGGATAGTCCTTCGTTTTAATCCGTTATAAACAAGAGTCGAGACGTTAATAATTAGGGTATATTCAAAAACGTAGCTGCTAGTGTTATTCCTATATAAATGAATGGAATAACAATAGTAGCTTCTTTAAATTTTCAGGTTTGCACATAAAAAAATCGGGTACAAAGCCCGATTTTTCAAGTAATAATATTTAAAAATGTTTTAATGCAAGTCCTTAAAAGTATCTCCTTGTTTTATATCGCCAGTTTCGTATCCTTTTTTGAACCAGTACATTCTTTGTTCAGAAGTTCCATGAGTAAATGAATCAGGAACAATTTGTCCTTGCATTTTTGATTGAATCGCATCATCACCTACAGCATTTGCAGCACTAAGGGCTTCTTCAATATCACCATCATCCAGAACATTATTCCCTTTTTGGTAATGTGCCAATACACCCGCATAAAAATCAGCTTGTAATTCTAGCGCTACCGATAATTTATTGGCTTGAGTTTCACTTTTTCCTTCTTGAGCCTGTCTCATTTTATCTGAAGTTCCTAATAAATTTTGTACGTGATGTCCTATTTCATGCGCAATTACATATGAGATAGCAAAATCGCCGCCTTCTGCACCAAATTTTGATTTTAATTCTTCAAAAAAAACCAAATCCATATATACTTTTTGATCGCTAGGGCAATAAAATGGGCCAGATGCAGATGAAGCCCCTCCGCAAGCAGTTTCTACCGCTCCTTTGAATAGAACTAATTTTGGATTTATATATTCCTTACCGTTCTCGGTAAAAATTTTGCCCCATACGTCTTCATTGTCTGCTAAATTCACTCTAACAAAATTGCCTAGTTCTTCCTCTTCTTTCGTTAAAGGAATACCAGATTCTGTTTGTGTAGATTGATTGCCTTGCATTTGCTCCAGAACAGGAGTTAAAAGCTGTGCATTTTCACCTCCAAAAACATTCAATAATAAAATTATAATTCCTATTATTCCACCACCAGCTGCTATTTTTCCACCAGATAATGTTCTACGGTCCTCTACATTGTCACTTTGTCTTCTGCCTATCCATTTCATAATTTAGAATATTAAATTAATTTTTGTTTTTCAATAGTAGTACTAAATTAAATTATTTTTTTTAAAGCAGTATAGATTTCCAGTATTATTAATCCTCATAAATTGGGGTTGTCCATTTAGAAAGTGTTTCTTCAATAATCCCTTTTATTATAGGTTTTGATATATAATCATTCATTCCTGCCTCAATACATTTGTCTTTTTCTTCTTTTTCGGTACCTGCAGTTATTGCAATAATAGGAATACTTTGACCGGATTTTAAATTACGGATTTCTTTCGTGGCTTCATATCCATTCATTATTGGCATTTGGATGTCCATAAAAATAATATCAGGGTATAGGATTTCAAATTGATCAACTGCATCTTTCCCATTTAAAATTTCAGAAATTGTCGCATTTGGATATAAATTTTTAAGTATTGTTTTAAGTAATAACATGTTGATTTTATTGTCCTCAACAATCATTATTTTTATTTTTTTAGAATTTTTGGTTGGTACAATTATGTCCTCACCTTTATTAATAAGAGTGTTAATTTGGACTGTGTTCTCATATGTTTTATCAGTAATCTCTAAATCTAAATCAAAATAAAACGTACTACCTACATTAATAGTACTATCAAGTTGTAAATGGCTGTTCATTAAACCCAATAGCTGATTCGAAATTGTTAAGCCTAAACCTGTTCCTCCAAATTTTCTGGTTGTAGAGCTGTCTTCCTGAGAAAAAGCCTGAAAAATTTTCTTTTTATTTTTTTCTAATATTCCCATTCCAGTGTCTGCAACTGCAAAACGAATTTTGGCTCTGGAATCATCCGTTTTTTCAATAACACAAACATCTAATTTTATAGTCCCTTTTTCAGTAAATTTTACCGCATTTGCTAAAAGATTAATCAAGATTTGCTTTAAACGAACACTGTCAATCCAAAAATATTTAGGAACATCCTTGGCTATATTCAATTCTAAACCCAATTTTTTTTGATTGGATTCATATAATATCAAATCAATGATTTGACTCAATATTTCCTTAGCATCATGTTTTTCAATATATAAGTCTAATTTCCCAGCTTCTATTTTTGAGAAATCAAGAATGTCATTTATGATATCTAATAATGAATGTGCCGATTGGTTTACGGTTATCATATATTTTTCTTGGGTTCTTCCAAGATTTGTTTTCATCAATAAATCAGTAAACCCAATAATTCCATTTAAAGGAGTTCTGATTTCATGACTCATATTAGCAAGAAATTCTGATTTTGCTTTATTGGAAGCTTCAGCCAATTCTTTTGCTTTTATTACGGTTTCAGTTTGTTTTCTTTCGGTAATATCAATGAAAATACCTTCTATAAATGCAATTTTTCCATCTTTATAAATAACATCTCCAAATTCTTCAATCCATATAATTTCTTTATTCTTGTGAAGAATTCTATAGCTTAAATGAATTTGACTTCCGTTTTGGATTGCTTCTTGTTGTTTTTGTAAAGTTTGCTCTTTATCCTCTGGATAGATTAAGTCTATAAATGACAACCTATTAGAAAGAAAATCTGATTTTGGGTATCCAGTCAGTTTTTCAATTTCATCATTGATATAAATTTTAGTAGCATTTTTATCATATTTTGATAAATAAACAGTCCCAGGAATATTATTAGCTAATAATCTGAACTTTTCTTCACTTTCATATATTGCCGTTTCATTTATAATTCGTTCTATAGCGGCAGCAATGTTTCTTGCTAATGTTTGTAAAATATTGATTTCATCTTCATTCCAAATTCTTTCATTGTGAGTATCATCAAATCCTAAAAATCCATGAAATTTGTTTTTTACAAAAATTGGAAAAAGGATTACTGAAGATACATCTACTTGAGATAATTTATGTCTTAAAGATTCATTTTCAATTTTGGAAACGGTAGATTCAAAAATTTGATTATTTAAAAGCGGAGTTAGCAATTCCTCAAAAAACTCATGAGGTAAATTTTGAAGCTTTATGTTGTTTTCAGTTAATTTAATGTTGTTAATTAACCATCGGTATTTTTGGCTTATTAATCCTGAATTTTCATCGTTTTCGTAATAATACGCCCTATTTGATTTTGTTGCTTTTCCCATGATTATAAGAACATCCGAAAAAATAGCATTAATATCATTACTGTTTAATAATTTTTCGGTGCAAATCGTCATAGCGGATAATAGCTCGCTTTTATATTCTAATTTTTTATCAACTTCATATCGCATTTGTGATGCAATTGCTAATGATATAATATCGGATATTGTTCGTGCAAAATTGACATCTTCGTTATCCCAATTTCTAATAATTCCAGTAGTTTCAAAGCATATCGTTCCAATTAATTCACCATTTGTAAAAATGGGTATATCGAGCGTGGATTTAATGTCATTTTTTGAAAAATAGTTTTCGATGAATTCTGAAATTTCCCATTTATTAAAAACATCTGGGGCAACAATTTGTTTTTTGTTTTTTATAGATTCAAAATAAATTGGAAATTTTTTCTGCTTTAAAATATTTCCTTCTCCAAATGCATTTGTATCTAATAAGTATAAATTTTCGCAATAAATTGCATCTTCCGTATATTTCCAAAAGCTAACTCGATTACACTTAGAACTTTTTGCAGCAGCTTCTAATATTAACTTTATACTAATTTCAAAATTTTCAAAATAGCTAAAATTAGTTGTAGATAATTTTTTAATTATATTATTGTATTCTTCATTTTTTTCTTGACGTATTCTATTTTCAGTTTCGATATTTTTTAAAATAGTTATGTCCCTACCTATGCCGGAATAGCCAATTATTTTGTAAGAATCATTTCTGCGAATCATTACTTTTTGAGAAATCCATACTATTTCACCATTCTTTTTTAATAAAGGAATTTCGATAGTTGGAAAATCAAATTCCTTTTCTTCTAGATTTTGATAAAAAAGCATCATTTCATCAATAAAATCTTCCCTTATAAATTCCGAATAATTTCTCATAAGAATCTCTTCCTCTTGATAACCTAAAATTTTAATAGTAAAATCGTTAACAAACGTAAAATCACCATCATCATCAACTTCAAAAATAATATCAGTAGCCGTTTGAATTAAGTTTTTATATTGATTTTGAATCTGAACTTCATTGGTTATATCTTGACCAATTCCTATGATTAAATCATCTGAAAATTTCGTATCCTTCCATTGAATGTATTTGTATTCACCATTTTTACATTTTAATTTTCTAGTATATAATTTCTCGTCAACATAATTTTCGTGATACTTTTCGCCAATAAATTCTGGATCTTCAGTAAGTTTCCAAAACTCTAATCCCATTACTTCTTTTGATGTGTATCCTAAAATTTGAAATATGTTTTCACTACAAAAAATAATTTCTCCCTTTTTATTACTTGCTACCGAGAGTGAATTTCCTTTGTTTACAATTTCATTGGTAAAGCTAAATTTATCTTTTATGTTTAATAAATACAGGTGTCTGATGTAATTAATAACCAAAATTATCAAAGAGTAATTGAATACCATAATTGTGGTATTCAGTGGTACTAATTCAAAAATAAAAATGATGATTAAGTAGGTAAAAACTAATCCAACAAAAATGCAATATAATTTTATTGGTTTTAGAATGCTATAGGAAAAGAAAAAAGCTATTATAAAAGCAATAGCGGGTAAAATATCAGGGGAAGAAAAAATCAAATTTCTGCATACAAAACTAAAAGATAGAACAAAAAGTACCTTGAAAATTTGATGTAGGTTTCGAAATACAAAAGACGATTTTTTACTAATAAAATATACCGCTAAAAAAAATGCACCTAAACTGCAATTTACGATTAATAAACTTTTGTGTCTTACTTTGAAAATTTCGAAAGTAATTTCGAAGATGGGAATTACTATTCCTAAAAAAAACAGATAAAGTTGGTATTCTTCACTTTTCGAAGTCTCTTTAGAATAGTTTTCTATATACTTATTATTTAATATAGATTTAATTTTCGAAAATTTATAAATCAATGAAAAAATCAACAAAAATAAAAATGGAGCAATAATTCTAAATAAATTATTGCTTATAGTCGATTTATCAATTAATAAAAAATGATTAGAAATAATCAAATTATTGAACCAGCTTGAAAAAGCAAAGTTAGGTTTAAAGAATAGTAAAGAACTACAGTATGATACCATAGGATAAATTTGCTTAGGTTTGAAAGATTGACTTGGGGTTCTATCTTTAGAATTTTGAAATATAGGAATTTTTTCAAAAAAACACAACTAAAATTTTTAATTGTGTTTTTTAAGAAGGGTGATATCTAAAATAATTTATTCAAATTCATTTTCTGAATCTATTCCTATAATTGCAACATAAATAGCATAGTACATGGAATACATAAAAGGAATTGTAAAAAATATTCCAATGCAACATCCTATAAACCCAACCATTGACGCTATTGCTGATACAATAATTAATCCCAAAAGTACAAATGGTTGTTTTGATACAATTATGGCGCTAGATTTTAGAGCCTCAATAGCTTTTAAATCACCAAAAATTATAAGGGGAATTGTTAGAAAAGTAAAAAAAGAAATTGTCATTGCAATAAGTGATCCAACTATTTTAATTCCTGCATAATCAAGCAATGATGATATGCCGGAACTTAATATTGAAATTATGATTGTAGAAATTAGAAGTTCCTTAAAATAAGGAGCTTTGTAATATTCTAAAATTGTAGAAACATGAAATTCCTCGTCTTTCTCGCCACAATGTGCCATTTTAATTAATCCGGCAGGGAAAGGACTTAAAAGGCAAGATAACACAATTGCTCCAACTACATAAACTAACATAAAAATGCCTGAAAAGTTTTCGTTTTTTAAATTTTCTAACGATTTTTCATTTAATATGGAAACTCCAAAAGTAAAAATTACTACTCCAAATATAAGAATAGCTATCAGAACAGAGAAAACAAAAATCATTAAACCGGCATATAGTGCGATTTTTTTATAGTTTTCAAATGCATGATTGAATACATTTCCAAAATCTAATTGGTATCCATTGATCTTAATTTCTTCTATCTTTTCTTTAGTAGTTTTCATCATTTAGTTTATTTGTGTATTGGGTGAATTGAATGTATTTATAGTTTAAAATAGACTTCTTCAAAAGGAATTCTAAAACGGGTTCCATAAACGCCTTGTTCTTCTCGAATACCACATCCTATAATCATATTTATTTCGGATGAAGCAGGTAAATGTAATATTTTTTTTATTCTTAGCGAATCAAAACCTTCCATAGGACATGTGTCATAGTTTATTGCAGCCATGCTTATCATGAAATTTTGTGCAGCAAGTCCAGCGCTTTTATGAGCAACAATGCGCATATCACTTTGTCTTGCTTCTCTGTAAATGGGCTTGAATACTCCGATAATTTTAAAAACAATAAATTTTATTATTCCTATGATTCCCAAAAAATCAAAATAAAGCGTCGGTATAATTTTTTGATAATAATTCAATGCAAATTTTTCTCTTTTTGAATAAGTGGATTCTGGTTTATCTCCATACATCGATTTTAAATAATCAATATTTGACTGCACCCTTTTTCTCCATAAATCTTTTCTGGCTACCACAATAACCAGCTGTTGTGCTGTTTTTGCTGCATTTTGACCGAAACTTGCGGCTGTCACTTTTTGTATAATTTCAGGAGAAACAACATGATAAAATTCCCAAAGTTGCATATTACTGCTCGTAGCTGCAAGTGTTGCTAATTGAATGCATTCTTTTACTTTTTGAACGTCAATGGCCTCGTTTTTAAAAACCCGAACGGACCGTCGGTATGTAATGGCTTCGCTTACCGATTTTTCATTGGTTACAACCATTTTAATAATTTTTTAATTGTTTTTAATTTATCATGGTAAGGGGCATAACGCATCGGTAAATCCAACCAATTTGCTTTTTTTACAATTCCTTTTTTATGCGAAAAAGTGTCAAAACTTAAACTGCCATGATATGCGCCTATTCCGCTGTGGCCAACGCCTCCAAAAGGTAATCTTTTATTAGAAAAGTGAATTACAGTATCATTGATGCAGCCACCCCCAAAAGAATATTTGTGTATGATTTTTTGTGCAAATGAATGGTTTTCAGTAAAAACATATAAGGCTAAAGGTTTCTCGTATTTAGAGATTATCGTATTTATTTCTGTCTCATTTTCATACGAAAGAATAGGAAGCAAAGGACCGAAAATCTCTTCTTTCATGATCAGACTATCAACACTCGATTCATCAATAAGCGTAGGGGAGATATAACAATTTTCAATTTCAGTTTGCCCTCCAAAAATAACTTTGTCTTCCTCAATCATATTGACTAGCCGAAGCCAGTTTTTTTGATTTATTATTCGGGCATAATCAGGTGATAGTTTCGGATTTTCGCCGTATGCTTTGGTGATTTCTTCTTTCATGAATTCCATGAAATGGCTCTTCATGTTTTTTTGAATCAAAATATAATCCGGAGCAATACATGTTTGACCAGCATTTATAAATTTGCCCCAAACGATTCTTTTGGCAGCGAGTTTTAAATTGGCAGTTTCATCAATAATACAAGGGTTTTTTCCGCCAAGTTCCAGTGTTACAGGAGTTAAGTTTTCGGCAGCAGCTTTTGCCACAATTTTACCCACAGGAACACTTCCTGTAAAAAAGATATAATCCCAGCGTTGTGAAAGTAGATTCTGAGTGACTTCAACTCCGCCTTCTACAACTTCGACATGACTGATTTGAAATGTTTTTTCAATAATTTTCGCAATTATTTCGGATGTTTTTGGTGTGAGTTCAGAAGGTTTTAAAACTACTTGATTTCCTGCCGCGACAGCTGAAATTAAAGGACAAAGAGCCAGTTGAAACGGATAATTCCAAGGTGCTATAATCAATACTTTGCCGTAAGGTTCATTGTAAATATAATCAGTGGAAGGGAAATTGAGAATTGAAGGGAATACTTTTTTTGGTTTAGCCCATTTATATAAATTCTTTATAGTGTCTTTTAATTCAGAAATAACATAATTGGTTTCTGTGAGTACTGCTTCAAAAGCCGGTTTTCTGAAATCATCGTATAAAGCCTGAATAATTTCATTTTCATGAGTAATAATTACATCGAGTAACTTTATTAAAGTTTCTTTTCTAAATCCTATAGTCGTTTTATAATTCATTAGGCACACACAATTTATTTAGTGCTATGCAAGTTAATTTTTATAATTTACATAATGAATTATTCTTAATAAAAAATTATAACGCATCCCAGATGGAGTCTGATGGAGTGGGAGCAGTTATGGTTAAAGCTTCTTTTGTAACCGGATGGACGAATGTTAATTTCCTAGCGTGTAAATGAATTCCACCGTCAGGATTACTGCGGTCAAAACCGTATTTTAAATCCCCTTTTATTGGTGAACCTATAGCAGAAAGTTGTGCCCTGATTTGATGATGTCTTCCGGTGTGAAGATTAATCTCTAATGCAAAATAATTATTGAGTTCCTTAAATACTTTGTAATCCAAACTGGCTAATTTACTTTCTGGAACTTCCTTTATATGCGCTTTGGAAGTGTTGTTTTTTTCGTTTCTTTTTATATAATGAACGAGATTATCTTCCTCTTTTGAAGGTTTATTTTTTACGATTGCCCAATACGTTTTTTGAGTTTCTCGATTGCTAAACAGTTCATTCATTCGGGTTAAAGCCTTGCTTGTTCTGGCAAAAACGACAATTCCTGTTGTAGGTCTATCTAAGCGATGTACAACACCCAGGAAAACTTCTCCGGGTTTGTGGTATTTGTCTTTTATATATTCTTTGACAACTTCACTCAAAGGTTTATCACCGGTTTTATCGCCTTGCACAATATCTCCCACGCGTTTATTGACTACAATAAGATGGTTGTCTTCGTGAAGAATTTGTAAGTTATTTTTGTTTGAAATGATTTTGTTAGACACTTTTAAGGCTTTTTTTGTAAACTGAATACTGCGGTTGAATACTAATATTGCTCATTAGCATTAGGAAAATCACTAGATTTCACATCAGCAACATATTGACTGATTGCAGTTGTCATTCCTTCATATAAATTCATGTATCTTCTCAAGAAACGAGGACTGAATTCATTATTCATTCCTAACATATCGTGAATAACCAAAACTTGACCATCAACACCGCCCCCGGCACCAATACCAATAACCGGAATTGAAATGCTTTTTGCTACTTTTTCTGCTAAATGAGCCGGAATTTTTTCAAGAACCAAGGCAAAACAACCTAATTTTTCTAATAATTTGGCATCTTCCATCAATTTTTCAGCTTCTTCTTCTTCTTTGGCACGAACAGTATAGGTTCCAAATTTATAGATGGATTGTGGGGTTAAACCCAAATGTCCCATCACTGGAATCCCTGCGTTTAATATTTTCTTGATAGAATCTTTAATTTCTTTTCCACCTTCCAGTTTTACGGCATGTCCACCACTTTCTTTCATGATTCTGATGGCAGAACGCAACGCTTCTTTTGGGTCCGATTGGTAACTTCCAAAAGGTAAATCAACCACAACCAAAGCTCTTTCTATGGCTCTAACTACGGAGGAAGCGTGGTATATCATTTGATCCAAAGTAATAGGCAAAGTCGTTTCGTGTCCAGCCATTACATTCGAAGCCGAATCACCAACAAGAATTACATCAATTCCAGCAGTATCAACAATTTTAGCCATTGTATAATCATAAGCGGTCAGCATGGAAATTTTCTCTCCATTGGCTTTCATTTCAATTAATGACTTTGTTGTAATTCTTTTGTAATCTTTTTTTGCTACAGACATTTGATATTAGATTTCAGATTTAGTTTGTAAAAGTAGTAAAATCGATTAGTTTTAAACAAAAAAATGGACTTGAAATAATTCAAATCCATTTTTTAACTATTGTTAAATTGAAAATATTTAAAGTTATGTAAGTGATTTTTTTATTTATTGTTTTTACGAAAAAATCATTTCCAATTTGATCTAAGCTGTTTTTTTATTTATCCATTGTCTTACAGGTACGTCATATAATTTCAAGCAAATGTAAGCAAGCGCAATACACGATAATAAAACTAATATACTCACCGGAAATACTTCGCTAAATGGTGTTTTATGATCTGCTACCCATCCTGTATAAATGTATATTATTGGATAGTGAGTAATGTATATTGGATACGAAATATCACCGAAAAATTTGCATACCCGTGAAGAAAATTTACTTTTAATTTCTCCGCTTGCCGCCAAGAAAATAATCAGAGGAAAAAATAAAATTACAACTGCTGAATCATAAATGCCATTCAGCCATAAATGTTCGCTTCCACCAATCCTTGGCATAGCTAAGGCTAATATAACTAGCAAACTACACCAAAAAAAAGCATTTTTTACGTGAATTAATTTTCCCATACGAAAAAGTAATAATCCTGCAAAAAAAGGATACATCATCCGAGCAAAACCAATGTGCATTTGTGTTAGTTCTAGTGACCAACCTCCAATAAGATCCCCATTTGGACTTGTAACTGCAAGATGAATTAATGCGCAGCCAGCAAGAAAGACGAGTATCGAAAGCGCTGTTTTTGAAAATTTTCTCACAAAAAGTGCATACAAAATATTGGCAATATATTCATAAAACAAAGACCAGCCTGGGCCATTTAGCGGATGCAATTCTGTCCAGCCACGAATATCCAAAGACGGTGGGACAGGAACCAGCGTAAATCCAATGAACATTACCAATAGCATTTTCCATACAGGTACATCATGAATAGTAGGCCACAATACCGAATCTTGAAAATAGAATAACAAAGCTCCGATAATCATTCCCATAATCACCATAGGCTGAAGCCTAATCAATCGGCGTTTGAAAAAATTCCCGATCGACATAGTATCCCATCGGTCATCATAGGCGTAGCCAATAACAAAACCGGATAATAAAAAGAAAAAATCAACAGCAAGATATCCGTGGTTTATTATTTGGTCCAGATGACTTGTAGCATGTGCCTCAAAAATGTGAAAAGCAACCACCATCAGTGCGGCTACGCCACGCAAACCATCTAAAATAGGATAATGGGGTTTTGATTTTAAAGTGCTTATATTCATATTTTTATCTTGTGTTTTTTCGTAAGTTAGTATTGGGTTTCAAAAGTATATATTTCTCTTCTTAAAAAAAGCATTTTTTCTACTTGATAGTTAAAGGGTAAATAAATTTATCAAACTTCTTTCAAGTTAGCATAAGATGCAAAAACTCAAACAGACTTAATTTTCATTTTAAAAGCCCAACATTACTGTCAGGCTTTTAATTACTACTTCTTTACAGAAGCGGCATCAATAATTTAATAATTGAAATGTACAAATTAGTGTTTCAAGTCTGCAAATTTTGTATCTGGAGCAAACGCTGCATTTGTTTTTTCAACAATTTTCTCTTTTGCTAAAGTAAAATTTGCTGTTTGCTTAATATTTAATGATGACGTTCCAATTGCCACTTTATAAGAGCCTGCTTCAGCAATCCAAGCATTTTTGTTAGGAATAAATGAAGCTAAATCTTTTGAATTTATTGTCAATACAATCGTTTGACTTTCTCCAGGTTGTAATAAATTAGTTTTACCAAAAGCTTTTAGTTCTTCGGATGGTTTATCAATTATTTTTGCTGGAGCAGAAAGATATAATTCTACTACTTCTTTACCTGCTATTTTACCGGTATTTTTTACGGTTACGGTAACATTCATTTTGTCTGCAAATGCGCTTGAACTCAATTTTAAATTAGATACATCAAATGTGGTATAAGATAATCCGTAACCAAATTCATAAGATGGTTTTACATGAAATGTATTGAAATAACGGTATCCAACATAAATTCCTTCTTCATAAGTTACACTAGTAGGATTTTCAGCAGGTGTTCCAATCCAGTTTTTAGCTGATGGTGTATCTTCATATTTTACTGGGAAAGTCATTGTTAATTTTCCAGAAGGAGTTACTTTTCCAGAGAAAACATCCGCAACAGAATTTCCACCTTCTTGACCCGGTTGCCAAGGTAAAAGGATAGCATCTACTTTATCTTTCCAGCTTGCCGTTTCGATTACACCACCAATATTTAAAACTACAACCACTTTTTTGCCTTGAGCATGAAAAGCTGCTGAAACAACATCGATTAAGTTGATTTCATCTTGAGCCAAATTAAAATCTTCATCTACTTTACGGTCATCACCTTCACCAGCATTTCTTCCAATTGTGATTAATGCCAATTCAGAAGTGTTTGCTTTATTTTTAACGATTTCTGAATTTAATTCTAATTCAGGAAGTCTTTTTGGAGTTGCCAATAAACCTTCTTTTTCACGTCTTTTTGTTTCAATCTCTTTTTGAGTAGCCATAAAAGGTTTGTATAATCCTTCTAAATCTTTGTCAATAGAAAATCCAGAGTTTGTTAAACCATCAATTAATGAAACTGAATAGGCTTCGTTAACATCACCACTACCAGTTCCACCAGAAATAAAATCATAGGAGGTTACACCAAAAACGGCTAAAGGAGCTGATTTTGAAGTGAAAGGCAATACATTGTTATTGTTTTTTAATAAAACAACCCCTTCTGCAGCAGCTTGTCTTGTAACTTCTGCATTTTCTTTTAAGTTTGGTTTGTTAGAATATTTGTAATTGCTCATTGCTGGGGATCTCATAACCAATTCTAATACTCTTCTTAAATTGATATTGATGGCTTCTTTAGATAATTTTCCGCTTTTTATATCTTCAGCAATTACTTTTTGTTGTGCAGGTAAACCCGGCATCAATAAATCATTTCCTGCTTTAAGTTGTTTGGCAACATCACTAACAACGTCTTTATTCATAATATCTCCAAATCCATTATAACCTCCAAACCAGTCTGTCATCACTAATCCTTTAAAACCCCATTCGTCACGAAGTACAGTAGTTAATAGATCTTTACGTGCTGATGTGTAAGTGCCATTTAATAAGTTATAAGATGACATTACTGTCCATGGTTGTGATTCTTTAACTGTAATTTCAAATCCTCTTAGGTATATTTCGCGTAACGCTCTTTCACTGACATGGGCATTAACACCCATTCTGTTTCTTTCCTGATTATTGGCAGCAAAGTGTTTTATTGAAGTTCCTACGCCATTAGATTGTATACCATTTACCATTGCAGCTGCAATTTTTCCTGCGATAAATGGATCTTCAGAATAGTATTCAAAATTTCTTCCACATAATGGGTTTCTGTGAATATTCATTCCTGGACCTAATAAAACATCTACTCCATATTCTTTTACCTCATTACCCATTGCTTTACCAACAGTATTGATAAGTGCTACATTCCAAGTAGAAGCTAATGCTGTTCCCACAGGGAATGCGGTAGCATAATACGTATTCGGATCCTCATCTCTAATGGATTTAATACGCAAACCAGCAGGACCATCAGATACAATTACGGAAGGAATTCCTAAACGAGAAATGGCTGTTGTTCCTCCTGCAGAACCGGGAACTTTTGCGGTGTCTTTTTCAGTGGAAAACTGCATTTTAGTCCAGTCAAAACCAGGCATTCCAATTCCAATAAGCATACTCGCTTTTTCGTCATCAGTCATTTGATTGATTAAATCTTGAATCCGGTCTTGAGTTGAAAGACGGTAATCTTCATATCGGTCTAACTTTCCATTTTTATTTAAATCAGAAAAGGTAAATCCGTTAACAGTGATTATTGGGTTGGGTGCAGTCTCTTTTATTTCTGGGTTTTTTGCCCAAGAAATTCCAGAAATGACAAGTGCTGACAGCAGCGAAGTCTTTGCGATTTTTGAAATTGAATTGTTCTTCATTTGGTTTTTTTAGTAAATAGTTTTTTATTGCTTCATTATGAAGCAATATTAATTATTTTTTTTTTAATATTTGCAAAAAAAGATAGTTTATTTTTTGATTATTAGTTTTTAAAGTAAAAATTATAATCAATTTCGTATTTTTGCAATCAATATAAAATAATGGAATTTAATAAAATAATAGAGGGAAAATCAGCTGAAGCTTGGGACATATACATCCCAAATTTATCCGTGGATTGTGTCGTTTTTGGATTTCACGATACTACCTTAAAAGTATTGGTTACTAGATTAAAAGAGGTAGATCTTTGGGCTCTTCCCGGAGGATATGTTTTAAAAACAGAAAATCTTAAAGAGGCGGCCAATAGAATTTTATTTAGTAGAACAGGTGCAGAAAATATTTATTTGCAAGAATTTAAAGTTTTTAGTGATTTGAATCGATCTGATGGAATTTTTGATAATTTTCCGGATACGCTGTGGAACAAACAGCGATTTTTATCCATTGGATTTTATGCCTTAGTCGATTTTCATCATGTAAATTTAGTTATGGATGATTTTTCTGATGCGTGCGAATGGAAATCAATTGATGAATTGCCAGATTTTATGATGGATCACAGAAGTATTTTTGATAAAGCATTAGAAACGCTGCGCAGACAATTAAATCATAAACCGATTGGCTACAGTTTATTGCCTGAAAAATTTACTATGCCCGAACTTCAAAAATTGTATGAAATTATTTTAGCAAAGAAATTGAATCGTGGTAATTTTTATAGAAAGATGCTGCGTTATGATATTCTCGAAAAATTAGAAGAAAGTAGAAAAGGGGGAGCGCACAAAGCACCGGATTTATATAAATTTGATTTAGAAAAATACCGATTAGCACTTAAAAATGGGTTAAATGAAGGTTGGTAAAAGGATTGCTTTTTTAACTCAAAAAACCTCTTTTGAGTTAAAAAAGTAATCAAATTATCTAACAATCGGCCATATTCACAGCGATTGCTAAACCTCCTTCGGAGGTTTCTTTGTATTTATTGTTCATGTCTTTGGCAGTTTGCCACATCGTGTCAACTACTTTGTCTAAGGGAACTTTTGCATTTTTAGGATCTGTTTCTAATGCTAATTCGGCAGCATTAATCGCTTTTATGGCTCCCATCGTATTTCTTTCGATGCAAGGAATTTGGACTAATCCACCAATAGGATCACACGTTAAACCAAGATGATGTTCCATGGCAATTTCGGCAGCCATTAAAACTTGTTCCGGAGTTCCGCCCATTAATTCGCATAGAGCTGCTGCTGCCATTGATGATGAAACACCAATTTCTGCCTGACAGCCACCCATTGCTGCTGAAATAGTAGAACCTTTTTTGAAAATGCTTCCTATTTCGCTGGCTACCATCAGGAATTGTTTGATTTCTTTTTCGCCAGCATTATGGTTTTCGATAACTAAATAATACATTAAAACAGATGGAATAACGCCGGCACTTCCGTTAGTTGGAGCGGTAACCACACGCCCTAAAGCAGCATTGACTTCATTTACAGCAAGTGCAAAACAGCTTACCCACTTTAGGATTTGGCGAAATTTTACTTCGGTTTTTCTAATTTCTTCTAGCCAAGTTTGCGGAGAATCATAGTTTGCTAAGCCAATGAGGTTTTGGTGCATATCAAACGCACGACGGCGAACATGTAATCCTCCGGGTAAAATCCCTTCGGAATGACAACCGATATACATAGACTCCAACATCGTATTCCAAATGCGCATTAATTCATGATTGATTTTTTCTTCGGTGCGCATCGATTTTTCATTCTCATAAACAATTTCCGAAATCTTTTTCTTTTCTTTTCTGCAGTAGTCCAAAAGTTCAGTTGCTTTATCGATTGGGAAAGGAAATGCACATTTTATAGCAATTTTTTTCTTCGCATTGATGCGTTCTTCTTTTACAACAAATCCGCCCCCAATGGAGTAGAAGGTGGAAATGTATTCTTTATCATGATTTATGTAAGCTGTAAAAGTCATAGCATTAGCATGAAAAGGAAGGAAGTTTTTATTGAAAACAATATCTTGTAAAAAATGGAACGGAATCTGGTTTTCATTGCCAAGATTGATTTCATTTTTATCCTTGATTGATTTTATAATTTTATCGATATCCGAAATAGGAATATATTCAGGATCTTGTCCACTTAAGCCCAACATAATGGCTAAATCAGTTGCATGACCTTTACCAGTTAGCGAAAGAGAACCATATAAATCTACTTTTACTCTGTTTACTTTATGGATTAAGTTTTCGTTTCTCAATTCACTTAGAAAACGTTCTGCTGCGCGCCAAGGCCCAAGTGTATGAGAACTAGAGGGCCCAACACCGATTTTAAGCATATCAAAAACAGAAATACATTCTTCCATAATTTAGTAGTAGGTTTTATTAATGCAAATATAATCTAATGCATTAACGATTGGAAGGTCATTGAGGTCAAATAATAAAGATTTAACAAAATTCAGAATGAATTTTAATTATTATTTAATGAATTGTGGCTTTTGCAGTTTTATATTGAGTTTGATTTGGTTTTTAAAATAATAAAAGAGGACTCCATTTATTTAGCTGTTACTTCCAGGTAAATTAAAGTCACTGCGGCGACTGTCATAATAATGAATGCTGCAATTCCTAGAATATTAGCAGTTTTTCCATTTGTGAATTCTCCCATAACTTTTTTATTATTGGATATATGAAGAATAATAGCAATTAATACCGGCGCGGTCAAGCCATAAAGAACCGCAGTATAGAGTAGTGCTTTTATTGGTGAAATACCAATATAATTTAAGGATAAACCCAATATAAGGGAAATTGCAATAACAATATAAAATGCTTTTGCTTCATGAAATTTTTTGTCCAGACCTTGTTCCCAGCCAAATGTTTCGGTAATAATGTACGAAAGGGAACCACTTAAAACGGGAATAGCCAAAAGACCAGTTCCAATAACTCCAATTGCAAAAAGAAGATAAGCTGAATTTCCTGCTAATGGTTTTAATGCCATTGCCGCCTGTTGTACAGTTTCAATCTGATGAATTCCACTTTTAAATAAAACAGTACCGGTAGTAAGAATAATAAAGAACATGACCAAACCAGAAAAAGACATCCCAAAATCGACATCTTCTTTCATGTCATTAATTATTTTTTTATTTACCATCAAATGATTTTTCTTGTGTTTCATTTCTTCCACTTCCATAGAAGCTTGCCAAAAGAATAAATAAGGCGAAATTGTTGTTCCAAGTATGCCTACAAGAATCCCAATATATTCTTTATTGAATTGTATAGTAGGAATAAAAGTTGACTTTAGTATTTCGGTTAAATCCTGTTTATATAAAAACGGGACAACCAGATATACTAAAAGAACAAGGCAGAGGTATTTAAGCGTTGAAGCAATTTTTTGATAAGGCAAATAGACAATCAGTATTAGTAGAATAATAGTAAAAACTACACTGAAAAAAGTGGCATCAATAGCGGGAAATAATAAATTACCGACAGCTCCCATTCCTGCAATATCGGCACCAATATTCATAACAATAGCAGGGAAACTAAATAATAACATTAAATACAAAACCGGTCTTGGATAGTTTTTTTTAAGTGTTCCTGTTAAGCCTTGTGAAGTAACTAAACCAATCCTGGCACACATTTGTTGAATAGAGGCCATAAGCGGGAATGCAATAAGTGCAGTCCATAATGTTGAAAGCCCAAATGCAGCACCTGCCTGGGAATAAGTAGCGATTCCGGATGGATCATCATCACTGGCACCAGTTATAAGTCCCGGACCCAAGAGTTTCCAAAAGCGCACAAATTTAGTTGATAATTTTTTTCGGGCATTCATTTTCTAACTACTTTGGAGTTATTTAACAGCTCATTTTAGTGTGTAGTAAATGTACAACCATGTAATTTAATTTTAATAAAAAATTGTTTCAATGTTTTTAAAATCAATATTTTAACTATGGGTATATTCAGTTTTATCTAAACTAAAATGGATAGCCGATAGCCAAATTGAAAACTAAATTTTCTTTTCTCCATGTACCATTTCCAAAATTGATTTGATCTAAAACCCAATGTTGTCCATCCGGTAAATAAGGTTTTCGAATAGGGAAAGCAAAGTCCGTTCTAAGAATTAGAAAAGAGAAATCAAAACGCAATCCGGCACCAGTTCCAACGGCTAATTCATTCATGAATTTTTTAGAAAATTGGGCGCCTGGTTTTTCAGGGTTATCTTTCAATAGCCATATATTCCCTGCGTCTAAGAATAAAGCTCCTTTTACCAAACCATAGATTTTAGCTCGATATTCTGTATTGAATTCCAGTTTTAAATCACCTGACTGATCCGCTAAAAAACTACTGGCGGTAGCAGAACCGTCATACGTTCCGGGACCTATGGATCTAGCACGAAATGCTCTTAAACTATTGGTTCCACCAATAAAAAACTGCTTAATAAATGGTAACTCATTCGAATTTCCGTAAGCAAAACCTGCGCCCACAATAATTCTACTGGCAAGCTGTGAATCAGGTCCTAATTTTAAATAATGTCTAAAATCGTTTTCTATTTTTATAAATTGGCTGAAAGGGACATCAAACAGTTTAATGGTATCTCCTTTTTTTAGGTTTGCTCCAGTAGCTAATCCAGCTATATTCCCGGCCAAGTCGATAGTTCCTTTATAGTAAAATGTATTTTTCTTTCTTTTCTGTAAAGTGTTGGTGTAGGTAAAGGAATAGGTTGGACCAAAAATTAATTGTTTCTCAATTACTTTCCCCAGTGATGGATTGGCTACAATTTGCTCTTGGTACAAAGGAGTTACATTTTGAGGGCTCGCATAAGTGATTTCAGTAACATTTAATAAATGCTCTTTTTTCTCACTTGCTTTCCATAAATAACCAAAGGATCCTTTGAATGTTTGTAACGAGTACAATTTGGTTCTGTTTTGAAATTCATATCCTAATGTAGCTTTTGTTTTAGGTACGAAACCACTGGAAGATCTAAATTTAAATGGGGAAACAAATCGAGGCCAAACTAAATTAGCTTCGGTTCCAAACCGGTATACATTAAATCCATTATTCTGCCCGGAAACTTGTACTTCGACACCGCCAAAAGCAGATATAGTCAGTAATTCAGCACCTCTAAAAGCGTTTCGATTGCTCCAGTTTAAATTGAGTTCGGTTCCGGTGTAATTAGCAGAATTGGTTTTTGCTAATACTTCAAAACGAAGTGATTTTTTAGGTAATGGGGTAAGATAATAATAGGCGTCTAAATAATTTCCTATGGTATCGGAAGGTTTAAACTGATTTTTTACGAATTTGAAAGTACCCAAATTCACCAATCTATTCAAAGATAAATTATGATTGGTACGGTTGTATAAATCTTCTTTTTTGAAATACAAAGTACGGTCAAAAACTCGTGGTTTGAATAAATTCTCCGGATCTATAATGGTAAAATCATTGTATTTTTTGATGGAATTATAATTAGGTTTCAAACTATCAGAACCAATGGAATAGTTAGGATAAACAATAATTTTATTGATTTTGAATGGTGTTTCTGCTAGTTTTGGAGTTTCGTCTTTTACTTTTACGATAAGATCCACTTGGTGATCAGCAACAGTACTGTCTACTTGTACTTTAAGATAATCGGGGTTGAAGTAGAAAAAACCTTTTTCCTTAAGTCTGGTATCAATACGCACTCTTTCTTCTTTAATAACATCAAGGCTGTATCCGTTATCTTTTTTTAATAAAGTTCTGCGTTTGGTATTACGAACCGCACTAGAGATTAAGGAGGAATCTGTGGGGAATTTTACTTCTCTAATTTTATATTGTTTACCGGGTTTTACAATATATTCCGCCGTGGCTTTTTTACCATGGCGAGTTGAATCTGCTTCTGTTTTAGTGTTGAAATAGCCACTATTTTCAGAGAAATTCTGTAAAACACTTTTACTATATTCTAAATCAACCTTACTGTATAAAACGGGTGGTTCACCCACTTTGGTTTTCAGCCAGTAACGCCATCCCTTTTCTTTTTTTGGCTTTCCCGCTAAATTATAAATGAATAATTTGGGTCTCAACCCAAGAAAGGAGGAGTTGGGTTTTGGTCTAAGAATCTCTTTTAGTGCCGTCTTTAACGCTTTTTTTTCTTTTTTAGCGATCTCATTTCCTTCCACTTTTACTGTTGCACCAGTATACAGCAGTTCTCCTTCGGGCAAAAATTTTGTATTGCTGCACGATGTGGCAAAAAATGCTAAAAAAAGAAAATATTGTAAATGGGTCTTATTCATCAGATTTCTTTTTTGATTCTTTTTTTAATTTTTTAGCTGCTTTTTGCGCTTTACTTTTAGCAAATAACTCCTTAAATTTATTGTAATCCAACGTAATGATGAAAGCAATTCCGGTCTCTACAACTTCACCTTGAAGTGCCACTTGATATTTGTTTATTCGGTAGGCTCGAACTTTATACCTTCCATCCTTTGAAAGTTGGTAATCTAAAGAAACGTCGCCGGCTATATTGTTAGCATTCTGATTGACTTGTTGCGGTCCTTCAATTCCAAAACTACTACCAACGGTAACTTTCAATCGGTCGTTCAGTAATTTTTTGGAAATACCAACATTCAAATCGGTTTTATTAGCTCGTTGCCCGGTGGTATAATCGTCAGAAGTATTTAAATCAAAATTAAGTTCTACTCCATTGATTAAATCGCCTGCAAGATTATTCAGTTGCTGCGATAAAATTTTACTGGCACTTTCTCTGGCTAATGAAGAAACGTTTGCTCTTCCTGCCTCACTTGCAAATGGATTTTCTCCAATGAAACGATTCAGTAGCAGTAAGGCAAAAACCTGTTTATTCAATTCATCCGGCTGCTGACGTAGTTGCGTCAGTTTGGCTTGCGTAGTGTTGATAATTTCAGTCGAAACACTATTATTTCCTTCAGGCAAAACGATATCAAACGAAATGGTAGGTTTCATCAGTTCACCGGTCATTTTTAATCTGGTTTCAAAAGGAATTCTTTGCTTGTATGTATTTCTCACTTCGGCGGTTACTGTTCCTAATTGATCATTTACTAAATCAATTGGCGCCGCATCTGTTTTATAAATTGCTGTAACACTAATGTCTGCGGTGGTTGGTTCTCCTGTCCAAAGAATATAACTTCCCGGTTTGATGTCGAATTTTCTTTTAATGGAATTAAAATTCATTTCATAACTTCCTTCTGATAATTCATATCTTCCGGTCAAAGTTGTTTTTCCGGAAGAATCAATTCCGCCGTTCAATTGTGCTTCCCCTTTTAATTTTAGGAAATCCCCGTTGGCTTTATCAATAACCAGAGACAATTCGGCCTCTTTATCTATTTCAATATTTACCGAAGCATTAACTCCTTTTATCTCTGATTCACTGGTAAATTCTGCCAGAGCAATATCCCCCATCAATTGTGGCTGGTCTTGATCAATAAATTCTACAATACCTTCTCTATCAGCTATTGATGGATCTGATTGTGGTAAAACAACAGTAAATTTAGTGTCTTTGTTAATTTTGATATTTCCTTCCACAACAGGATTATCAAAATTGCCTGATATTTTTAAATGATTGTCTAAATACAATTCGCCATAATACATAGCATTGTCTTTGGCTTTAGAATTAATGGCTTTGAAATTATCGGCATCCAAAGCTAAATCAAAACCAAAATTCCTGAAATTCTTACTGTCGATTTTTCCGTTGATGGTTAAATCATTGTCTTTTTCATCTTTTAAAATGAAATTATCGAAAAGGATGGCATCGCTGGTAAATACGATTTTATCATTTGCAGACTTGAAGGTTGAGTTGAGTTTTGTCGCCTTGAAACCAATTTCATTGAATTGTAATTCTCCAATTACTTTTGGCTGAGATGTATTGCCTGTAATTTTGAAATTGCCATTAAAAAAGCCGGTACTTTCTTTTATATTATCCAAAGTAAAGCCCTGAATGCTTTTTAAATTCAGTTTTTCAATAACCAGATTCATATCAAAACTGCTGTCCGTAGTTTTATAATTTCCGTCTAAATTGACTTGGTTTCCTTGACCTGTGATTGAAATTACTGCATCATATCTATTGGCAAATGCATTATTAACTTTTATACTAACGTTACCGACAGTATCTTTTTTGAAAGTGAAATCTTCAATATTTAAATCCGAAGTAAAAAGGGGTGATGTATTTACATTTTTAACTAATGCGTTTCCATTGATTTTACCGCTCATTTGCAAATCCTTTTTTTCAACCATACTGGTAATGGTTTTGATGTCAAAATCCTTGAAATCAATCGCGATTGGTGCATTTGTATTATTGGATTGTGACTGAATTCGGATACTGCTTCCATCTTTACTCAATTCGAAATTATCAGCATAAATTCCTTTTTTACCAAAACGAATTAAATTGTCTTGGGATATTTTCCAGGATTCATAGTTGAGCAACAGATTGTTTGGATCAAGATTTATTTCATTATTTCCGTTTGTTGCCTGTAAAGTTCCTGCAATCAAGTATCTTTCTACTTCTTTTATGTCTTTTAATTGGAGCGTATAATCCAGAATGTTGTTTTGTACTTTCCCCGACATATTGGTATAAGGCAATTGAATTTGTTTGTTTTGAATGTCGTCTACAATCAAACTGTAAACAAGTGCTTTATCTTGCGTATCCACTTTAAGAACGGCATTTGTGATCGTATTTTCTCCGTAAATTAATTTTGGAACGGTACCGTTCAGAACAATAGAATCGTTAACAGAATTGTATCTTCCATTGATGTTAATAGGCTCAAGACTTTTCAATTCTGGAATAAGCTTCAATAGAATTGGACTGTCTTTTATACCAATTTTAAAAGCAAATTGTTGTTTTTCAACAACGGTTTTTCTTGAATTTGGTTTGCTGTCATAATACTTGGCAATAGAATTAGATAAAGCGGTCGCTATTTTTGATAACTTGTATTTTCCATTTACTTCACCATCTAAAAAAGGGGATTTTAATAGTAATGTATTCTTTTCAGATGTGGATGTTGCGACTATGTTTATGGAATCAATTACAAATTGTTCTTTCGCATTGGCTATACTTATGCCATGTGCATTTACAGTTCCATTGAGATAATCTAAATTTGCCGATTGAATGTCAGCATCTACAACGCCTCTTATTTTCATGGGACCAGCATGCAGATTCAGTTTTTCCAAATCAGCGATATCCACATTCAGTTTTAATTTTCCAGTTGGATATTTATCTCTAAAACTTCCGCTGCTGACCAAATCAAAAGTCAGATTAGGGTCTTTTGCGACAGCGGTTGCATTGAAATTTCCGCTGCGAATAGTCCCTTTTACGCTCAGATTTTGATACGTATATTTATTATAATAGGCTTTTTGAATCGTTCCGTTGAAAGAAGCCGTTGCAGTTTTTAGATTGGAACCACTTCCTTTTATATTGGCTTTTAAAGTGACTTTTCCAATAGAATCGTTTTTGATAAATTTCCCTAATTCAAAATTAGTCAGTTCTATTCGGGCATCATATTTATCCCGATTTTTTATGCTGCGGTCATAGGTGCCTTTGATTTTTGCATTTCCAAAACTACTTACCAAATTCAGATTGGTATTAAAATTAGCAATTGTCCCTTTGAAAGTTCCTACTGCACTTAATTTTGAAGGCAACTGAATCGAATTTGGAATCGTTCCTGGAGGTAAAATTCCATTAAAATCTTTCGAACCGGATTGTAAGTCTTTAATATTCAAATCAAAGTAGGCTTTGTTGACATCTGGTAAACCTATAATTCTACCGCTTGCCACTACTTTTGTGGTTCCAATGCCGCTGATTTCGATGGCTGGAAATACAAGATTCTTTAATTTCCCAGAAACTTTACCATTGACAAGCAGTATCGCGTTGGGATAGCTCATGAAAGGATTCGTCTTCGATACCATGGGAGCAAAAAGCAAAATATCTTTAACGCCCAATTTACTTTTCTTCAAATTAGCCATTAGCCCTAATTCTCCTGGATTTTTAGCCAATGATTCAATTGAAGGATAGCCTATTAGAATTTCATCTCTCAATTCCGTTTGAGGCGTTTTTAAATATAATTTTTTAAGCGACGCATTTCGTTTACCGTAGAAAAATTCAGCATTGAATGATTGCACATTCAAACCACTTTTCTCTCTGAATGTTAACGAATTTGCATCTCCGGAAATTTTTTCGGGGTTGTAATATAAGGCATCAACTTGTAAGTTTAATTTCGTGAAATCTAAATGGTTGTAATCGATTCCTTTCTTAGTTGCGACATTGTTATTATTGTCATAACGGAAGTTAATTCGGTTAAACGTTGTTTTATTTACTTTTACTTCCCAGTTGTTAGCTTTGTCATTAGATTGATTTTTTGCGTTTTTTTGGTCTAGTTTTCCAAAAGCCAATCCGCCTTCCACACCCGTCAAATCAATACTTTCGATTAAAAGCAATCGATTGTTAAGATCAATTTTATCAATTTTAGCTAACAGTTTTTTCAAATAGAAATTAGTGGATAACTTGGTTTCGTCACTTTGATAATCGAAATCAATTTTGGAAAAATCAATTTCGCCCAGCTTTAATTTTAAGATAGATTCCGGAGCATTTTTAGCAGCAGCAACTTTGGTTTTATTGGATATTTGAACCAAACCTTGTTTTAATTTAAACCTCAAACCATTAATTTTAGCTTTCGGAATTTCAAAGTTCATTTGATCTAAATCAAACGTTTTTATTGTTGTTTCAAAATGATTTAGATTGGCATTTAAATCATTTTTTGTAACGGCATCATTATAATTAAATTTTATTCGGTCTAACTTAATTTCCTCAACGGAAAATTGCATCGGAGGAGAATCGCTCTTTTGTTTCTCTGGCGAAGCAAAAGCTTTGAAGATGTATTCGAAATTAAAAACTGCTTTAGTATCTCTATTTAAATTGGCAGTAATGCCTTCCAGTTCGAGGGAGTTGATTTCTATTTTGTTATTCATCAATTGCAACAAACTAATATCAGCCGCTAATCGCTCTCCGGCCAAAAGTGTGTCTTTTTTTTGATCTTGAAAATAAACACCTTTGAGTATTATTTTTTCTGGAAACCCAATTTTTAAGGTATCAATTGAAACTTTGGTTTTAATCTTCCCTTCCAGATAAGTTACTGCTTTTCCTTTGGCGAAATTTTGAACTGAAGGCATTTGAATAGCAAGAAGTAACAATAAAAACAATACGATTATAGTTCCTATTATCCAGAGGAAAATTTTAAAACTTTTTTGTAAGTATTTTTTCAAAAGGTCTTGATTTTAGGTCTAAAATTAGCCAATTTAGACTAGAAAAGCAATTTAAATTCTAAATTGAATTAAACACAAAGATGAAAATTTAAATCAGAAATGGTTTATATAATTTGAATATTAACTTGTAAAATTTTTGGATTAAAGTGTGCCAAAAACAATTTTACGACCTGTTTAATTGAAAATGAATGGTAAACGAACCAAATTTTGTTTACGTTAGGTTTTGTAAATTGGAATCTCATTAAAATATTCTGCTTGTTTTTCCTCCAATAAAATTTCTTTTACTGCCATCAGCAAAGCTTTATTTGAAGTAAAAAGTTCCCGGTTAAAGTTGATGACTGTAGTGATATCAATATCTTCAATGGATGCGTTTTGTGCTTCTGTATAAAAATTATTGAGAGCTGAACTATAATTATTCTGAATGGAATCAAATATATTTTGTAGTTCTTCAAAGCTTGCTTTTTTATCCTCGCAGAGGAATGCATTCAACTGAAAGTATAGATTTTCGGTTTCTTTTTTATGATGTATAAAAAAATTGTATTTGATATCTTTTGACGAATGTCTGAGATTCGTAATATTGGTTCCAATGTCTTTCACGCTTTTCACAGAGTGCATGGAACTGCGTACGGCTGAAATCAGTTGGTTGAGTTCAGCCTGTTTTTCTCCCTCTAATTTTGTTCTTAGTTCCAGATAAAAAGCATGTATTTCGCCCTGTAGTTGTTTCAGAAAATCATATTTTTCTTCTTCGGTTTTCGAAAAGAAATTGCTTTTCTCATTGATGGCTTTAAAATCATCATTTTTTCGAATCTGTAGTGTATCAATTTTGAATAATTCTAGATTAAAAAGCATCGAATTATGAATAAAATGTTTTGTTTCTCTTCGGAACAAATCGAGTGCAGTTTCTGGTTCATTAATAGAGGCGTGGCTTATAAAAGCAACTGTGGACCCATTGGAGTTTTTAAAAAAACGTTCTAAAAATTTCGTAAAAATTTCAAGAAAGGGAAGAAAGAGTACAATGGCCAGCAGGTTAATCAAGCTCGAAAAAGTTACGAGGCCAATCAGCGGATCTTTGATATTGAAAACATCAGTTATGAGTAATAGGATTGGTCTCAGTAATACAAAAGCAAATGCGGTACTGCAGATATTGAAAAGTAAATTGCCAAGTGCCACCCGCTTTTTTGAAGCATTGCCACCTATTGCGCTTACTACTATTTTAATGATGGTGCCAGTTTCTGAACCCAAAACAATTGCGGCTGCCATAGGAAAACCAATCGCTCCGGCGTGAAGTGCGCTCAATGTAAGTGCCATGGTCACGGTACTGGATTGGACGATTAAAGTAATTCCAAATCCAATAAGTAAAAAAACGACAAGTGGCATCGTGGCATATTGAGAAAAATCAAAATGCTGTACCTGCGATTCCATAGCTGTTTTCATAAAGGAAAGACCGATGAACAATAAGCCAAATCCTAAAAGAAAATAAGAGAGGTATTTTATAGTTTTCCGATGCCCAAGCAGGATTAACAGAAAACCACCCAAACAAACTGCTGGATAGGCTATTATTTCAATATCCGTTTTAAAACCCAGCGTTGCGAAAACCCAGTTGGCGAGTGTAGTACCCAGATTTGCACCCAGAATAATGGCTAAGGCATTTTTCATCGTAAAAACACCTGCGCCGACAAATGCCAAAACCATCATCGAAACCATGGAACTGCTCTGAAGAACTGCAGTTACAATTGTTCCGCCCACTACTGCGCCGATGTTGTTTTTTGTAATGCGCTGAAGAAATAATTTAAAACTTCTCCCGGATAGATTCTTTAAAGATTCTTCGACCAGATACATGGCAAAAAGGAATAAACCTATACCAGCAGCGAGTTTTAGTATTGTATTGAGCGTTTCCATAGCTTTAAAGATACTTAAATTTACTTGTATAATCTTTCTGACAATGCGTATTTCTATCTTTAAAAATGTATTTTATAATTCTTAAAATAAAAAACTACAACTTTTTTAGAGTTGTAGTTTTGTGAGTAATGATTGGAAGTGTCAACTGTAAACCACAGTTTGTAGAAGTGATTATTTTTTAGTTTTTTTATGAAAATCTAATAATCGGAATAGTCTGTAGGGTATAAAAAAGTAATGTCTATGTGTGAAACATTGTTTTTGTATTTTTCCATAGCAGTTAATTCTTTCCACTCGGGTGAAGCTGAAAAGGCTTTCCAGTGCTCATCTCGGCCGGCCTGATCCGCAAAAGTGGTCATGTACATCAAGTTTGGCATTTTTGCTCCCGAAATAACTTCGCCATAAAAAACAGGATTAAATGCAAGGCGGTCAAAGAGTTTTGTTTCTCCACCGGCATTAAACATATCCACTTTATTTTTATGAATCGCTTCGGTTGCTGATTCGTAACTTCTTAATTCATACACCCGGTTTGCTCTTGGGCTATTCAAAGTAGGGGTTGTCATTATGGGATGATCAGCGAATGCTTTTAATAAAACTGATTCGATACGCGCATAAGGTGCTTGTTTATAAGTGGCATTCAAATAATTTGCCCCTGCAGCCAAATAGGTTTTGTCTTTTGCCAGTTTTTCTTCCAATCCAAGAAATTGTGATAAGGACGAAAATGGAATTAATACTATAATCTTTTTTAGTGTGTCAGTAGCATTTGGTTTTGGTTTGAAAACCCCAATATTCTTTATTCCCAGTTTTTTTAATCCTGGCAAATACGCTTCTTTCAGAAACTTATCAGTGGTTTGTTCCTGCTGTTTCGTTTTGAAAATATAGGTTTTGAGTTGGTAAAATTCTCTTGATGGCGCTACGATTTTAGAATCAGAAGTTATTGTTTTAAAGCTGGTAATGGCTAAGGCGATTCCCATTAGAAATAGTAATTTTGTTGCTTTCATATTTTATTTTTATTTGGAATAATTTTGGAATTATAGCGGTATATTTTTAGCTTAAAGCAAATGCTACTGCAGCTGCTGAATGAATTATGGCAGTGTCAAAAATAGGAACGGCAATATCCTCTTGTTGAATCAATAATGGAATTTCAGTGCAACCAAGAATAATTCCTTCAGCACCATTTTCTATTAATTTATTGACAATACTGATGTAACGCTGTTTTGAATCGGGGTTAATGATTCCTTTTCCCAGTTCGTGGTAAATGGTATCTTGAATAAAATCTCTGTCTTCCTGCTCCGGTATGCAAGTTTCAATATTTTGATTATTGAGTTTAGAGGTAAAAAAATCCAGCTCCATTGTGAATTTAGTTCCTAAAAGCCCCACTTTAGATAGATTCAGTTTTTTTATTTCTTTTGTAGTTTCAGTGGCGATATGAATTACGGGTATCGATATTTTTTGCTCAATTCTATCAGCTAAAAGATGCATTGTATTAGCGCATAAAACAATAGCTTCCGCGCCACTTTGTTGCAGGTTTTCACAGGCTTCTGAGAGCATTATAAATGTTGATTCCCAATCGTTGTTGTTATTATTTCTTATAATATCTGCATAATTGAAAGAATGAATTACGCATTTGGCAAAATTAATACCTCCCAGTTTCTCGTTTACTCCTTCATTAATAAGTTTATAATAATCAGCAGTAGAAACCCAGCTAATCCCACCAATAGGTCCCAATGTTTTCATCTCTGTTTATTTTTGGTTGTCAATTTTTATTCCTTTTTTCAAAACCGATTGGAATTCTTGTTGTGTTTATAAAAGTATAAAAAAAAGTATCACTTTTTTGGAATTGCATAAATAGATTCTGTCGGATTTAAGAATCTGATAAAAGCGAATAGCGGCGGAGAATAAATCAAGCAATCGTATTTAGTGCCAACCACAAATTGGTACATTTACAAAATGAAATTTAAAGTATACAGTGAATTATCATACGAAGTCTTTTCTCCAACTACCTTTATTTTTAATATACAGGCAGCAAAATCAGCGAGTCAAATAATTATTTCGGAATCCATTATTGTTATTCCGGCCATAAAGTTTGAGGAATTTACTTTGAAAAATTCGGGTACACGTTTTGTAAAAATGGAGGTAGAGCAAGGCCTGTTTTTCACAATAATTTACAAAGCAGAAGTAGAAGTAGAACATACGATTTATGATGAAAAAGCACTTTTGAAATCCATACCGATTATCAACCTGGATAACGAAGTATTGCCCTTTATTTCGCCAAGCAGGCATTGTGAGTCGGATAAATTATCAGAATTTGCCATGAATGAGTTTGGATTTTTGCCTAATGAATATGCTAAAGCAAAAGCAATAAACGAATGGATTTTCAACACTGTCGAATACAAAACCGGCGTTACCAATTCCAATACTTCCGCATGCGATACGTTGCTTGAGAAAGTGGGAGTTTGTAAAGATTTTGCCCATTTAGGGATTGCGTTGTGCAGAGCTTTAGATATACCGGCGCGCTATTTTACTGGATATGCACATAATCTTAATCCACCAGATTTTCATGCTTGTTTTGAGGCTTATATCGGTAGACAATGGCTGTTTTTTGATCCCACTAAATTAGCTGTTGCTAATGGATTAGTAAAAATAGCGAATGGGAAAGATGCTTCAGAAGTGGCGGTAGCCAGTTATTTTGGGAATGTTAATTGTACGTTCATGAAAATTGAATGTAATACCACTGCAGCTGGTTTTGCGCCTTTTAATTCTGAACTTGATACAAAAACGATTTCTTATGGATGAAATTCTAGTGCTTTATTTTAGAAGTTTTTAATCTAAAATTTTTCTAACTGTGATTCGGTTGTCGTTTCCCATTTTCCAGATTTCTCCAAACAAAGTAACCTTTTCTCCTATTTTAAATTCACGAAATTTTCCCGGGCTTCCAAGATTTGGAATGCTGATTACAGCAAAATATGACGTTCCCTCAGTTGTTTTTATTTTGGCAGTATAGCCATCTTTCCCTTTTTCGATAGATTGAACTGTTCCAGTGATTTTAGCTTCGGCAACGTTCTTCTGTTTCAGTTCCAATATTTCTCTAACAGTAATTTGTTTTTCTTTTCCCATTTTCCAAACGTCTCCTTTCACAACTATTGTATCTCCAATTTCCGCCTGTTTGAATAATTGAGGATTGCTCAAATTAGGAATACTAATTGTTCCTAAATAAATGCGTCCTTTTGTATTTTCAATTGTCGCAGTGTAGCCATCTTTCCCTTTTTGAATGACCGAAACTTTCCCACTAACGGTAGCTGTTTTCATGGATGAACATGACACGACGCTTATGATAATTAGGCTTAAAATACTGTTCTTTAGTATGGATTTTTTCATGTTTGAGGTTTAATTAAAGGAGCTTCTAAATTCTAAAGGCGAAACATTGGTTTTACTTTTGAATAATTTGCTAAAAGACTGTGGGTATTCAAAACCCAATTGGTACGCTATTTCACTCACGGATAAAGAAGTTGTTGTCAAAATTTCTTTGGCTTTTTCAATTAACTTATCGTGAATGTGCTGCTGCGTACTTTGTCCAGTGAGTGATCGTAGCATATCACTTAAATAATTTGGCGATACATTCAATTGCTCTGAAATGTATAGAACGGTTGGAAGGCCAAATTCCTGAACTTTGTTACCATTAAAATAATTCAAGAGTAGTTTTTCCAGATTACTCAACAAATCATTACTGGCATTTTTTCGGGTAATAAACTGTCTGTTATAGAATCGGTTGGAATAATTGAGCAATAATTCAATGTGAGATAGTATAACATCCTGACTAAAACCATCGATTACAGAACAATATTCGGTATCAATATTTTGCATAATGTCCGTAATCATTGCTTCTTCTTTATCCGAAAGGTGTAGCGCTTCATTTACTGCATAGGAGAAAAATCCATAGTCTTTGATGCTTTTTGCCAAGGCGTAATTTTGGATAAAATCTGGGTGAACGACTAACCATATTCCCGAAAGCGCTATATCTTCATCAACAACAGTCGAAATTACCTGACCCGGCGAAAAAAAAGTCATTATACCTTCGTCAAAATCATAATAGTTTTGTCCATATTTCAATTTGCCTTTAAAATCCTTTTTGGTACAAACCGAATAAAAATTATAAACGAAACTTTTTATGCTTTCATCAAAATGACATTTTATTTCATTCAGATTAATGACACTAACCAATGGATGTTTTGGTTTTGGTAATTCTAATAAACGATGCAACTCAGAAATGGAATTGATGATATAAGGAGAATTGGTCTCTTTTTTCATGGTGCGAATTATAAATTCAGTAGGAAAAGCGAATAGTAAAGATAGCTTTTCCTACTGAATATTGTTGTTTTATTGATCGATAGCGCCCATATTGGCAGCATCATAACGAGCGCCTGTGATGGTTCCTAAAGGGATAATAGTTTCTAAACGGTTTAGGTCCTCAATGCTTAATTTAATTTCGGCGGCAGCATTATTTTCTTCGATATATTTCACTCTTTTTGTTCCCGGAATTGGTAAAATACCTTTTGAAACAATCCAAGCGATGGCTAATTGTGAAGGTGTTATTTCTTTTTTAATAGCCAATGTTTTTATTTCATTTACCAAGGCAATGTTTTTGTAAAATTGTTCGCCTTGAAAACGGGGTAAACTTTTTCTAAAGTCATTCTCAGGAAAATCATCGGGGCTTTTGATATCGCCAGAAATAAATCCTCGGCCTAATGGGGAGTAAGCCACAAACCCAATTCCAAGATCTTGAAGTGTTTTTAAAATTCCCGTTTCTTCTACGCCACGCTCAAACAAAGAATATTCTGTTTGTACCGCAGTCAAAGGATGAATAGTATGGGCTTTTTTTATGGTCTCCGATGAAACTTCCGAAAGTCCGATGTGACCAATTTTCCCTTCTCTTACCAATTCGGCCATTGCTGCAACAGTTTCTTCAATTGGCGTGTTTGGGTCTAAACGGTGCAAGTAATACAAGTCAATATAATCTGTTCCTAGATTTTTAAGCGAACGCTCCACAGCTTTTTTTACATAATCTTTTGTACCGTTGAATTGCCAAGTCAGTTGTTCCTTGTCATCGATTTCATAACCAAATTTTGTGGCAATGGTATATTGATTTCTATTTCCTTTAATGGCTTTGGCGACAAGCCTTTCATTTAATAAAGGACCATATAAATCGGCAGTATCTACGAAGTTGTACCCTAGTTCCAATGAACGGTGAATAGTGGCAATAGATTCGGTCTCATCCGCTTTTCCATAAATATCCATTCCTGCAATTTGGGTCATTCCCATACAACCCAATCCTACTTTTGGAACTAAAAGTCCTTGACTTCCCAGTTCGATTTTTTTATTAGTATTCATACTTTTTTATTTAATTGTGATTTAAATTAACAATGCAAATGTCAGTACGATACTAAATTTAAAAGTAACCCAATCTCTTATAGTTGTATCCAAAATGAGGAAATTGGGTTTTAAAAACAAAGTTAGCCGCAAAACAAATCGCATTTAAATGAAATTGTATGAATTAGTTATAACGTTGAAGTTGAGTTTCATTTATTCATTAAATAAGATGTTAAATGTTTTATTTTCTCATTTTGCATATGGAAAACATCACAAAATACGGCGTCCAGTAAATTGCCATTTTTCATTTTACATTGGACCTCACCTTCTGCGATTACAATGTTATTTTCTTCTGTCATTCTAATAATTTGTATGGTTGGACTACCAATAAAATTGTCGTTTTCTATTTCCTTATCAAATGCTTCTTTCCCAGATAAACGAAACATTCCCGGTACTTCCCAACTAACATCTTCAGTTAAGCAGGATAAAATTTTTTCATGGTCACTAGCCATAAAAGCTTCCATATATTTTTGTACAGTTTGCTTGTTTTTTGTCATGGCTTCCGGTATAATTTAAGTATAGGAATGTCTTAGATTAAAGACTTACAAAATCATCACTTTTAGGGAAAATACTCAGGGCTTGAACTGCAATTTCGGGAGTAGGAGATGCTAATTTGCGAAGTTTGGTATCCATCCAAGCGCCATCAACAGTTATGGTTGCACAAAGTTTGTTGTCTTCATTTATAAACTCATGTACAATAGACCAGCGCGAAGCATCGGCTTTCATTTTGGAGGTTTTAGTATGCATGAAAATTTTGTCTGAAATTTTTATTTCTTTTCTAAAAACACATTCTTCCCTAAAAAGAATAGGACCAAAACTTTGTGCTTGCATCACCTTCATCGTCAATCCAAGACTTTCCAAAATTTCGATACGGTGTTGCGCTCCAAAATCATAATAAGCGCTATGTCGTACATGAAAATTAGGGTCAAGATCAGACCAACGGAAAGATAATTCTTTTATAAATGAAGTCATTTTTATGTTATTTTAGAATCCTTTCAGGATTAAATTTTAGTGAAAGCATATAGATTTAGAAAATCGAAAATACTAATAAAAAAGGAATGTAATGGCGGTGAGCCCTGTTTTTTAAGGCTTTTTTATGATAATCAAACAAAAGTAATCTGTTAATTATTTGCTTGTTGAAACGAAAAAATTAATGTGGCCTATCTTTTGTATTATAAATAATAATTATTCAATTCCGGATAATAAAATATAACCTAAGAAGGATGAAAAAAATAATTTCAATGCTACTTATAACTGGCGGTTTGTATGCTCAAGAACAGGTGTTTAACGTTCAGCGGTATTGCATAGACGAGGAACCTTTCAAAAAAGGAGAATGTGATAGAACGGGAAACGAATATTCTTTCGTGTTCTTAGATACTAAAAAGAGCAATGTGGTATTCTTTCTTACTGAAATGAGATTGAAATATAAAATTGTTAAGTCAGGTGTTTTTTCTTTCGATCCTAATTATACCGTCTATACTTTAGAAAATGAAAAGGAACAAATAGAAATGAGAATAAATAAGCAGAACACTAAGATCGAATTCCTGTATCCTAATAATCACATTTATTTGACGGTAGGGAAGTCTACTAAGGCTGTAAATTAATTGATTTTCAGAAAATTTAACTGGCAGTAAACTTTTGTTTGCTGCTTTTTTTTAACTGCACTTAAATTCGTGTAATTCTTTGACAAATTCTTTTCGCTGGTACCAATCATTATAAACCAAATGGTATTTTCCAACTTTGAATTTTCCGAAATCAAAATTCCGATATTTTTCTAAAGTTTCAATCCACTTTTCTTTATGGTTTATTTCTTTTCGAAATCGTGCAACAGTTGCGTGAGCGGTATTAATGGAATAACGTTTGTCAATACTTTCCTCTAATCCAGAATTCGTAAAATTTGTTCTTAAGTTATTTCTCAAATTATCCAGGGAATTAGAATTAGTAAAACCTTGTAGCATTATAGCAGATGGGGAAGCAGTGATACCTTGAAAATTAATGGCTATATCCTGTATCCCAGTAAGACTTTTTTCGATAATTGCAACATAATCGGGAATCGAAATTGTTGCCAAATCAAAGCCATCATAACAAGAAATAATTGATAATACGGTGATGTGAATATCTGAACTGGGATAATAATATTGCTCCGGATCTATTTGTTTCAGTTCATCTAAAAAGCTCTGTATGTTTTTTTTGGTTTGACTGTCAGGTCGAATTAATAGAGTGATACCAAATCTATTGTCTGAAAGCGAATCGATTTGATTGTCGATTTGATACGTATCCGTCACAATCTTTTCAATAGATTCGTTGTATAGCGCAGTATAATGCTGTTTTAAATCCATTTATTAGGTTTTGTTTATGTTATCATATCCCAAAGCAGGTCAAAAGTTTCATTGATAACGGTGTCTTGTTTGGGTTTTGAAAATTCCTGGGTAACTAAATATTGATTGACGCTGAAAGTGTGTCCGCAGATTAGTGTAAAAATGAGGTCAACATCCATCGGCTTTATGATTTTGTCTTTTACTCCTTTTTCTAAAAGTGCCATAATTGGTTTAATATATTTCTGAATCTCTTCTTCTGCTATTTGTTTTAAGTATGGCGAAGAATTGAATTGTTCCATGAAACGGAACTCCGTCTTGTGTTTTTGTGCCCAATGAAGTGTTGCAGAATAATAAATTTTCAAAATTCCCTGCAACGATTTTTCGTCTTTAATTATTTCTGAAATGTATTCATTCAGACGGCTTTTAATGTCAATATATAAAGCCTTGACTAATTCGTCTTTTGTTGGAAAAAAGTAAAATAAAGTGCCGCTGGCAATGCCAGCTTCCTTTGCAATTTTACTTGTTGGTGTATCGTGAAAGCCAAACTCAACAAAAAGTTTGAGCGCCGCCGCTATTAATTTTTCTCTCTTGTCCATTATTCAGTTTTTTTTCTAATCTTAAACCGCTACGGGTTGCTTTATTCACGAGTAATTTAGGGCCTTATTTTGCACCTTTCCACCATTGTGAAAATTGCTGTGTGGTATCTTTTAAATTTACCTGTTCGCCAATCATTGGGGTGATGAGGTTTAGGTTTTCTTGTTTGTTATTTTCGGTTATCAATTCCAGAGGTTCGTACCAAGGATGATTCCCGAGCGCAAATTTTGAAGAATGGACGGGAAAAATTCGTTTCGCGTTTAAGTCTTTTGCTGCTTGCAAAATTTCATCTGGCATCAGGTGAATGTATTTCCAACTCTTGTCATACTGACCGTTTTCTAAAATAGCCAAATCAAATACGCCAAACGTTTTTCCGATTTCGGCAAAGTGTTTATCGTACCCACTGTCACCACCAAGAAAAATTTGCATTGTTGGTGTTTGCAAAACATACGATGTCCAAAGCGCCTTATTTCTAGTTAGTCCACGACCTGAAAAATGTCTAGAAGGTACCGTATGTGCCGTAAAGTCTTCGTCCAAAACTATTTTCTCGTTCCAGTCTTTTTCAATGATTTTAGTGGTGTCAAAACCCCAATATTCAAAGTGTTCGCCGGTACCAAGTCCGCATATTATTTTTTTGATTTTAGGTTTTAGTTCTAAAATGGTTTTGTAATCCAAATGATCCCAATGGTCATGCGAAATAAAAAGGTAATCAATTTCGGGAATGTCATCCGTTGTGTAACGGTCGGTTCCTTTGAAGGCTTTTGTTGAAAATGAAAATGGTGAAGCAACGCCACTTAAAACGGGATCGACTAAAATTCGTTTTCCGTCAATTTGAATGTAGTAGGAGGAATGTCCGAACCAAACCAAAATATTTTCGTTTAGGTCTACATTCAAAAGGTCTGTCTTTGTAGATGGTATTTCGTCCACTGGTGTAACATTTTTATGCTGCCCGAAAAAGAACTCTTTACCAACAGTATAATAGCTTGCTCCTTCCGTTAGGTCAGGCGTGATGCTTTGGTTTTGAAAAGAACCGTTTTTATAATTCGGAGATTGTTTAATTCTTTCCAATCTTTTGCCTGAAGGCAGTTTACCAAATTTTACTTGTTTTAAATAGGATAATACACTCATTACGAATAAGAGAATTAAATAAATTGAAATAAAGACATGCTGTGTTACTGACTAATCAGTCAGTAAATGTAAATCTATTTTTTCAACTGGCAATAGTTTTTCAAAAAAATCATTTTATTGAGATTGTGTTTTATTTCGAGTATAAAACATAAACGCTTCCAGTCTAATTTGTTTGTCTCTTATCATCGAATGCGCTGTCACGGTAACGCTTTAGTTTCATCTGAGTTGAATATCCTAAAAGAAGTTCGATTTTATCACTAATACACACTTATTTAAACCAAAGTTTGTGGCTGGTCAAACTATAGATATAGGCTTAATTTTATAAAACCAGTCTTTTTTTATAAATAGTTTTGGAGTTGGTTGAAATCAGAAATTTTAGGATTTTTAAAGTAATTGGCATATAAATTTAATTTGTCATAAAGGATTGCGTCAATTCCCAGTTCTTCGGCAGCAGCGATTTCCGATTCAGGGTCATCACCAATCACTACTACTTCAGAGGTATCATAATTGTAGTAATGTAAGATTTTTTTAAAAACATTTTTCTTAGTATCATTGGTCATTACTGTATCTACAATATATATTCCTTTGAAATTTTTTTCTATCCCAAGTTGTTTCACCTTACTGTTTTGTAATTTGGGAAAACCGGAAGTGACCAAAAATTTATCGCACTGGATTTTAGTAACTTCATTGTAATCTGGAAATGGTTCAATCGTTTCATTATAAGTAAGCTCACTCAATAGTTGTAATGCATCTTTGTATAGTGATTGGGTCATTTTATATTGCTTGGCAACCACAGAAAATGGTTTTCTGTTAATATCTTTTTTTAGGTTTTCCAGATCTCCTTCAAACTCGCTTAGATTGATTTCCAAGAGATAATAAAGGTCTGCAAATAGTTTGTCACCAATGGATGGTGTTGAAAATATTGTATTATCTAAATCTAAAATTATTGCTTTTTTCATTTTTCCATTTTTTTATTAAAGAAATATGTGGCGATGGTTTCACCGCCACAATTGTAGTTACCATTTTTTAATTCCAAGAAGTTTTTTCCCTAAATCGGAAAGCTCAGCAACAGGCTGTTTGCTTTCACGGTTCAAAGGGTCTCCAGGAAAAGCATATCCTTCAGGTACATGTTTGTTTTTCCAAGCATCTATTCTCCATTGAAGCATTTCCTCATTATCTTCATCTGCAGGAATCATAGCGATATATTGCGCCATTCGGACTTTATCTTTGCTATTATTTGGTCTGATGCCGTGCGGCTGTGAGCTGTTGAAAATCAAAAGGTCTCCTGCATCCATTTTTACTTTTACCAATTCAAAACCAGTAGTGTCAGGTTTGAAATGATCTCGGTCTTCAGGTTGTGTAAGTTTCCAGGTATCGTAGGTTCTGAACAGTTCAGGGATGCATTGAAAACCACCCATATTTTCGTCATTTTGGTCGGCTAATGCCAATACACCCTGAACATTTTGAGGTTTCGTCTCAGGATCATAATCCCAATGAATAAAACCTTTGTATTCATGCCCCGGTCGAATGGGGAAGTTAAGGTTGGCACGGTCGATAGTAACCCACAGTTTTTCAGTTCCCCAAATATCGGCAAAAGCTTGGTGTACTTTTGGAAATTGACGGTTGTCCCATAAATGCTGATGGTTATATATTTCCACCATTCCGGTGTTGTTCAGTTCCGACATTTTCATGGAAAGTGTTGGTTTGTACCATGTTTCAGGATCATTTTGTTTTTTATCTTCATATTCCCATAAATAATTAGCCAGTTTCTCTGCTTGTTCTCTTGGAACTGCATTTTTTACGACTACATACCCATTGTGAATCCAAAAAGCCCATTCCTCTTCGGTCAATACGCGCAACTTTTCCCCATTGCTACGGTCGCTTAATTTCACTTTACTGCTAGTTGCTACTGACGGATTTCCGGGGATTTCTTTATGACCCTTATTTAATCCGTTGTTGGTTGTCATTGTCTTCATTTTTTTAATTCTTTAAAATTGATATAGCAAAGTTCAAGTTAATAGCAGTAGTTGATGAATTCTAAAATGATGTATATGTGCTCTGTATTGACTATTTTACTTAATTTTGTGTTTGATAATGGGTAAAATGAAGCTATAATGAAAATAAAGAAAGAAGAAATCACGATACAGCCCGGAAAATCATTCCGTATTTTCACCCCTAGTTTACGTAATTATTTTTTTTGGCATTACCATCCGGAATTCGAATTAGTCTATGTAGAAGCGATTGCAGGAATTCGCCATGTTGGTAAAAACATTTCAAGTTTTGTAGAAAGTGACCTTGTATTAATAGGCTCCAATGTTCCCCACTTAAATTTTGATTATGGATTGCAAACGGAGTATAAACAAATTGTAGTACAGTTTAAGGAAGATTTTTTCCCAAATACAATTGTGTCCACTGCAGAGTTTGCCGACATTCGTGCGCTCTTTGATAAAGCTTATTTAGGTTTGTCTTTTTATGGCAAAACAAAAGAACAAGTTGTCATCAAACTAAAAGAAATACAACATAAGAATAATTTCAATTCTTTACTGGAACTTTTTGAAATATTAAACATAATGGCTACCTCATCTGAAGTGAATCAATTGAATACTGAGGATACAAGAATAAAGCTTTTTATGAATGACAAAATCAGAATGGGAACCATATATGATTATATTCATGAGAACTACGACAAAAAGCCTGATGTGAATGCTATTGCATCGAATGTACATTTAAGTACCGCTGCTTTTTGTCGTTATTTTAAAAAGCAGACGAATATGACATTCACTGAATTCGTAAATCAATACCGAATTACACAAGCTAAAACGCTACTCCTAAAACACCATAATGTATCAGAAGTTGTATATGCTGTTGGGTTTGAAAGCATGTCTTATTTTAATAAACTTTTTAAATCGTTGGTCGGAGAAACGCCTTCCTCCTTTAAAAAAAGAGTATTTTCTCAAGTAAATTCGGATAATTAATTTACTGAGTGTCTCGCTCGTGCCGAAAAATCAAATCTTTTTCATTTAAGAAATTGAAATATTGGTTCTAGTGATTGATGTTGCGTGCAGTTTTTATTCTCCCATTAAATTTTCAGTTTTTGTCAAAAAATATTCTACGGATTCATTAATGTCAATATCCATTCGTTCAGCAAGTACTGTGAGCCACCAAATACATTCACCCAATTTATGCTGTAGTTCAGGATTTGTATTTCCTTTTGGCCAGCGACCTTGTTGGGACATCGTATAACGTCCTACTAATCCGGCATCCGTAAGAAAAGCCAAAGCATCTTCTTCTACCGTCCATTCACTGCCGTGGTGGGTTTTTTCCAGTTGATGGTATTGTTTTCTGATTTTTAACGCTCTTTCTTTGATTTCTTTTAAGTCTAAATTCTTCATTTGTTATTTATTTATGTTAATCGGGATAGTTTTTTATTATAAAAGGGTAAATAAAAAAATTAAAGGTTTGAATTTGGTCACGAGTGGGACGTTCGAGATAGCTGGGGTGTCTCGTCCTGGACGAGATGTTTTTATATTTTAAATTCTTCCTACTTCTAAAATTAATGGGAAATAGTACTTTATATATTTAAACCCATATGCCGTATCCTTATATATTTAAACCCATATGCCGTATCCTTCGCAAAATGCTGCCGTAACATACTCGTTAGATGCATAAGCATAACCATTATCTCCCCAATCAGTTCCCCAACTGTTGCGAATGATAAAATGATTTTTAGTATAACCTACAATTGCAATTGCGTGTCCTGTATCTGGAACAACAGTTGTTAAATCATAAGAATCCAGTTTTCCACCATTATTATAGTTTCTAAAGTTCCAGTCGGTATCAGTCATTGCTATTATTGGACCAATACTTGCTAACCACATTCTAAGATGATTTAAATTGACATCGTATTCCTTAATAATGCTGTAATAACTATTGATAGAAAATAGTGAAGCGATCGAATAAAAAGTTTCAGCATCCATTTGTGGGTCAATTATTCTTCCACCAAATGGAAGGTGTTTATCTAGAACAGCACCATACTTTTTTAAAACATTTAAAGCACCTTTAAGAGGTGTGCCTGAATTTTCAATAAAAGTTTCAGGGTAGGTTGTAAAATTATCAGTTTCTTTTGCAGCCATCCAAGTAAATTGGACTGAAAGCCTTTCTGTTTCGTTTATTTTCTTAGCTCTTACTAAATGCCATCTCAATAATGAATCTGTAGCAGCCCATGCAGTACAAGAACCTGTATAACCTTGATTACCTATTTCCCACCAATCATTACCTGTTCGTAAATCTACTTCTTCGGGAAAATCATGCTTTACAATGCCATTAACTATTGCATGTATAATGGTCCAATCATTTTCTTTTTCTCTTGATCTTACACAGTGGGCAATTGGTTTTTTTATTGTTTCTTCTATAAATCCTCTTGCTTTTTCTTTTAAACTATCTTCAGTTTTTCCTCCCACTCTTCCTCCTGCCATCTCACTTTTTCCACCTCCTGTTCCGCCTCTTGTTCCACCTTTTCCACCTTTTCCTCCGGATGTGCCTCCTTTTCCTCCTGAATTTCCTGCTATTCTTTCTGACATAATAATTTATTTAAGGGTTAAAAATAGTTGCTCATTTTTAGGCTGAAATTGTGTGCCAGTTTTATAACTTAACGAATAACGAGCAATACGATTTTTTTTGTAGTAAATATAGGTGTTTTTTGCTTTTTGAGAATAATTTAAGAGGATTAATACAAAAGTTCAATTCACTGAAATACTGTTTCCCCTTTTACCCAAAGAGATTTTTACCGATTTGATGTATAAGTTTTTGTTTTTCCTCTTTAGATTGGCTGTTCCAATATTAAAAGTCAATTTTTAAATTTTGAATTGGCTGATGCTGATTTTGACACGTTATGTTTACTTGTTAAATCATAGGAGCTTATTAAATTGGATTTTTTTGAAAGTATTAATAAAAATTTCTAATCCCAAAAAAAAAGGTATTGAAACCTAAATTCCCTAGCCACGATAGCAATGGAAATCCTTTTTATTTTTTTCTTTAAAAATAAAAAGATTGCAATGAATAGCGGGAAACAGCTCCCAAAAAGAATTCAGAATAAATCCAAGTTTCGGTTATACTTACTGTCAGATTAAGAATGACAACTTCGGTTATAATGACAAACCTCTGAAATGTCATCTTGTCAGATTTTTTTACGCCAATTTTAACATAAACTGACAATTTAAGGACGTGTATTGCATTGGCACAAAGATTGACTTATCGACTTCGAGCTATTAAAATGAGTATATAATAAAATTAAATATATTAAAAATGGGTAAAATAATCGGAATTGATTTAGGTACAACAAACTCTTGTGTTTCTGTAATGGAAGGTAATGAAGCAGTAGTTATCCCTAATGCTGAAGGAAAAAGAACAACGCCATCTATCATTGCATTTGTAGAAGGTGGAGAAATTAAAGTAGGAGATCCTGCTAAGAGACAAGCGGTAACTAATCCAACTAAGACTATTGCTTCTATCAAACGTTTTATGGGTCATTCTTTTTCAGAAGTTTCAGCTGAAGCAAAAAGAGTTTCTTATTCAGTAGTAAAAGGGGACAACAATACACCACGTGTTGATATTGATGGTCGTTTATACTCTGCACAAGAATTGTCAGCAATGACACTTCAAAAAATGAAAAAAACTGCTGAAGACTATTTAGGTCAAACAGTTACTGAAGCAGTTATTACTGTTCCTGCTTACTTTAATGATGCACAACGTCAAGCTACGAAAGAAGCTGGTGAAATTGCAGGTCTTAAAGTTATGCGTATTATCAACGAACCTACTGCTGCAGCTTTGGCATACGGTCTTGATAAAAAAGGTAAAGATCAAAAAATTGCTGTTTATGATTTAGGTGGAGGTACATTTGATATTTCTGTTCTTGAATTAGGAGATGGAGTTTTTGAAGTATTATCTACAAACGGAGATACTCACTTAGGTGGGGATGATTTTGACCACGAAATTATTGACTGGTTAGCTGCTGAATTTTTAGCTGAAGAAGGTATTGATTTACGTTTAGATCCAATGTCTTTGCAACGTTTGAAAGAAGCTGCTGAGAAAGCAAAAATTGAATTGTCTTCTTCTACTGAAACTGAAATCAACTTACCTTACGTAACTGCTACAGCTTCAGGACCAAAACACTTAGTTAAAAAATTAACTAGAGCTCAATTTGAAAAATTAACTGACGCTTTAGTAAAACGTTCTATGGCACCAGTTGCTAAAGCGTTGAAAGATGCAGGTTTATCTGTTTCTGATATTGACGAAGTTATTCTTGTAGGAGGTTCTACTCGTATGCCAAGAATTGCTGACGAAGTGGAGAAATTCTTTGGTAAAAAAGCGTCTAAAGGAGTTAACCCTGATGAGGTTGTTGCTATTGGAGCAGCGATTCAAGGTGGAGTTCTTTCTGGAGATGTAAAAGATGTATTGTTACTTGACGTTACACCTTTATCTTTAGGTATCGAAACTATGGGTGGTGTTATGACAACTCTTATCGAGTCTAATACAACTATTCCAACTAAAAAATCTCAAGTTTTCTCTACAGCGGCAGATTCTCAACCAACAGTTGAAATCCACGTTTTACAAGGAGCTAGAGCAATGGCTGCGGATAACAAAACGATCGGTCGTTTCCATTTAGATGGTATTCCACCAGCACCAAGAGGTGTTCCACAAATTGAAGTTACTTTTGATATTGATGCTAATGGTATCATCAAAGTTTCAGCAACTGACAAAGGAACTGGTAAATCTCATGATATTCGTATCGAAGCTTCTTCTGGTTTAACTGCTGAAGAAATCGAAAGAATGAAAAAAGATGCAGAAGCTAATGCTGATGCTGATAAAATTGCAAGAGAAAGAGCTGAAAAATTGAACGAAGCTGATGGAATGATCTTCCAAACTGAAACTCAATTGAAAGAATTAGGTTCTAAATTATCTGATGAAAACAAAGTTGCTGTAGAATATGCATTAACTGAATTGAGAATGGCACACCAATCTCAAGACATTCCTGCAATTCAAACTGCTCTTGACAACATCAACGCTGCTTGGAAAAAAGCAACTGAAGCGATGTATGCTCAAGGTGAACAAGGTCAAGGTGAAGCACAACCTCAAGGGGATGCTGCTCAAGGAGACAATGTTGAAGACGTTGAATTCGAAGAAGTAAAATAATAATTTCCTGTAGAGACGCGATTCATCGCGTCTTTGCATTGTATAAAGAAAACCGTTCGCCTTTGGTGAACGGTTTTTTTATGAATTTTTTTTAACCCTGATCATTTTTTTAAATGGTCGTTTTTTCTTTTTATAGAGACGCGATTTATCTCGTTTTTTATCAAATAAAAACCCTGCAACATATTACGTTGCAGGGTTTTTTTGATAAAAATGTGTCCCGTCCTGAAATAGTGATACACAAAAAGTATCCTTATGGAAAAACAAGAAGAACCACGCTATTTAAAGCGCACCCAAAAAGACTATTCGATGTTTTTTAAATTGCAAATTGTT
>NZ_JBLNKX010000012.1:0-20249 GCF_048158725.1 Flavobacterium arabinosi
ACAAATTAAAATGAGAACCTATAAAATAAAAAACAGTAGTAAACTGTTGCTTACTACTGTTTAAAAATTGTATTTTTATTTTTATTAATCCTGTATCACTATTTCAGGACTAGACATACTTTGTACTAATTACTTAATACTTCTTATTTAATAAATTCAATTTTTTGAGCTTCTTCTTCATTAATACTGTCAAAGAAACCTTGTTCATTCATCCAGTCATCACTAAATACTTTACTCATGTAACGAGAACCATGATCCGGGAATATGGCAATTACATTACTGTTTTTATCAAATTCACCTTCGTCAGCATATTGTTTTATTGCCTGTAATACTGCTCCAGAAGTATATCCTACAAATAAACCTTCTTTTCTGGTAATCTCTCTGGCAGAATGCGCACTTTCTTCATCAGTAACTTTCATGAACTTATCAATAAGATCAAAATCAGTTGCAGATGGAATTAAGTTTTTCCCCAAACCTTCAATTCTATAAGGATAAATTTCATCGTTATCGAATTCTCTGGTCTCATGGTATTTTTTTAATACCGAACCAAAAGCATCAACTCCAAGAATTCTAATATTAGGATTTTGTTCTTTTAAGTATTTTGCTGTTCCAGAAATGGTTCCTCCTGTTCCGCTACATGCGATAAGGTGTGTGATTTTACCATTTGTTTGCTTCCAAATTTCAGGGCCAGTAGATTTATAATGTGCATCAATATTCAATTGATTGAAATATTGATTAATATAAACAGAACCTTTCGTCTCTTCGTGCAAACGTTTGGCTACATTATAATACGAACGCTCATCATCAGCGGAGACATGTGCAGGACAAACATAAACTTTTGCTCCCAAACTGCGTAACATATCTATTTTATCTTTAGATGATTTAGAACTTACTGCTAGAATACAGTTATATCCTTTTATGATACTTACCATTGCTAAACTAAAACCGGTATTTCCGGATGTAGTTTCGATAATAGTGTCACCAGGAGATAAAATCCCTCTTTTTTCAGCTTCTTCGATTATGTATAATGCTATCCTATCTTTAGAAGAATGTCCTGGATTAAAAGCTTCTACCTTTGCATAGAAATTACCTTCTAACTCTTCGGTGACTTTATTTAGCTTAATAAGTGGAGTGTTACCTATTAATTCTAAAACATTATTATAAGCGTTTATTTCTTCTTTCATAAAAAAATAGTTAGTCGCAGGCAATTTTTAATTTAGCCACGAACGTTGCAAATTTAACAAAAAAAATCTAATTACTTTTTAATTTTCTCTAAATCTAATAAAAAACTAAATTCTTTTGCTAATTCCTTTATAGCTTCAAACCTCCCAGATGCTCCTCCGTGACCTGCATCCATATTAGTATCGAGATATAAAACATTTGTATCCGTTTTAATTGTTCGTAATTTTGCGACCCACTTCGCTGGCTCCCAATATTGTACTTGTGAATCATGAAGACCTGTAGATACATACATATTAGGATAATTTTGTTTTTTCAAATTATCGTAAGGAGAATACGACAACATGTATTTATAATATTTCTTTTTATTTGGATTCCCCCATTCATCATATTCTCCGGTTGTAAGCGGTATACTATCATCAAGCATCGTAGTAATTACATCCACAAAAGGTACTTGTGCTATTATTCCATGATACAATTCAGGTGCTAAATTCACCACAACTCCCATTAATAAACCTCCGGCAGAACCACCTTCGGCATATAAATGTTCTGGCGAAGTGTACTTTTGATCAATTAAAAATTTAGAACAATCGATAAAATCAGTGAATGTATTTTTCTTTTTTAACAATTTTCCGTCTTCATACCATTGTCTTCCTAAATCTTCACCTCCACGAATATGCGCTATTGCAAATATAAATCCTCTATCTAATAATGTCAATCGGGTCGAAGAGAAAGTAGCATCCATAGAATGTCCATAAGATCCATACGCATATTGCAATAACGGATTGGTACCGTCTTTTTTCAGCTCTTTTCTATAAACTAAAGAAATCGGTACTTTTACTCCGTCTTTGGCAGTTGCCCAAACGCGTTCTTCTTTATAATTATTTTTATCGAATTTGCCTCCAAGAACCTGTTGCTCTTTTTTGATTTCTCTTACTTTGGTTCGCATATTGAAATCAATAACCGAAGAAGGTGTTGCCAACGATTGGTATCCGTAACGCAAAATTTCTGTTTCAAAATCTACATTGGCTGTCGTGTAAGCGGTATAGGTTTCGCTTTCAAAAGGCAAATAATACTCCCCTTCCCCACTCCAAGGCATAATTCTGATTTTATTCAAACCATTCGAACGTTCTTCAACTACTAAATAATTGGCAAAAATTTCGATATCTTCCAATAAAACATCTTCACGATGCGCAATAACTTCGGTCCAATTTTCTTTTGATGTGGCTGTTTCCAGCGTTTTCATCAATTTAAAATTTTCGGCATCATCTTTATTGGTTAAAATATAAAAACTGTCTTTGTAATGATTGATGCTATATTCAACGCCTCTGATTCGTTTCTGAAAAATTTCAAATTTTCCGTCAGGAGTGTCGGCATTCAGAATTCTATATTCGGTTGTAAGTGTACTTCCAGACTCAATTGCCAGGTATTTTCTGGATTTAGATTTTGCTACTTCAACATTATAGGTATCGTCTTTTTCGAAATAAACTAAAACATCTTCCGCTTGTTTTGAACCTAATTTATGTTTGAAAACCTTATCAGAGCGCAAGGTTACTTCATCTTGACTGGAATAAAAAATGGTTTTATTATCATTTGCCCAAACTGCGGTTCCGGTAACTTTTTCTATTTTATCTTCCAGAATTTCATTCGTCTCTAAGCTTTTAACCTGAACAGTATAAATTCTTCTTCCAACTGTATCCGTGCTAAAAACAGCTAATTTATTATCCGGACTAATGCTCAAACCCCCCAATTGAAAATAAGATTGACCTTTGGCCAATTCATTACAATCGAACATGATTTCTTCTTTTGCCGAAAGGCTTTCCTTTTTTCGGGAATAAATAGGATAATCTTTTCCAGTTTCAAAACGGGTGATGTAGTAATATCCATTATATAAATAAGGAACAGACTCATCATCTTCCTTGATTCTGCCCTTCATTTCTTCAAATAATTCCTTTTGGAAATCTTTGGTATGGTCAGTCATTTTATGGTAATACTCATTTTCTTTATTCAGGTAATCAATAACTTCAGGATTTTCTCTGTCATTCAACCAAAAGTAATTATCAACTCTTGAATCACCAAGATTTTCTAATGTTTTAGGGATTATTTTGGCAACTGGTGGTTGTATATTTTCTGGCATCGTTTGCTCTTTATATTTAAGTGAAGCTACAAAAATAGCACAAACACATTTTAAAACGATTCAATTTTCTATCTAATTTAACATGCTTATTACATCGAATGTAGTAATTTCGTAGTTCAATAATTAAAATTTATCAAAATGGATTTAATGGGAATGATGGGAAAACTTAAAGAAACCCAACAAAAAATAGAAGATACTAAAAAACGTTTAGACACTGTTCTTATTGATGAACAAAGCACTGATGGTTTATTAAAAGTTACTCTGACTGCCAATAGAAAAATAAAATCAATCACTATTGACGATTCTTTATTAGAAGACAAAGAACAACTAGAAGATTATATGATTTTAGTCCTAAATAAAGCTATTGAAAAAGCGACTAAAACAAATGAAGCGGAACTTGATGCGGTTGCAAAAATGGATATGCCAATGATTCCAGGAATGGACAATCTTTTTAAATAGAAAAAAAATCACGTTTAAGGGTTTTTGATAATGCTAAAAACCTTAAACGTGAAACAAATCTTTCAAACTACTACACTAATTTTTGCAGTGTTTCCAGAACATACGTATGCATCACTTCACGATAATCAAGATGCGTTACTATTCTCAATTTTCCATGTCCCATAGAACTGATTGAAATGTTTTTTTGTTTTAACAATTCAATTAAATTCTTTTCAATGCAATTTGGAACTAATGAAAAAATCAAAATATTAGTCTCAACCGGTTCTACCGAAGCTACCCAACTTACCTTCTTCAGTACTTCGCCAATTTCTTTAGCTCTTCTATGATCATCGGCAAGACGCTCCATATTATTATCCAAAGCATAAATTCCGGCTGCTGCCAAATAGCCTACCTGACGCATTCCGCCACCTAATATTTTTCGGATTCGCAACGCTCTGTGGATCGTCGCTTTGTCAGCCAGTAAAACCGACCCAATTGGCGCTCCCAAACCTTTGGACAAACAAACCGAAATCGTATCGAATAGTTTCCCAAATGCTTTAGGGTCTTGTTTTTTGGCTACCAATGCATTCCAGATTCGGGCGCCATCCATGTGAAATTTCAAATTATTGGCATCGCAAACTTGCTTTATTTTTTGTAAATCTTCCAATTCGTAACAAGCACCACCGCCTTTGTTAGTCGTATTTTCTACACAAACTAAACTTGTTAACGGACTGTGATAAAACTCAGGATCATTAATTGCTCCAGCCACTTGTTCCGCAGTTATCATTCCGCGATTTCCGTCTAATAAACAGCAGGAAACGCCACTATTAAAAGAAACACCACCACCTTCATAATGATAGACATGCGCATATTTATCAGCAATTAATTGTTCCCCTGGTTGTGTATGTAATTTTATCGCCGTTTGATTTGCCATAGTTCCTGATGGAAAAAAAAGCCCTGCTTCCATCCCGAACATTTCGGCAACTTTAGCTTCGAGCTCAATAACAGTCGGGTCTTGTTTGTATACATCATCTCCTACTTTGGCATTCAACATATGCACTAACATTTCGCGAGAAGGTTTGGTAATCGTATCGCTAACTAAATTTATTTCCATATATATTTTTATTTTCAGTACGGACAATTCTCGAATTGTCCCTTCGTAAAATTTTTCTATTTTTGTGCCACAAAATTACATAATACCGTTTGTTAATTCAAGCTAGTTCAGTTAAAACTAATCTAAATGAATGATATAACGGCATTTTATATAAATATTGGAAAACCGACCTATTTAATTTAATATAATTTATGACAACTACCGAACAAATAAAGGGTATTGTAGAGCGCCTTGGTGCGTTGAGGAGGTATCTTTGACGTTGATGCCAAACTAATTGAAATTTCAAACGAAGAAGAAAAAACTTTTGCTCCCGACTTTTGGAACAATGCAAAAGAAGCTGAAGTCATTGTAAAAAACCTTAGAAACAAGAAAAAGTGGATTGAAGATTACAACAAAGCAGTCGAAATGACTGACGAGTTGCAACTCGCCTATGATTTTTATAAAGAAGGAGAACTTACGGCCGAAGAATTAGACGAACAATACTCAACTACTGCCAATCATATAGAAGCAATCGAATTCAAAAACATGCTTTCGGATGAAGGCGATACCTTGAGTGCTGTTGTTCAAATAACCGCGGGTGCCGGTGGAACTGAAAGTTGCGATTGGGCCGAAATGCTGATGCGCATGTACATGATGTGGGGTGAAAAATATGGCTACAAGATAAAAGAACTGAATTTCCAAAAAGGAGAATCGGCCGGTATAAAAACCGTAACACTCGAATTTGAAGGCGATTATTCTTTTGGCTATTTAAAAGGAGAAAATGGCGTACACCGATTGGTTAGAATTTCACCTTTTGACAGTAATGCCAAGCGTCACACTTCATTTGCTTCCGTTTATGTTTATCCGCTTGTAGATGACAGTATCGAAATTGATATTAATCCTGCCGATATTGAAATTACAACTTCGCGATCCAGTGGTGCGGGAGGGCAAAATGTAAATAAAGTAGAAACGAAAGTTCAACTGTTTCATAAACCAACCGGAATTCAAATTCAATGTTCCGAAACACGTTCGCAGCAAGATAACAGACAACGTGCGATGCAAATGTTACGGTCTCAATTATACGAAATTGAGTTAAAAAAGAAACAGGCACAACGCGCTGATATCGAAGCTGGAAAAATGAAAATAGAATGGGGTTCACAAATCAGGAATTATGTTATGCAGCCTTATAAGTTAGTCAAAGATGTTCGTACCGGTTACGAAACCAGTAATGTTGACGGCGTTATGAATGGAGAAATTGACGAATTCTTGAAAGCCTATTTAATGATGATGGGACAAAAGGAAGAGGAATAAATTGCGATATTCAGTCGCAGTTTTCAGTCTTTAACTTACATCCCAAATTTATATAAAAATCCCCTCAACTTTCGTTAATCGAAATGTCTGAGGGGATTTTTTAAATTTAAGAGCTTATTTTTTTAGACGTTTGCAAAAAGACTCTTTACAAACTGCTTTTCAAAACATTAAAATTCCCCATAATAATTGTTGGGTTTCGTTTGGGATCTAACCAACTTACCATCAACTTCATATTTTCTTCATCAATAGCAACACATCCCGCAGTAAAAGAAGGTTTTTTTACAGCCAAATGAAAAAATATTGCACTCCCTTTTCCTTTTATAATTGGATTTGTATTGTATTCTATAACCATACAATACTTGTAAGCATCAGTCTTTAATAATAAATTTTCATACGATTTTGCATCCGTAGCACCTTTTACATACCTATTATAGTCCTCTGAATTGGGATCGTCAATCCATTTATCTTCTTTGGTAGTTTGTTGGTTTTCCAATAGTGTGTTGAGTTGTTTTTCATACGTATATAATTTTCCTAAACGAAATATTCCTGTTGGAGACTTGCCGTCGCCTTCACGTTTATTATCTGGCGGAGCAAAACCATTTTTACCAATACCAACTTTTACGGGTTCCTGTTTTACAATCCAATGATTATCTTTTTTCTCTAAGGCTACCAAAAAAGCGCTATAACTTTCAGGTTGATAATTGTACACTACCAATAATTGTTCGCTATTCTCTAACTTACTTTTATTATGCGCTGCAATTAATAATGCATCTTTAATCGTAGTATTATTTGTTTGAGCCTTTAGGGTATTACAAAAAAATAGTATTGTAAGCAAAAACAAAAATGGGTTTAAAAATTTCATTTATTTTGGGGATATTATTAAATAGCCAACAAGAAAATCACATTAGCATTCTAAATTCGAATTGTATTCTTACTTACAAACGTAGCAAATTTATCGTAAAACTATTATCCCATTTAACCCAATTTTTACTGTACGAATTTTAAAACTTGGTACTAAATAAAGCATTAGGAATTTTAACTCTAAATTGCTTTATTTGATAAAATTACCAAATTCAAATCTCATACGTAATGAAATCCTATTCCATCCAAGAAATAAATGAAATTTTAAAAGGAGTTATTGTCGGGAGTACTTCCCAAAATATCACTGCTCCTGAACAACTTGAAGTAGCTAATGAATCTGAAATTTCTTTTATTGGAAACAAAAAATACGAAAAACTTTGGGCAACTTCCAAAGCAGGTGTTGCAGTTGTAAATGAGGATATTTCAATAGAACCAGGTGAAAATAGAGCTTTTATCAAGGTAAAAAATGCTGATTTAGCTATGTCGCAAGTTTTAACTCTTTTTGCACCTCCAACCCCGTTATTTAATATTGATATTCATCCAACTGCAGTTATTGATCAAACCGCGATTATTTGTAATGGCGTTAGAATTGGCGCAGGTTGTTATGTAGGACCTAAAGTTGTACTTGGAGATAATACAACACTATATCCAAATGTTACTATTCTGGATGAATGTACTATCGGGAAAAATACTGTAATCTGGTCTGGAGCAGTAATCAGAGAACGTTGTCACATCGGAAATGATTGCATTATACATCCAAATGCTACAATTGGAGCAGATGGTTTTGGTTTTCGTCCTGATCCCGAAAGAGGTTTGGTTAAAATCCCACAAATTGGAAATGTGATTATAGGCAATAGTGTTGAAATTGGTGCCAATACTTGCATTGACCGCGGAAAATTCAGTTCTACCGTTTTAGGTGATGGTTGTAAAATTGATAATTTAGTCCAAATTGGTCATAACAGTAAATTAGGCCGTTTTTGTATCATGGCCGGAAATAGCGGACTGGCTGGTTCAGTAACGCTAGGAAACGGAGTCATTATTGGCGGAAGCGCTTCTATAAAAGACCACACCACTATTGGCGATGGTGCCATTGTAGGTGCTGGTTCTGGTGTTACAGGGGATATTCCTGCAGGAAAAACCATGTTAGGTTATCCGGCTGTTGAAGCTCGTGATGCATTAAAACAATGGGCAATCTTGAAAAGACTCGTAAATGATTCGAAAAAATAAATCATCACTTTTTTATTAAATTCATAAAAAAACAGGAGGTAACTTCTGTTTTTTTGTTTTAATACCAAACATAAGCTTCATTTTCTTTCTAAACCAATTAAAATAATAAAATTTTATTTAGTTGGATTTTGTATTTTAGCGCAAACTATTTTTTAATATTCTTTCATTATGGATTTGAATTTCAACAAAAACGAAGACCACAATAAACTTTTACTTTCGGCATTGCGACAAAAATTAAGCTTGGTTAAATTGGGTGGCGGTGAAAAACGCATCCAAAAACTTCACGGTGAAGGCAAAATGACTGCCAGGGAACGCATCGATTATTTGCTTGACGCCAAAGCCAAAAGCATAGAAATTGGAGCTTTTGTTGGTGAAGGAATGTATGCGGAACACGGTGGCTGTCCATCTGGTGGCGTTGTGGTTAAAATAGGCTATATCAAAGGAAAGCAATGTATTGTTGTGGCCAATGATGCTACCGTGAAAGCGGGCGCTTGGTTTCCCATTACTGCAAAGAAAAATCTTCGTGCGCAGGAAATTGCGATGGAAAATCGGTTGCCAATCATTTATTTAGTAGATAGTGCAGGCGTTTATTTGCCTTTGCAAGATGAAATTTTCCCGGATAAAGAACATTTTGGTCGGATTTTTAGAAATAATGCCCAAATGAGCAGCATGGGAATTACCCAAATCGCTGCTGTAATGGGAAGTTGTGTTGCAGGTGGTGCCTATTTGCCAATTATGAGCGATGAAGCTTTAATTGTCGAAAAAACGGGGAGTATTTTCCTTGCGGGAAGTTATTTGGTGAAAGCTGCCATTGGCGAAAGCATTGATAACGAAACATTGGGCGGCGCAACCACGCATTGTGAAATTTCGGGTGTGACAGATTACAAAGCTAAAGATGACAAAGACGCATTAGACAAAATAAAAAATATAGTTGATAAAATAGGTGATTTTGACAAAGCGGGTTATAGCCGAATTAAACCGGAAAAACCAGCTTTAGACGAAAATGAAATCTATGGTGTTTTGCCAAAAGCTCGAAATGAACAATATGACATGATGGAAATCATCAATCGTTTGGTTGACAATTCCGAGTTTGAAGCCTATAAAGACGGTTACGGTCAAACCATTATTACCGGTTATGCCAGAATTGACGGTTGGGCAGTAGGAATTGTTGCCAACCAACGAAAAGTGGTAAAAACTAAGAATGGCGAAATGCAGTTTGGAGGCGTAATCTATTCCGATAGCGCAGACAAAGCCACCCGATTTATCGCGAATTGCAACCAAAAGAAAATTCCTTTAGTATTCGTTCAGGATGTCACCGGTTTTATGGTAGGATCCAAATCAGAACATGGTGGAATTATAAAAGATGGTGCCAAAATGGTGAACGCTGTGAGCAATTCTGTTGTTCCAAAATTCACGGTTATTGTAGGAAACTCCTATGGTGCAGGTAATTATGCCATGTGTGGAAAAGCGTATGATCCAAGATTAATTTTTGCTTGGCCAAGCGCAGAACTAGCCGTTATGGGCGGAACACAAGCGGCGAAAGTATTGGCACAAATTGAAGCTTCTTCGCTTAAAGCAAAAGGAGAAGTGGTAGATGAAACGAAAGAAAAGGAATTGTTCGATAAAATAAAGGCACGATATGACGAACAGGTTTCGCCCTATTATGCGGCCTCCAGATTATGGACTGATGCGATAATTGATCCAATAGACACCCGTACTTGGATTTCAATGGGTATTGAAGCGGCCAACCACTCGCCTATTGAAAAGAAATTTAATTTAGGTGTCATTCAGGTTTAAATTCCAGACAATTTTCAGTTGACAGGTTTCTGAGTTTAGATTGTAGTCCTAAATATATGTAGTTAAACATGAGAAAAATAGTTCTATTCGGCTTTATAATCTTATTCTTTGTTCAATGTGCTTCCATAAAAAAGCACAACAAGCATTTGAACGATTTGATAACGGAAGAGAAATTAAAATCTGATGTTGATTACACCTATCGAAAATTACAGGAATTACACCCCAATTTATACTGGTACATAAATAAGGAAGCTTTAGATTATAAATTTGACAGTCTAAAATCGACAATTACAAAACCAATGACCTCTTTTAATTTTTACAAAAAATTGAGTCCTGTGGTTGCCGCGGTTCGACAAGGACATTTATTCGTTTATCCACCAACGAAAATATTGACAAAAAGAGAAACCAGAGCACTGATTAAAAAAGGAACAGGCCCTTTTTCGCAATTTGATTTTGAACTTTTTAATAAAAAACTGTATGTTGTAAAAAACAAGTCCTACAATAAAACAATACAATCAGGAACTGAAGTCGTTGCTGTAAACGGTACGAAACCAATCGATTTAATAAAAAAATACAACCAATATTATAGTTCCGACGGTTATAATAACACTTTCAAAACCAATTATTCAGGCAAACGGTTTTCTACGTTTTTTTCCAATGAAAATGGAATTAAGGATAGTCTAAAATTTGATTTCAAATTTAATGATAGCTTAAAAACCATTACAATAAAAAGAAAAAAAGAAGACACAACTGGCACAGATTCTAAAAAAAATAAAAAAAAACGAGCTGTTAAGCATAAGACAAAATCAAAAGAAATCAGAAAAAAGAAAAGGGTTAATGGCTATTATTCGATTGAAAAAAATTACAATAGAAACCTTCACTTTTTAGAAAAAGACAGTAGCATAGCGCTAATGAAAATTAGAAGTTTCAAAATTGGCGATTATAAAACTTTTTACAAAGAAAGCTTTTCTAAAATTACAGCGTATCAGTCTAAAACACTTATTCTGGATTTAAGGAATAATGGTGGCGGACGAGTAAGTGAAATTGCTGATTTATATTCTTATTTAGCTGACTCTACTTTCGTTTTTTTGGATAAATCTGAGGTCGTTTCAAAAGCAAGCTTATTCAAAGGAGCCTATTTAAACGGCGGTTCTTTAGGTTTTAAAGCTTTAAAAACTGTTTTTTCTCCAATAATGTATACGTACTTACTATTGACTGTTCATAAAAGCCAAAACGGTAAAAATTACTATGAAACACAAACTAAACCACATAAAGTGAGTAAAAATGCTTTCAAAGGAAAAATTTATGTTCTTATCAATGGAGGAAGTTTTTCGGCTTCAAGTATAATTTCTTCCAATTTAAAAGGTTCTAAAAGAGCATTTTTTGTAGGCGAAGAAACAGGTGGAGCTTTTAACGGGACTGTTGCTGGATTTATGCCTCGTATAAAATTGCCAAATTCGGATATCCAAATTCGGATAGGATTAATGTATATGGCTGCATATTTCAAAACAAATTTAGAAGGTCATGGCATATTTCCTGATATGGAAATAATCCCTACAATTGAAGACCGAATAAAAGAAAATGACGCTGAAATGAGCTGGATTCTTAAGGATCTAAAATCAAGCTTTTAAAAATCATCTCCAAATTTATATTTTACTTTAACACATTCAATAAAAATTTAAAATTAATATTTAATTAATCTTTATATTATTGATTAATAGTTATTTGTACCTTTACTTAATCTTTAAAACAGCAAACACTAATCTTTACTATATCATTTTTTTCAATGCAATAAAAGTATTTCTGAATATTTGAATTATTTAATTATCAGAAAAAATGAAAAAGATTCCAGTTGTATTATTAAGTATAATGTTATCTGTTGTACAGTTTAGTACTGCACAAACGGTAACTGAAAATGATGTTTCATCTAAATACAAAAAAATTTACTTAGAGTCCGGATTTAATCTATCAATACCGGTACATATTCAAATGTATCGCTCCCATAAATTTGAAATTGGCGTTAATATAAGAGCTTTTAAAAAAGTTTCTCCAAAATGGGACTTGGGCCTTAAAGCCGATTATGATTACTGGCTTGTCAAAAAAAACACTCCAACACTAACCTCTGAAAGTACATTACAAGAAAGGACATTATATAGTAACTTTAGTATTTTTTCCATAAAAGCTAATACCCAATATAGTTTTACCCCTAAATGGTATTGGGGAATTGAATCAGGAGTAGGTTATGCTCTTTCGAACGCAGATCGCAAATTCGGACTCGGTTTTGTATCAGAATTTGGCGGAGGTGCCCAGCAATTTGGACTCTCTTCTGCTTTTTACCTAGGAAGGTATTTTATCATTGGGAATAAAACAAACAAACTAGGTTTATCAGCCGATTTTACCCAATTTTTAGCTCATGGTCATGCTGAAAATAGTCTTGGTCTAAAAGTAAAATACCGTTTTATAGATTAAACTTCTTTAATCATTATTACTTTTCCTGAGAATACAATCATCTGGTTGGATTACATTCAATAATAATTATTTTAAATTTACACTTGAAAAATATTTCCATATATCTATAAAAATCAGTAACTTAGTGTTAAATATTTTAAACTATAGTATTATGAATAACGTAAAAAGCTTGAATAAATGGGCAAATGCGCACACTTATTTACCAGTAGATTTAGCAAGAATAGCACTTGGTGTGTTTTTATTTATGAAAGGAATTTCTTTTATAACAAACATCCAATATTTACAAGATTTAATATCTCCAATTGACAAAATTGGTGGTGGAATGTTTCTGATACATTATATTGCACCAGCGCATATGGTGGGAGGAATAATGATTGCGTTCGGCTTACTTACCAGATGGGCAATAATAGCACAATTACCGATACTCATTGGAGCAATTATTGTGAATTTTATGGGACAAATGCATTCTCAAAACTTATTCTTAGCAATACTTATACTTGGAATTTGCGTCTTTTTCTTATTTTATGGAAGTGGGAAACATTCGGCAGATTACTATTTTAAAATGCAACAATAATAAAAACTAAAAAAGCATCCCATTTTTGAAAACGGGATGCTTTTTTCTATCTAATAAGTAGATAGAATACTCTAAATACCCTCCAGAATTTCTTTCCTTTTTATTTTTCCATTTTGTGTTTCAATAAATTTTGAAACATAAAACACTTCTTTAGGTTTTTCATATTTGTCTAAACCATCAAAAATAGTTTCGTCCAAAGGTCCTTTTTCGCCTTCGATAATTAAAGCTAATTTTTCGCCTAAAGTAGCATCTTGAATTCCAGTTACAAAAAATCTTAAGTGAATTTTATTCGATAATTTTTCTTCAATTTGTTCCGGAATCAGTTTTATTCCTCCGCTATTTATTACATTATCAATTCGGCCTAAAAAAACAAATTCATTTTCATTTATCAATTCGACCAAATCATTCGTTACAATTGTTGCTTCTGAAATTTTTGGCGCATTGATCACCAGACAATTTCTATCGTCTTGAGAAATTTTTATGTTAGGCAAAACAGAGAATGCCTTTTCCCCTATTTTCTTGGCAGCGATATGCGTAATTGTTTCTGTCATACCATAAGTTTCATACCCTTTAGTACTCAATTTAGATAGGCTTTTTTCTAGTGGCTTACTCATTCTAGCTCCACCAACAATCATTTTTTTAACGTTTTTTAATTCCGTTAATGAATTTTCAGCCTGCAAAGGTACCATCGAAACAAAATCATATTTAGTTTCATTATGCAACAGTGGATGCGAGCTTGGCGCTACAAAATCCATGTCAAGCCCCAAAATAAAACCTCTGACAAACATCATTTTTCCCGCTATATATTTCGTTGGCAAACAATGTAATGCTTTATCTCCTGGACGTAAATCAAAGAAATCACCTGTCGCCAAAGCCGAATTTACCATGGCCTGTTTATCCATTTGAATAATTTTCGGGCTTCCTGTAGTTCCAGATGTGTTTAATTCGATGTAGCTTTTTTTATCAAACCAATCGAGTATAAAATCCCCAACAGATTTTTCGTGCTCCTCACCTTCTTTTATAAAACTGTACGCTACTCTACATAAATCATTTCGATTCAGATGAAATCCATTAAGCTTAAAATGATTATTCACGTTTTTGTAAGTGATTTTATCCATGGTGATTATATTGATTTTAAATGATTATTAGGTGTTGGTTCTTCAATTTTTCCTGTTAATTTTTCTTTCCAGTTTGTCCAATTGTATTTTTTACTAAAGATAAATAAAAGTATCGGGTAAATGAGTACAACAGGCAATATAACATCTAAACCAGCCGAAGGTTCCGAAATATCTTTAAAAATAGAATGGGTTTGAAACGCGGACCAATCAGAAGTCACTAATAGAGCACTAACTAAATTATTGGCAGCATGAAAACCTAAAGCCAGCTCCATTCCTTCATCCATCAAAGTAATGATTCCTAATAACAATCCTGTTCCTATGTAATACACTAAAACAATGTCCCCTATTTTAGAAACTTCGGGATTTGAAATGTGCATGGCTCCAAAAATAACAGAAGTCATAATTAAAGGGAACCACTTATTTTTAGCAAGATTAGCAAAACCCTGCATTAAATAGCCCCTGAAAATATATTCTTCGGTACTGGTTTGAATTGGTATTAATAACGTTCCTATAATAACTAAAATTACAAATGGAATGGGTTTGAAGTTTATTACAAAATCACTTGGATTCGAAAAATAAAACAATACTGTTGAAAGAATTGTGAAAATTGACCAAAGAGAAAATGAAAACAATACTCTGCTCCAATCCACTTTTAATCTGGATGTAGTTATGGAAAGCATCGTTTGATTGTGCAAATATTTGACAACAAAGAAAATTCCAAGCATTGCGAAAACAAATGAAATCAATATCAAAAACAAAGTCAAATTTGGTTCAAAAAAACGCATAATATCATCATTGGTAGTAGGATATGGCTTCCCTTTTACAAGTGTTTCATAAAACAACGCAATTAGTAAAGGTGCCTGACCTAAAAAAGAAGCACAAATAATTACTACAGATCCTAAAATATACTTCCAAAACTTATTCTCAGACTTTACCCCTTGTTCAATAAACATAGATTTTTTATTTTTATATAGCACCAAAATTAGAGTAACAAATTTTACTTTTGTCACTCTAACAATAAAATTTTAATTCTCAATTTACTTAAAAAAACTGATGATACAAATATACCACAATCCGCGTTGCGGAAAATCAAGAAACTGCCTCGCTTTTATAAAAGAATCTGAAAAAGAATTTGAAGTCATTAATTATCTTGAAAACGTTCCCAAATTTGATGAATTAAAAAGTCTGATTCAAAAACTAAATTTTGAACCTCTTGCATTAGTGCGCCAAAAAGAGAAAATTTGGATAGAAAATTTCAAAAATAAACCAATGACGAATGACGAAATTATTCAAGCAATGGTGACGTATCCAATTCTGATTGAAAGACCGATTGTCATCAAAGGAAACAAAGCAATTATAGGAAGAGATCTAGATAACGTGACTGATTTTCTACAATTAAATTAACACTTTTTTATGATTTATACATTAAACCAAAACTGGTTTCTACAATCTAAAAAGAAAAACTAAAACTACAAAAATGCCCAAAAAATTAAAAACCCTCTTAGCACTTGTATTTCTTTTTTCAAGTCTGATAAATTTTGCACAGCAACCCAGTCCTGTACAAAAAGTAAAAGTTAGCGGAAAAGTAATTGAAAAAGTGAGCAAGCAACCATTAGAATACGCAACAATCACATTCATAAACGCTAAAAACCCAAAAGCACTTGCAGGCGGAATTACAAATGCAAAAGGAGAATACAGTATTGATGTGAATCCTGGTATTTACGACATCAAAATTGAGTTTATTTCTTTCAAATTATCTGAAATCAAGGAAAAAAGCATTCAGCAAAATATTAATTTAGGCACAACTGCCTTAGATGAAGATGCGGCTCAATTGAATGAAGTAGTCATAAGAGCTGAAAAAACGACTGTCGAAATAAAATTAGACAAAAAGGTCTATAATGTGGGTAGCGATTTAATGGTAAAAGGAGGAACAGTTAGTGATGTTCTTGACAATATTCCATCCGTTTCCGTGGATGTGGAAGGAAATGTGAGTCTTCGTGGTAATGACAATGTAAAAATACTTATCGATGGAAAACCTTCAAACGCTATAAATATAGCCGATGCATTGCGATTAATTCCTGCCGATGCTATCGAAAAAGTAGAAGTTATAACCAATCCTTCGGCTAGATATGATGCTGAAGGCGGAGGTGGTTTATTAAATATCATTTTGAAAAAAGGAAAGAATCTTGGTCTAAATGGAACTTTCATTGCTTCTACGGGCTATCCTGAAAATTATGGATTGAGCGGTACTTTAAATTACAAATCAACGAATTTTAATCTTTTTACCAATCAAGGCTATAATTACAGAAGTAGCCCTGGAAATATGATTACAAATACTGAATATTTAAATTCCGATAATTCCATTCGAAATTATGTAGATGAAAATAGGGATAACGATAGATTCAGCAAAGGCTATAATGGGAATTTTGGTATAGAATTGTATATAGACAAATCTACTTCGTGGACTAATACGTTTAATTACAGAAAAAATAATGGCGATAACACGGATAATGTTTTCCAAAAAAATTATAATGCCAACTATGTTTACGACTATACACGAACTCGTATCAACAAAGAAGACAGTAAAAGTGAAAATGTAGAGTTTGCAACAAATTTTACTAAAAACTTCAAAAAAGACGGCCATAAATTAACTATAGACGGTTCATTTTCTTCGAACGACGATAAAAATGACGCTTTAATTACGGACACTGCCACTAATTCAAGTGCAGTTTTATTTGATAAAACGATAAACAATCAAACTCAAAACAGAAATTTACTTCAAGCGGATTATGTTTTGCCTTTGGGAAAAGAAAGCCAGTTTGAGGCGGGTTACCGTGGTGATTTCTCTAAATTAGTTACTGATTACCAAGTACAAAATGATGGAGTGATTGATCCAAACTTCACCAACACATTAGAATACAAAGAAAAAGTAAATGCCATTTACACGCAATATGGTATGAAAGTAAATAAATTCTCAGCCCTTTTGGGATTGCGTTTTGAAGATTCAAATATAGAAATCAATCAGTTGGCAACGAATGATTTTAATACTAAAAAATACAACAATTTTTTCCCAAGTGCCTTTTTAACTTATGAAATTTCAGATAAAAGTAGTGCTTCCATAAGCTACAGCCGAAGAATTCAAAGACCTAGAGGGAGAATGATCAATCCATTCAGCAATTTATCCAGTAACATCAATATTTTCATGGGAAATCCTGATTTAAATCCAGCCTTCAGTGATGCTATTGATTTAGGATATTTGAAACGTTGGGATAAATTAACTTTTAATACTTCATTATATGTGAACAAAACCAGTGGTGCATTCCAATTTGCAAGAAGAGAATCTGGTGATTTTGTAAATGGAACACCAGTTATTTTCAGTTCACCAATAAACTTGGCTACAGAGTATAGAACAGGATTTGAATTTACCTTAAACTATTCTCCATACAAATGGTGGAAATTAAACGGGAACTTCAATTTCTTCAGAAACCAAACACAAGGGGATTTTACATATATTGATTTTAATGATAAAGAAGTTATTCAAAATTTTGACAATACAACAACATCATGGTTCGCACGTATAACATCAAAAGTTAATTTACCATACAAAATTGACTGGCAAACTAATGCAACCTATAATGGTCCACAAGACAACGCACAAGGTAGAAGTTTAGGTAATTTTAGTGCTAACTTAGCATTCAGCAAAGATGTTATGAAAGACAAAGGAACCCTTTCATTTAATGTAAGCGATGTATTCAATTCCCGAAAAAGAATTATGGAAACAAATCTTCCAGGCGTGCTGAATTCTTATTCTGAAATGCAGTGGAGAGTAAGACAGTTTAACTTATCATTTACGTATCGTTTCAACAAACCGAAAAATGAAAAAGAAAAACCTAAGAAAAATCAAAATGAAAATGGCGATGGAGGCGATTTTCAAGGATAAAATAATAAGGACTCGTGAAAACGGGTCCTTTTTTATTTAAAAATAACTAACCCAATCAATGGTATTTCTTTATAAATAGCTAAAGAAGTAAGTTACCGGTACAAAAAAAAAAGGACTCGTTTTCACGGGTCCTTTTTTTATAAAACAATTAGATTAAACTGATTGTTCTTGCTTCTTTTTTGCTCTTTTCTCTTTATATGCTTCCCAAGTCGCTCCTCCTACCCAATAGGATACGAAACCAACAAGAAAAAACATTAACCAAAATCCTATTGTAAGAACGGTTAAGAAAAGTAAAAAGCCTAAGTACTGTGAAAATTCAAACATGTTTTCCGGAATTTTTGAATGTAGCCACAAATGTAAGTTTAATTCCTTTTCTTACCAATAAAAAGTAACAAAAACTACCAATCAATTTTTATAAAAAGGGAATTATCCGTATTTTTGGGCTCAGAATTTGGAGCTGATCCCGCTATCCGTTACAATCTTTTATGCCGAACGCCGGCATAAAAGGATTTTCACTGCTATCGGGGCTAAAAAATCTACTAAACTACTTAATACTTATAAAATAACAACACAATGAAATTTAGAATAGAAAAAGACACGATGGGTGAAGTGCAGGTTCCTGCAGACAAATATTGGGGCGCACAAACAGAACGTTCCCGCAACAACTTCAAAATAGGTTCATCGGCTTCCATGCCAAAAGAAATTATTGAAGGTTTTGCTTTCTTAAAAAAAGCAGCTGCTTTCGCTAATTGTGATTTAGGTGTTTTACCAATCGAAAAACGCGATGCTATTGCTGCCGTTTGTGATGAAATCCTAGCCGGAAAATTAGATGACGAATTTCCATTGGTAATTTGGCAAACAGGTTCAGGTACACAAAGTAACATGAACGTAAATGAAGTGGTTGCTAATCGTGCGCAAGTGCTAAAAGGATTCAACATTGGTGAAGGCGAGCAATTTATCAAAGCGAATGATGATGTAAACAAATCACAATCTTCTAATGATACGTTCCCAACAGGAATGCACATTGCAGCTTACAAAGCAGTTGTAGAAATCACCATTCCCGGTGTTGAAAAACTTAGAGATACGCTTCATGCCAAAGCAGTTGAATTCAATACTGTAGTAAAAATAGGTCGTACGCATTTAATGGATGCTACTCCACTTACATTAGGACAAGAAATTTCAGGTTATGTAGCGCAATTGAACTACGGTTTAAAAGCAGTTAAAAATACTTTGGCTCACTTATCAGAAGTGGCTTTGGGAGGAACAGCTGTTGGAACAGGATTAAATACGCCCGAAGGATACGATGTAAAAGTAGCCGAATATATCGCTGAATTTACGGGTCATCCATTCGTAACTGCCGAAAACAAATTTGAAGCTTTAGCAGCACATGATGCAATCGTAGAATCACACGGAGCATTAAAACAACTGGCAGTTTCATTGAATAAAATTGCTAATGATGTGCGTATGTTGGCTTCTGGGCCACGTTCAGGAATTGGAGAAATCATTATTCCGGAAAATGAACCTGGTTCTTCTATCATGCCCGGAAAAGTAAACCCAACGCAATGTGAAGCATTAACTATGGTTTGCGCGCAAGTTATGGGGAATGATGTTGCTATTTCTGTTGGTGGAATGCAAGGTCATTATGAATTGAATGTTTTCAAACCATTAATGGCAGCAAACTTCTTGCAATCAGCTAGATTGTTAGGTGATGCCTGTATGTCTTTTGACGAACATTGCGCACAAGGTATCGAACCAAACTACAAACGAATCCAAGAATTGGTTGACAATTCATTGATGCTGGTTACGGCTTTAAACACTAAAATTGGATATTACAAATCAGCTGAAATTGCTCAAACCGCACATAAAAACGGAACTACTTTAAAAGAGGAAGCTGTTGGTTTGGGTTATGTAACTTCAGAAGATTTTGATGCTTGGGTTAAACCAGAAGATATGGTTGGAAGCTTAAAATAATTAGCTGATACAGCAACATTGTCTAGTCCTGAAATAGTGATACAGGATTAATAAAAATAAAAATACAATTTTTAAACAGTAGTAAGCAACAGTTTACTACTGTTTTTTATTTTATAGGTTCTCATTTTAATTTG
>NZ_JBLNKX010000013.1:0-15720 GCF_048158725.1 Flavobacterium arabinosi
AAATGGAGTCGATTCCAGTAGATTAATTGGTAAAGGATACGGAGAAACACAGCTGGTAAACAAATGCGCTGATGATGTGGAATGTACAGAGGATGAACATCAATTCAACAGACGCAGTGAATTTATAATTACTGCCTTATAAAAACGGTTTGAGATTATAAATCAACAATTTAATCAGGTTATATATTATCATAAAGGCTGCCTGAGGCAGCCTTTATGATAATATATCTAAAACTTACTTATATTTTTGCGAAAATATTGGTGTAATATTTTTTACCTGTAGCCGGATCCACTCTGATTGCGATACCAAAATGAGTAAAATTACCTTCAATATTTTTCTTATGTTCAGGACTGGCTAACCAGGCATTTAAAACAGACTGAGAAGAATTATAATTATAAGCAATATTCTCACTTACAGATTTGGCGCCTAGCACATTCATAATATTTTCAGAACGAAGTATAAAATCATTATGATCAACTACATTATTGATAATCATGTAATTATCATGCTCTTCTGACTTCAGAGAGATATAATTAATTGTCGCCAAAGAATTTAACCCAATGCTAACTCTGTAATTGTTTATCAAATTCATAGTTTCGATTTCAGAAGTGTTATAAGTATAATCGACTATCTTTTGAGATAAAGCTGCATTTGATGTTGGCAATTTAGAATTATCTGAAGAACAAGAAGGTATTGCAAAAAATGTAAAAATGAGAAACAAAGCACGAAATAATACTGATGTCATATTGAATTAAGAGATTAAATTAACAAGTTGTAAACTATACATTTAGAATTATTTCAATCGTTATAGTTTGACCGTTTGTAAATGTATATATAACACTTCAAAAATCAAGTTATTTAAAAAAAAGATAACAATATTCTAAAAAAAAAACTCTTTTATTACATTCTGATAAAAAAATTCTATTTTTTATTAATTTTATTCCCAAAAAAATAGGCATACATATATAATACCACTTCGAAATTAAAAGTTTATCATTTTAAAGAATTTATCCTCAGCAATCCAATCTCTAACAAAAACAGAAAAGGTTACCTTTTGGACAGAAGAGAACTTTTTCAATTATAATAATCAAACAAAATAGTAGCTTATATTTTTACAAAGATATTGGCAGGCCATTTTTTACACACCACAGGAACCTCTGAGATTGAGATACTAAAATGAGTAAATTAGCCTTCAATATTTTCTGCCAACCAGAACTGTAAACCAGATCAACCTAATATTTAAAAATAGTCTTTGGGTATTGTAATTGTAAACTGACCTTTAATTAAAGGAGCTATCTAAGTCCTAAAAATCTATCAAACAAAAAAAGGCTGTCTTTTGGGGGGAAGACAGCCTTTTAATACCAAAAATAAACAAAAAATTAACTTATATTTTCGCGAAGATATTTGTGTAATATTTTTTACCCGTTACTGGATTCTCTCTTATAGAAATTCCAAAATGAGTGAAATTACCTTCAATATTTTCTTTGTGTCCAGGACTAGCTAACCAAGCATTTAAAGCAGCTTGAGGCGTACTGTAATTGTAAGCGATATTTTCGCTTACAGTTTTAGCACCTAAAACTTTGATTATATTTTCAGAACGAGCAACAAAATCATTATGATTAACTACATTATTAGTAATCATATAATAGTCATGCTCTTCTGACTTATGAGACATATGATTAATTTTTTCTAAAGGATTTAATCCTACACTAACTCTGTAGGTATTTATTAAATTCATAGTTTCTATTTCAGAAGCATTATAAGAATAGTCAACTACCTTTTGAGTTGTCACAGCTGTTGTTGATTCTTCAGAACTATCAGAAGAACAGGAATTCAAAGTAAATACTATAGTAACGAGCAATATTGTATAGAGTAATTTTGATTTCATAATAATAGTAGTTTAAGTTTAAAGGAGATTGTGGGGCAAACTTCTTTAATGTATTAACAAATATGTGCTTTAATTATATTTAAAACTACACATTTTATCGTTAAACTACCAAATAAAATCGACGAACTACATCATAAATATTTTTTTATGTATATTATTCTTACATTATGGAGATAATCGATCAATTTTCCAAGAGAAATCTTCTTGACTTATATACCTAATTCTATCATGCAATCTGTTAGGCCTTCCTTGCCAAAATTCAACTTCTAAAGGAGTAACCAAAAATCCTCCCCAATACTCCGGTCTTGGAATAACCATACTATCAAAATCTTTTTCTAATTGTTTTAGATTTTCCTCTAAATATTCTCGCGAGGGCACTACTTCACTTTGGTTTGACACTATTGCTCCCAACTTACTTCCATCAGGTCTGGATTCAAAATAATTATCTGAAATAGCTCCAGTGGTTTTCTGGGCAATACCTTTTATAATAACCTGGCGTTCCATTGTGTGCCAAAAAAAAGAAAGACATACTTTAGGATTATTGGCAATAGCCTTCCCTTTTTCTGAATTATAATTGGTATAAAAAATAAATCCCTCCTCATTGAATTTTTTTAATAAAACAACTCTGGACTTTGGGAAGCCATCTAAACCAATTGTAGAGACGGTCATGGCATTAACTTCTTCATTAGCGCCAAAATCTTCTGCTTCATGAAACCATCTATTAAATAGGTTTATTGGATCTTCCGGAATATTAGATTCTGATAACTCACTCTTTTCGTAGGATTTCCGGTAATTGCTTAAATCGCTCATTTTTTTAATTTTAAGATTGTTTGATTTTAAGATTGTTCTAAATAGAATAATCTTAAAAATACAGTATCAATTTTATAGTGCAACAGATGAATTATCTTTATTTAAAAATCAAAACTTTTTCCATCATCAGCTAAAAGCACTTCCGGAAAAATTGTTTCGGCTTCTTCCTTAAATAGTTCGATACTTTGATATCTTGTAGAATAATGCCCTAAAATTAATTGCTTCACATTAGATTTCAAAGCAATCATTGCAGCTTCTTTTGCAGTGGAGTGCAATGTTTTTTTTGCCAGATTTTCTTCTGATTGCAAAAAAGTAGATTCGTGGTACAATACATCTACATTTTCAATAATCGGAAGAATGGATTCATTATAAGCTGTATCAGAACAAAAAGCATATTTTTTTGCTGGAACAGGATCGAATGTTAATTTGTCGTTTTCAATGACTCTGCCATCTTCTAGAGTGATGTCCTTGCCGTTTTTTATTTTCTGATAATAACAAGTATCAATTTCATAATTTTGAACAGCATCTAAATTTAGTTTCCGCTCCCCTATTTTTTCTTGGAATAAAAAACCATTGGTATAAACACGATGCTTTAATGGAATGGTTTTCACCAAAACCTTTTCATCTTCAAAGATTACTTCACTTTCAAGAGATTCCAATTCATGAAAAAATAATCCGTAATTAGTCCAGGAATTTGACAATCGCAATTGTAACTTAATGATTTCTTGAATCCCTTTAGGTCCATAAATATGTAATTCAGTGACTCTGTTAAGTAAAGTAAAAGTTGAGACTAAGCCCACTAATCCAAAAAAATGATCCCCATGCAAATGCGAAATAAAAATATGATTTATCTTAGAAAACCTAATTTTGTTTTTGCGTAATTGCACTTGGGTTCCTTCACCGCAATCAATCAGAAAAAGTCTGTTTTTTATTTCTAAAATCTGTGAGGTAGGATTGGTAAAAGTTCGAGGCGTTGCGGCAAAGCAACCAAGTATCGTTAATTTCAAGTTTCTATGTATTCGGTTATTTGTTTAACCGTTTAATCGGTTATTGCGTATTTGGTTAAATCAATTAAACGGTTAAACAAATAACCGAATACACTAATTTAAAAACCTAATTCTCTTTCAATCTCTTCCATCTCAATTATATCATGCGCTTCTAACAAGGAAGGAACGACCGTTAATTTAGCAGGAACTGCATTATAATCAAAATCTGAAGTGACAATAACAAATGACTTTTTCCCTTTTTTATGTTGTTTTGATAATGGCAAAAATAACTTTATACTGTCTGTAGATAAATCTTTGTAAAGTAAAAGATCAATAATCAAGTTATGTTTTTCAAATGTTTTGTATTGATGCGTTACCTTCATTAAAAAAGAAGTAAAATCACCTTGTGTATCTTTAATTGTAATTGTGTGGCCTTTTTGATCTACTTTCATTTTTTTAAGTTTCAGAAGCTGCGTAACGGCAGACAGGTTACTAAGTAGCTAAGTTACTAAGTTTTTATTTGAAATTACTGAATTTTTGAAGCCAAAAGATAAATAACTGCCATTCTAATCGCTACACCATTTTCTACTTGGTTCAAAATCACAGACTGATGCGAATCAGCAACTTCACTGGTAATTTCGACACCACGATTGATAGGTCCCGGATGCATGATTATGATTTCTTTATTCAGTGAATCTAACAACGTTTTATCAACTCCATATTGCTGTGCGTATTCTCTTGTCGATGGAAAATAATTCACATCCATTCTTTCGTTTTGTACCCGTAACATATTTGCCACATCGCACCATTCAAGTGCTTTTCTCAAATTAGGTTCCACAGTTACACCAAGTGATTCAATATGTCTTGGAATAAGGGTTTTAGGTCCGCAAACTTTTACCTCCGCTCCCTGCATTTGTAAAGCATATATATTTGACAATGCTACTCTGGAATGCAATACATCACCTACAATGACTACTTTTTTTCCAGCCACTTCACCTAATTTTTCTCTAATTGAATAACTGTCTAATAAAGCCTGTGTAGGATGTTCATGTGCTCCATCGCCTGCATTTACAATACTGGCTTTTACGTTTTTGGATAAAAAATAAGCTGCACCAGGATTGGCATGTCGCATCACCACCATATCTACTTTCATCGAAAGTATATTATTTACAGTATCTATTAATGTTTCTCCTTTTTTCACTGAAGATTGTGCCGCCGAAAAACTAATCACATCGGCGGATAAACGTTTTTGAGCTAATTCAAAAGAGAGTTTAGTTCTTGTACTGTTTTCGAAGAAAATATTGGCAATGGTAATATCTCGTAAAGAAGGTACTTTCTTAATTGGTCGGTTAATGACTTCTTTAAAATGATCGGCTGTTTCAAAAATTAGGTCAATATCATTTTTGTTGATGTACTTTATGCCTAATAAATGATTTACGCTTAATTCTTTCATTTCTTTTTACGATTATTAGTTTTTTAATAGTTAGATTTCTAAATAAAATAGTGTCTAACTGGTAATTAAATACACCCCATCTTCACCATCATTTTCTTTCCAACTCACTTTCACTTTTTCGTTATTTATGGCATCTACCTGTCTTCCCCTATAATCTGGTTGAATGGGTAAATTACGGCTGAAACGTCTGTCTATTAAAACCAGTAGTTCTATTTCTGAAGGTCTTCCAAAAGATTGAATGGCAGTCAAAGCAGATCGAATACTTCGACCCGTAAATAAAACATCGTCAATGAAAATGACTTTTTTATTTTCAACAATAAAATTAATCTTAGTTTTATTAGCTTCTAATGGTTTATCCGTTCTACGAAAATCATCTCTGAAAAAGGTAATATCCAGATAACCCAATTGAATTTCAGGAGTTTGGTATTCTTTTTCTAATATTTCTTTCAAACGTTCCGCTAAAAAAACGCCTCTTGGTTGAATCCCCACCAAAATAGTATCTGAAAAATCTAAATGCTTTTCAATTAACTGACAGGCCAAACGATGTAATATGATAGTAACTTCTTTTGCAGTAAGTAATACTTTTTGACTCATGTTAAAGTGTGTTGTTTGGTTTTGCAAATATACAAATTCGAATTTATGATTTTATAATTATAAAGCAAGAAAATAGTTGCATTTATTATTTACTATGAAATCCATATTGCTTTATACCAAATAGATTCTAACAGCCGTTGTTATGAACTTTAAACTACTCAGTACAAAAAAGATAGAAATCAATGGCTAATTAGATTATAAAAACTCAATCCCCTGTCAATAAATTATTAATCCTATTTTAAATTGGATTTCAATAAAAACAATCAAAAATTTCACAAAAAACCACTAAAATTATGTAACAAATGACTATTAAGATTCTGTATCTTTATATTTTAACATAAACTTTTAAAAATATAAAATCATGAAAAAAGAAATAATAAGATTATTAATGCTTTTTATAGTGTTAATTTCATTTACAAGCTGTTCAGTGATAGAAGGTATATTCAAAGCTGGTGTTGGTGTTGGTGTATTTATAGTTGTTATCGTTGTTGCAATAATAATTTTTATCGTTAGTAAAATATTTGGAAAGAAGTAGATGAAAATTATAATAATTCTCAATTAAACAAAAAATATCCCGCAATTGCGGGATATTTTTTGTTCTTAAATTATAGATATTATTATTATACTGTGTACATCTTAGTTCTCAATTCCTGAACTTTTTCATCATCTAGGTAATCATCAAATGTCATGTAACGGTCAATCGCTCCGTTTGGAGTCAATTCAATAACTCTGTTAGCAACCGTTTGAGAAAACTCATGGTCATGAGTAGTAAAAATTACTGATCCTTTAAAGTTCTTCAAAGAATTATTAAAAGCTGTAATCGACTCTAAATCCAAGTGATTCGTTGGTTCATCAAGCATTAAAACATTTGCTCTTTCCATCATCATTCGAGACAACATACAACGTACTTTTTCTCCTCCAGACAATACTCTACAGGTTTTCAACGCTTCTTCACCTGAGAAAATCATTTTCCCAAGGAAACTACGAATGTTAACCTCATCACGTTCTTCTTCTGTTTTTACCCATTGACGCAACCAATCCACTAGTGAATAATCACTCTCAAAAAACGAATGATTTTCTACTGGTAAATAGGCTTGATTAGTAGTAACTCCCCAATCATAAGTTCCAGAATCTGCTTTTTTATTTCCGTTTAAAATTTCATAGAAAGCTGTTGTTGCACGAGAATCTTTTGAGAAAAGAACAATTTTATCGCCTTTTGCCATATTCAAATCAACTCCCTGAAACAAGGTTTCTCCATCAATTGAAGCACTTAAATTCTGTACATTCAAGATTTGATCTCCTGCTTCACGCTCTTGGTCAAAAATAATCGCTGGATAACGACGACTTGAAGGTTTTATCTCAGAAATATTAAGTTTACTAATCATTTTTTTACGAGAAGTAGCTTGTTTTGATTTGGCTACATTCGCACTAAAACGACGAATAAATTCTTCCAATTCCTGTTTCTTTTCTTCAGCTTTCTTATTTTGTTGTGCGCGTTGTTTGGCTGCTAATTGGCTTGATTCATACCAAAAAGTATAATTTCCTGAATAATGATTTATTTTACTGAAATCAATATCCGATATATGTGTACAAACGGAATCTAAAAAGTGTCTGTCGTGAGAAACTACAATTACTGTATTTTCATAATTTGCCAAGAAATTCTCTAACCAAGCTATGGTTTCAAAATCCAAATCATTGGTAGGCTCATCCATAATAAGTAAATCCGGATTTCCAAAAAGCGCTTGTGCCAAAAGGACACGAACTTTTATCTTTCCTTCCAAATCTCCCATTAAAGTATAATGATATTCTTCTGTGATACCAAGGTTTGACAACATCGATGCAGCATCAGAATCGGCATTCCATCCATTCATTTCTTCAAATTGCACTTGCAACTCTCCTATTCTATCTGCATTTTTATCGTCGTAATCTAAATACAAAGCATCCATTTCTTTTTTGATGGCATACAATGTTTTATTTCCCATCATCACGGTCTCAAGAACGGTACTCTCATCAAACATATTATGGTTTTGGTTCAAAACCGACATACGTTTCCCTGGTTCCAAATGAATATGTCCTGATGTAGGATCCATTTCACCGGCAATTATTTTAAGAAAAGTAGATTTCCCAGCACCGTTGGCTCCAATAACTCCGTATATATTACCGTGTGTGAAGGTCGTATTTACTTCGTCAAACAAAATTCGTTTGCCAAACTGAACTGATAAATTATTAACTGTTAACATGAATATTTTTTTATAAAATTTTTGCAAAAATACGAAAAAAAATACTGATTTCCTTAATTCGAAAAAACACATTTTCATAAGTTGCATTTTGCTCCACATTAAAAGGATAATCAAAAAAAATCCTGACAAAATATTGTCAGGATTATAATATTAATCTTCTTTAAAACAAACCGATAACCAAGAACCACTATTTAGTTACAAGAACTAAAATAGAATTAATCAAACTGGATTTTTTCAATATCTATTTTAGAAATTTTTACAGCAACTTTTTTAAACTATTGTAAACGGCTAATTCTACATCAGCAGGACTTCTAGAATTACATTGCTCTAATAAATCATTTAATACCGTTGGATTTACCGTTTGTTTTTTATCAATTTTAAGTAAAAGCTGCTGGGATAAATCACTTAAACTTTTAGACAATGGTAAAAGCGGTTGCACCAGTGGAGCATTTGCACTTAAACCAATTAAATCAGCATTCATCGTAATCCATTTTTTCAAAAAATTGGTCACCAAAGTTTGATTTTCTTGACTTTTATTTTCTAAATAATTGTTTACTGCAGTATCAAAATCAAAAACATCAAAAGCATCGGCAGTACACGCATCGGCAAATAAGGTCAACGGAGAATGCATGCGGTATTTTTTCCCTCCACCATTACGTTTATAATTTTTCAGAGGCTCACAAACATTCGAAAAATCATTCAACGCAGCTGTGTTTTGATTGTTACTGATATTTCTTAAAATAACCTCTTTATTTCTAATGTGCGTAATTCCCAGTTCTTCTAATCTGAAAGAAATTGTTTTTAATCTTTTTCGCAAGCTATTCATGTCGGTAACATTTTCATTAGACCACAATCGTTCCGCAATAGCTGCTGTTCGTGGCCAAATCCTTGAATCTATGTTTAAAGGCGTTACGAGTTCGCTCCACATTGCTGCTTCGCCTCCCAATATACTTGCTTTTTCTTCCGGAGTCAGAATAGTGTTTTTAGGTATCGGGTCATTCAAATAATGTTTCTCTACACTAAGCATTAAATCAATATAATAGCCATTGGACAAAACTGTTTTAAACCCACTTTTTGCCGCTTTTATTAACGATCCATCAGAAGAAAGCCCTTGATTCGTTCCTTTCCAAGCATGTATTATGGCATCTTTAGACATGTTTTCAGTCATTATTTCTTCCCAGCCCATCAGTTTTTTGTTCTGTTTTTTCAACATTGGAATCAACTGCATGTTAAAATACGTTTGCAAATCATGGTCATTCTCCAAGTTGTATTTTTTCTTAAATTCCTGTATTTTAGGATTTGCATTCCACTCTTTGCCATTATTTTCATCACCTCCAATATGAAAATAAGCCCCAGGAAATAAAGGACAAACTTCATCAAAAATTTCGCTTAATAATTGATAAGTTTTTGGATTTGAAGGGTCTAAGGTCGAATTGAAAACCCCTGAATTTCTTTGAACTTCATAGGTGACTTTTCCATCACTTACTTTACTTCCTACTTCAGGATATGCGGTAAGGAATGCCGAAGCGTGACCTGGCACATCTATTTCCGGTATAACTAAAATCCCTCTTTGATCAGCATATTTCACAATGTTTCTGATTTCTTCCTGAGTATAATAATTCCCGTCCGAAGCCAATTCATTCAATTTAGGATGTTTTTTCATTTCAATTCTCCATCCTTGATCATCTGCTAAATGCCAATGAAAAACATTCATTTTCATCGCAGCCATAGCGTCAAGATTTCTTTTAATAACATCCACCGGCTGAAAATTTCGGGCCCCGTCAATCATCAACCCTCTCCAGGTAAATCTTGGAGAATCTGTAATCTCAACCGTAGGAAAATAATATGAAGTGCTGTTATTTTGCAGTAATTGCAACAGCGTTTCCAAACCGTGTAACGCACCTAAATCGGACGTGGCATTGATCGTGATTTTATTGGAAGTTATCGTAAGTGTATAACTTTCATCTTCATTTATTTCTATTTTCCCGTTGCGAACACAATTAATTTGCAATTCTGCTTCTAGGCTTTCGTTGACTTTTGTCAAAAAACTTTGCTCCAGGAACAATCCTGTTCTGCCGTCCAATCTTCTTAAAAAGCGGGTTGCTCCTATAAAAATTCTAGGATTTGGGTTTCCGGTAATATTTACTTTAAAATTTTTGCTTAAAGCAAAAGTACCAGCGGTCAAATTTATATTTTGTGGCCACGGCATAAGATCTAACTGTTCTTTTTGTATCTGAGCATTCGTTGCAAAAGCAAAAAATAATAGAATCAAAATGTATTTCATAAATTTTAATGTTAATAGTTAAAACGCTTAAAAGCTTCAATCGCTTCATATTCAGCAAGACCTAAATTATCATACAATTTTGCAGTATTCTTATTACGGTCTTCAGCTCTTACCCAAAATTCTCTGGAGTCGTTTCCTTGAAACATCACTCTGTCTTTTTGAGATTGATGGTATAAAATCGCATGCCTTTTCAACATAACTTCATCAGGACTTAAAGGAACTGCCATATCTATTTCATGGATGTCCCATTCATGCCAAGCGCCTCGATACAACCATAACCAACAATCATTCATGTATTGCTCTGACTTCAATTGTTTCATTGCAGCAAAAATTGCATTCAGACAAACTTCATGAGTCCCATGTGGATCTGCTAAATCTCCTGCTGCAAAAACTTGATGCGGTTTTATTTTGGCAATAATAGCCGCAACTAAAGCTACATCTTTTTCTCCTACTGGATTTTTCTTTACTTGTCCGGTTTCATAAAAAGGCATATCCAAAAAATGAATGTTTTCATCTTTCAATCCGATGTATCTTGTGGCAGCGTAAGATTCACGGCGTCTAATAAGTCCTTTTAATTTTCTGACTTCTAACGAATCAATTTGATTTTCGTTTTTATTATTTAAAAAATCGATAACCGCTTTAAAATTAATTTTAGTTTGATCGGCACCGACAAAATCGTTGCAAACTTCGGCAAATTTTAATGCTTCGTCATCAGTAACGGCTATGTTCCCAGAAGTTTGATACACAACATGAACATCGTGTCCTTGTTTTATTAATTTTGAAAAAGTTCCTCCCATGGAAATCACATCATCATCCGGATGAGGGCTGAAAAGTATTACTCTTTTCTGGGCTGGAGTAGCTCTTTCGGGTCTATACGTATCATCAGTATTGGGCTTTCCTCCTGGCCATCCCGTTATCGTATGTTGTAGCACATTGAACATGTTTATGTTCAAATCGTAAGCTGAGCCTTCCAACGCCAAAAGATCAGACATTCCATTATTATTGTAATCTCTATCCGTTAGTTTTAAAATAGATTGGTCTGTTTTCTGGCATAGCCAAACAATTGCTTTACTTTTTAATTCTTGGGTCCAAATGCATTCTCCAACCAACCAAGGTGTTTTAAAACGGGTTAATTCTGAAGCTGCCGATTGGTCTAAAACGAAAGTAGCATTAGTGTGATTTTGCAAAAAAGTAGCCGGAACTTCAGAGCTGATATCGCCTTGAATGGTTCTCTTTATAATATCAGCTTTATTTTGGCCCCAAGCCATTAGTACAATTCTTTTGGATCTAAGAATTGTAGAAACGCCCATTGTAATGGCTCTTTTAGGAACATTATCAATACCATTAAAATCTGAGGAAGCATCAACTCTTGTAATGTGATCTAAAGTGATGATTCGAGTTCCTGAATTGATGTGGGATCCAGGTTCATTAAAACCTACGTGACCCGTACGACCAATTCCTAATAATTGAAAATCTAATCCACCAGCATTTTTAATATTCATCTCATAATCAATACAATATTGATTTAGCTCTTCAATGGCTACTGTTCCGTCTGGAATATGAATATTTTCAGGCTTAATATCTATATGGTTAAAAAGATGCTGATGCATAAAATAATGGTAGCTCTGATTGTTTTCTTTAGTCATTGGATAATATTCATCCAAATTAAAAGTGATTACATTACTAAAACTAAGTCCTTCTTCTTTATGCATTCTAACTAGTTCTTCATACACTTTTATAGGTGAAGATCCAGTAGCTAAACCAAGAACACAAGATTTATTTTTCTCTTGTTTGGATTTAATAAATTCAGCAATTTCTTGAGCTACAATTACAGAGGCTTCTGTTGAGTTTTTGAAAATTTCGTTGTGAATTTTTTCAAATCTAGTTTCTTCAAATTTACCGGCACTTTTATAGCTAATGTCGGGTTTAATTTCTAAAGCACTTTTCATTTTATTTTGTTTTAATTCTAATTATAAAGATATGCTTTTTTTAAAATGGTATAAGTAGTGTGAATCACTTATACCATTTAAATTTCATTCTTTTTATTTATTTTTTTGAAGTTAGTTCCTATAGTATCACACCAAAGTCTAGTTCCTCCAGTATCAACTCCTGTTAGTTTAATACCCACAGAATTTTCATCTTTTCCCGATTGTACAAAGTTTATACTCATTCTGGTGCAAATTTATCTTTAAGAAAATTCTAAAAAAAATAATTTATACCAACAGTTCTTTATTTTAAACCAACGACATATTTTTGTCAACAATGCGTTTTTCAAACAAACAATTAATGAGCTTTTTTACCTATTTTCTGTTTTTTTATTTTAAAAGGTGTTTTTAGTATCAAATTGACTAAAGTTGTAAAAAAATTAAGAACCACTATTTTAATGCATAAATTATTAAGTAAAAAAGTGAGTAAAAAAAAATAAATTCGATATCAGACTTTAAAACCATTTTTGGTTTTGGGTAACTATGTACATTGGTTAAATTTATGTGCTTGCTATAGCATCTTAGGTATATTTAACTTTAATCTGGCTTAGGGAAAGGGAACGAAATAGAGCCATAAAAGAGAATTAGTCTAAAATTGAATTATAGATTCTAATATTGATACCATTAAAGTTCCTTCTTTACTTTTTATATCTCTTGTAGAAAATGCCTTTAAACATGGTGGATTAAATAATGAGAACCTTAAAATAAAGATTAATTGTAAAGTCATTAATGGAACTATGCTCAGTTTTGAAATTATGAATAATTTCGTACTTTCACAGCGCACAAATACAAAAAAAGGTATCGGTTTAACAAATATTAAAAAGCGATTGAAATTGATTTTCAAAAACCTATACACTTTCGAACATAAATTAAAGTTCAATTATTATATCATCCGTTTACAAATACCTATTCATAATGAAGATTAAATGTGTTTTAGTAGATGATGAACCATTAGCTATAAAAGTCCTTCAGAATTATTTTACCAATTTTGCAGATTTTGAAATTATTGGCACGTTTAGTAATGCACTGGAAGCACTGGAGTTTATCAATAACAATAGCGTTGACGCCGTATTTCTAGATATCAATTTGCCTATGATGACTGGTTTTGAATTGATCAGATTAATAGAGTACAAAACTAAAATTGTAATCACCACTGCCTTTAGGGAATTTGCTGCTGAAAGCTATGAATTAGACGTTTTAGACTATTTAGTAAAGCCAATCCCATTACCCCGATTTATTAAATGCATCAATAGGATTTCAACCGAAATCAATTTAAAGAATAATATTAAAACTGAGATGCATCGAATCGAACCCCATATTTTTATCAAAGTAGATAAAAAAATGGTAAAAATAACGATCGATGAAATTCTGTTTATCGAAGGAATGAAAGAATATATTAAGGTCGTGACTATTGACAAAACCTATATTACGCATAAATCATTAACTTCTTTATCCGAGGAATTACCTTTAGACCGATTTGTAAGAATTCATAAATCATACACCATTGCTATAGATAAGGTGAAATCCATAGAAGGGAATCGAATCCAAATACTTTCTTACACTTTACCCATAGGACGAAATTACAGTAAAGATGTAAAAAGTAAAATCTTAGAATAAATTCCAGTTCAATATTTTATTTGAAAAAGCAGAAATTTCGAAAAAAAAAGCATCGTTTTTTAACAAAAAGTGATTATTCTATAATTCTACTAATATTTATTCTAAATAATTTTTTTTTAATTTACTTAACAAATACATTTACCACCTTACTGCAAAAAAAAATAAATTAAACTAAAAACCAAACCATTTACAATCATGAGTTCAGAAAATTTACAAACCAAATGGGGACAATTTATCTCATTAATAATCGTCTTCTTCTTTTGGGGTTTTGTTGGGTCTGCCAACGACATTCTAATCCCAGTATTTAAAAAAGTATTTACTTTATCTCAAGTACAATCTCAATTAGTGGCATGGGCATTTTATGCTGCTTACTTTGTAGGATCAATAATTTTCTTTTTAGTATCCTTAAAACTTGATGTTTTACAAAAATTTGGATACAAAAAAACACTTTCTGCAGGCTTAATCATTTCTGCCATTGGTTCCTTTTTATTTGTTCCCGCTGCAACAATGGAAAGTTTTCCGTTCTTTTTAACCGCTTTGTTTACTGTAGGTTTAGGGTTTTCAATTCAACAAATTGTAGCTAATCCTTTAGCTATTAAAATGGGAAGCCCCTCAACAGGAGCCCACCGTCTGACTTTGGCTGGAGGTGTAAATTCTTTTGGAACAACTATCGGTGCTATTTTATTAGGAATCGCTTTGTTCGGAATGGGTGACAATAAAAAAACTTCACTTTCACTTGAAGACATTAAATTGCCTTTCATTATTTTAGGACTTGCTTTCATTATAGTGGCCATTTTTATGAACTTTTCTAAAATTGAAAACCCTGTAAAACTAGAAGAAGCTGAAATTAAACATGCGCACGAAAAATTCAATATTTTAGACTATCCACAGCTATACTTAGGAATGTTAGCCATTTTTATTTATGTTGGAACCGAGGTAACAATAATTAGTAATTTACCTGCTTTATTAAAAACTGCAGAATTTGGCAGTATTTTAGAAGATGCTATTTCGCCATTTATAGCATTATACTGGGGAAGTTTAATGATTGGTCGTTGGAATGGTGGTGTAAATGTTTTTAACACCTCAAAAATAGCCAATATTGCTCTTAAATTTATTGTTCCAGCTTTAGGATTTGGAGTTATTATTGGAGCTAATATATTTGCTGGTCATGATGTTTCTGCATTTTATATTTATCCTATTTGGATATTAATATTTATTGCCGTAAGCTTTATAGGTGGTAAAAATGCAGGCAAAACATTAATGCTTTTTGGTCTTTCTGGCCTACTGATGATGTTTATTGGATTAGTTTGTACTGATACCGAAATTGCTAAATTCTTTCTTATTTCCGGTGGATTATTCTTATCTATTATGTGGCCTTCAATTTTTGATTTGGCTATTGCCGGTTTAGGTAAAAACACTGGAAAAGCATCTTCTTTCTTAATTATGATGATCCTTGGAGGAGGAGTAATTCCTCTGGTTCAAGGAAGTATTTGCGATATTGACAGTACTAGTCCAAATGGAATATTTGGCATTTCTTGGACACATTTCTCTTACATTGTTCCGCTTATTGGTTTTGCATATTTAGGCTTCTACGGTTTTTATTGCCCTAAAATATTAAAAAGACAAGGAATTAATCATATCGAAAGCGAAGGAGGAGGACACTAATTTTAATATAATACAAACCAAAAAACAAACCAAATAAAAAATCCCATCAACCTAGGTTGATGGGATTTTTATATTTAATTCTGTCCCGTCCTGAAATAGTGATACACAAAAAGTATCCTTATGGAAAAACAAGAAGAACCACGCTATTTAAAGCGCACCCAAAAAGACTATTCGATGTTTTTTAAATTGCAAATTGT
>NZ_JBLNKX010000014.1:0-11681 GCF_048158725.1 Flavobacterium arabinosi
AAATGGAGTCGATTCCAGTAGATTAATTGGTAAAGGATACGGAGAAACACAGCTGGTAAACAAATGCGCTGATGATGTGGAATGTACAGAGGATGAACATCAATTCAACAGACGCAGCGAATTTATAATTACTGCTCTATAACAGTCTTTACCTAGAAAGCAGTTAACTAATTTTAAATAAATTATAATAAACAGAAACCTCGAAAGTTAAAATTTCGAGGTTTCTTGTTTTAAAGATCAAGCATTTGACGAGTTGTCTAAAGTTAAAAAAAACAATTTTTAGGTATAGAAGTATTTATTTTTAAATCTATTTTCTGTTTTTTTTTATTAGAAAAATTCGTATTACAAATTATTTTTTTTTATGATTTTCATTATATTTTTTGATAATTCATATTTAGGTTCTTTTTAGTTAGCAATAATTTTAAAATACTATTTAAAAATTATTAGTACATAACTTACTTTAAAACAAAAATAAATGTTAAAATTTTAAATCCAAAAATTAATTTTTTCTTAAAAAATTACAATTCAACGAGTATTTAGGTTACTGGTAGAAAAATAAAATCAATATTAGTTATTCTTTGTAACTTTGGTTGTATAAAAAAATAGCTGTTAAATAACTTAAAAATAGATACTAAATCTTACGAGGTAGAGATATTTTAAACCCCTAAAAAAATATTTCATCCCTAAAAAAATTTTGAAACCTCTAAATTATTAAGACTTTAATTTTGAAATATAAATTTACAAATGATTCCGAAAAAGGGGAATTAAAAATTAACAAATTAAATTCAGAAAAAATACTTGAACATCTACTTGATAGAATAAAAAATCTTGATGTTTGATATAGCAAAATCATTTTATTTTTAATACAAATAATTAAATATTATGAAAAAAAAATCTACTACTTTAATTAAAATTAGGCAATTCCTTTAGCTATTAATTTTCGACAAGAAATCGACTCCCTATAACCTATAATATTAGATAAATTAAATATATCTATTCATTATAATTATAAAAAAGGACAATACCACAAATCAATTTTATAAATTAAAAACTGATTCTATGTATACAAAAACTACTTCCCATTTATTAGCTTTCTACATATTCGTTAGTAATTTATATTCTCAATTTGATGCTAAAACGCATTGGAATATGCTAAATTCTATTCCAACTTTTAAATCACTAAAGTTTATTTATTTTAAACCAATAATTAACTGTTTAAGTGCGTCATCAATCACTATTTTTTCTAATGTTATTATGTCTGAATGTTCGTCGAGAACTATTCATACATCAAATCGTATAACAACTTTCAAGAATGAATTTTGCTACTTACATCCATTTCATTTTCTAACGATTTAAAACAAATCAATATGAAATCAATTTTTACTTATTCGACAAAATTATTTTCGCTTTTTTTAATAAGCTTTTTGAGTATTTCAACCGCAGTTGCACAAACAACAACAGTTCCGGACCCAAATACTTCGTGTTCATCTAAGGATCTAGAATTAGTTGGGGCAACTCTTACTGGAGGAGATTTATGCAACTCATGTCCCCAAAATACTATTCTAACCAGAACATTGACATTGTCTATCGATAATACAACAGGTTCAACAAGAACATCCTTTGCCTTTTGGGGGAATTTAGAGGAGTATAGCGGTATCGACGGTTCTTTACTATCTACAACTGCAATTTCAGGCTGTGGAGGACCACTTCCCGGTAATGTCGTAACAAGTTTAGCATTTGATCAAGTTTCATATACTTGTGGTAATACATTAAAAATTACCAATTTATTCTTAGCATGGACTGATGCTTCTAAAAGTAGTATTTGTCCATTAGATCCTGCCACAATTTCTCCTAAATGCGGAAAATTACCTTCTATACAAATCAATGCTGGTGTAAATGGTGAATTTGTTCTAACCAATTCTCTATGTGATACAGCAAACGGAGGCATAAATTTAACCCCATCGGGTGGCACAGCTCCTTATACCTATTCTTGGACAACTTTGGATGGTGTTATACCTAGCGGACAGGAAGACGATCAAGATCTTATTAATATAGTTGCAGGTACTTACAACGTAACAATCACTGATGCTAATGGCTGTACAATTACAAAAAGCAGAACCATAACCGCTGCTGCTCCAACAGTAGCCTCGTTTGCTTCAGTATCTGATATTACGGTCGCCTGCGGAGCAGCAACCACAAGCACTCTGAATTATACAAACAGCTCAACAGGAAATTGTTTAATCAGCGGATCTGTGGCGTCTACTCTTAGTTCTCAATCTCCAAGTGGTTCTTGTGGTGGAAACATAACAGAATCATGGACATTTACGGACATTTACCTAAGAACCATTACAACATCAAGAATCATCCATGTTAGCCCGGCTGCTTTGCCAACAATGACAGCCCCGGGTAATATTACGGTAGCCTGCGGGTCAATACCGGCACAGAGCACCATCAGCTTCAGCAATGGATTAAGTGGTGATTGTTTAATAAGCGGAACATCGAATCCTTCCAATTTCTCTCCCGCTCCTAACGCATGTGGTGGAATCGTAACAGAAACTTGGACTGCCACAGATACTTGCGGAAGAACAATTACGGCTGTATCAAGAACAATAACGGTTAGCCCGGCTGCTTTACCAACAATGACAGCGCCCGGTAACATTACTGTAGCCTGCGGGTCAATACCGGCACCGAGTACTATTAACTTCAGCAATGGATTAAGCGGTGGTTGTTTAATCAGCGGAACATCAAATCTTTCCACTTTCTCTGCTACTCCTAATGCATGTGGCGGAACTGTAACAGAAACTTGGACTGCCAAAGATATTTGTGGAAGAACAGTTACGACTGTATTAAGAACAATAAATGTTAGCCCTGCTGCTCTACCGACAATGACAGCTCCTGGCAACATTACTGTAGCTTGCGGGTCAATACCGACTCCGAGTACAATCAACTTCAGCAATGGATTAAACGATGGTTGTTTAATCAGCGGAACATCAAATTTTTCCACTTTCTCTACCACTCCTAACGCATGTGGCGGAACGGTAACAGAAACTTGGACTGCCATGGATATTTGTGGAAGAACAGTTACGACTGTATCAAGAATAATAACTGTTAGCCCGGCTGCTTTGCCGACAATGACAGCTCCTGGCAACATTACTGTAGCTTGCGGGTCAATACCGGCTCCAAGCAGAATCAACTTTAGCAATGAATTAAATGGTAGTTGTTTAGTCAGCGGAACATCAGATCTTTCCACTTTTTCTGCCACTCCTAACGCATGTGGCGGTACTATAACACAAACTTGGACTGCTACTGATATTTGCGGAAGAACAATTGCAGCTGTATCAAGAACAATAACTGTTAATCCGGCTGCTTTGCCAACAATGTCCACTCCAGCTAATATTACAGTGGCATGCGGGTCAATACCAGCGCCGAGTACCATCAACTTCAGCAATGGATTAAGCGGTGGTTGTTTAATCAGCGGAACATCAAATCCATCTACTTTCTCTTCCACTCCCAACTCATGTGGTGGAACTGTTACTGAAACTTGGACAGCTATTGATACTTGTGGAAGAACAGTTACAACTGTATCAAGAACAATAACGGTCAGCCCGGCTGCTTTACCTGCAATGAATGCTCCCACTAATATTACGGTAGCCTGCGGGGCCATACCAACACCAAGCTCTATCAGCTTCAGCAATGGATTAAGTGGTGGTTGTTTAATCAGCGGAACATCAAATCCATCTACTTTCTCAACTACTGTATCTGGTTACTGTAATGGTAAAGTTATTGAGACGTGGACTGCTAATGACATTTGTGGAAGAGCAGTTGCCACTGTATCAAGAACTATTACCATAGATGACAAAACGCTTCCTACATTTACACCTCCTGTAAGTAGTATAATCTATAAAGATGCTAACTGTAATTACGATGCAGATCCAATTATAACTGGTGATGTAGATGATGAAGCAGACAACTGTACCAACAAACCTGACATTAATGTTACACATAGTGATACTAGTTGTTTTGGTACACAACAGCAATGGAATGTAAATGCCGGAAATGGTATAATGATCGATTTTAACGTTGAAGGATTTGATGGACAACCAGCGAGTGCCATTAAAAATATTGTCTTATCATTTAATACAAATCAAGGTATTGGACATGCTGAAATCACTTTAGTATCCCCAGAAGGGCAAGCTATCATATTGGTTGGCCCTTATTGTTCGAATCCTTCTTGTAACGTTAATGGAGCTGCATCTTATGCTCCTGTATTCTATGGGTCTGGTTATCCGCAATGGAATAATGTCAATAACCCAACTGGAGCAGGCAATTACACCCCATTAGGAGGTACTTCGACAAACTCACAATATATTCCTGGATTTAATGGTTATGTTTCAAACTTTAGCCAATTTACTGGAGAAATGAATGGAACCTGGAGGATTTTTGCCCGTAAACAAAGTACTGAAAATGGAACATTAAATATTAATAATGTTTGTTTCACTCCTAGCGAAAAATGCGCTAATGATGACTTTATTGTCAGACATTGGGCCGTTAGTGATGCTTGTGGTAATACCAAAACCGCAGATCAAATTATCCTTATAAAAGATAATATGGCACCAGTAATTACTTCTTGTGCTCCTGATCAAACTATACCTGCAGATTTAAATTGTAAAGCTTTAGTTCCGGACTATACTTCGAGTATAACAGCAACTGATAATTGTACACCATCTGCATCTTTAATTATAACTCAGTTTCCTCTAGCAGGTACTGAAGTTGGATCAGGAACAACTACAATTACCTTATCCGTCAAAGATGCTTGCGGTAAAGAAACAACTTGTGAAGCCAAACTAATAGTGACAAACTATATTGTCGCAAACGACGATGCAGGGACAATTGTTAACGGATATACAGGTGGCATCTCGTTTACCAACGTATTGGCTAATGATCTATTAAACTGTATTGCAGTTAGTGTTAATGATGTCAATTTAAGTATAATCAGTTCAACAAATACAGGTATTACTCTTTCCGGCACCAATGTGGTAGTCGCTCCAGGTACCTCAACTGGAAACTATACATTGACTTACGAAATCTGTGAGAAATTAAATCCAACAAATTGTGATACAGCTATGGTTACTGTGCCTGTATATGTTCCCTCTATAACTCTTTTGAAAGATGGCACTTATGTTGACACTAATAATGATGGAATTACCAATGCAGGGGATACAGTATACTATAATTTAATAGTTACTAATACAGGTAGCTCGCCACTTACAAATGTAACCGTTACTGATATCAATGCAGTTGTTACTGGTGGGCCTATTGCTTCCCTTGCTGTTGATGCTTCCGATTCGAATACATTCTCAGCAGTTCATGCAATCACGCAAACGGATATCGATACCGGTTTTGTATACAACTTAGCAACTGCTACCGGTACTCCACCATCCGGCCCAAATGTAATAGGCAGTTCATCAGATCCTACTCCTTGTGCTTCTTGTCCAGTTAACCCTGAATGTCCAAGTTGTACAATCACTCCATTAACACAAACTCCTTCAGTAGCAATTACTAAAGATGGAACTTACGTGGATGCCAATAATGATGGAATTACAAATATTGGAGATAATGTAACCTATAATTTCGTTGTCACTAATACAGGAAACGTGACCCTTAACAATGTGACCGTGACTGATACGAACGCAGTAGTTACTGGTGGACCTATCGCTTCTCTTACAGTTGGCGCTTCCGATTCGACTACATTCTCTGCGGTTCATGCAATCACGCAAGCGGATATCAATACCGGTTTTGTATACAACTTAGCGACAGCTACCGGTACTCCTCCATCTGGTTCAAATGTGACAGACACTTCGTCCGATCCTACTCCTTGTACTTCTTGTCCTGTAAACCCTGAATGTCCGGATTGTACTATCACTCCATTAACACAAACTCCTTCAATAGCAATTACTAAAGATGGGACTTACGTGGATGCCAATAATGACGGAGTTACAAATATTGGAGATAATGTAACCTATAATTTCGTTGTCACTAATACAGGAAATGTGACCCTTACCAATTTGACCGTCACTGATAGTAATGCAGTGGTTATTGGTGGACCTATTGCTTCCCTTGCGGTTGGAGCTTTCGATTCAACTACATTCTCAGCGGTTCATACAATCACGCAAGCAGATATCAATACCGGTTTAGTGTACAACTTAGCGACAGCTGTCGGTACACCTCCATCCGGTCCAAATGTAACAGACACCTCGTCTGATCCTACGCCATGTACTTCTTGCCCTGTTAACCCTGAATGTCCAGATTGTACCATCACTCCATTAACACAAACTCCTTCAATAGCAATTACTAAAGACGGAACTTATGTGGATATGAACAACGATGGAATTACAAATATTGGAGATACTGTAACTTATAACTTCGTTATTACTAATACAGGAAACGTGATCCTTACCAATATAACCATTACTGATAGTAATGCAGTCGTTACTGGCGGACCTATCGCTACTCTTACAGTTGGCGCTTCCGATTCGACTACATTCTCAGCGGTTCATACAATCACACAAACGGATATCAATACCGGTTTTGTGTACAACTTAGCGACAGCTGTCGGTACACCTCCATCCGGTCCAAATGTAACAGACACCTCGTCTGATCCTACACCGTGTACTTCTTGTCCTGTAAACCCTGAATGTCCGGATTGTACGATAACTCCATTGACACAAACTCCTTCAATAGCAATTACTAAAGATGGTACTTATGTGGATGCAAATAACGATGGAATTACAAATATTGGTGATACGGTAACGTATAACTTCGTTGTTGCCAATACAGGTAATGTGACATTAAATAATATAACTGTTACTGATATTAATGCAGTCGTTACTGGCGGACCTATCGCTACTCTTACAGTTGGCGCTTCCGATTCGACTACATTCTCAGCGGTTCATACAATCACACAAGCGGATATCAATACCGGTTTTGTGTACAACTTAGCGACAGCTGTCGGTACTCCTCCATCCGGTCCAAATGTAACAGACACCTCTTCTGATCCTACGCCGTGTACTTCTTGCCCTGTTAACCCTGAATGTCCGGATTGTACCATCACTCCATTAACACAAACTCCTTCAATAGCAATTACTAAAGACGGAACATATGTAGATGTCAATAATGATGGAATTACTAACATTGGTGATACGGTAACGTATAACTTCGTAGTCACTAATACAGGCAATGTAACCCTCACCAATGTAACCGTTACTGATATCAATGCAGTAGTTACTGGTGGACCTGCCACTACTCTTGCTGTTGGTGCTTCCGATGCAACTACTTTCTCAGCGGTTCATACAATCACCCAAGCGGATATCAATACCGGTTTTGTGTACAACTTAGCGACAGCTGTCGGTACTCCTCCATCCGGTCCAAATGTAACAGACACCTCTTCTGATCCTACGCCGTGTACTTCTTGCCCTACAAACCCTGAATGCCCGGATTGTACGATAACTCCGGTAACACAAACACCTAGTATAGCTTTAGTGAAAACGGGGATCTTTAGCGATACTAACAACGACGGTTTCGCACAAGCGGGTGAAAAAATAAACTATACCTTCACCGTAACCAATACTGGTAATGTAACCGTGATCAATATCGTTATCACAGATCCATTGATTGGTTTGATAATAACCAATAGTCCAATTGCTGCTTTAGCGCCTGGAGCAATTAACAGTTCCGTGACTGGAATTTATACCATCACTCAAGCCGATATTGATTCAGGTAAAGTAACCAACTCAGCTTTGGCTTCTGGCAAAGATCCTAAGGGAACTGATGTGACTGATATTTCTGGTACAACGGTTCAAAACAATACTCCAACCGTAACACTACTCCCTCAGACAGCTAGTATAGCATTAGTCAAAACAGGTATCTTTAGTGATACAAATAATGATGGTTTCCCTCAAGTTGGCGAAAAAATAAACTATACTTTTACGGTAACTAATACCGGTAATGTGATTGCATCCAATATCGTTATTACAGACCCATTGGTTGGATTGATACTTAATGGAAGTCCAATAGCCACTTTAGCATCAGGTGTTTCAAATAATTCAGTGACGGGTATTTATACCATTACTCAAGCCGATATTGATGCCGGTAAAGTAACCAACTCAGCTTTGGTTTCTGGCAAAGATCCAAAAGGAAATGATGTAACTGATATTTCAGGCACAACGATTACAAACAATACACCAACCGTTACGCCACTTACTCAAAATCCAGGCTTAGAAGTAATTAAAACTTCCAATAGCGAGAATTATAGTTCTGTGGGAGACATTATCAATTATACGATTCAAGTAAAAAACACTGGTAATATCACTCTATATTCAATAGTTGTAACTGATCCATTAACTGGATTGAATACTACTATTCAAACATTAGCTCCAGGTGGTACTCAGGCATTTACTGAAAATTATACAGTAACCCAAGTGGATAGAGAAAATGGTTCTGTAACCAATGTTGCTCATGCAAATGGGTTCACACCAAATGAAGTACCAATAAGTGATTCAGATGAAGAAGTTGTTGAAGCTAGTATTGTCTTAGGATGTGGAACTATATTAGTTCATAACGCTTTCTCTCCAAATGGAGATGGAATTAATGAAAATTTTATAATCGACAATATTGATGATGTATTGTGTTATCCAGATAATACAGTTGAAATTTACAATCGCTGGGGAGTATTAGTTTTTGAAACTAAAGGCTATAATAATACCAGTAACGTGTTCAAAGGTATATCCGAAGGTAGAACAACTATCAGCCAATTCTCTGGTTTACCATCCGGTACCTATTTCTATATCTTGAATTATACCTTTATTGATGGTAATGGTGGTGTTCAAGCCAATAAGAAAGACGGATATTTATACCTTACTAAATAATTTAAATTTAAATCCCTGGGGACTACAGCGTCCTCAGGTTTAATAAAAGCAATATTTTTCGCCTTATTTTTACTGACTGACAAACTCTTATTCAATTTATCAACTGAGCTCACAAAACACTATAAATCAGACTTATAGATAATTTAAAATAAACAGCTGCTATGAAAACAAAATTATTTTCTTTCGTTTTGATGTTTACAGCCATTGTAAGTTTTGCTCAACAAGATGCGCAATTTACGCAATACATGTATAACACAATCAATATTAATCCCGCATATGCTGGATCTAGAGGTGCCTTAAGCATTTTTGCCTTACATCGTACGCAATGGGTAGGATTAGATGGGGCTCCAGTGACTAATGCGGTATCTATCAATACTCCTCTCAACGGAAATAATTTAGGATTAGGAGTATCAATTATAAATGATAAAATTGGCCCAACTAAAGAGAATACCATCTCAGCTGATTTGTCTTATACTATTCCCACTTCGGAGACTTTTAAACTTTCATTTGGGATTAAAGCAACGGCTAATCTTTTCGATTTGGATGTATCCAGATTAAATCCTGTGGATGATGACCCAAGCTTACATGATTATAATAACAAATTTTCTCCAAATATTGGTGCTGGTCTCTACTGGCATTCTAACAAGGCTTATGTTGGATTCTCTGTTCCTAACTTTATAGAAACCAATCGTTATGATGATAATGAAGTAGCTATTTTTAAAGAACAAATTAATTACTACTTGATTGCTGGTTATGTATTTGATTTTAATAATTATATTAAGTTCAAACCTGCTGTTCTCACCAAAATGGTTAAGGGTGCTCCTCTTCAATTCGATGTGTCAGGAAATTTTATGTTTAATGACAAATTCGTGGTGGGAGTTGCCTATAGATGGAGTGCAGCATTGAGTGCCATGGTTGGATTTCAGGTTTCTGAGGGTTTGTATATCGGATATGGATATGATCATGAAACAACTAATTTAGACAATTATAATTCCGGTTCGCATGAAATTTTCCTGCGCTATGAATTATTCAAAAATAACAACAAAATTACGACTCCTAGATTCTTCTAAAAATAAGTTTATGAAAATATATATATTCTTTATAGCAATAATGAGTATTTTTTCTTTTAAAGGACATGCTCAAAATTCAAAATTATATGTGACTGATAAAATAAATGATAAATATGCCTATGTAGATGTTATAAAAACCTATGAAAGGGTCGCAGAAAAAGGATATAAATCAGTCGATTTATTTAAAAAACTAGGGGATTCATATTACCAGAATGCCGATTTAGACAAAGCCGCTAAATGGTATTGTGAATTATTTGCCATGAATACCAAGGATTTAGAACCTGAATATTATTATCAATATGCTATCTCTTTGAAATATATTGGTCAAAATGAAACAGCCAATGAAATACTCTTGAAATTAAAACAAAAATCGGAGGCGATAGCAGAAATAAAAATTCGAAAACAACGATAAAATCACAACTCTAAAATTCTTCTAAAAACAATTATTATGAAAAATATTATACTCCTTTACATAACAATAGTAAGTGTTTTTTCTTTTAACATTTATTCCCAAAAAGCAAGAATAGTTGCAGCTGATAAAAAATATGACAACTATGCCTATGTAGATGCCATAAAAACCTACGAAAGGGTTGCTGAAAAAGGGTATAAATCTGCAGACCTGTTTAAAAAATTGGGGAATGCCTATTACTTTAACGCAGAGCTGGACAAAGCTGCCAAATGGTATGGTGAATTATTTGCCATGGACACCACCAATCTAGAACCGGAATATTACTATCGTTATGCCCAGTCTTTAAGATCCATTGGCGAAAATGATAAAGCCAATGAAATGTTGGAATTATTCAATCAAAAATCAGGAAACGATATTCGAGGAAAACTTTTCAAAAAAAACACTAATTATTTAGAAGCCATAAAAGCTAATTCAGGTAGATATCAGGTGGAAAATGCAGGTATTAATTCGAAATACTCTGATTATGGAACCGCTGTATATATGAATAAAATTGTATTTGCTTCTGCAAGAGATACTGGAAGTTTAGGACACAGAAAACATGCTTGGACCAATCAATATTTTACAAATCTGTATACTGCAGATTTAGGAGATAACATGACTCCAAGCGCAACTAAAAAGTTTGATAAAAGTATAAATTCGAAGTTTCATGAATCTACTCCTACTTTTACGAATGATGGTAAAACAATGTATTTTACTCGAAACAACTATCTGGATGGTAAAAAAGGAAAAGATGGAAATGATATTACTTTAATAAAAATTTACAAAGCCAGTTTAGAAAATGACAAATGGGCAAATGTAACTGAACTGCCTTTTGACAGTGATAATTATAGTACGGCCCATCCAACTTTAAGTCCTGATGGGAAGACATTATATTTTTCTTCTGATATGCCGGGAACTATTGGCCAATCAGATTTATTTAAAGTAAAAATAAATGACGACGGCAGTTTTGGTACTCCTGAAAGCTTAGGAAATACAATCAATACTGAAGGAAGAGAAACCTTTCCATTTGTAAATGATGAAAATGAACTTTATTTTGCCTCAGACGGGCATCCTGGTTTAGGAGGATTAGATGTTTTTGTATCCAAAATAAACAAAGACAACACTTTCAGTGAAGTCCAAAATGTGGGAGCTGATGTTAACTCGCCTAAGGATGATTTTGCTTATTTAATTGATACAAAATCAAGAAGAGGATTTTTTAGCTCCAATCGAGATGGTGGT
>NZ_JBLNKX010000015.1:0-5770 GCF_048158725.1 Flavobacterium arabinosi
CTTCAGCGATAAAGACGTTGCCAATGGCAAAACAGTTACCTCTTCGGGCATGAGTTTGTCAGGATTGCAAGCGGGGAACTACAGTTTGACATCCGTGGGAACAACAACAGCAAATATAACTAAACGAGACCTTACCGTAACTGCTACCGGCATAGATAAAGTGTACGATGGCAATACAACGGCAACTGTAACTCTTTCTACTAATAAAGTAAGTGGAGATGATGTAACGGCTTCTTATAGTGCGGCTTCTTTTGATAACCCTAATGGTTCTATTGTTGATGTTAATAAACCAATTACAGTATATGGTATTTCAATTAGTGGTACAGATGCTGCTAACTATAATCTGTTGAATACGACAGCCACAACAACTGCAAACATTACCCAAGCACCAACCACTTTAACACTAACACTTAGTGGTTATCAGGTTCGCTATATGGATAACCTTACTTATACAGCGGTAATTAAACCATTGAATACAGCAACGCCACTTACAGGTTTTGTTACATTCGTAATAGGAACAGTCAATTATACAGCTATTGTTGTTCCAATCCCTGGTTCTCTGGATGGTTCAGTACAGGCGATGGTTATTAACCAACTACCTGCAACTGTTATTCCGGGTAGTTATACCGTAACAGCCACTTTTACAAGTACTAATTCAAACTATACTTCGGGTTCTTCTGACTCTAAAACACTTACTGTTGTTCCAAGAAATGCAGATCCATACGCTGCAACAGGCTTCTATGTAGGTGATGGCTTTGCTTGGACAACTGGGCCAAATACTAGTACTGCAACTGTAACTGTGGTTGCAGCCATAAGAGATACAAATGTACCTGGTGGTGATGTGCGGGGGGCAAAAGTTTCGTTCTATTTTGTTAACGGAACTACCTTAACGGCCATTCCAAGTGCTCAGAATTTGCCAGTAGGCTTGGTGGATGTAACCGATGGAAGTGTTGGTACTGCAAGTGCTATTGTTCAGTTAAATATAGGTTCGTTAAATTCACAAAGCTTCCAGATAGCTGTGAAGGTTACTGGAGCTTATACCAATAATCCTTGGGATGCGCTGTCTGGAGGGATCGTTACTGTTTCAAAACCTGTTACCGGAGGATTTATTACTGGAGGTAGCAACCTTACAAATCAAAGTTCATCAGGATACATTAAAGGTGCTGCAGGTTTAAATACAGACTTCCAGTTTGATATTCAGTATACCAAATCAGGCACAAATCCGAAAGGAAAAGTTAATATTATGGTTCGCAGTTGGTATGACAGAAATGGTATCCTCGATTCTAAATTGCATACTTACTTAATTAGGACAAATGCAATTGCTTTGCTGGCTATAGCTAATCCATTAGCAACCGGTACTTTCAGTGCTAAAGCAAATATGGAAGAGCAACTTACCAATGGAACTGTTGTATCAGTTGAAAGCGGAGCTACCTTCCAAATGGTGGCATTCCAAAATGCTTGTGAACAAAAAATAGCCATTACCTATTACAGGAAGGCAGGAGGTGTATGGTTCTCAAGTAATTGGGATTCGTTAACTGCAAAATCAGTACTTCAAGCGGTAAATTCTAATAGTAAAGTTTTTGTTTCTGGTGGTGGAAATTGTTCAGTATCTGTACCAGCAACAACTGCCCGTACGGCTAATTCAGTTGCTTCCAAACAAGTAATGGAAATACCGGTGGTTATTGCCAAAGAAATAAAAGAAGTATCAGAACCAGTTCCTTTCAATGTAATTGCTTATCCAAATCCATCAAGCCAGCACTTTATTATAGAGATGAAAGGTGGCAGTAATGAAAAAGTGGAAGTATTAGTATATGATTCACTTGGAAGAATGGTGAAACATATTGATAATAGTGATGGGCAGCAAATTAAGTTTGGTGATGGACTTCCATCAGGTGCTTACATTGCGATAGTTACTCAGGGTATTGACCAAAAAATAATCAGATTAATTAAACAATAAAGATTATTTATAACAAGTTTTAAAAACTCCATTTCAATTTTATTGGGATGGAGTTTTTTTATATAGTAGTTAAAATGATTTGAGAATTCAGTTTTAGGTAAAAGCAGTAAATACATAAGCATCAGGAATGGGTTTCAATTTAAAATGAAATATTTAGCCTTATTGCGTTTTATGAATAATGATTTGGGCTGATAGCATTATAATAAATTAAGGAAGTTTTTAATATAAGGAGCTGTCGGGTTTCACAAGGTTATTGAGGAGAGTTGACTTAATTTTGAATTAAATTTTCATCAATTCAAATTAAAAATCGGATTCAAAAGCCAGCATATTTTATCATTATATTTTTTTTATTTCCTCTGAAAATCATAAGGTATGTAGTTCATAGTTTTTTTTATTCCTTTAATCGGAAATGTATGAAAAATTGGACTAATGTGTTCTTAATTACATAATTTAGCATTTAAGTTGATGAAATTCAGATGATTATTTGAATGTTTTTTGTCTAAAAAAACCGTAAATTTTATAAAATTATGTTAAATGGTTACAACTCAAAAAAGTTCTTTCCGCATTTATATTTTAAGAAAAAACAGTCCCAATTCATTATTTGAATTCAATAAATATGAAAACATTTCTACCCAAATCTGGATTTTTAACTATAGTTCTTTTTATTACAAATATTTTTTTTTATCGCACATTAACTTTACCAGAACTGGAATATGGGTAAGTTTCTAAAGTTACTTTTGATAGAATTCGTTTTCTAAGTGGTAGCAAGTAACTTCTCAAGTATAATTAGTATTATTTATAGTTTCAGTTTCCTGAAAATAAAATCTTAATTTTTTTGATACTTCTTCTAGTGCCATAATCCATTTTTATTATTAATCCTTTTGTGCAAAATATACCCTTTAAAAAGAGAGAAGGCTTTACTATTTTAAGAAATTAAATTACTCATATAAAAAAAATAAATCTTATGAAAAATATTTTTACTTCAAAAGAAAAATTACTACATACAATTATATTGATAGTAATATCTATTTTTAGTTTTATAGGCACAATTGATAAGGCCTATGCTCAATCTCCTCAAGCGATTCCCTATCAGGGAGTCGCTCGAAATGCTAGTGGAGATATACGAGCTTTGCAAAACATCAGTTTGAGGTTTTCTATTCGTAGTGGTACTTCAACAGGTTCAATTGTGTTTCGAGAAACTCATAATGTTACTACTACCAATCTTGGGTTATTTAATGTGAATATTGGTTCAGGAACGCCAACTACTGGTACTTTAGCAGCTGTAAACTGGGGTATTGGCGCTAAGTTTATCCAAGTTGAAATGGATGCAACTGGTGGTGCTGTTTTTTTAGATATGGGTACTACACAATTGAATAGCGTACCTTATGCCTTATATGCCGAAAATGCAAATGTTCCCGGTATAGCGGGGCCTGCAGGTCCTACTGGCGCAACAGGTACTCAAGGTCCAATAGGGATGACAGGAGCTACTGGTCCTACGGGAGCAACTGGTCCTCAAGGTTCGATAGGATTGACAGGAGCTACAGGTCCTACGGGAGCAACTGGTCCTGCCCCTTCAGGGACAGGTTTAGTTACCGTTTCTAGTGGTGTTTTGAATGCTCCAGGAGGCTTAATTGGGGATGTAACAACTTCTGGTTCAGGCCTTGTTACCACACTTTCAACTACTGGAGTGAGTGCTGGAACTTATTCAAAAGTAACAGTTGATGAAAAAGGAAGGGTGATAGCTGGCTCACAAGTTGTGGCTGCTGATTTTGGATTAGGAAATGTTAATAATACATCAGATGCTAATAAACCTATATCGACGGCGCAACTAGCAGCATTAGATTTAAAAGAAAACGTGGTTAACAAATCAAATGCTCCCACATTAGGAACAAGTGATGTTTTATATCCAACTCAAAATGCGGTTAAAAGTTATGTTGACGCAAGTGTTTCGGTAGGTTCTGGGGCTTTAGCAGCAGAAATTGCAAGAGCTACAGCAGCAGAAGGAACACTTACCACTAATGTAGGTGCCAATGCAGCTTCAATTTTAGCAGAAACTACAGCTAGAACTGACGCAGACGCTATTCAAAATACAGCTATTGGTGCAAACGCTACAGCTATATCAACTGAAACTACAGCAAGAACAAATGGAGATATTACTAATGCTTCAGCGATAACAGCAGAAACTTCAGCTAGAACTGATGCAGATGCTATTCAAAATACAGCTATTGGTGCAAACGCTACAGCTATATCAACTGAAACTACAGCTAGAACAAATGGAGATATTACTAATGCTTCAGCAATAACAGCAGAAACTACAGCTAGAACTGATGCGGATGCTATTCAAAATACAGCTATTGGTGCAAACGCTACAGCTATATCAACTGAAACTACAGCTAGAACAAATGGAGATGCTACCAATGCTTCAGCAATTGCAGCAGAAACTACAGCTAGAACTGACGCAGACGCTATTCAAAATACCGCTATTGGTACTAATGCTTCAGCAATTGCAACAGAAACTACAGCTAGAGCAGCTGCAATAACAGCAGAAGCTGCAGCTAGAACGACAGGAGATGCTACTAATGCTTCAGCAATTGCAACAGAAACTACAGCTAGAACTGACGCAGACGCTATTCAAAATACCGCTATTGGTACTAATGCTTCAGCAATAACAGCAGAAACTACAGCTAGAGCAGCTGCAATAACAGCAGAAGCTTTAGCTAGAACGACTGCAGATGGTCTTCAAAACACAGCTATTTCGGATAATACAGGTGCAATAGCATCAGAAGCTACAACTAGAGCAGCAGCAATAACAGCAGAAGCTTTAGCTAGAACGACTGCAGATGGTCTTCAAAACATAGCTATTTCGGATAATACAGATGCAATAGCAACAGAAACTACAGCTAGAGCAGCTGCAATAACAGCAGAAGCTGCAGCTAGAACGACAGGAGATGCTACTAATGCTTCAGCAATTGCAGCAGAAACTACAGCTAGAACTGACGCAGACGCTATTCAAAATACCGCTATTGGTACTAATGCTTCAGCAATTGCAGCAGAAACTACAGCTAGAGCAGCTGCAATTGCAGCAGAAGCTGCAGCTAGAACGACAGGAGATGCTACTAATGCTTCAGCAATTGCAACAGAAACTACAGCTAGAACTGACGCAGACGCTATTCAAAATACCGCTATTGGTACTAATGCTTCAGCAATAACAGCAGAAACTACAGCTAGAGCAGCTGCAATAACAGCAGAAGCTGCAGCTAGAACGACAGGAGATGCTACTAATGCTTCAGCAATTGCAACAGAAACTACAGCTAGAACTGACGCAGACGCTATTCAAAATACCGCTATTGGTACTAATGCTTCAGCAATAACAGCAGAAACTACAGCTAGAGCAGCTGCAATAACAGCAGAAGCTGCAGCTAGAACGACAGGAGATGCTACTAATGCTTCAGCAATTGCAGCAGAAACTACAGCTAGAACTGACGCAGACGCTATTCAAAATACCGCTATTGGTACTAATGCTTCAGCAATTGCAACAGAAACTACAGCTAGAACTGACGCAGACGCTATTCAAAATACCGCTATTGGTACTAATGCTTCAGCAATTGCAGCAGAAACTACAGCTAGAGCAGCTGCAATTGCAGCAGAAGCTGCAGCTAGAACTGACGCAGACGCTATTCAAAATACCGCTAATGGTACTAATGCTTCAGCAATAACAGCAGAAACTACAGCTAGAGCAGCTGCAATAACAGCAGAAGCTGCAGCTAGAACGACAGGAGATGCTACTAATGCTTCAGCAATTGCAGCAGAAAC
>NZ_JBLNKX010000016.1:0-4780 GCF_048158725.1 Flavobacterium arabinosi
TGTTACATACCAATGGCAGATTGGTACTACAGCAGGTTGTGACTTAGGTTTTAGTGACATTGCAGGAGCTACATCGGCTACTTACGATGCCCCAGCCTTGACAGCCGTGGCAGTAACAACCTATTTCCGTAGAGTGACTACATCGACAGTCAATGGTGTTTCATGTTCTGCAAACAGTAATTGTTTGACAGTGACACCAAATGCTATAACTCCTGGTGTAATAGCAGGGGACCAGACCGTTTGTATAGGAGAAGAAGATCCGGCGGCCTTTACCAGCACAACAGCAGGTACTGGAGGCGGTGATATCACTTACCAATGGCAAAGTAATACTACAGGATGTGATGGTGACTTCGCCAATATTACAGGAGCTACATCCGCTACTTTCGATCCGGGTGTGGCAACAGTTACCACTTACTATCGTCGTGTTGCTACAAGTACGCTCAATGGCGTGGTTTGTTCTGCAAACAGCAATTGTTTAACTGTAACCACTGAAGATTGTGGCGGTCACATCTTCCCAACCCAGACAACCTGTTGTAATTTCGTTACAGAAACTGTTACTGAGTTGGTGAATGTTTGTACAACTATTAAAGGCAATAATAGAGTGAGCAATGCAGTCCCTGGAGTGTTCTTCTACTATTCTAATGTCACTGCACCACTTACACTTGTTAACAATAGTTTTACAATTGATGTAAAACAAACCAATGACGGTGATTTAGATAAACTATTTGTTATTCAGGGTTTTAATTCGAATCCAAGTAAGGCAAGTCTTTCACAGATTCGTTTGACTACAGACAATTGTGATGCTGTAACATTTACTCCTAGCTTTATCCTCGATGGCGCAGGCGCACATTATGTTGTGACTGGAGCTACTCCGGGTGCAACATATGTTGTTTCTATAAAATACGATACGAAATCAATCATAGGTGCCATTTACTCAGGTGGTGATCAAAGCAGTACGTATACTTTCGCAAGCTACATCAATGGATTAGGTACAGCTGCCTCAGGAAGTGAGGGAACTATAAACGCTGTTGCAGGATGTTCAGACAATACTCCATTACCTGGAAATTGTTCACTTCCTACAGCTAATGTTATCAGCCCCGCTGCTCCGATCGAAACAATAACTGCTAAAACCACAAGTAATGCAGGTTTCGATGCCTATCCGGTTCCTTTCAAAGATCAGCTTACTATCAAATATAAATTTGATTACAAATCTGATGTAAAAATCGAGGTGTTCAATGCACAAGGAATATCAGTACTTACAAAAACTGATACCAATAGTTATTTTGATAAAGAAATAACACTGGATCTTAAAGCAAGTAAAAGACAAGAGCAAGTGTATGTTGTGAAAGTGACTACTAACAGAGGAAGCACTACGAAAAAAGTAATGTCTTCAAAATAAATTTTAAATGATTATCTAATCCTTAAAAAAGAATGAAACGGATTAGAATATAAAATTAAACCTCGAAAGTTAAAATTTTCGAGGTTTTTTTATACTTTTTTTTTATTTGCTGATTTATAGTATTGAAATAAGAATTAAATGTATTTTTATTATTTAAAATATTGTAAATCAACAAATTGTATTTTGTTGATTGTTAATTATAGATAATTTTTTTTACGTAGTAATTTTCCTTATCCAATGGTTTTTTATCGAATATATTTGTTTTTTATCTGATTTATTATTGCTTTTTAATTAGTTTCCAATTCATTGATTAAATTTAATTCTCAAAAAAAATTAATTGAATTTAAAGCTGCTTTGTAAGACAGTTTACCTGTAAAAAAGAATTTAGTTATTGCTCCCCACAATAGAATTTCCTTTTGATGATTGCGTTCTTCATAAACTTGTTTTTTGAAGGTGTATTGTTTATTGCCTATTTTTTTACAAACCATTAACTTTTTTGTTTTTATTTATTTATTGAATTTAAAGCTGTCTCGTAAAACCGTTTAAGGGTAAAAAGAATTGGTTATTGTTCCCCACAATACAATATCCTTTTGGTGATGGTGTGCTTCATAAGATTGTTTTTGAAGGTGTATTATTATTATTATTATTATTATTATTATGGCAAGTTTTGACTCTCAAAACCTAAGCTTTCTGATTTTTTTATTCTTACTTTTTATTTTAAAATTTAGGTTTTTAAGTTGTTGCAAAGCCCTTTTTTGGTTACTAAAAGTTTTGTTTATTTCCCCAAAATAAAATAAGCTTTTGACGATGGAGTTCTTCATAAAGTAGTTTATGAAGGTGTTTTTTTGTTTTTTATAAAAGTTTTCAGTCCCCAGTCTGCTAGTTTCCTAACTTTTAATAAGTATGGTTTAAAACTTTATTATCATGGAAAAAAATTCACTTCTGACGTTTTTCGAAGTTTTATCTAGCAAAATTAAATGTTGGGTATCACCGAAAAACAAAATTTCTACATTAGGTTTACATGTACCTAATTTATTCTTTTTTAGTCCCAGATTACAAAATTCGACTCTTAGGAAACGGTATTTTCTTAACAGGAGCGTACTTCTATTTTTATTAATAAGTTTTTTTGGTTTTACAACGGCAGTTGCACAGAATTTGCCTCCGGCAAGTAGCTGTACATCGGGAGATTTGATCCTACTAGATGCTACCCTACCACCCAATGCAGGTGAAGATGTATGTGGTAACTGTACAACAGGATCAACCACTGCAATAACCAGAACGTTGTATCTATCTATCAATAATAAAACCGGTTCCCTGCGAACATCCTTTCGTTTTTGGGGAACATTGAAAATTTATAATGCTGACGGCACACTGAAAATAGCAACCCCTGCAATAACCATGTGTGGCGGCCCTATTCAGCCATCTATTATAAATAAGATAGCCGTTGGAGAGATTTCATATCTCTGCGGTGAAAGAATAGAGCTTACTGATTTGTTTTTAGCTTGGAGCACATCCAATAAAAAAGAAGACTGTGCCTGGATGCTTGTCAATTCGGCTACAATCAGCCCCAAATGCGGAACATCACCTCCAATAAATGTATTTACTGGACTAGATGCCGTTTTTACAACTACCCAAATAAAGTGTAATGGGGGAGGGGGTACTATCGCTTCAAATGTGGGTGGAGGTAAAGCTCCTTATACTGTAAGTTGGAAAAAAGATGGTGCCCCTTACCCCGCTGGTAGCGCAACTCTCATTATGGCCCCTTTTACTCAAACGCTTTCAAATTTAGGGGGCGGTAGTTATACTCTTACAATAACAGACGCTAATGGCTGTGTAAAAACAAAAACTGCAGTAGTTATTAATCCAGAGCCGGCAGCCCTTGCATTAGGTACCTGCATTAAGACTGATGTGACTTGTGCGGGTGGAGATGGCACTGCAACCACTTCATTTAGTAACGCCGTATTGCCGGTTTCTTATAGCTGGAAGAACGTTGCTACCGGTGTAACAGTAAGTTCAGCCGTTACTGCAGGCAACCTTTCTGCCGGAGATTATACATTTACGGTAACGGATGCCTGCTTTACCAGAACATGCAGCGTAACCGTTGCCCCACCAACTCCAATAACTACGCCGGCGGCTACTTTATCACAGCCAACCTGTGGGGTAGCCACAGGAATGGTAACTATAACACCGGCAATATATAGTAGCGCAATAACCTATACGCTTACCCAGTCAGGCAGTACAGTATATACTGCTGCAAATGGAGTATTCAGTTCCGTAGCCCCGGGAACTTATGGATTAAAAGCATCCCAGGGTATTTGCAGTAAAACAGGTACTGATTTAATTGTTAATCAACAACCTGCAACGCCCAATGCACCAACTGTAACGGTGGTGAACAACTGCGATGGAAGTTCAGATTTAACTGCCAGTGATTATACAGGTAGTCTGTTGTGGAGCAATGGTGCAACGGGCGCAAGCATCCATGTAACGAATGCCACTACTTATACGGTTACCCAAACAAGTGCAGATGGTTGTACCAGTCTTTCAGGCTCTGGAACATCAGCTCCGAAAGCAACACCAAGTGCACCAACTGTAACTGTAGTTAATAACTGCGATGGAAGTTCTGATTTAACTGCTAGTGATTATACCGGAACTCTGTTATGGAGTAATGGTGCTGCTACAGCAAGTATCCATGTAACGAATGCTGCTACTTATACGGTTACTCAAACTGCAATAAATGGTTGTACCAGTCTTGCAGGCTCTGGAACATCAGCTCCGAAAGCAACACCAAGTGCACCAACTGTAACTGTAGTTAATAACTGTGATGGAAGTTCAGATTTAACCGCCAGTAATTACACAGGAAGTTTGTTGTGGAGTAATGCTGCAACAACGGCGAGTATTCATGTAACTAATGCTGCTACTTATACAGTTACTCAAACTGCAACAAATGGTTGTACCAGTCTTGCAGGCTCTGGAACATCAGCTCCGAAAACAACACCAAGTGCACCAACTGTAACGGTAGTGAACAACTGCGATGGAAGTTCTGATTTAACTGCCAGTAATTACACAGGAAGTTTGTTGTGGAGTACTGGTGCTGCTACAGCAAGCATCCATGTAACGAATGCTGCAACTTATACGGTTACTCAAACTGCAACAAATGGTTGTACCAGTCTTGCAGGCTCTGGAACATCAGCTCCGAAAACAACACCAAGTGCACCAACTGTAACGGTAGTGAACAACTGCGATGGAAGTTCTGATTTAACTGCCAGTAATTACACAGGAAGTTTGTTGTGGAGTACTGGTGCTGCTACAGCAAGCATCCATGTAACGAATGCTGCAACTTATACGGTTACTCAAACTGCAACAAATGGTTGTACCAGTCTT
>NZ_JBLNKX010000017.1:0-4204 GCF_048158725.1 Flavobacterium arabinosi
CGGTGACGTTGACCTTTGCCGATGTAACTACTCCAGGCAACTGTCCGGGTAATTACAGCGTGACCCGAACTTGGACTGCAACAGATGATTGTGGAAACAGATCAACAGCTTCACAAAGAATCAATGTTCAGGATATTACACCACCGACTCTTATTTGTCCAGCTGGTCAAACAGCTGCATGTGGTGCAACACCAGTCTTTGGTACTCCAACAGCAAGCGATAGTTGTGATCCAAATCCAATTATTAATGATTTGGGTGTTACTACAACAAATAATGCGGATGGTTCAGTGACTTATACAAAAACCTGGACTGCCACTGACGCCTGTGGTAATACATCAGTTTCATGCAGCCAAAGTATTATAGTACCTGCCTGTGAAGGATGTACTTTAGGATATTGGAAAAACCATACTGACAGATGGTGTTCTTCTTATACTCCTTCCATGTTGTTTGGTGATGTGTTTGTAAATGCACCGTCTAATCTTGCTAATTTAACTTTATTAGAAGCTCTAAATTTAGGAGGTGGAGGTATTTATAATTTAGCTCGTCAAGGCGTAGCCGCTTTATTGAATGCTTGTAGTGATGAAGTTGATTTTCCAGCACCTTATGGTAGTAATACTCAATCAGTAATTGATGCTGTTAATGCAGCGTATTTAGCTGGAGGAGCTGAACCTGGAAAATTAGCAACTCAATTGGATATCCTTAACAATACAGGTTGTCCATTGGGCGGAACTAGTGCTACTCATAAAGAAGTTGGTTCGAGTAATACCGCTGGTTTTACTGCTTATCCGGTTCCTTTTAAAGATAAGCTTACGATTAGATACGATTTTGATTATGTGTCTGATGTGGTTATCGATGTGTATGATGCACAAGGGATTTCAGTACTTTCAAAAACAGATACCAATAGTTATTTGAACAAAGAAATTACGTTACACCTTCATTCCTATAAAGGTCAAGAACAGGTTTATATTGTGAAAGTAACTACTGATCGAGGAAGCAGTGTGAAAAAAGTAATGACTTCCAAGTAGTTTTTTAGTAATCATCTAGTCCAAAAAATGAAACGGATTAGAGTATAAAATTAAACCTCGAAAGTAAAAATTTCGAGGTTTTTTTATGTCTTTTTAGTGTTGTTTTTTTTTATCACTGGTTAATACATGATTTAAATAATAATTAAAAGATATTTTTTTTATTAAAATACTGACAATCAGTAAATTAAATGATTATTTTTTGATTAAAAACCCTTTTTTTTGCATAGTAATTTTCTTAATCATTAGGTTTTTTATCGGATATATTTGTTCTTTATCCGATTTTTTTTTGCTTTTTAAATGGTGTTGTAATCATTGATTATCTTTAATATAGAAAAAAAAATAATGCAATTCTAAGCTGTTTTGGTAAGCAGTTTAAAGGTGAAAAAAGAATTTTGTTATTGTTTCCCCACGATAAAATATTCTTTTGATGATGGAGTGCTTCAAAAATTTGTTTATGAAGATGTCTCGTTTTTCTGTAAGTTTTCTCCCCAAGTCTGAAAACTTTTCTTTTATACCTATTTTATTAATTTCGATGCTAATTATTTTAGATTAGAGTTTGTAAGGTTGCTTTTTTAAGTGATTCTCAGATTAATAAAAGTATTTAGTTATTGCTCCCCACAATAAAAATCCTTTGGATGATGGACTACTTCATTAAATTATTTTTTGAAGATGTCTCGTTTTTCTGCAAGTTTTCTCCCCAAGTCTGAAAACTTTTGTTTCAGACCTATCTTATTAATTTTAATGCTTTAAGTTGCCACTTAAGCGATGTTTTGAGTTAATGAAAGAATTCAGTATTGTTCCCCACAATAGAATGTCTTTTGGATGATGGACTACTTCATAAATGTATTTATGAAGGTGTTTTTTTCTCTGCAAGTTTTCTCCCCAAGTCTGAAAACTTTTGTTTCAGACCTATTTTGTTAATTTCAATGCTTTAAGTTGCCACTTAAGCGATGTTTGGGTTAATGAAAGAATTCAGTATTGTTCCCCACAATAGAATGTCTTTTGGATGATGGAGTACTTCATAAATGTATTTATGAGGGTGATTTGTGTTTCTTTAGGTTTTCTTTCCCCAGTCTGTAAACTTTCTTTTTTTCTAATTTATGGTCTAAAAATACTTTTATTATGAAAAAATTTATTTTTTATACGATAAAAAGTGTGCAAGACTATTGTCTCACTTTTTCCTGGCGTTTCAACGCAGGTTTTTCGAGTCTTACTATTATGACTTCTATTCATAGGCTGTCAAAGCTATGCCTCAATTCTTGGCACCAGTCGCTTGCTTTGTCCTTTATGTTGGGGGCAATCCTGATGACGGGGTATACGGCGAATGCACAGATAAATATTCAAGGTGTGGCGCCTGTTTCATCGCCCATAAATGGTTCCGGGGTTGACGGTAATCTAGATGCTCATATTCCTAATGATCCCCTTCTTTCAAATGGATTCAGTCCTGGAGACTTGTTTGACAGGGGTTATTATAATAACGGCACACCTGACCCAGCCCATACTATTAATCATGGTTTGATTAACCCCTCTAGTGGTGCTGTTTTATGGCCACCCACCGTACCAGCATCTGTCCCTTCAACCTACCAGTTGAAGGATCATTACGGCGGGGATGGACTAGGAGGAGACCTAACCATATTCGTCGGCACTAATAAAGTGAATGATAATCCAAACACCTATAAATGGGGCCCGGGAAGTAGTGCAAACAAAGGTGAAATCCAAAATAGCGGCGTTCATTTTTCCTTTGGTGATCCAGTTTTATTCCCCGCTTCAGGTGTTGTTCTGCCCGCTCCAGGCATCCCTGGTATTCCCGAAGGAAAATCAACTGATTTATGGTGTCTTTTTGCCGGTGACCGTCAGACTACCAATGGGAGTGCTTTCATTGCTTTCGAGTTTTTACAGAAAACCATGTCAATGACAAACGTCAAGTTAGGTCCCGTTAATACCCTGACTGGTGTTCAACCAATCACCGGTTTCCAGGACCCAGCACTTCCTGGCGGATTTATATCCGAAGGAACCCAGGGAGGTCGTACAGTGGGAGACAAATTAGTTACAATTGAATTTAGACAGGGAGGTGCGGCTGCTATCGTATTTATCCACGAATGGAATATAAAATTAGATAATAAAGGTAATCCTGTTTTTTCTGGGGGTATTTTACAGTATGAATATACACCTTTTACAATTGTTCCTAATACCGTCTTCTGTACCAATAACACTGTACCTTCTCCGGTGCCTTTTGATGTGTTTGGAACCGATCCTGGAACCTATGCCGTAAATCAATATGCTGAAGGGGCCGTCAATCTTACGGCAATATTCGGTAGTTCATGCACGGTGATCAGCACGGTATTTATTGTGACAAGATCATCAGGAAGTTCATCGAGTTCTGAATTATTTGATTTCCCGGGGGCACCAATTCAATTGAATTTGAGTTTGTCGCCAAATGTAAATGATCTGACAGATGTTACCAAATGTTCTACAGATACACCCTATGTTTTGCCAGCCATTACAGGAACAAACCTTACCGGGAATGAAGGGTATTGGACAGGAAGTGGCGGAACAGGAACCGAGTTGGCTGTAGGGGCATCAATAACTTCAACACAGACGATATATATCTATGATGCAACAGGAACAACCCCTAATTGTACAGATGAAGAAAGCTTTACTGTTACGGTGAATGCTATAAGTCCTGGCGTAATTGCCGGCAGTCAGACATTATGTACTCCATTTAATCCTGCAGCCTTTACAAGTACAACAGCGGCTATAGGTGACGGTGTAATCACTTACCAATGGCAGATCAGTACAACGGGCTGTGCAGGAACATTTACAAATATTACAGACGCTACTTCAGCTACTTATGATGCTCCTGCTGTATCCGTGATCACTAATTTCCGCAGGGTTGCTACTTCAACCCTTAATAACGTTGCTTGTTCTGCAAACAGTAATTGTTTGACAGTGACACCAAATTATGTTACTTCTGGAGTTATAGCAGGAAATCAGACACTTTGTACTCCATTTAATCCGGCTGCATTTACCAGCACGACAGATGGTTCAGGTAGTGCTGCTATTGTTACATACCAATGGCAGATTGGTACTACAGCAGGTTGTGACTTAGGTTTTAGTGACATTGCAGGAGCTACATCGGCTACTTACGATGCCCCAGCCTTGACAGCCGTGGCAGTAAC
>NZ_JBLNKX010000018.1:0-3483 GCF_048158725.1 Flavobacterium arabinosi
AAAAAAGCCTATCTTTTCAGATAGGCTTTTCAAAGAAAGGCGACGACATACTCTCCCACATAACTGCAGTACCATCTGCGCAGGCGGGCTTAACTACTCTGTTCGGGATGGGAAGAGGTGAGCCCCGCCGCAATAACCACCTTAAGAGGTTATAATTGCTTTGGGCAATTATCTATAATTAACAATTGATAATTTATCAATTCATAATTATAGTAATATCTTAACATACTGAGATAAAGAAAATAAAAAGTATTAGAAAGTTTCTTCCCCGGGTTGCCCCGGGGAAAAGCGTACATAAGCTTACGGGTTATTAGTACTACTCGACTATGACATTACTGCCTTTACATCTATAGCCTATCAACGTAGTCATCTCCTACGACCCTTAAAAGAAATCTCATCTTGTGGTGGGTTTCGCGCTTATATGCTTTCAGCGCTTATCCCTTCCAAACGTAGCTACTCTGCGATGCTCCTGGCGGAACAACAGATACACTAGAGGTTTGTCCAATTCGGTCCTCTCGTACTAGAATCAGATCCACTCAAATTTCTTGCGCCCACAGTAGATAGAGACCGAACTGTCTCACGACGTTCTGAACCCAGCTCGCGTGCCACTTTAATGGGCGAACAGCCCAACCCTTGGGACCTTCTCCAGCCCCAGGATGTGACGAGCCGACATCGAGGTGCCAAACCCCCCCGTCGATATGAGCTCTTGGGGGAGATCAGCCTGTTATCCCCGGCGTACCTTTTATCCTTTGAGCGATGGCCCTTCCATGCGGAACCACCGGATCACTATGCTCTACTTTCGTACCTGATCGACCTGTATGTCTCTCAGTCAAGCTCCCTTATGCCATTGCACTCTACGCACGGTTACCAAGCGTACTGAGGGAACCTTTAGAAGCCTCCGTTACTCTTTTGGAGGCGACCACCCCAGTCAAACTACCCACCAAGCAATGTCCCCCGCAAAGCGGGGTTAGGCCTCAGATAAACAAAGGGTTGTATTTCAACAATGACTCCACAACGCCTAGCGACGCCACTTCACAGTCTCCAACCTATCCTACACATCATTTATCCAAGGTCAATACTAAGCTATAGTAAAGGTGCACAGGGTCTTTTCGTCCCACTGCGGGTAAGCGGCATCTTCACCGCTACTACAATTTCACCGAGCTCATGGCTGAGACAGTGTCCAGATCGTTACACCATTCGTGCAGGTCGGAACTTACCCGACAAGGAATTTCGCTACCTTAGGACCGTTATAGTTACGGCCGCCGTTTACTGGGGCTTCAATTCAATGCTTCTCCGAAGATAACATCTCCTCTTAACCTTCCAGCACCGGGCAGGTGTCAGGCCCTATACTTCATCTTACGATTTTGCAGAGCCCTGTGTTTTTGATAAACAGTCGCCTGGACCTCTTCACTGCGGCCAGCATTGCTGCTGGCGACCCTTCTCCCGAAGTTACGGGTCTATTTTGCCTAATTCCTTAGCCATGAATCTCTCGAGCACCTTAGGATTCTCTCCTCGACTACCTGTGTCGGTTTGCGGTACGGGTACTTATTACCTGAAGTTTAGAGGTTTTTCTTGGAAGCCCTTAGGCGCACTATCTCTTCAACCGAAGTCTCCGAGTACTATCGTATTTCCCCAAGCCGCGTGGATTTGCCTGCGCAGCTTATAGGTAGGTACTTCAACGAACTATTCCGTCAGTTCGCGGCGCTTTCATCACTCCGTCACCCCATCACAGTAATAACTAGTACGGGAATATTAACCCGTTGTCCATCGACTGTCCCTTTCGGGTTCGCCTTAGGTCCCGACTAACCCACAGCTGATTAGCATAGCTGTGGAAACCTTAGTCTTTCGGTGTGCGGGTTTCTCGCCCGCATTATCGTTACTTATGCCTACATTTTCTTTTCTCACCGGTCCAGCATACCTTACGATACACCTTCTACCCTGTGAGAATGCTCCCCTACCACTCCGTAAATAAATACGAAATCCATAGCTTCGGTAATATACTTATGCCCGATTATTATCCATGCTCGTCCGCTCGACTAGTGAGCTGTTACGCACTCTTTAAATGAATGGCTGCTTCCAAGCCAACATCCTAGCTGTCTGGGCAGACAAACCTCGTTCTTTCAACTTAGTATATATTTGGGGACCTTAGCTGATGGTCTGGGTTCTTTCCCTCTCGGACTTGGACCTTAGCACCCAAGCCCTCACTGTTATGAAACATTATATAGCATTCGGAGTTTGTCAGGAATTGGTAGGCGGTGAAGCCCCCGCATCCAATCAGTAGCTCTACCTCTATATAACTTTACGCATAACGCTGCACCTAAATGCATTTCGGGGAGTACGAGCTATTTCCGAGTTTGATTGGCCTTTCACCCCTACCCACAGGTCATCCGAAGACTTTTCAACGTCAACCGGTTCGGACCTCCACACTGTGTTACCAGCGCTTCATCCTGCCCATGGGTAGATCACACGGTTTCGCGTCTAACACTACTGACTAAAGCGCCCTATTCAGACTCGCTTTCGCTACGGATCCGTGGCTTAACCACTTATCCTTGCCAGCAACGTTAACTCGTAGGCTCATTATGCAAAAGGCACGCCGTCACCCCACGAAAGGGCTCCGACCGCTTGTAAGCGTATGGTTTCAGGATCTATTTCACTCCGTTATTCACGGTTCTTTTCACCTTTCCCTCACGGTACTGGTTCACTATCGGTCTCTCAGGAGTATTTAGCCTTAGCGGATGGTCCCGCCAAATTCAGACAGGATTTCTCGTGTCCCGCCCTACTCAGGATACCACTATCGTTATCTTCTATTACTTATACAGGGCTATCACCTTCTTTGGCTCTACTTTCCAGTAGATTCTAATTCTATCCGCAACAAATGTCGTGGTCCTACAACCCCAATATTGCCGTAACAACATTGGTTTGGGCTAATCCGCGTTCGCTCGCCACTACTTACGGAATCACTTTTGTTTTCTTCTCCTCCGCCTACTTAGATGTTTCAGTTCAGCGGGTTTGCCCACCTATCGGTGTACTATGTCTTCAACATAGTGGGTTGCCCCATTCGGGTATCTACGGATCATATCGTGTGTGCCAATCCCCGTAGCTTTTCGCAGCTTATCACGCCCTTCATCGCCTCTGAGAGCCAAGGCATCCCCCATACGCCCTTATTTTGCTTATTGTACCAATCCTAAAATTAATTAGGACCGTTTCTTTTACTTGTCTATAAATAAACAAGCAAAAAATGCTTTCTACTTTTTATTATTTTCTTATCTCAATATGTCAATGAACTTTATCTAATTAAATGATTTAAAAATTAAATTATTTAATGATTACAAAATCTTTAAATTTTTCAATTCTTCAATCTTTCAATTGATTTGTGGAGAATAACGGAGTCGAACCGTTGACCTCCTGCGTGCAAGGCAGGCGCTCTAGCCAGCTGAGCTAATCCCCCAATCTAATTATGAATTGTGAATTATGAATTATGAA
>NZ_JBLNKX010000019.1:0-2760 GCF_048158725.1 Flavobacterium arabinosi
AAGCCTGGTATACTGAACCATTCAAACTATACTCTGCTCCAGTTTGTGTTGTTATTACAATACTTCCTGATGGTGTCCCACAAGTTGGTTGAACTACGCTAGCTGTTGTTGGAACTATTGGGGGAATCGGCAACGCATTAATTGTTGTTACTGATGCCGATGAAGTTACACAAGTATTATCTGCTACATTTCTAACATACAAAGTAAAAATATTTGGAGCCAATCCTGTGAAGGTATTTGAAGCCTGGTATACTGAACCATTCAAACTATACTCTGCTCCAGTTTGTGTTGTTATTACAATACTTCCTGATGGCACCCCACAAGTTGGTTGAACTACGCTAGCTGTTGTTGGAACTACTGGAGGATTCGGAATAGCATTAATTGTTATGGCTGACGCAGATGAAGTTACACAACTATTATCTGCTACATTTCTAACATACAAAGTAAAATTATTTGGAGTCAATCCTGTGAAGGTATTAGAAACCTGATATGTTGTGCCATTCAAACTATATTCCACTCCTGTTTGCGAAGTTATCGTAATACTTCCTGATGGCCTTGCACACATCGGCTGGGTAACACTCGCTGTGGTAGGAGCAATCGGAGGAGTCGGGATTGGATTAACTAAAATAGTAGTTGTTGATAAAACAACACAAGTATTGTCTAATTTATTTCTAACATACAACGTATAATTGCCTGGAGCCAGTCCTGAAAACTCATTAGAATCTTGATAAACTAAACCATCTATACTATACTCTACACCTGGTTGTATAGCTACAATAATAGTACCAGATTGCAAAGCACATGTAGGCTGTATTACACTAACCGCTGTTGGAACAGAAACAAAATTCATCATAATACTTGTCTCTGAATAACAAGGCGTTAATGCAGCTGAAGAAACTACTACCGGATTTGGATCTTTCAAATTATAATCTGTTGAACCTATCCCATAATTTAAATTACTAGTTCTTTCTGGACTTAAAAAAGAATTGGTAACTGTTTGACTACCGTCTTCTCTATCATTCATAGTTAAAGCAAAAAACTTAATATCACCTGTGGTATAACCAATTAGAGATTTTAAAACTTCAACTTCAAAACCTAGATTATAATCATTAATACCTATATTATTTTTATCAACACCCATTATAGATGAAGGAAATCCTGTAGCAGCACTTCCTAAATAGGTTTTAATAGAAGTTCCTGTTTTTAATTCTACAACATTCGCATAATAATTAGTTTCTCCAATATCTGTCGAAATAACTAGACAATAATCCGCTTGAAAATACGAATCGAATGTACTAGGATTATTATTAAAAAGATTAAAAGACCTAACTAAAGGATCTAAACCTGCTTCATCACCATAATTTGAAATATTAAAACCCCCTGGTTTTGTGTCTAGAAATAACAATAAACTTCTATTATTTTGAACTTTACCTGCAACACCTAAAACCATTTTATCCTCAGAAGCACTAATTTTTAGTGAATTAATATATCCAGTTGACGCATCAGCTGATAATGGTGCTGAAAGAAGATTATCTTCTAAAGATCCCGTTCCCCATGTTTTTTCAGTAATAACTCCATCCATACTTACCGCGTATCTTGTTCGCACCCTTACAACTTGCCCGTCAGTTAAAGTGTTAGTTATAAATGTTTTACTTGCAGACATACCCTGCATTACAACACCATCAACAGAGAATTCAAACAAATCAGCTCCACCGAAGGCTGTAAAAGTAACAGACGTTCCTAAACACAATGGACTTGTAGTATTATTTACTGGAGAAGCTGTTAAAGTAACTGCTGGAGGTGCAAAATAAACTGATGCTACAACTGGTACACGTGTACTGGCATCACTTCCAGATCGGCTACGTACGTAGTACGTTTTAGTTGTAATAATACTTGGACTATAAACAGTCCCGATATATATTGGACTTACTGATGTTTGAGATATGAACCACTCAATAGTTTCAGAACTATTATTACCGAAGGCATAAACATTAACTTGCACTGGGCTAATACCATCTCCGCAAGAACTACCTGCAGTTGTTGAAGGGGGAGATAAAAGAGCAATAGTTCTTGAAACCTTCGATGTTTTCTTATATTTTTTTATTGTATCTGAAGAAACAATCGTTGTTACTAATTCAAAATTTACATTACAGGTATTTACAACATCAACCAAATTTTTTGCACTTAATTTATTACCCAATAACAAATGAAATAGTAAAAATAAAAGTAATTTATTTTTCATAAAATGAATTTTATTGTTAATAGTTATAAATAAACGATTAATAATTTAAAAAATAAAAGTAGGTATTTATTTCGAGAGAGAGAATCAAAATTTAATAAAACTTTAACTAAGTTGCCAATTTATTACTAAATTTTTCAAGGAAAAATATAATTATAAGACAAATCTCTATAATACAATTAACTAAATATTATTCAATAATTTTTTTATTTTGTTTAATTTTAAAAAAATCTAAAAACAAAAAATACTTGATTTAATAAAAGAATATGTATTTACTAAATATTATCTGTTATAATTGATACGAATTAGGATCGTTAAACAAATCAAAAAATCCTTAAATTTGAGGTATTCCGTATCACATTACAGTGATCCTAAATCTGTTTTTGAGTTGCGCGAAGATGACTCATCAAAATTCAGTTAAAATCAAAAAAATCCTCATCAAATGAATGATGAGGATTTAATAGAATCTGAAACGGGTTCAGCTTAAAGAAAGGCGACGAACCGAGGCTGAAAGCCGAACA
>NZ_JBLNKX010000020.1:0-2459 GCF_048158725.1 Flavobacterium arabinosi
GAACGGAAACTGTGCCAGCAACTATACCCTTACCAGAACTTGGACTGCGACAGATGTTTGTGGAAACACCGCTTCTAAATCACAAGTCATTACCGTTCAGGATAAAACTGCTCCGGTTATCGCTGCATTGCCGTCTGCTTCGACAATCTCTTGTCCAGCAATACCTGCATTTGCTATTGCAACAGCAACAGATAATTGTGCTTCGGCTGTAACCTTAACTTTTGCAGATGTGACTACAAATGGTCAATGTGCAGGGTCCTATTCTGTAACTAGAACTTGGACCGCTAGTGATGCTTGCGGAAATACTGCTAAAGCTACACAAACCATTAACGTTCAAGATACAACCGGTCCAACAACAAGCACTGTATTTAGTCCAACTATCAATGTTAGTTGTGATGCAATTCCTGCCAAACCTGAACTTGTATTTGTCGATAATTGCTCAGCAATCTCGTCTGCAATGTTTACTGAGAACATTATTAACAATACAGCAAATTCATACTCAATAGTGAGAAAATGGTCAGTGGCTGATACTTGTGGAAATACATCAGAGTTTACTCAAATCATTAATGTTAACGTTACAAATAATATTATAGCATTAGTAGGTTCAATTTGTAATGATGGAGAAATTGCAACTGCTAACCTAAACGATTTATTACCTATTGGTACTCCTGCAAACGGAACTTGGACCGATGTAAATAATTCAGGTACCTTACAAGGCAATGTAATTAATGCTTCTAGCCTTGCTGTTGGCGATTATATTTTTGAATATAAAATTAATGATGGAACTTGCCCAAGAACTATAAGAATTACCATGACTGTTACTACTGATTGTGGCGGTATTGTATTGCCTTGTGGAACGATATTAGTTCATAATGCCTTCTCTCCTAATGGAGATGAAATTAATGAAAATTTCATAATTGACAACATTGATGATACAAATTGCTATCCGAATAATACGGTTGAAATTTATAACCGTTGGGGTGTATTGGTTTATGAAACCAGTGGTTATAATAATACCAGCAAAGTGTTCAAAGGTATCGCTGAAGGTAGAACAACTATTAGTCAATCCTCCGGTTTACCAACCGGTACCTATTTCTATATCTTAAATTACACCTCAGTTGATGGTGTAGGAAACATTATAACAAACAAAAAAGACGGGTTTTTATACCTTATAAATAATTAAACTTTCATTAAACTTGGGGACTATGTTGTCCTCAGGTTTAGTAGAATAATACCAATAGCCCTATTCCTGAACGATAAACCCGAATCAAATTTATCAATTAACTACTGAATTCTGACAAATGAATTCGATAGATAATTAAAAAATAAATATCTACTATGAAAACAAAATTATTTACTTTAGTTTTGATGTTTACAGCCATTGTAAGTTTTGCTCAACAAGATGCGCAATTTACTCAATACATGTATAACACAATCAATATTAATCCCGCTTATGCAGGATCTAATGGTGCTTTAAGTATTTTTGCTTTACACCGCACCCAATGGGTAGGACTCGAAGGTGCACCTGTAACTAACGTTGTGTCTATGAATACGCCACTCAACTCAAATAATTTAGGATTAGGGGTATCGATTATGAATGATAAAATTGGTCCTACTCATGAGAATACCATCTCAGCTGATTTATCTTACACGGTTCCTACATCGGAAACTTTTAAACTTTCATTTGGAATTAAAGCAACGGCTAATCTTTTTGATTTGGATGTTACCCGATTAAATCCAGCTGATAATGACCCAAGCTTACATGATTATAATAACAAATTTTCTCCAAATATTGGTGCTGGTCTCTACTGGCATTCTAACAAGGCTTATGTTGGATTATCAGTTCCTAACTTTATAGAAACCAATCGTTATGATGACAATGAAGTAGCTATTTTTAAAGAACAAATTAATTACTACTTGATTGCTGGTTATGTATTTGATTTTAATAATTATATTAAGTTCAAACCTGCTGTTCTCACCAAAATGGTTAAAGGTGCTCCTCTTCAATTCGATGTGTCAGGAAATTTTATGTTTAATGACAAATTCGTGGTGGGAGTTGCCTATAGATGGAGTGCCGCATTGAGTGCCATGGTTGGATTTCAGGTTTCTGAAGGTTTGTATGTTGGATATGGGTATGATCATGAAACAACCAACTTAGATAACTATAATTCCGGTTCGCATGAAATTTTCCTGCGCTATGAATTATTCAAAAACAATAATAAAATCACGAGTCCTAGATTCTTCTAAAAAACAATTATTTATGAAAAAAAATATGCTCATTTGCATAACAATAGTAACTATTTTTTCTTTTAACATTTATTCTCAAAAGACAAAATTAGTTACAGCTGATAAAAAATATGACAACTATGCCTATGTAGATGCCATAAAAACCTACGAAAGGGTTGCTGAAAAAGGGTATAAATCTGCAGACCTGTTTAAAAAATTGGGGAATGCCTATT
>NZ_JBLNKX010000022.1:0-2128 GCF_048158725.1 Flavobacterium arabinosi
AAACATCTGTCGCAGTCCAAGTTCTGGTAAGGGTATAGTTGCTGGCACAGTTTCCGTTCGTTTTCACTTCATTGAAAGTCACTACAGGAGTGGCATCACAATTATCGGTAGCCGTTAAAGTAGCTGCAGCAGGAACTGCAGAACATTCTGCGGTTACATTGGCAGGAGCTTCGCTCAATACCGGAGCAGTTTTATCCTGAACGGTAATGACTTGTGATTTAGAAGCAGTGTTTCCACAAACATCCGTCGCAGTCCAAGTTCTGGTAAGGGTATAGTTGCTGGCACAGTTTCCGTTCGTTTTCACTTCATTGAAAGTCACTACAGGAGTGGCATCACAATTATCGGTAGCCGTTAGAGCAGCAGCAGCAGGCACTGCAGAACATTCTGCGGTTACATTGGCAGGAGCTTCGCTCAATACCGGAGCAGTTTTATCCTGAACGGTAATGACTTGTGATTTAGAAGCGGTGTTTCCACAAACATCCGTAGCAGTCCAAGTTCTGGTAAGGGTATAGTTGCTGGCACAGTTTCCGTTCGTTTTCACTTCATTGAAAGTCACTACAGGAGTGGCATCACAATTATCGGTAGCCGTTAAAGTAGCTGCAGCAGGAACTGCAGAACATTCTGCGGTTACATTAGCAGGAGCTTCGCTCAATACCGGAGCAGTTCTGTCTTGAATTTTTATTGTTTGAGTTGCTTTAGAAAAATTACCACAAGCATCTGTAACAGTCCATGTTCTTGTAATAACTTTATTGCTTGTACAAGAACTAGCCGGAGTCAGACAAACACTATTGAAATTTATACTGCCATTAACACTGGCTTGTTTTCTTGAATAAATAAACCAAGTACCATTCATTGGTCCAGTAAGATTTTCAAAGTTTGAAACATAAGATGTCAACCCAGTAATTGTATTTGGAGAAGTTGTTCCTCCGTTTGGAATCATATTTTGATTTATTCCGTCTTGAATAAAATTAGCATTATTCCATTGGGTATAACCAGAGCTATTTGGATAAAATGTAGGTAAATACAATTCTTTAGTATTTGAGTTTGCATCATCACAATTCCCGCCAGAACAATATGGACCAATTAATATTACTCCTTGTCCGCTAGGAGAAACTAAAGTGAATTCAGCTCTTCCTTTTCCTTGATTTGTTTCAAAGGATAAAGCGATTTTTTGAATATTACTTGCTGATAAATCATCAAATCCTGAAACAGTAAAAGGAAAATAATTACCGTTTCCTGCATTTATTGATCCATTATTTTCTGTGATTCCAAAACATTCTGTATCTATATAAGTTGCTTTTGGATTTGAATCGCATGTATCATTTATGTTAGTTACATTACCAGTTATAGTTGGGTTAGTATTTGCAATGCAATTCTCACCACTATTTAATGTAATGTTTGCTGGTGGTGTAAAAGTAGGGGTGGTTGTATCCGTTAGATTTATAGTTTGTGAAGCCGTAGAAGAATTTCCACAAGCATCAGTAGCGGTCCAAGTTCTGCTTATAGAATACGAACCTGCACACCCACCGTTTGTAGTTACATCCGCAAAAGACAAAGTTACAGCCGAAGAACAATTATCCGTAGCAGTAGCAATAGCAAATACAGGTATTGCAGGACAAGAGATTGTCGTAACAGACGGCAATGCAGCGATAACCGGAGCAGTTTTATCCTGAACGGTAATGGTTTGACTTACTGTTGTGCTATGATTACCACTTGTATCAGTAGCATCCCAAGTGATTGTTCTACTGTATATGTTTACACAACTACCAGGTGTTGTTATATCTGATACAACATTGACAGTTATTTGTCCGCAAGTATCAATTGCTGTTGGAGCTGTGAATACAGGATTTTCAGGACAATTGATTGTTGAGTTAGTGCCAGCTGTAGTAATCACTGGGGCATCATCATCATTGATTGTTACTTTTTGAGTACAAGTAGCGATTTTTCCGGCATCATCCGTTGCGGTCCATGTCACGATAGTTTCCCCAATCGGGAAAGCGGCAGGGGCGTTATTGGTAATGGTAACCGAAGTATCACAATTGTCAGTTGCAGTTGCAGTTCCGATTGCACCAACATAAGTACAAGCCGTGTTGGTTCCGATATTGAAATCTACAGGACAAGTAATCAC
>NZ_JBLNKX010000023.1:0-2072 GCF_048158725.1 Flavobacterium arabinosi
TGAATTATGAATTATGAAATACTTTCATAACTCCTCAACTCTAGAATTTCTTCTTTTTATTTAAGTCTAAAATAGTTGTCTCGGACAGACTCGAACTGTCGACCCCTACATTATCAGTGTAGTACTCTAACCAGCTGAGCTACGAGACACTCTTATTCTTAAATGGTATTATTTGAACTAACAGCAAGAGTAATAAAACGTCATTATTTGTTTCCAATTCGAACTTTCGTCTTCTTTCTTGAAAGTGTTACCGAAATAACTAACATTCAAGCTCTAGAAAGGAGGTGTTCCAGCCGCACCTTCCGGTACGGCTACCTTGTTACGACTTAGCCCTAGTTACCAGTTTTACCCTAGGCAGCTCCTTGCGGTCACCGACTTCAGGCACCCCCAGCTTCCATGGCTTGACGGGCGGTGTGTACAAGGCCCGGGAACGTATTCACCGGATCATGGCTGATATCCGATTACTAGCGATTCCAGCTTCACGGAGTCGAGTTGCAGACTCCGATCCGAACTGTGACCGGTTTTATAGATTCGCTCCTGGTCACCCAGTGGCTGCTCTCTGTACCGGCCATTGTAGCACGTGTGTAGCCCAAGGCGTAAGGGCCGTGATGATTTGACGTCATCCCCACCTTCCTCTCAGTTTGCACTGGCAGTCTCGTTAGAGTTCCCGACATGACTCGCTGGCAACTAACGACAGGGGTTGCGCTCGTTATAGGACTTAACCTGACACCTCACGGCACGAGCTGACGACAACCATGCAGCACCTTGTAAATTGTCTTGCGAAAAGTCTGTTTCCAAACCGGTCAATCTACATTTAAGCCTTGGTAAGGTTCCTCGCGTATCATCGAATTAAACCACATGCTCCACCGCTTGTGCGGGCCCCCGTCAATTCCTTTGAGTTTCATTCTTGCGAACGTACTCCCCAGGTGGGATACTTATCACTTTCGCTTAGCCACTGAGATTGCTCCCAACAGCTAGTATCCATCGTTTACGGCGTGGACTACCAGGGTATCTAATCCTGTTCGCTACCCACGCTTTCGTCCATCAGCGTCAATCAATTAGTAGTAACCTGCCTTCGCAATTGGTATTCCATGTAATCTCTAAGCATTTCACCGCTACACTACATATTCTAGTTACTTCCTAATAATTCAAGTCAGACAGTATCAATGGCCGTTCCACCGTTGAGCGATGGGCTTTCACCACTGACTTATCTGACCGCCTACGGACCCTTTAAACCCAATGATTCCGGATAACGCTTGGATCCTCCGTATTACCGCGGCTGCTGGCACGGAGTTAGCCGATCCTTATTCTTACAGTACCGTCAAGGTTCTACACGTAGAACTGTTTCTTCCTGTACAAAAGCAGTTTACAATCCATAGGACCGTCATCCTGCACGCGGCATGGCTGGATCAGGCTTGCGCCCATTGTCCAATATTCCTCACTGCTGCCTCCCGTAGGAGTCTGGTCCGTGTCTCAGTACCAGTGTGGGGGATCTCCCTCTCAGGACCCCTACCCATCGTTGCCATGGTAAGCCGTTACCTTACCATCTAGCTAATGGGACGCATGCTCATCTTTCACCGATAAATCTTTAATATATAAATGATGCCATTCATATATACTATAAGGTATTAATCCAAATTTCTCTGGGCTATCCCTTTGTGAAAGGTAGATTGCATACGCGTTACGCACCCGTGCGCCGGTCTCTAGTTCCGAAGAACTATACCCCTCGACTTGCATGTGTTAAGCCTGCCGCTAGCGTTCATCCTGAGCCAGGATCAAACTCTTCATCGTATATTGTGCGAATTCAAATAAATCTGAACTCTTTTTTATATTCGACTAAATTCTAGTGGTTTTTTCAAATCTCTCGATTCTATTACTCTTATTCTTTTGTCTTAAGATCTCTCTTAAAACGGCTGTCAATTCAATATGTCTAGGAACGTGTTCTGCTTGTTGTAAACTGAATTTATTTCAGTCTCTCTCCGTTTGTTTGCACTTGTTAAAGTGTTTCTCAAAGCGGGTGCAAAAGTGCAACTTCTTTTCTTAACTGGCAAGAAATTTTTGAAGTTTTTTTT
>NZ_JBLNKX010000024.1:0-2050 GCF_048158725.1 Flavobacterium arabinosi
ACAATTTGCAATTTAAAAAACATCGAATAGTCTTTTTGGGTGCGCTTTAAATAGCGTGGTTCTTCTTGTTTTTCCATAAGGATACTTTTTGTGTATCACTATTTCAGGACGGGACAACACAATAATTAAATTTTATTTATTTTCTAAAATTTCCTCTAGAACGTTAGCTTCAGTTCCATTTGGAAAGGGAATTTTTATTTTTTGAGCAATCGTAGGTGCAATTTGTGTGATATACCTCTTAGTAAAAGATTCTCCTTTTTTCACATGCCATCCGTAGAATATTACCGGTACATGTGTATCGTAGCTATAAGGAGTTCCATGAGAGGTTCCCGTACCTTGATATTCTATATAAGCAGCTTTGTCAAGAATAACAAGATCTCCATCTTGTGTTGGATCGTATCCTTTAGTTATAAAATTAAGATAATAATCATTTCCGGTAGAACCAAGAATTTCTTCTTCAGTATAGACTCTTTTAACTTGCTCTTGAGTCATCAAATAGTCTTTAAAAGACTGTTTTACTTTATTCAAATCAAGCCCTTTGGACTTAATAATTTCTTTACTAAAGAAAATATTGAAATTAGAATAATTTAAAATTAAATCTTGTCCAAAACTGGCAATAGAAAAGTCTTTTAATCCTTTAATAATATCCTTCGGATTAATACTTTTTACGTTGTATTTATTATCTCTAAGATAATTTACATTTTCAGCTCCAGCGTGATCTGCGGTAAGAAAAAGCAAATAATTATCTTTTCCTACCTTTTTGTCTAAATAAGCTAAAAACTCAGCGATTGTCTGATCTAAACGTAAATAAGTATCTTGTAACTCTATCGATCTTGGCCCTAGTAAGTGACCTACATAATCCGTAGAAGAAAAACTAACAGTCAGGAAATCCGTAATATTATCTTTTCCCAACTCTTCTTTTTCAATTGCTTTCATTGCAAATTCTGCCAAAAGGTTATTACCAAATGGAGTAGAACGTATTACTCCTGCATCATTTTTATCATACATATCTTTTAAATTATATGGAAATACAGGTGCAGTACTATTGTACAATTTCCCCTCATAAGGATTATCATCTGCGAGGCTTTCGTTATAAGTTGATGCAGGTTTGAATAAATTCCAACCTTTAGTTATATAAGGCATATATCTTTTTTCTTGATTGAATTGTGTAACCCAATCCGGTAATGCTGAACCATAAAAAGAACTGGAAATAAAAGCTCCGGTTTTACTGAACCAAAAAGCCCAATTGGCAAAATGTCCTGCTGGTAAAATAGCACCACGGTCTTTTAGGCTCATTCCTATAACTTTTCCTTTAAAATTAGTAGCCAATCGCAATTCATCAGTAATAGTCGTACTTAGCAAATTCTTAGGAGACATTTCTCCCTCTTTCACTGTTCCATCTCCAATTGTTTTTACTGACGCATCATCCGTACAATACATCTCTTTACCCAAGTTTCTGCTAAACCATTCATTTCCTACAATTCCATGAGTAGAAGGAGTAGTTCCCGTATATATAGATGCATGCCCCGGTGCTGTATAAGTAGGCATATAATTATAATGCATATTTTGGAAAGTATAGCCATTCCCCATTAATCTTTTAAAACCGTTTGGTGAAAAATCATCTGAAAAACGATATAAATATTCCATCTTCATTTGATCTACAACAATGCCAACAACCAATTTTGGTCGCTCTTGAGCCTGCATATTTAAAGACATAATAAATGTCAAAAACAAAATATTTTTTTTCATATTGTATTTTATATAGTAGCACAAAAATACACTTTAATGTTTAAAATAAGTCCTAAGAAACGGTAAGCATGATAAATTAATCATTTCTTAAATCGAATTCGACTGGATCCTTTTAGTTTAATCCCAACTGACTGGTTTTAGGTTTTGCTATAGCGCAAAAAAAATCCTATTCATTTATTTGAATAGGATTTAATAGAATCTGAAACGGGTTCAGCTTAAAGAAAGGCGACGAACCGAGGCTGAAAGCCGAACACGTCGCACCGCTGTAAAACAAAAAAGCCTATCTTTTCAGATAGGCTTT
>NZ_JBLNKX010000025.1:0-1624 GCF_048158725.1 Flavobacterium arabinosi
AAATTCTCTACTTAGATTCATACTACTTGCCAGTTTATTAAAGAACGTCTGCGTCATTGCGGGTGCAAAACTACACCCTTTATTCGCTTTAACAAGCTTTTTTAAACCTTTTTTTAATAATTCTATTCTTTTTATTTTAACTTACTAAAAACGTGTGTCTTGAGTTGCAAAATTTTTTGAATCCCTTAGTCTTCTTTGCTCTGAACACTTCGAATTACCAGTTTTCCCTACTATAGCATATAGACTATAACTTTCCTTAATCCCTCTTTAGCAATTCAATCTTACTCCATACCCAGATTTAAACAGACCTTTACTCCAACAACTCTTACTCTAACAACCAAAAATACTACTCAAGAATGGCACTTACAATAAAAAACATACTGAAGTTAAAGAATAATTCAACGCCCCCCTTAGGAATACCAGCGAAAAACCCAAAAGAAAGTGCAGTAAAATACAACTTGATCAAGACTTGTAATCATAGCACAGCACTTTATATAAATAAAAAAAGAGACAGCTACCCCCCTCTTCTATAATGAAGGATTGAATCAATCCTAAAAGTTGTGAGGAAATATTAAAATTAAAAAATGTTCACTTATCAGATAACTCTTTAAAATGATTAGGTAAATTATATTTCACGACAACTATTTTTTTAAGTTCTATTAAAACCAAGATGAAAAGATAAAAGAAAAAAAATTCGGTATACTCTAGCGTTGATTAAGCAAATAGATAGAGTTCGGGGAAAATTCCCTAAAACACCTAACTACTACTAATGGTCTTTATGAGATCAAAATCGAAGTAAATTCAAATATATACAGAATATTTTTGATAAAGACAAGCCAGTTATTCTCTTTAATGGTTTTTAAAAGAAAACTCAAAGGACACCTAAAGGAGAGTTGAAAAAAAAACTATTAAGATTAATGAATCAATATTAAAAAACAATGAAAAACATAATGAGATAAAAAAAAATTGACGAACTTATTGACGTTGAACACGAAAAGCCCTTATAAAAACCAAGAAAACTCTCAGATATTTATAATCGGCTAAATATTAAAAAAGCATGTAAAGATCTAATTTAACATAGGAACAATTAGCAGATAGAACAGGAGCAAAGAAAATTTATATTTCAAAACTTGAAAACGGAAAAATAAAATATTCAGCTTTCAACATTAATCCTAATTTTTGAAATTAGATCAAATAAAAGGATAGGATTAATCCCAATTCAGGGGTGTTAGAAATACAGAATTCTTCCTTTTTAGACTAACTAATATTTATGCTTAATTTTTATCGCTCCACAGGTTTTGGGATTGATCCGGTATTCCGTATCACATTACAGTGATCCTAAATCTGTTTTTGAGTTGCGCGAAGATGACCCATCAAAATTCAGTTAAAATCAAAAAAATCCTCATCAAATGAATGATGAGGATTTAATAGAATCTGAAACGGGTTCAGCTTAAAGAAAGGCGACGAACCGAGGCTGAAAGCCGAACACGTCGCACCGCTGTAAAACAAAAAAGCCTATCTTTTCAGATAGGCTTTTCAAAGAAAGGCGACGACATACTCTCCCACATAACTGCAGTACCATCTGCGCAGGCGGGCTTAACTACTCTGTTCGGGATGGGAAGAG
>NZ_JBLNKX010000026.1:0-1348 GCF_048158725.1 Flavobacterium arabinosi
TACAATTTTTAAACAGTAGTAAGCAACAGTTTACTACTGTTTTTTATTTTATAGGTTCTCATTTTAATTTGTTTTTGTAGATGCATTTGATTCGGGGTCAGCATATAATTTGAATAATGTGGACGCTGAGTATTATAAGTACTAATGGCCTCTTTGACAATACGTTTCATAATATCTAAATGTTGATTGTATTTATCAATCATAAACTCTTGTTTCAAAATCCCGTTTATCCTCTCTGCCACCGCATTTTCATATGGATCAGAGTTCTGAGTCATACTAGTTATAATGCCGTTTTTATTCAAAACGCTTTGATAATCGTTAGCACAATATTGTATGCCTCTATCCGAGTGATGAATCAAGGATATTCCCTTGTTTTTTCTCTGTTTTATAGCTATTTTAAGAGCTCTGAGACTGCTTTCGGTGTTCATATTATCAGCAACATAATGTCCCATAATCTTCTTGGAATAAGCGTCTGTGACAATACTTAAATAACAAGGTCTCTCTCTTTTTCCAATATATGTTATATCCGATACCCAGACTTGTTCGGGTCTGTTTATTTCTAAATCAAGAATTTGATTCAGATGTTTTCTAAACCGATGATGCGAATTAGTGGTTATGTGATAAGAACGCTTTGGCTGAATCAATAAATGATTGGCTCTAAGTATATCAAAAAACTTATCCCTTCCAATGTTCAGCAATTGGAGTTTATCCGATAAAAGATAGTATAACTTCCTTGTCCCCAATCTGGGCATTGATTTCCTGATTTCAGTAACCATAGAAACTACTTCTGTAGCTTTGCTTTGTTTGCTGACTTTTCTTTTAATTTTTCGATAATAAACCTGTCTGTCTATCCCGAACAAATAACAGGCGAACACTATTGTTTGTTGTTCTTTTTGTCTAAAATGGTCGATTGTTCGGGTGGAGAGTTTTTTCTTATGTCGATTTTATATTCTTGCTCTGCAATATCAATCATCATATCGAAAATGATGGCTTTCTTGTCTGCTACATAAGCCTGTTGTTCCAAGAATGACTTTTGTTTTTCTAAGAGTCTTACTTTGGCTTCAAGCTCCATTATCTTTTGTTCGGGTGTCTTAGACATATTAAATGGCGTTTGGTTTTCCCAATCGAAGTTACCAAATTTTCTTAACCATTGAACAACGGTCTTTCTACATTGGATACCATATTTCTTGGTTGCTTCTGTTTCGGTAAGTTGTCCCCGTTCGATTTCTTGAACAATTTGCAATTTAAAAAACATCGAATAGTCTTTTTGGGTGCGCTTTAAATAGCGTGGTTCTTCTTGTTTTTCCATAAGGATACTTTTTGTGTATCACTATTTCAGGACGGGACA
>NZ_JBLNKX010000028.1:0-1204 GCF_048158725.1 Flavobacterium arabinosi
CGGTGACGTTGACCTTTGCCGATGTAACTACTCCAGGCAACTGTCCGGGTAATTACAGCGTGACCCGAACTTGGACCGCAACAGATGATTGTGGAAACAGATCAACAGCTTCACAAAGAATCAATGTTCAGGATATCACTGCACCGGTAATCGCCGCCTTACCAGCGCCATCGACTATCAATTGTCCCGCCTTGCCAGCCTTTGCGCAAGCAACCGCAACTGATACTTGTGATGCTTCGGTGACGTTGACCTTTGCCGATGTAACTACTCCAGGCAACTGTCCGGGTAATTACAGCGTGACCCGAACTTGGACTGCAACAGATGATTGTGGAAACAGATCAACAGCTTCACAAACGATCAATGTTCAGGATATCACTGCACCGGTAATCGCCGCATTACCAGCGCCATCGACTATCAATTGTCCCGCCTTGCCAGCCTTTGCGCAAGCAACCGCAACTGATACTTGTGATGCTTCGGTGACGTTGACCTTTGCCGATGTAACTACTCCAGGCAACTGTCCGGGTAATTACAGCGTGACCCGAACTTGGACCGCAACAGATGATTGTGGAAACAGATCAACAGCTTCACAAAGAATCAATGTTCAGGATATCACTGCACCGGTAATCGCCGCCTTACCAGCGCCATCGACTATCAATTGTCCCGCCTTGCCAGCCTTTGCGCAAGCTACCGCAACTGATACTTGTGATGCTTCGGTGACGTTGACCTTTGCTGATGTGACTACTCCAGGCAACTGTCCGGGTAATTACAGCGTGACCCGAACTTGGACCGCAACAGATGATTGTGGAAACAGATCAACAGCTTCACAAACGATCAATGTTCAGGATATCACTGCACCGGTAATCACCGCCTTACCAGCGCCATCGACTATCAATTGTCCCGCCTTGCCAGCCTTTGCGCAAGCAACCGCAACTGATACTTGTGATGCTTCGGTGACGTTGACCTTTGCCGATGTAACTACTCCAGGCAACTGTCCGGGTAATTACAGCGTGACCCGAACTTGGACTGCAACAGATGATTGTGGAAACAGATCAACAGCTTCACAAACGATCAATGTTCAGGATATCACTGCACCGGTAATCGCCGCCTTACCAGCGCCATCGACTATCAATTGTCCCGCCTTGCCAGCCTTTGCGCAAGCAACCGCAACTGATACTTGTGATGCTTCGGTGACGTTGACCTTTGC